>JADLHT010000047.1 GCA_020848695.1 Saprospiraceae bacterium
AGATAGATTTGCCTTATTCATCGGAATTTAAATTTGGAATTAGTGTTACAAAATTAATTCCAACAGATAAGTTTTTACTTTGAGATTGCTTTCTTTTTGAAAGAGAATGATTGGGGCTTGTTCAACGGTTGAGTATTGACGACGTGCCACCAATTCTATAAAGCCAAGAGTGAAATATGTTATAGCTATATATCTATGCTAAAGAAGTAAGTTTTTGGTGGCATGATCGTCAATACTGTGTTAATTCCAGTTTCTGTATTTTATAATTTATTTTTCAAACATTTCATTATGATAAGTTTACAACTTAATAAACTTTCCTTTTTGAATATACTTATAGTGGTATGTGATTTGATAAAAATACATTCCCGATACCAAAAAATGTAAATCGATATTTGTCTTTCTACCTCTAAAATCAGTGGTAGAAACAATCTTCCCATACTGATCAAAACACTTCAAGTTATAACTTCGATCTTGTAGATCCTCATCATTCAGATAAATACTTAAGTGATCACTAACAGGATTCGGAAATAGATGAAAAAGTGTGCTATAAGGTTCTTTCTCAATATTCAGAGCAGTATTACATCCTGAAACTACACATCCATTACTATCTACCTTTACAATCCAGGCCTTACTACTATTATCACCATCAACCCAATTGGTTCCTGTAAGATAATATCCTCCATCAGAAGCTTCTGCTATGTTAAAAAATATTTCTGGCTTATCTAAAATTCCGCGGGTGTATCTCCTTTTCCAAATTATATTACCGTAACGATCGAATTTCATTAATAATGGTTTTATAAAGCCTGAGTCACTTGTTTGAGTTGTTTTTATGCATACATAATTTTCTTTTGTAACTTGAAGGCATTTTTGTTGACCTCCAATATCAGCTTTATCAAATTTTGTGGAAAAAATTACTTTACCCTCTTTTGAAATATTGTAAATGTTAGACCAAGCTTGTACATCTGGCTCAAAAAATGGCTTATAATGAACACCAATAATTAACAATGTTCCATCTTCTAATTCAAATATATTTGAAAATTCAATCCCAAATCCTTCCTCACTAATTTCCTTACTCCATATTATTCTTCCATTTTGGTCAAGCTTTATAATAAGTCCATTGTTATATAAATTTGGATATCTTACTGCTCCAACACTAAAGATATTTCCTTCAGAATCTTCAATTACATCTTCTTGATTTTCAATAGTAGAATTATTTATGTTCGGCAAGTCAGTTTGATGCAAGATATTTCCTAGTGAATCAGTTTTAATAATTATTGCATTAGTACTGTCTGGATATGTTCCCCCTGTTGATCTTATGTGATTATCACTACCTATAAATACAAATCTACCGTCTTTCAGATTAATTAACTTAAATAAAAAAGGATTATTATGTTTAGTTGAAATTTGACGTATCCATACAGTATCAAATAGATTATTAAGCTTAGCATAAAATATAGAATATTTTTTTTGTGCAACATTCAGTATTTGGCCACAGATCAACACACCATCATGAATTTTTATAACATCATTTATAGCTAACCCATTTATTGAATCAAGCAAGGTAATATTTGAAATGACATCTCCTGACTTAACCATTTTGCAAATACTACTTGATTCACCAGCCTTATTCCTATATGAGGTTCTAATAAAGTTGAATGTAGTATCATTTAATTCAATAGCAGGAGTAAATATACCTTCAACTCTTGTTCTATTAGTGGGTACAACTATATCAAAGTAATTCTGAGTATACACTTCAGTAAATAATGATAATAAAAGTATTATATGTATAATGTGTTTATTCATTTCTTCATTATAAAAATACAAGCAGAAAAATAGATTCTTCTGCTTGTATGGATGAATGAAATTATTGTTTTAAAGTTTTTAAACTTGAAATAATTTTATTCTCATCCATTAGTACAATTGATATTACTGATCTTGGCCAAGATTTACTATCTAATTTTATTAAAGTTTTATTTTTAGTTGGAATTAATTGTATATCGTTGATTAGTCTTCCATCAATTGAATAAACCTGAATACTTGGATTGCGAAGGCCATCTGTACTACTTAAAGAAATTATGCATTCGTTCAATACAGGAGAAGGTTTAACTTGAATAACGGATTCTTTCGAATCTGAATTAGCTTCCTTGTTGTTTGATCGATAAGTTAATCCATCTTCTGTCTCGACAGGAATTAGATACTGATGATCGTAATATCCCATAAGTAATGATTGTGCAGCATAAGCTCCTAAGGTTCGGTTCTCTGCAATGGATTCTAAAGTACTAATAGAAGTGTTTGATAGATTATTCAATGGAATATTATTGATTTGAGATTGATATACAATGTTGAAAAAAGCTGCAATATCTGCTTTCTCCACACTGCTCGAAGGTATGGAGTAAATTACGCTAGAAGCTAAAGAATAATTACCCTGGTTGAGCAATAGCATAGCCCTTACAAATCTACTTTCATCAGTGCTAAGAGTAGCAAGTAAGTTATCTGCATCTTCAGCCTGATTATTCCTATAATAATACCGCAATAACTCATTAATTATTACCTGCTTATGTGGCCCGTCATCCATTCCATCAATCTGAGTTCTAAAGCTTGTAACATTGCCAGAAGTTATCTCAGGAATCGGAAAATCACAACCGCTTTCTGCAAGATTACAACCAGTAGTTACAACATCAACTTGTGTTGAATTGCACTCTGGATTGTCTGGGAATGAAGTTTTAGCAAAATAGGTAAAAGGCTGCGCCGTATAAGAGTTAATATCCTTTAACTCAGGTATGCTACAAGGAATAGTAAAGTGATTATCTGGTGTTAACTTAGGTTCAAATAAACAATTCCCTTGTGTTCCTATCTTATTGAATACCCTCCAAGAGTTAGTAAATAAGGTATGGGTATTGCAGTATAGATTCAGTCCTTGATTGTCTTTCTGTGTTTGTTCGCCCATATACAAACGTGTAAAGGTATTGCTTTTGTGGAAGCTTTCTGACGCAGTATTGTCGCTGATCATACCAAATTTCTGGGTATTGGGAGGACTAATTATATTCACACCATCAAAGGTATTATCGGTAACTCTAATTCTGGTACTTCCAAGATTAACGATTCCAAAGATAGAGGGAAGTCCTTGGTTGACAGGGATGACTGAGTTTGGATTTAAATTAAATTTATTACCATCCTTTATCAAGTGAACCTGTCCGGAATTAAGCCTGATTCCAACTTGATTTTGGTTAAATTCATTGGATCCGGTTACTGCAATGAACCTATTCGGTTTTGCAGCATTAAGAGCTTGAATTCCAATATTGAGATTATTGAATTTACTTACTCCATTGACAAAATACTCCGCATCAATTGATGATATTCAAATACCACGCAGTTCTGTTGGAAATGACCCAGATCTAGAATTTAACCACTCGCAACTAGTAAAGTTAATATTCTTAATATTATGAGCGGATACAAATTCTTTGGTGCCCAGTTGAATAATGTTGCAAGGAGGAGGCGGATATTGAAATGAATAAATGTAGCAAGCTCTATATTGAGGATCCTTTAAGCCAGTATTATTAATAAACTGAGTTGTAGCAAGGCTCCTAGATACATTATTGTCACTTTGGGCAAAGTGAATACACTTTCTGCAGTTCCTGATAATGGAGTTATTAGATGTTATAGATCCACCTCCACCAAGACCAGTTCCATTATAATTACCATTTGCATTATATACGCCCTGATCAAAAAGAATACCAATTTTTGCGTCTTCAATTATAGAATTGTTAGCAATTATTATTGTCCCCCCATTTCTTACTTCAATACCTTCCCACATCCATTCTTTTGAACAAGCATTAAATCCTTTTAGATGAGCATTATCTAAGGTCAACGTACCTCCGGATTTAACTATAATTTTAGGAACCATATCTGAATTGTTTGAAGTAAGTTCATTTAACTCAACCAATTCCCAAGAAGCACCAAACTCTATTATAGCCCCACCATCAATTCTAAGATGACCACCATCTTCAACAAATACAGTGGCCTTAACTTTTCGACTACTGTTCCAGTTGACAAAGGATGAATAATTTTTCACATTAGTAATATCATTTGTACCCATTGGAACTTTCCCTTGACAATCATTAGACAATACTTGAATAAAGTAATCTTCCTTATTAATATTTGCATCACCACCAATAATAATTTCACCATCGCAAGTGAATGCCATATCAAATCCACAATCAGTTTCCCAAGCTGCATTGGTTGGCTTGTCAACTGTCTTAGTATAAACTATATCACCACCAGAATCCGTTTTAACTAGTTGAGTTTTGCTTTTAAGTCTAGGAAGGTTTGTATTAGGATCCGTTACTACCTCAGCCTTACTGCCCAAAATGTAATATTCTCCATCTTTAATTTCTAAATCACAATAGAAAGCATCACCAGTAAATAGACCTACATTCTTGCTAAAGTCTATTTTACCTTCCAAATCAAGTTTGATAATAGCACCATCTAACATTCTATAAGTATCATCACCTGTTAGGTTATTAGGCGAACAATCGGTTGGAAAATTAGCAGTGAAATAATCAAATTCTGCACTAATTACCAGATTGTTTCCATCTTGAAGGATATCTCTTCCTTGTTGATCTGAATTTTCATAATTAATTGCTAGGCAATTATTAAATTCATTACCTGAGTTAACATCTACATAATTAATATTTTGAGTAACACCAGGCTCTGAAACCGATTCACCTAGTTCTTCTTTCCAGACTTGTTTTCCATCACTATCAAGAGCAATTACAAGCACATTAGATGCTGTAGGATTAACCAAAACTTCAGCAACTCTACCCACCAAGGCATACTTTACTTCCTGACTTCCACTTACTTCAATCCCATTTATTCCTCTTGATTGTCTATCATCATTAAATTCAAAAACACCGTTTGTACCAAAGCTTGGGTCAGGGTCACCATTTAAATTAAGTTTTACAAATAAAGCTTTTTCATCAATTCCTTCGCGAGGCTTTTTAGTTCCAATTCCAATAAAGCCGTTCACTTCTCCAATTGAATTCTTTAATGGCTTAACTTCATTAAGTCTGGAATTATAATCGTTTGCGAGAAGGGCTATAGGATAATTAATACCTAGAGTATATTGTAATGGTTCACCATCTTCGCTACTTACCATATTATAGATTGACCTTCTATTTACAGGTTCGGACTGAGATTCTGCTTGCTCTCCAACTGCAATTAATGTTGAACCATCTTCAATAAGACTATTAAAAGTGCCATCACCACTAAAACCGTTTATACTATAATTTCTCTCCCAAATTAATTTATTTGTACTTGAATTTATCTTCCCCATAACTGGAAATCTTATTATTTCACCATTTTGCTCAATTTCTGAATATCCAGCAAAATAGTAATGTACACAATCTTCTGAAGCAACAATCGAATAAATCCAATCACAAGATGGAGTGTTTGAGGAATTAAAGGTTAGTACTTTCTTTAGGTTGGGTTGGCCAAAAGTATGTTGTCCATGAATAAAAGACAACATAATTATTGTGGCAATCTTTAAAATTGACTTTTCAAATAAGAGCTTACCAAAATCTTGGTAAACCTTATCGAATAAAATTGAATTCTTTTTCATAAATTGAATTTTTAAATTGTTAATAAAATAATTAAGTACAATCCAAATTATATGCAAAAAGCTTTAATTTTGCGGCCTAATTTTCTCGATTAGATGGCCTGCGTTACCCATCTCGATGGGTGGTCGTGGGCTTTTTTTATTGACTTTCGACTGTATATATCTTTACCTTAACGTTTTCATAAATAATTTAGTTCTTGAAATTGGAATTAACGGTCAGGTATTGGCGATGGTGGGGCATTTGAAAAACGTCAGCCCAACATTTGAACAAATGCCTAATAGAATTACAAATGTTGAGTTTACAACTGTCAGCCCCACTATTGCCAATACGATGTTGAACTAAACCTTCGGTAGCCATTCCCCAAAGTTCGTAAATTTATAGCTCACTAAAAAATTAAATTTATGACAACAAAAAAAAATTGCCGGAAGAGCTAAGGTACAATAAGTATCTGAGTCAA
>JADLHT010000048.1 GCA_020848695.1 Saprospiraceae bacterium
AAAACCCAAATACCAAATTTTATGCATCAATTCTAATTTATTATTTTAAGGGTGGTCACCTTTGCTCCGGATTTGGTGGTCACCTTTGCTCCGGATTTGGTGGTCACCTTTGCTCCGGATTATGCAGTAGTTACTTTATTACTATTTTGAATTGACTTAAACCCTAGAATCCTGTTGTTAATAACAACTCCAGATTAGTATACTTAATAGAAAATCTTTCGCTGAGATATTTATTGGTTAAGCAACCTTTATAAGTATAGATGCCATTCTGAAATCCTTTGTTGGTATAAATGAGTTGTTCTATTCCCCCTTCTTGTCCAGCCTTCTTAAGGATTGGCGCTACAATATTGCTCATACCGGTAGATGCCGTGCGCGATACTTTTGAAGCTATGTTTGGCACCGCATAATGTATAACACCATGAACTATTCTCGTTGGCTTATCGTGTGTTGTTAGTTGACTTGTCTCAAAGCAACCCCCTTGATCAATGCTGACATCAATGATGACAGATCCCTGCTTCATATTCGTAACCATTTCCTCTGTTACTACTACGGGTGTTCTGCCTTCTTTGGAATGAATGGCTCCTATAACCACATCGGCACTTATAAGTTGTCTTAACAGGGGAACAGGATCTAACGATGAAGTATATAGTTGTCTCCCTATAACATTTTGAATTCTTATTAATTTATGGATCTCATCGTCAAATATTCTTACTGATGCTCCTAAAGCTAATGCTGCTCTTGTTGCATATTCTGCAACCGCTCCTGCACCCAATATTAAGACTTTAGCTGGTGTTACTCCTGATATTCCTCCGAGTAAGACACCTCGTCCTCCTGCATGGTTACATAGAAGCTCAGCAGCTGTGTGGATAACTGCTAAACCGGCAATTTCACTCATTATTCTTACCAGTGGAAATGTTCCGTCTTCTGACTTGAGATATTCCATTGCAATTGCAGTAACTCTCTTCTGACGTAAGGATTGAAGATAATCCTGACTAATTAAGGGCATTTGTAAGGGTGATATTAACACTTGATTTGTTCGAAAAAGCGCTATTTCTTGTAGAGTAGGTGGTACAACTTTTAAAATGATCTCTGATTGGTAAACTAGCTCTTTGCTTTCTGTGACTTCAGCTCCTGCCTCAGTAAAATCCAAATCGGTAAAATTCGATCGCGCTCCAGCCCCGGCTTCAACCATCACACGATGTCCAAGGGCAACCAATTTATGCACTGAATGAGGTACTAAAACGACTCTGTTCTCATCAATATAAGTTTCTTTTGGTATACCTATGACAAAGGAACTCTTTGATTTTTCTACTTGAATCTGTTGTAATTGTGTCTGAAAAACACCCTCACTTGATTTAAATATTTGAGGACTCATATGGATTTGTAGTTAAAGTATATTTTCTTTCCCCCTCCCCCGAAGTAGAAATGTACACAAAAATGACAGATTCTCCTTCTAACAAAGATAAGACTAATTCCGGCCATTCGATTACACAATTAACGTCGCTCATTAGAAGCTCTTCAAATCCAATACTCATCACTTCATCTATATCAGAAATTCTGTACAAATCAAGATGATGAAATGTTTTGATTTCAAATTTATTTTTGGGAAAATGATATTCATTAATCAAGGTATATGTTGGGCTGCTCGCCTCTTCTTCTGCACCCAGACATTGTGCAATAGCTCTGACAAAAGTTGTTTTACCAGATCCCATTTGTCCTACGATTAACCAGAATCTAAAGTCTAGTAAATCATATACAATTTTTTCTATCTCAGAGGACAGATTTTCTAAATTGATAATGTATTCTTTATACGTTGAGGCTTTCAAAGTTTTAACTTTTTTTCTTACTGGAATAACTTGATATTTCTTTCATTGCAGAAATCAATTTTTTATTGGTTTTTTGTCCTAATAACATCTTCCAATCCAACAAATATTTCTCAAGTTCAATTTTAATGCTGTCAATTAATTTCCATCCTTTGTCAGTGAGATTAATCAAGGATGCTCTGCCGTCCACAGGGTCTTTGATTTTAATCACATACTTTTTTTTAATTAAAAGGTTGATACTGCTTCCAATACTTTGTTTTGTAATCATAAGTTTATCGGCAATATAACTTTGATGAGATCCAAATTCTCTGTCTATAACCATTAGTACCAATATTTGTGATGCGTTTAAGGTGTTTGAAATATTTTCGTTTTCAGATTTTAAAATCTTTTGCATCATTAATTCGGATTGCAATCGCATAAATAAATAAATCTGAATCGGCTCTTGCTTACTCATCGTATAAAGGTACAAATAATTAGTAAGTTTATCTTATTATTTTGGTAAGTTTATCTTATTATATCGATATACTAAGTTATAGTTAAATCCTGAATGCGTGACTATATTTCCCTTTATTTTGTCCCTAAACTTGATTATCTTCGCAGCCTTATTTACGAATCAAGTAATGACGCAAAATAATAATGAATATAATGCCAGTAGTATTCAGGCACTGGAAGGATTAGAAGCTGTAAGACGCAGACCGGGAATGTACATTGGAAGTACAGACACGAAAGGCTTGCATCATCTTGTCTGGGAAGTTGTTGATAATGCAATCGACGAACATCTCGCGGGACATTGCACTGAAATTATTGTTAAAATCTTACCCAACAATTCAATTGAAGTTAAAGATAATGGTCGTGGTATTCCTGTCGGTATGCATCCTAAACTTAAGAAATCGGCTTTGGAAGTCGTTATGACCGTTCTTCATGCTGGAGGAAAGTTTGATAAAGACAGTTATAAAGTTTCAGGAGGACTGCATGGAGTAGGGGTCTCCTGTGTTAACGCTCTGTCTCAATTCGTTAAAGTTGAGGTTGAGTTAGATGGAAAAATTTATAGACAGGAATATCAACGCGGCAAACCTCTAGCTGACGTTGCTCAAATCGGAGAAACCAATAATCGAGGAACAACGGTAACTTTTGCACCTGATCATGAAATCTTTGAGACCTTAATTTATAATTATGATATTCTTGCTCATCGTTTGCGCGAACTTTCTTATCTCAACAGTGGATTGAATATTTATCTCTATGATGAGCGTGCTGAGGCTGAACATCGAAGCGATCATTTCTATTCTGAAGGTGGTTTAATGGAATTTGCAAAGTACCTTGATCAAACAAGAACGGCATTGTGTGAAAAACCTATTTATGTGAAAGGCAAACAGGATAACATCGAAGTTGAGGTGGCTCTACAATACAATACCGGCTATCAGGAAAATGTATTTTCTTACGTAAACAATATTAATACTAAGGAAGGCGGTACGCACGTAAGTGGATTTAGAAGAGCGCTAGCCCGTACTTTTAAACAATATGGTGATGAGAATGGAATGTTTTCTAAGCTGAAAATTGATATCAGCGGTGATGACTTCAGAGAAGGTCTAACAGGTATTGTATCGGTTAAAGTCCCTGAGCCCCAGTTTAAAGGTCAAACTAAAGGAGAATTAGGCAATTCTGAGGTAGTAGGAGTTGTATCAAGAATTGTAGGTGATGCCTTAAATGCCTATCTCGAACAGAACCCTAAAGAAGCTAAAAGGATTGTAGAAAAAGTTATTCTAGCTGCAACTGCCCGTGAAGCAGCAAGAAAAGCCAGGGAACTTGTTCAGCGGAAAAACGTCCTATCTGGCGGAGGATTACCAGGAAAATTAGCCGATTGTTCTTCAAAAATTGCATCTGAATCTGAGATTTTTCTGGTAGAGGGTGACTCTGCCGGCGGTACAGCTAAACAGGGTAGAAACAGACATTTTCAGGCTATACTTCCGCTCCGTGGTAAAATTCTAAACGTTGAAAAGGCTTTGGAATACAAGATTTATGAAAACGAAGAAATCAAAAATATTTTCACAGCTTTGGGAGTAAACTTTATTGAAGATGAAGAGGGTAACAGGAAGTTAAATCTCAACAAACTGAGATACCATAAAATCGTTATTATGTGTGATGCTGATGTAGATGGATCCCACATCACAACTCTAATTCTCACTTTTTTCTACCGATATATGGTAGAACTTATTGAAAGAGGTCATCTTTTCATCGCAAGACCTCCTCTATTTCTAGTAAAAAAAGGTAAAGAACAACGCTATGCCTGGACTGAGAAAGATCGAAAAGAAATTACAGCAGAAATAAGTGGTGGAAAAGAAGAAAGTGTTAACATTCAACGATACAAAGGTCTGGGTGAAATGAATGCAGAACAACTTTGGGAAACGACAATGGATCCGGATAGAAGAACCCTTTCACAGGTTACTATCGAAAATGCAACAGAAGCCAGCTACTATTTCTCAATTTTAATGGGCGATGATGTACCTCCTAGACGTGAATTTATTGAGAAACATGCTCACTATGCTAAAATCGATATCTAGAAAGTCTCAAACTATTATTTTTTGGCATTTTTCTGAATATCAATTTTTAAAAAATAAATACATAATCAGCTGATTATCAATAAAATTTTATAATCTTTATTTTATGAAATGAGCTTCTTACTCCGTAGTTCAATTACCAAATATACTGTTTCTTATTCATCAAGAGAGCTTCTCCTGTGATAGTTTTCTCTTGAGATTCTTTTTCATAAACTGCACATTCGTATAAAATCCTGTTTTTCTCCGGAAAAATCTCCTTAACTGTAACAACGGCTTCATATTCGGTATTGACAAACATGGGTTTTAACCATTGTAAACTTTGTTTGAGATAAACATGTCCATCAGCCTTCCATAATGCACCAAAAATTTTGGTAAAGACACTTCCTCCTAAAAATCCATGAATTATACACCTCCCGAACATACTATTTCTTCCGGTCTCCTCATCAATATGCAAAGGATTGGTATCTCCTGATACTCTAGCATAAAGATCCACTTCCTCCTGTGAATATCTGAATTGATGCCTGAATTGATCGCCTATTTGTATCATAAACCTTTAATTATCATTAATATATCGTTGACATCAAATGACACAACGCTGCAATAATTTTGCAGCGCAAGATTAGGAATAATTTTTAAATCATTAATAAAGAAAAATAAATATGGCTACTAAAGAAAAAAACAAATCGATATTCAATGAAATTATCGACACTCAGTCTACAATGATTGATCAAATGGTTGAAACTACTAAGAAATTAACCAAAAATATTCCAATGGTAAACGAAACTTTGGATAAAGGTCACAATATGATTAAAGAAAATCTTAATGCTCAAAAAGATGCGGTTAAAGAAATGGGTATTCAGTACAATAAATCAGAAGAAAAATTCAATATGAATAAAGAAAATACACAAAACTTTTTCAATAGCTGGTTCGAAAATCAAATGAACTGGGCAAAAAGTATAATGAATAATAATCCAATGAACAATTTTACTACCAATAACAACAATGACTGGATGAATCAGTGGTCTAATTGGATGAATCAGATGAATTCTGCCTGGTCAGGAGCCATGAATACTAATCCATGGAACGGAATGTTCAATCCTTCAACTATGAACAATCCTTTCAATTTTAACAATCCTGCATTTCAAACAAAAATGAATGAAAACTTCAGCCAATGGTCATCTCAAGTTAAACAATATGCAGAAATGATGGGTAAGACTTATGAGGAATGGCAAAAGCAACTTACCAATCTTAGCTCAATGGATACATTTAAGGGAATGGGAGATTTACATACTCATTTGAATAAATTTTTCGAATTGTGGGTACCGGCTTTCAAAAGTATGAATGACAAAACATTCAATAGCAATTCTTTTATAGATTTATTAAACGTAAATAAATATAAGGAATTTATGGATTCGTTCTTTAAATTCATGCCTGATGAATCTCAAAAAATGATGTCTGAAATGAACACCAAATTCTTCGAGATGATGAAATCAATGTCTCAGAATCCCATGATGAACTTCATGAATGCTTCTAATCCGTTCTCAAGCATGTTGAACAACAATCCTTATTCAAACGCTTGGGAAATGTACAATAACTGGAGAAATTCAATGAACGATGCAGTCTCTCCGCTTACCAAATTGATGAATGGAAATCAAATGATGAAAGATGCTGAATCTTGGTCTGAGCTTTCTGATATGATGATGAAATTTCAAATGAAGAACAGCGAGCTTCAATATATGATCTATCAGCAAGGCATGAAAGTTATGAATACTCTAGCTGAAAAAGTAAACAAAAAAATTCAATCCGGTCAAAGCATTGATAGTGTAGTGAGTTTGTATCA
The DNA here is from genome assembly GCA_020848695.1 of Saprospiraceae bacterium. GTDB lineage: Bacteria > Bacteroidota > Bacteroidia > Chitinophagales > Saprospiraceae > Vicinibacter. The sequence goes on from JADLHT010000048.1 coordinate 6,219, forward strand.
GGAATGGATGATGATCGGTGACGAACAATTTACGCAATTATTCAACAGCGATATTTATTCAAAATTAATGACAGAAGTAAGCAGCCTCCAGATGAAATTAAAAGCTGCCGTTGATCATAAAATGGAAAAACTATATTTTGTCAATATTCCTGTAGCAACCAGAACAGAATTGGACGAAGTTTATAAAAACATCTACGATCTAAAGAAGATGTACAGACATATTGAAAAGTATTTAAACCTCAATAACAATAATACTGCTCCGGTTCAGGAAAAAAAGAAATCAAGCAAATAATTTCTATATCATACAAGAAAAAGCCTGGATCTTATCCGGGCTTTTTTATTTTTGCACACCAAATTAAAATATAATGTTCAATTCTTCTTCTATTATTTCGGAATTTGTCGATTTATCAGAAAAATTTAAAAAAACCTATGATACCTTAAAAGATATGGAGGAGGTAGAAATTGGAAGTACTCCAAAAGATCTGGTTTGGGAATGCGATAAAGTCAAGATGTATCATTATCGTCGAGATTCTCCTGCCAAGAGCAAAATTCCTGTGCTGGTATCTTTTGCAATCATGAACAGACATGACGTCCTTGATCTTCAATCGGATCGCTCATTAATGAAGAAACTCCTCGAGGAAGGGCTGGATATCTATATTATGGATTGGGGTTATCCGACAAGAGCAGATCAGTATCTGACTATGGAAGATTATATCCTGGGATATATGAATGATGCTATTGATTTTATCCGCAGCTCGCATAAAGTTGATAAAATTCATAAGATGGGTATCTGTCAGGGTGGATTATTCAGCATGATCTATGCCGCAGTTTTTCCCGAAAAACTAAAAACCTTGTCAACTTATGTTGCCCCCTACGATTTCAAAGATGCCAATTGTAACATGCTTTACAAATGGACCAAGTATGTTGACGTGGATACCATGGTTGATACGCAGAGGCTTATCAGTGCCGATATGTTAAACAGTGCTTTCAGTATGCTTAAACCAAGTATGGATCTTGCCAAGTACTTCGGTGTGATGGAAATGAAAGGTGATAAGGATAAATTGATGAATTTCCTCCGAATGGAAAAATGGAAAGCGGATTGTCCTGATCTAAGCGGTGAAATGTATAGAAAATATATTAAAGACCTTTTTAGAGATAACAAACTTATTAAAGGTGAATTTGAACTAAACGGTAAAAAAGTGAATCTTAAAAATATGGTAGTTCCTTTTCTTAACATCTATGCTACCGAAGACAATATTATTCCCAACGAATCAACCATAGCTGTAATGGATCATTTGGGAACTAAAGACAAGCAACTCTATGCATTCCCAGGAGGTCATATCGGTGTCTTTGTCGGAGCTAAATCGCAAAAAGAACTTGCACCAAGTGTAGCAAAATGGGTTCTTGAAAGAAGCTAGATATTTGAGGATTATCGTTGATAAAAAATACTTTTGTCAATTAAGATTGTGACAAATGTTAAAAATAATAAATTGGGTATCAGTATTAAATCTTGAGTTTAAGGTAGTTGATTTTATGATTTTCTATCCATCCACCCTGCTAATTTCATTGAAAGATATCCATACATTAATCCAGCCGATAACCATACTGCTAGTTTTATTAATAACTTCTTGATGGTATAGACTTCTCTTTCAGTCCACATAAATAATATTGCAAAGAAGAACATTATCAGCCCCCAGATGATTCCTCTTTTAATCTGTGAAGGAATATTCATATCCAATAATTTCAATTTTTATATTAATTCCAAATATATTAACTACAAAACCCGGTTTATATCAATGTTCTGCAACTGCCAACGATTTTATCGCCATTTTTGTTTAACAATCGGATATTGCTTGTTGTCTTCCAGAAAGTTGAAAAATGATTCTTGGTTCATCAATTCAGCTCCTAAAGATCTGAGGTGTGACGTATCCTGTTGACAATCGATGAGTTTGTATTCCATATCAATTAGTTTCTGACATAAGTAATATAAAGCCACCTTAGACATGTTGCTCTCTTTGGCAAACATTGACTCACCACAGAACATTTTTCCAATACTTAATCCATAAAGACCTCCTACAAGACAATTATCTCTCCACACTTCAACAGTGTGCACAATTCCTGCATTAAAAAGTTGAGTGAACGATTCTTTTAATTCTCTGTGAATCCATGTCCCTTCTTGATTCTTTCTCTTGATTCCGGAACAGCCATCTATTAGTTCATTGAACGCCGAATCATATTGAATTGTAAAATTCTTTCTTCGGATTACCTGTTGCAGACTTTTACTTATTTTTAACTTCCTGGGATTAAGTACTAATCTGGGAGTGAGACACCACCACCTTATTTCACTTCCCTCATTGTTCCATGGGAAAATACCATTTGAATATGCAAGTATAATTCTCTCTTTACTTAGATCGCCGCCAACACCCAAAAGACCTTGCTTGTTGGCAAGACTTGGATGTGGAAAAATTATTTTGTCTTTAGGAATTTGATAAACCGGCAATACAAAAATGTATTATGCCTTAACAGTTTCAATAACAGCACTTAATCCTTTTTCACATAAGGAATCCTTCATGGGTCTTAATACTGCAAATGTTCCAACCTTAACACTTGCCTTGCCTTTATAATGAACAATATAAGACAATTGCTCAGCTTGTTCGAAGCTATGATTGCATACATTAATAAAACATTCAATAACCCATTCAAAAGTATTGATATCGTCATTATAAACTATAATTTCCGAGATTTCACCAAGACTTTCTTCAATAAGTATTTCACTTTCCAATGATTCCCAGGTCGAAGTTTTTTCGAGTGACATATCAAGTTTATTTAATAGTTACTAAAATTTTATTTATTGACTCAAAATTAGGTAAATCTCCCGGATTTTCCAAAATTTCTTCATAGCAAATTATCCCTTCACGATCAATTACAAAAGCGGAACGTTTGCTAACGCCTCTTAATCCTAAACCAAACTCTTCATGTAAACAATCATAAGCCCTGCTTGTATCTTTGTTAAAATCTGAAAGAACAGTAAATGGCAAATTATTTAGTTCTTTAAATTTCGCCAGAGTGAAATAACTATCTACTGAAATTGCCAAAACCTCGGCATCCACATTTGAATAATCAGAAATTGCATCCCGCATCATACATAACTCCTTAGTGCACACTCCTGAAAATGCCATAGGGAAAAAAAGTAACAATACCTTTTTACCATGAAATGATTGAAGTTCAACCATATTTTTTTCTGAAGATGGAAGTTTAAATCCAGGTGCTTTGTCGCCAATTCTTAATATACTCATTTCTCTTTTTTAAAAAAGCATGCAAAAATAGATATTTGTACTTTAAAATTATTAAGTTTTTTTATTTGAAAAACAAAACTCAGTCCTATATCTATTTGCACCTTGCGGTATTTCTTTTTGGATTTACCGGAATTTTAGGTCAGCTCATCAGTGTTTCGGCAGGTGTTTTGGTGCTCTATCGCTGTGTTATAAGTTCGTTACTCATGGTTCCTTTAATTTATTACTTAAGATCATTACAAGGAATAAAATTAAAGTTCATCTTAATTTTTGTAGGTATTGGTATCATGCTTGGCTTACATTGGCTCTGTTTCTATGGTTCTATTAAGTTAGCGAATGCCTCGGTAGCCATGATCTGTCTTTCCATGATTTCTGTTATGACTGTTTTTTTTGAAGCCTTGTTCAATAAGCGAAAAATCGATCGTATTGACTTTTGGATTGGAATTATTGTTATTCCTGGTGTTTTATTAATAAACCAAAGTCTTAAGCCTGATTTCAAGCTTGGCTTCTGGATTGGTATATTATGTGCTGTTTTTTCTGCGATTGTTGCTTCTTTGAATAAAAAATATATTCATATTGCCAATTCCATTGCTATAAGTTGGATAGAAATCAGTACTGTTGGTCTCCTTTTATTGCTTATCTATCCTGTTTTGGTACTTCTGAATGTTACAAGTATAAATTATCCTACACCAATGGATTGGACTTACTTAATTGTATTATCTCTTTTCTGCACGGTTATTCCGCTTAGTTTATCGGTAGGATCGATGAAGCATTTATCTGCTTTCTCTGCTATGCTTGTATTTAATCTTGAAACTGTTTATGGTATCGTTCTTTCCATTTTAATTCTAAAAGAACATAAGGATCTGAACTGGATGTTTTATCTGGGTGTTTTGATTATCTTGAGTTCAGTTTTTGTGAATCCTTTCTTGAAGAAAACCAATCGTTAAATTTTAATTGAGGAAGAAATTCTTTTTCGAACGGATTCATCGTTCATACAGGAATTTGATCTTTTAAAGAGTCTTCTTCTGTTTCTAGCAACAAATCTATAAATAGAATTTCCTAAAGAAACTGGTACCAAATTCAAGATCCCGGAAAAAATTTTCCAAACTCCTCCCAGCTGATTGTATATATAAATTACTGCTCTAAATTCAACAAAAAACTCTCTATTGTGATAAACAATAATGGTATCATGTAGGGATTCTGATTTCGATTGTTCAACAAATCGGAATTTATTATTAGTATCCTTATGCGCAATAAATTGTGCAAACTTGCTACACATAATACACTGATCATCAAAAACTACAATTATTTGATCAGCAGAAATATTATTCAAATGCATTGATTCCTGTTATATCATTTCCAGTTATCAGCAGATGTATATCATGTGTGCCTTCATAGGTTAATACCGTTTCCAGATTCATCATATGCCGCATGATTGGATACTCATTTGTAATTCCCATACCTCCAAGAATCTGCCTGGCTTCACGTGCGACTACGAGTGCAGTATGAACATTATTCCTTTTAGCCATAGAGATTTGAGCCGGGCTTGCTTTTCCTGCATTCGCTAGCGTGCCAAGTCTCCAGGCTAAAAGTTGAGCCTTGGTAAGTTCGGTAATCATCTCTGCAAGCTTTTTTTGTGTTAATTGAAATCCGGCTATTGGTCTTCCGAATTGGATTCTTTCTTTTGAATATCTCAAAGCCGTATCGTAGCAGTCCAATCCGGCTCCTAAAGCACCCCAGGCAATTCCGTATCTGGCTTTGGAAAGACAGCTTAAAGGGCCTTTTAAGCCTTGAACATGGGGGAAAACCATAGATTTTGGAACTCTTACATCTTCAAATACCAATTCTCCTGTTATGGAAGCTCTTAAAGACCATTTGCCGTGAATCTCGGGGGCAGAATACCCTTTTTGACCTTTCTCCACGATCATTCCTAGTATTTTTCCTTCTTCATTTTTTGCCCAAACTACCGCTATATCTGCAACAGGACTATTGGTTATCCACAGTTTAGCTCCGTTAAGGATGTATGAATCTCCATCATCTTTGACATTACTAACCATTCCTGAAGGATTAGAGCCAAAATCAGGCTCTGTTAATCCAAAACATCCAATAAAATCTCCATTACCCAGCTTTGGAAGATATTTTCTTTTTTGTTCTTCACTACCAAATTTAAAAATTGGATACATAACTAAAGACCCTTGCACAGAAGCCATAGAACGTATTCCGGAATCCCCCCTTTCGAGTTCTTGCATTATTATTCCATAGGCCATCTCATCCATTCCTCCACCACCATATTCGGTAGGTAAACTTGGACCAAAAGCGCCAATTTGTGCCAATCCTTTAAAAAGATGTTCCGGGCATTTTGCTTTTTCCGAAAAGTCCTCGATTATTGGACTAACTTCATGTTTGACCCATTCTCTTACTGCCTCTCTTGCAAGAAGATGTTCATTGCTTAACAATTCATCTAGTAAATAATAATCATGTCCCTGATAGGTATCAGCTTTTCTATTTTTAGAACTCATACTTTAAATATTGCACAAAAGTAGTGCTATGTTTTAGTTTATCATTTATGAATTTTGGATGCATTGAAGATATAATTCCATATATCGGGGTACAATTTTACTTTTTTCAAATTTTTTAGCTTGATCAATTGCTTGTTTTTTAAATTGCTGATGCGTTGCCTCATCTGTTAAGATATGAAGCGACTTGAAAAACATTTGTTCAATATCTCCAACTTTACAAACAAAACCTGAAAATCCATCTTTATTCACCTCTGGAATTCCACCAATATTGGAGGAAATAACAGGCACTCCACAAGCCATAGCTTCGAGAGCGGATAAGCCAAAACTTTCATGATCTGAAGTTAAATAAAACAAATCAGCAATCCTTAATAAGTCTTCTACTGATTCTTGCTTACCTAAAAAAATTACTTTGTCTACAATGTGTAATTCTCTACAGAGATCTTCCAGGACTGTTCTTTCCGGACCATCTCCGATCAATAGAAGCTTGGACGGAATTTTTTGTTGAACAAGATTAAACACTTTTACAATATCCGGAATTCTCTTTACTTTTCTAAAATTTGAAATGTGCATTAATACTTTTTCTTCTTCTTTAACAAATGATTTCTTTAATGCATGGTTAGGTTTATTATTAAATTTTTTTAAATCAATAAAGTTAGGAATAACTTCTATATCTCTGGTAGTTTGAAAAGCTTTAATGGTATCTTGCTTTAAAGATTCAGAGACCGTTGTTACTTTATCAGATTGATTAATGCTAAACTGAACTACTGGATAAAAGGATCCATCTAATCCAACTAAAGTTATATCTGTCCCATGCAAAGTAGTGATGATGGGAAGTCTTTTTTTCTTTGCAAGCAGAATACTTTTTGCTATAAAAGCTATAATGGCATGAGGAATGGCATAATGCACATGTAATAAATCCAGTTCGTAATGCAATGCAACATCAACAATCTTACTTGCTAAGGCAGTATCATACGGTTTGTAATCAAACAATGGATATTCAAAGTTGGTCACTTCATGATAAAAAACATTGGGCTGAAATGAACTTAATCTCGCAGGTCTTTTATAACTAATAAAGTGAACCTGATGCCCTTCACAAGCCATCGCTTTTCCCAGTTCCGTAGCAACGACCCCGGATCCACCATAAGTTGGGTAACACACGACTCCAACTTTTAAATGATTCTTACACATCATCAATTGTAAACAAATTTAATTACCAAATGTTATTCGCATTTAAGCAAGAACGATCCATAAATGGCCATTTATTCCATAGCTGACTTAGAAATTCTTACGGGAATTAAGGCACATACGATTAGAATCTGGGAGAAAAGATTCAACTTCGTTCAACCCAAACGTACAGCAACAAATATCCGATTCTATGATGATCAGGATCTTAAAAAAATAAGTCGCATTGCACTTCTGCACAATAAAGGTTATAGAATTTCAAATATTTGTAATCTTAAGAATAATGAATTGGAAGACCTTGTGGCTCAAAATGCTGAAGTTAGTCTCATCAATGCTGACTCATTAGATGCTCTTACCTTAAATATTTTGCAACTTGATGAGGTTAAATTTATTCATCTCCTAAATAAGCAAATTGAAATTCGAGGATTTGATTTTGCCTTTACTGAATTTATTCTTCCACTTTTGGATAAATTGAATGAGATGTGGTTAAGTGGTTCTATTCGAAAAGCACATGAAGAATTTGCCTTGCAAATTATCAAACGAAAAATAATTCAACAAATTAATATACAAGAACATATTATAAAAGATAATCCTAATCGATTTCTTCTACTAATGCCACAAAATGAGAATCAACAATTAAACCGATTGTATATAGAATACATGCTCTCCAAAAATAAAATGTCCGGACTTTATATAAGTTCTGATGCAGATATGAGAGATGTTGTTGAAGCTATTGATATTTTTAAAGCCAATCATATAATCACTTTTGTAAACGAACAAGCAAGTCTTCATTATGCAGATGAACTAATTTCAAGAGTTGAATTGCTCGGTGATAAAGTTGAACTTTCTTTTTTAGGATATCTTGCCTCAACAATTTTTGAAAAACATCCTCACATTAATGAAATTAAAAATTATTCCTGTCTGATACAATTTTTGAAGCGATTAAATAATTCTATTTAATTTCGTTCTGCTTTTATTTACCCTCATGTTGAAAAGACTGAATATATTTCTTTCATTAGTTGGTTTTTTAATTGCTGGATTTTCAGCATATAAAATGTCCGAACTAAAACTATGGTCTAATTATCCTCTGTTTTTATTCATAGGACTTTGGATCGGACTTGTTCTGCTCTATGATTATTTTTTCAATAATAACAATCAGGATTCGAACAAGCTTCTTTTTTATTCTGCTCTTAGTGGATTGTTATTGTCAATTGGATTTCCGCCATACGGGCTGACACCCTTGCTATTTATAGGTTTTGTACCCCTTTTTTTTATTCAGGAAGAATGTGATAAGAAAGGTAAGAGTTCATTATTCTATATTTACAATTCATTTGTATTATGGAATATTTATACAACCTATTGGGTTTCCAACGCTGCATTGTTGCCTGGAGTTGTGGCAATTTGGTTAAATGCATTGTTTATGCTTGTTCCATGGTATCTTTCTGTTTGGGTAGGAAGAAAAAAACCAATTCTTCAAAGTCTTTCGTTCGTATCTTTTTGGTGTTGTTTTGAATTATTACATCTTCATTGGGAGATCTCCTGGCCTTGGCTAAATCTTGGAAATGCTTGGTCTGCCTTACCTTCTTGGATTCAGTGGTATGAATATACTGGAACTTTTGGTGGTACTTTTTGGATCTTATTACTTAACGTCTTTATTTTTTCACTTTTCTTTAAAAAGAATTCTCATTTAATTCAATTTTTTCCAAGACTATTTAGTACTACGTCTAAGAAAGTTCTTCTTGTTTTATCAATAATCTTTTTACCCCTAGTATTTTCAATAATTCGATTTTATACCTATGTGCCTACAGGAAGATATGGTGAGGTCTGTTTAGTACAACCTAATTATGAACCTCATTTTGAAAAATTCAGTGTTCCAGAAATTGATCAGATAACGCGATTGGGAAGACTGGCTGAAGCATCAATGAGTCAGCAAACAAAGTTTGTTGTCTTTCCGGAAACATGTTTTGGGGATGCAGGAGGTCCTATTCGTTCGGATAAGTTAACTATCGATAACCGGATTATTTTACTTTATGATTTTATCGAAACACATTTTTTTGTACCCATTGTCATGGGACTTACCACAATTAACTTCTTAGAAGCAAATAGTAATAGCAAGTTCAAAAGAATTAGTCCAAAAACAAAGCAAGAATTTGAGATTGCTAATAGTGCAGTCATGCTGAGAGATAGACAGGAACAAGTCAAAGTTTACAATAAATCTAAATTGGTTCCAGGTGCAGAAATATTTCCTTATAAAGATTTTCTGCCTTTCTTGTCTCCAATAGTTGACAAATTAAATGGATCTACATCCGGCTTAGCTACTCAAAATGATAGAACTGTTTTTGAGAACAATGGATATAAAATTGCTCCTGTAATCTGTTATGAAAGCATTTATGGAGATTACATGCGTGGTTATATGAAGAATGGCGCACAGGCCATATTTGTAATGACCAATGATGGTTGGTGGGATGATACCCCGGGTTATAAACAACACATGGCTTACAGCAAATTAAGGGCCATTGAATTTAGAAAACCCGTAGTACGTTCGGCTAATACAGGAATATCTTGTTTTATTGATGCCAAAGGAACTGTAGGCAAAGCACTTGGTTACAATATTAAATCAGCAATAACTCAAGGAATAAGCTTCAGTGATGAAACTACTTTTTACTGTAAATACGGAGATCTAATAGCATACACATGTTTGATAATCAGTATATTAACAGTTTTATTCAGAACTTATTTGATCTGGAATAAATAATCCTTTGGCATAGAACTAAATCAGATGTTTTTATATAATCAAAATAATTAATTCAAAAATTGATCTCAATTAAATAGTTGTTAATCAACATATTATATAAGAAATAAACAAATAATTTCGAAAATATTAGAAAAATTTACAAGATTTAGAAGATTGGCAAGATTTATGTATTGTAATTGTTGTCAAAGTAATTTGACATAAGAAGTATCCAAGAAATTAGATACAACAATTTCTGAGGTCGGTTCGCTGGGGGGTATGAACCGATCTCTTTTTTTTTATTCTTAATGATAACTTTCCTACGTTTAACTTATTTATTCATAGTTTGGTATTCAAGATTGTTTTGAGTATCAAGAATGTTTACCAAATAGATTTTCTGACTGGTAAATTTTATTAAACTCTTAAGTGTTAAACATGGCGAATTCAAAAATAAATGAATTTCTTAGTTATTTGAATAAGGATTTTAATGTACAAGAAGCTTTGCTGATCAATAATAGTCATTCATTGCGAAGAACAATTGGTGTTCTCGGTATTGGACTTCCTTTCCTTTTATTCATTTTCTTTTACATTAGTAGTGGTATTTCTAATCCGTTAGAATCTATTAGTCATTACTATTTTACAAGGGTCTCTGGAATTTTTGTGGTGGTAATGAGTGTATTGAGTTTATTTTTAATTATTTATAAAGGCTACAATCCTTTAGATTTTATATTATCCTTGTTGGCAGGAATATCCGGATTTTGTGTAGTTTTTTTTCCAACAGACAATATTTCAAATAATTGTGGTGATTTAGAAAAGTTTTACAATCTAACCATATTTCCGCAAGATGAATTCAGAACAAAAATTCATTTTATCTCAGCTACAGTTTTTCTATTAAGTCTTGCTTGCATGTCACTATTCTTGTTTACAAAATCTAAAAATGACTTAACCAAAAATAAAAAAAGAAGAAATCTGATTTACAAATTATGTGGGCTTGTAATGATTGTTGCGATGTTGTTTATTCTACTCGCAGGTTTTTTTGAATTTATCCCTAAAGATACTTATGTGAAAAATTCAATGACCTTCTGGATGGAATCAGTAGCAGTAGTGTGTTTCGGAATCTCCTGGTTGACCAAAAGCGAAGTTTACCTCAAAGATTCCAATTCATTCTAGACCATCCTTAATTGAACAAAGAAATAGTTAACCTTTCTTTGCAATAGCACTCCATATTTGGAGATTAGGACAGTTATTGAGAATTAAAGGATCTATATCACTGTATATTCTTGGAACATGAGCCTCAAGCCATTCTCTGAATTTTTCATTTTTCTTTTGTTCTTTTGCAGCTTGTTGAATTTTAGAATAATCCTGAAGTAAATTAGCTTTATGAGGAGAACTTCTTGAAATCAATTTAAATACTCTGAAATATTTTTTCCCTTCCTGATCATTACTTACCACAACATTAGAAATCTCTCCCGGTTTTAAATTGTCAATGGCAAAATAGACATCAGGGTCTAGATCAGCAATTTCAAAATAAGAGTTACCTGTTTTTTGGTTAACAATCTGTCCGCCGAAGTTATACGATTCTGATTTTTTATCACCAAATTTACGGACTATTATCTCAAATGGTATCGTATCTTTTAGAATTCTTTCTCGTATACTATCTATTTGTTTACGGGAATTTTCGATATCACCATCAGATACAGTTGGCTTTATCAGAATATGTCTTGTGTTAATATTATTTCCGCGTCGACCTATGAGCTGAATAAGATGAAAACCAAATTCACTTTGAACGACTTCTGATAAAGAATCATCTGCTAACTTAAAAGCTGCTGCTTCATACTCTGGAACCAAGACCCCTCTTTTCATCCATCCTAAAGAACCACCTTGTTTTGCAGAGCCAGGATCTTCGGAATAAATTCCAGCCAGTTTTCCAAAATCTTCTCCTGCTCTAATTCTGTCTGCTAATTTTTGAAGCTTCTCCTTTGCTTTGTTGAGTTGTTCTTCATTAGGCTCAGGTTTAATCACCAATTCTGCTATTTCTACTTCTGAATTAAAATATGGAACGCTGTCTTTGGGAATTAATTTGAAGAATTCTTCAGTTTCTTTGGGTGTTACAGTAATATTTCCAAGTACCTTATTTTGCAATCTCTCACTTAGTAATTGTGATTTTAAGTCGTCTCTAAATCTCTCTTTAACCTCATTAATGGATTGTCCATAATATTCCTCAAATTTTTTGATATCGTTATTCATATATTGAAGAATTTGTTCGATTCTGGCATTCAGTTGACTTTCAATTTCTTCATCCTTAACATCTATACTATCTAGTTTAGCCTGATGAACCATAAATTTTTGAATCAACAAATTTTCCAAAATTGCACATTCATCATCTTCAGACAAATTTTTTTGCTTCTCATTAATAAAAGCAATTTGTTCGCGCCAATCAGAATATAAGATTATTTCACTTCCTACCTTTGCAATAATCTTATCGACAATCTGGGATTGAGAATAGACTGAATGAAAAATATTAGTTACTATAAATAATATTACAATTAATTTTCTCAATGATTTCAATGATTTATTTTACAAAAATATTAATAGATTTTGATTTTAGTGCTTGTTCAAATATCTTACTTTTTTTATCTTCCAAGAGATGTGTTTTTCTGATATGCAATATTGATCTCGTAGCTTGTTCTTTAACAAAGGATAATGGTGGTTCCTGATTTGACTCTACTAGATCAAATACTTTCAAATAATAATAATGAGTCTTATCTTCATATCTTCGTTTCAATCCCTTAGCTAATTTATTAATTTCTATAATTTTTTCCGGAAACAAATTTCTAATTTCACTCCACTTATTCCATTTATCGCCATTTACTATTTGTTCGCTTGCATAATTTGAACAGTACTTTTGAAGCAATTGAATCTGACTTCCGGTTTCATCATTCCATAACGGATTGAAAATCTTTTCATCCAGATCACTTTTTTTAATCATCACATATTGAAGTTTGATAATAGGACCATCCAATTTATATTCTCCTCTTTTCTCCTGATAGTATTTATAATACTCTTCTTCTGTGATGCTTGTATCTGGTTTTTGGTTGTTTATGAAGTTTTCATATTGATCTAGATAAAGAGAATTACGATACTTCTCAACAAGCTCATCTATATTTTTTGAATCACCGATTTTTTGCTTTGCTTCTTCAATGAAGCATACATCTCTAGCCCAGTTCTCTGCTATTATGTACAGCGTTTTAATACTGTCTTTTAAGACAGATTCATTATAATATAACAAATCTGCAACCTCTGAATACTTCAATTCTTTACCACAGGCTTCTGCAATTACAATATCCTCTGATACTAAGTTTTTCTTACTATTACAATTGAAGCTTGCAAGTATTATTAATAACAGAATACTGCAAATTAAATTTGCTTTATTTCTTAACAAGTTTTGAAAGCGTTTCCTGGTTAATTTCTACTTTATACTTATTCTTAAGATCATTAATCCAGATTGATTCCAGATACTCCTGATAGTCAGCAATTATAAATCCTCTTGCTTCGTCTATTGTTTTATTTGTCTTAGGCAATAAATCCTCTACCCTTTTAAAATAGAATGAATTTGTAGCAGGGTCTTTGGACAAAGCTGTTGTAAATCCCTTTTCAAATTTCAGTCCGGTGTAGGCTTCTTCATTCTTTTTTTCAATTGTGTTTTTCTGATAAGAAATAAATTGCTTCTTTGAATCATACTTATCAATTGCTTTATTTATACCCTTCTTCTGTATTGTTTTATATATCTTATTTACAAGTTTCTCATTGCTTGTGTCAATATTAATTGTATGAACTACTATTCTATCATCCCAGATATAATTCATTTTATTCTTCTTATAAAACAACTTTAGTCCTACAGTATCATCTGATGCCCGGTCCCATACAACATTCTTTGTTGCTTCAAAGAGTAATATTCCTTCCCGATATTCTCTCATCAATGCTTTAAAATCAGGATACTTGTCTTCTAATCTATTTTCTTCATATTGAAGGCATTTTTGGGATACAAAATCTCCTAATAGATTTTTTAAACTCAATTTAATATTTTTATCCTCTGCTCCCTGAACTCTTTGACGAGGATTTGATTTCAAATAATCCAAAAACTCTTGTGCGTTTATTGAAGATTTGGCTAAGGTGGCTACAGGTTCTGTACCAATATTTTCAGGTGCAATCCATTTATAGGTAAAGTATGTCGAGTCTAACTTCATAGCCATTCGATCCAATGCTAATTGATTCTCTTTATATCCGGCCTCCATTTTTATTTTTTCAATTAGACTGCTTTGTGCTTGTTTAAATCGGCTGTCACGATTGATATCCGATTGTATTTTTCTTTTGGCGCGTTCATAAGGGATTTCTTCTTCCTTTTTCAACCTTTTAATAATATGCCATCCGATATTGGTCTCAATCGGTTTGCTAATTTCGCCATCTGCAGGAATACTAAATGCTGCATCTTCAAAATTACTTTCCAACTGACCAATGCTAATATATCCAATATTTCCACCTGTCATGTTGGTTGTATTGTCATTGCTAAAAAGTCTGGCTAATTCCTCAAAACTTGATCCGCTTTTAATTGCATTATATAAGCTATCCGCTCGCATTCTTGCGATCTCATCAATTTTTCCTTTTAAGCTTTTTCGAATTAAAATATGAGCAACTTCCATTTTCCTTCTGGCATTCCTCATACTATTTAATTGAACAATCTGATATCCTATTCTTGTTCGAATTGGTAAGGTATATTCACCAACTTTTAAAGAATAAATTGCGTTCTCTAAGTTGTAGAAACCATCCGGTAACATAGCTGTAAACCATCCCAAAGCTCCACCCTGCTGAGCTGTATTTTTATCCTCAGAATATTTTTTAGCCGTTGCTTGAAAGTCTTTAGTAGCCTGAAGATTTTTATAAACTTCCATTGCTTTATTATATGCTGTAAGCGTATCTGATGGAATATTGCTGTTGTTTGTACTTATAAGTATATGTGAAATCTTTAAATCTACTTTTTGTCTTTCGTATACTTCTCTCGCCAATTTGTCTACAACTTCCTTATCATTTAAATAGTTGGTCGTTAATTGTTGTCTGTATCCATCAAGCTCTTTGATAAGTGCAGGAATGGTATCTAGCTTCATGTCTTTGGCTGCTTGAACTTTAAGTTTGAATTTGATATATAAATTAAGATATTCATCCAATGAAGCCTTTGAATAGTTTGCTTCTTTACCATTATTCTTATTATAGATATATTCAAATTCTGATACTCCAACCGGCTTTCCATCAATTGAGAAAATAACGGGTTCAACTTGTGAAATCAGATATTCAGTTGTGAAGTTCAGGATTAAAAGAGCTAAAATTCCTCTTAACATATTCAATTTTATTTAATCTAGCAAAAGTAAAAAGATAGAACGTAATTTGGTTCAATAATTGTGTAATCTACTTGTTAATGAGATCATTAACTTATTCATCAAAATTTAAAAAAAAAGCTGCCTCATCAAGTGATTGGCAGCTTTTTATGTCTTTCAGTAAGTTGATTAATTCAATAAATCAACCAAGCCTTTTCCGGCCTTAAATCGAACAACTTTTTTCTTAGGAATTTTAATTTTCTTTCCAGTAGCTGGATTCCTTCCTTCCCTTGCCTTTCTAACTGAAGTCGAGAATGTACCAAATCCTACTAAGGTAATTCTATCTCCTTTTTTAAGCGCTTTTTCAAGAGAGGTAATAAATGTGTCCACTGCTGTTGCAGCCTGAGATTTGGTAACTTCTGCTGCTTTTGCAATGTTTTCAATTAGATCTGCTTTATTCATTGTTTTTATTTTGGTTAAAAAATCAGTCACAAATATATGTAAAATATTTAAATATGTAAATGATTTTATCAAAATAATCCTTATTTTATTGATATTTTGGACAATATTGAATGCTTATCTTATGTTTGTAATGCGAATGAATAAAATTTTATCAGTTTTTTCAAATAAACACTTCCTGATAAGTGTTCTGCTTGTCAGCTTAATCTTCACTAACTTTTCCTGCAATCGCGGTACAGGTTGCCCGGGCGAAGAAGCAAAGGTTAAATTGGACAGAAAAGGTAATCCAAAAAGTAAACCTAGCTCAGGCATCTTTGATTCAAAAGGGAGAATGAATAGTAAAGGCTATAGGAATGATCACCGCAAGCCTAAAAAGAGTAAGAATTATAAAAACTAATTTTCTCTTGAAAGTTGTTCTTTAAGAATATCAATTACTTTTATTTCAACCGGATTAACCTTATACAAATCTGCGAGAAATACACTCGCATAATCTAATAGATGTACCAGATATAGACTTTTTTCAATGAGTGAATTGCCTTTTGAAAAGATATCAATACTTACACCACTAAAATGTCCGATTATTTCTTTTGATAACTCAGTTCTAAAGTTGTTGCGAGGATAATCATCTGAATTTCTCAGAAATATTGTAGCAAGTTCAGGTCTGCTTTCACGCCAGCCAACAAGTTCATTATGATTCATTTCTGGAATAACATGATGCCAGCAAAGTCTCTTTGCGTTTTCATTAATTTGCTGTCTGAATCTTACAGCAACAGGTTCAATTCTGTCTGTAGAATAAATTACAGCAGTCTTATTGTATAAACTATTAGCTAGATGGTTTGCTTTTTCTTGAATTGAATTATTGTCTGATTGAATCAACTCAATTGTTTTCTTTAAATCATTTTTGAATTGAGCTGAAATGAACCCCAGCTTATAAAGAACATAAAGCTGTGAAACAATACTATATCCTAAACATGCACGCGGCGAACTCCAATTAGATGGAACCTGAATATAATCATATCCTTTTTCTTTGGCTAAATCAATGATCTTGCCTCCTGAGGCAATGCAGATAATTTTGGCACCCTGCAATATACATTGATTGATGTTACTTAAGGTTTCTTCTGTATTTCCTGAATAACTGGAAGCAATCGCCAAAGAACTGCTGTTTATATAAGCAGGTGCCTTATAGGTTTTGTTTATCAGATATGGTATTTCACATTCTTCTTTGACAAATCCTGATACAAAGTCTGCTCCGATTCCTGAACCTCCCATTCCACTTACATAAATTAGCGTGGGCTTGTTTTTTAAGGGGATTAGTCTGGCATTTTCTCCAATCTCTATAGCTTCAACTAGCTGATCAGGAAATCTTTTAACCATTTCTAACATATTCTTATCTTCGATTTCTGAAGTGTAAAGGTAATGCGATTATGAGTCGCCACAATGAAATTGGAAATATTGGTGAGCAATTGGCTAAAAAATATTTGGAAAGTAAAGATTTTGAAATCCTTGAGACCAATTGGCGGTTTGGCAGAGCAGAAATTGATATAATTGCCAAATCCAATGAAATACTTGTCTTTGTTGAGGTTAAAACCAGATCTAATGATTTTTTTGGACAGCCGGAAGAATTTATTGACGAAAAAAAAGAAGGATTGGTTTCAGATGCTGCCAATGCCTATATGCAAAAAATTAATTATGATTGGGCTATTCGGTTTGATATTATTTCGATTATTTATAAATCTAGATTCGATTATTCGATACAGCATATTGAAGATGCATGGTGGTAAGTTTTAAAAAAATTACTTATTTCTTATTTCATACTGATAACAATTATCTTCATTCACAATAAATAGGATGAAAATATGAACTCTAATACACCTATATCATGAATTCTAAAAAACAATCAAAGTCATCTAGAGGTCCCTTTGAATTAAATTCCGCTAAATTCCTTCCAGAGATAAAAGATAGACATATTTACAATAATAAAGTTTGTTGTGTAACTGATAGCAAAGGACATGCACAGCCTGAAGGAAAAAATCCCACAGAACTTAGAGTTGATGCTTCCGATGGTTTTATACCGCTTTGGGCTAAGCAAGTAAACTTATACTGGCGGTTCAGCAAATCTTTCGGATCCTACTTCCGCAATCCTATCGAAGCAAAGTCAGGAATCAGAAAATTATTAGGTGAAGCATTATTGGGATGGAAAGACGCAGTTCCGGTAAAGTTTAAAGAAAATAATGATACATGGGATTTCGAAATTAGAATGCATGCTTCAGATTGTGATAGTTCAGGATGTGTACTTGCTTCCGCTTTCTTTCCAGGTCCCGGAAGAAATTACATTCATTTATATCCTACCCTGTTCGAGCAAAATTATAAAGAACAGGTTGAAACCATACAGCATGAACTAGGTCATGTGTTTGGTTTAAGACATTTCTTTGCAAACATCACTGAAAGCAGCTGGAAAAGCGAATTATTCGGATCAAAAAGTTCTTTCACGATAATGAACTATGGTTCAAAATCAATTTTAACTGCTAAAGATATTAGGGATCTTAAAAAATTATACAGATTGGTTTGGAATGGTGAACTTACAGAGATAAATGGAACCCCTATAAGGACATTTTCTCCTTATCATAGTTATAGGTAATAAAAGCTATTTATAATACTACATTACTTTAATACGGGAAACTTTTGATCATTGACTGCACCGCTTAAAAAACATCACTTTTTCTTTTTATAAAGTTTTTCATAAATTGCAATCCAGTCCATAGTTGTCATTTTGGTACAGAGTGTGCCAATAAGTTCATACGGAATATCATCCAACTTTTTCATTCTGAGACAAGACTTTCCCATATCTAATTTGGATTTTGAATGTTTTGGATACTCTTCCTGAAACCATTTCATTAACTCCGGTGATGCATACATTCCCATATGATAAAATCCAATAAAGTTTTTTTGTGAGGCAATACCAATGAATGGTAAAGGAAGTTTGGGATCACAATGATAACCTGGTGGATATATACTGTGTGGAATAATATATCCAATTCCACCATAAGACATTTCTTCTCTGAATCCTTCAGGTAAATTTTTCTTAATTGTTTTTCGCAATTGTTCCATTGCATCTACCCGTTCTGCAGGAACTTCTTTCATATAAGCTTCAATCGAAGTTTGTTTGGATTGCATAAATCTTTTATAATTTACAATTAACTCATTACTATTTCCAGTTTTTTCAATCTTACACACACAACTTTATATTCCGGACACTTGGCGATTTCATCGCTGATATCTGATGTTACTATATTCAACATTAATTCAGGAAAATGAAAAGTTGTACTTAATATACCGGTTTTTACTTCGTCGGTAATATGTACTTTTATTTGAACGGATCCTCTGGGAGATTCTATCTGGATTATTTCTCCTTCTTCAATCTTGTTATCACTGGCATCATCCGGATTCATCATAAGTATATCTTCGGTAATGATCTCATTATTCCCGGTTCTACGAGTCATAGTCCCTGCATTATAATGTTCCAAAACTCTATTTGTCGTTAATATGAATGGATATTCCTCTGAATATTCAAGAATTTCGGGAGTTTCAACATATTCTTTGAATACGAATTTTCCTTTTCCTCTTTTAAATTCATCTTTATGTAGAATTTTTGTATCTGTACCGTCCTTCAAAACAGGCCATTGTTTCCCATTCACTCCTAAGTTTTTCCAGCTTACTCCAGCAAAAAACGGCACAATCTGTGAGATTTCTTTTAGGAGTCCTTCTGCAGAATAATCATCCTGTTTATATCCCATCCTGTTCATTAGGTCAACAATGATCTGACCGTCTGATTTGGCTTCACCGATGGGATCTACAACTTTTTGAACTTTTTGAATCCTTCTTTCTCCATTGGTAAATGTCCCTTCTTTTTCTAGGAATGAGGCTCCCGGTAATACTACATGTGCATATTTTGCTGTTTCTGTCATAAACAATTCCTGTACAACCAATAATTCTAAAGACTCCAAAGCCTTAATTACTTTATTAGTATTTGGATCTGATTGAGCCATATCCTCGCCGATTACATACATAGCTTTGAAATGACCATCAATTGCAGCATTGTACATCTCAGGTATTTTTAGTCCGATTTCTTTCGGAACAATTACACCATAAAAATCATTATATTTTTGATTGAACTCAACTGATGTAACATCTAAATATCCAGCGCCCTGATAAGGCTGAACTCCCATATCTGCCATTCCCTGAACATTATTTTGTCCTCTTAATGGGTTGACTCCACATCCAGGTTTTCCGATATTGCCGGTAATCATCGCAAGATCTGCAATTAACATTACCGTATAAGTACCCTGATAATGTTCTGTTACCCCCAATCCATGGAATGACATTGCATTTCCTGCCGTTGCGTATGCTATTGCCGCTGCTCTTGCATCTATTGATTTGACACCAGATACTTCTTCAAGTTCTTTAATATTTAGTTTTAAAATATTTTCTTTAAAATCTTCAAATCCTTCTGTCCGAATGTCAATAAAATCTTTTGAAACCAAATTTTCTTTTATAATATGATATAACATCATATTCAATACAGCAACATTAGTTCCTGGTCTTAATTGTAAATGATGCGTTGCATATTTTGCAATTTCTGTGCGACGAGGATCTATAACAATGGTTGTCTTGCCTTTCATTGCAAATTGCCTTAGCTTAGCCCCGGTTACGGGATGTCCATCTGTTGGATTAGCTCCTATAATCATTATTGCGTTGGTGTGTTGAAGATCAGCAACCGAATTGGTTGCAGCACCAGTTCCAAAAGTCTTCTGCAATCCCAAAGCTGTTGGAGAATGACATACCCTTGCACATCCATCAATATTGTTGGTACCAATAACTGCACGAATAAATTTTTGCATGATATAATTTTCTTCATTAGTGCATCGTGCTGAAGATATGCCTCCTATCGAATTAGGTCCATACTTCGTTTTGATTTCATTCAGTTTTGTGGCTATAAAATCATAGGCCTCATCCCAGCTTACCCTTTCCAGTTTTCCTTCTTTTCTAATCATTGGATACTGAAGTCTTTCCGGATGTTTATAAAATTTAAATGCATATCTACCTTTTAAACAGGTATGTCCGCTATTTACCTCAGCATCAAAAGGTGCTTGAATACTATGAATTTCTCCACTCTTGACACTTACTTCAAGATTACACCCAACACCACAATAAGTACATACTGTTCTTACCTTTTCTTGTCCAACGATAGACTTTGATTCAAATACATCCGAAATGGCTGAAGTTGGACAAGCTTGAGCACAAGCGCCACAGCTTACGCATTCAGAATCATTAAAACTCTGATTCGAACCTTTAATGATCTGCGCATCAAATCCTCTTCCCATGACGCTTAATACCAACTGTCCCTGCACCTCATCACAAGCTCTAACACAGCGATAGCACATGATACATTTGCTTAGATCAGAAGTCATATAGGGATGAGAAAGATCTTTCTGTCTAGCCAGATGATTTTTTCCCTCAGGATATCTTACTCTTCGGATTCCAACTCTTGCAGCAGTATCTTGAAGTTCGCAATTCCCATTAACTTCACAGGTAAGACAATCTAGTGGATGATCTGTAAGAACTAATTCAATGATATTTTTTCTCAATTTTTGAATACTACCTGTTTCAGTTTGAATAATCAATCCTTCCTCTACAGGTGTATGACAAGCTGCCACCGTTCTTGATCCTGGAATTCCAGGTCTGCTGATTTCAACACTGCAAACTCTACAGGATCCAAATGCCTCTAAATTAGAAGCATCGCATAAAGTTGGTACTGTGTCTTTCTTAAAATATCTTCTTACAAATTGTAATATCGTTTCCCCTGAATTAAAATGGAAAGATTCTCCATTAATTTTTGCCATGTTTTTCTGAGATGACAAAACGCCAGATGGAGTATGAAACAGAATGTTCGTTTTCATTTTCTTAGCTTTGATTTGTATGAATACTCTACCGAAGAGTAAATATCAGCTAAAAATCTGATATTTTTCCCACAAATCGAACTATTGGATTCATTACTTATTCTTCTATCAATTGCTTTATCAGAGAATCAATTCTATAGTAGGCATTTACACATTGGTCATGACCCTTTTCGTAATCTTTATGATATTCCCCACCAGGATGAATATATCTGATTCGGCCGGTCTTATCAAGCAGGATACTAATTGAAGTAAAATCATAATTATGGCAATCGCACCAATATTTACGGAGGTTTATCCAGTCCTTATCAATTCCTATGGGAAATTTAAATCCTTTATCTTCACTAAATTCAATGACATCAGCCGATTCAACAATTCTTTCTTTTGGTTTTACATGATAAAATCCCAGGATTTGAAATTTATCATTTTGAAATTTTTGGTGCCACTCATTCAAAGCATCTGCGGAATTTATACAATAGATGCACTCATCTGTCCACCAGCGAATAAGAACTACACTTTCTTTTAATTTTGTAAGTCTCTGAGGAGGGCTATTAAGCCATTCAATGTTAGTAAATTCTGAAATTTTTTGATCTGTCTGAATACAACATTTATCTCTGCACCCTAAAAAAAACAATTCAAATAATAAATAAATAAAGATTGAAAAACTTCTAATCCTCATTATAAGATTTCTAAAAATGATATTAGAAAGCCCTTGCTGTTTAAATTAGACTCCAAGTTGTTCCATCTTTTCCGTCTTTAACTTGTACTCCGGCATCTTTGAGACTATCTCGAATTTTATCCGCAGTAAGCCAATCTTTTCTATCGCGCACGTCGGCTCTCAACTCAAGAATCAATTTCATTAATCCATCCAGAGATTTGGAAGATTCTGCTTCAAGATCATTGTTTAGTGCAAATACAGAATAAACAATATCTGTAAGATGTGATTTCATATTATTCCAACAATCTATGCTTACATCAGTCGCTGCAATGTGTCCGTCTTTTAAAGAGTTGACAATACTAATTAATTCAAAAACCGATGCCAGGGAATTAGGAACATTGAAGTCATCATCCATGTGAGAGATTGATTCTTCAATGATGTTTAGTATTTCTTTATCTTTAATTGTTGGTGATAGACTAAAAGCCAGTGTTATGGAATCTAGTGCTTTGATTGCTTCTATCAATCTTTTATAACCTTTTTCAGCAGCTTGCAATGCCTCATCTGTAATATCAAGCGGGCTCCTGTAATGTGCTTGAAGAAAGAAAAATTTTACAGTCATCGGACTGTATCCTTTTGTAATATGTTTGGAATTTCCTGAAAACAATTCCGCTGGTGAAATGGTATTTCCTTCACTCTTACTCATTTTTTTTCCATTCAATAAAAGCATATTGGTGTGTAACCAGTAATTGGCAGGCGCTTTACTACATGATCCCATCGATTGCGCAATTTCATTTTCGTGATGCGGAAATTTTAAATCATTTCCTCCACCATGTATGTCGAAGGTCTCACCCAGATATTTTGTACTCATTGCAGAACATTCAAGATGCCAACCTGGAAATCCGACAGACCAGGGAGATGACCATCGCATGAGATGCTCTTCTGAAGCTTTGATCCATAAGGCAAAATCAGAAGGATGATTTTTCTCATCCTGATTTTTAAGATTGTCTCTGGATTCATTCAATAATTCATCAATTACTCTACCACTCAGTTCGCCGTATGGATATCCGTCGGCAATAAATTTTGGTGTATTAAAATATACTGACCCTTCTTTGACATAAGCATACCCTCTTGCTAAAATATCTTCGACCATTTTTATCTGTTCAATAATATGACCGGTAGCTCTGGGTTCAATGCTGGGCGCTTTGGTGTTAAACGTTCTCATCATATCATGAAATCCCACTGTATATCGCTGTGCAACTTCCATCGGTTCTAACTGATCTAATCTGGCTCCCCTTGACATTCTGTCTTCGCCATCATCAAGAAGATGTCCTACATCAGTTATATTTCTTACATATCTTACTTTGTATCCTGCATACACGAGATACCGATAAATTATATCAAAGGAAACAAAGGTTCTGCAGTTTCCTAAATGAACATCACTATATACTGTAGGACCACATACATACATTCCTATTTTACCTTCTTGAATAGGTATGAATTCTTCTTTTTCTCTTTTTAGACTGTTGAATAATTTTAATTGACGTGTCATGACACAAAGATAGAATTTTGAACAACAATAACTTGTTATGATTTATATGAATAGATACAAACTTCCATTCCTAATATTTTATTCTATAACTCAATTGTTCTCAGACAAAGTCGGACGATTATTCATATTCAGGTCTAGTTTTTAGAGACAATAATTATATCTGAACATTCAATTTTGCGATTGTTGTATTATGCTAATTACTAAATGAATTAGAAATATTCCCAAAGATTGTTAAACCCAAATTCCTAGTCTATAAAAATAATTCCTAATCTAATCTGAACTTTATTGTTCATGCAATTTTTAGTTTAATTTCCGATATACAAATAATTTATACTAAATCATGTTATAAACATCTTTATCATTTTGCTGAGGATGACTGCACGATTCCCACAATTCGAAACGGATTGCGACAGCAAGAAAAGTGAAGGAACCGCAAAAGTGGCATGGGGAAGTGTTTCAGTTTGATGCAATTAGGCCCGTAATAGAAATTCAATTGCGAAATTTGGAATAATTAATATTCGCGTACTTTGTGTTGTAGTCGGGGAAGGAATCGAACCCTCATCATCAGAGCCGAAATCTGATATTCTAATCCGTTGAACTACCCGACCAACTACATCTTACAAAAGGTTTTTCCAGGATACTTTGTTCTGAATAATTCCTTCAATATCTTTTATGTTTACTCTCTCTTGTGCTAAGGTATCACGATCTCTGATAGTAACACTATTATTTTCCAAACTTTCAAAATCAATAGTAATACAATAAGGTGTTCCTAGCGCATCTTGCCTTCTGTACCTCCTGCCGATAGCGTCTTTATCATCATAAACACAATAAAATGTTGAAGTCAGCTCAGACATAATTTGCTTTGCTTTTTCAACCAACTCTGGTTTGTTCTTCAATAAGGGTAAAACGGCACATTTGATTGGTGCTAATGCAGGATGAAGTTTAAGTACGATTCTTTGCGCTTCTCCACCTTCAGCATCTGGAACAAATTCTTCACAATAAGCCTCTGATAAGACAGCAAGAAACATTCTGTCACAACCAATAGATGTTTCAACTACATAAGGAATATAAGAATCATTGTCCTCAGCATCGAAATACTGCATTTTTTTACCGGAAAGTTCCTGATGACTTTTTAAATCAAAATTTGTTCTTGAATGAATCCCTTCCAGCTCTTTAAAACCAAATGGAAACTCATATTGAATATCTACTGCCGCGTTGGCATAGTGTGCTAGATTTTCATGATTATGAAAATTTATCTTACTCTCAGGTGTTCCCAATGCAAGATGCCACTTTTTCCTTTTTTCTTTCCAATATTCATACCAATCAAGTTCAGTACCTGGTTTAACAAAGAACTGCATTTCCATTTGTTCAAATTCACGCATTCTGAAAATAAATTGTCTTGCTACAATCTCATTCCTAAATGCCTTTCCGATTTGTGCTATTCCAAATGGAATTTTCTGTCGGGTTGTTTTTTGAACGTTTAGAAAGTTAACAAAGATTCCTTGCGCAGTTTCTGGCCTTAAATAGAGTTTCCCTTCTTCTCCTGAAATATTTCCTAACTGGGTATTGAACATCAGATTGAATTGCCTTACCTCTGTCCAGTTCCTTGATCCACTATCGGGATCCGCAATTTCAAGATCAATAATTATTTGTTTTAACTCTTCCATGTTGCTATTCGTCAAGGAAGAATTCATTCTCTCATTGATTTCTCTGGCTTTACTAAGATACTCTACGACTCTTGGATTAGTTGTTCTATACAAATCTTCATCGAATGATTCTCCAAATCTTGCTTTAGCTTTTTGAATTTCCTTTTCTGCCTTAGCTTCAATTTTTGCAATTGCATCTTCGATCAAGGTATCTGCTCTGTATCTTTTCTTTGAATCTTTGTTATCCACCAAAGGGTCATTAAACGCATCTACGTGTCCTGACGCTTTCCATATTTTAGGATGCATAAATATGGCTGAATCAAGACCAACAATGTTTTCATTGAGCTGAACCATCGCTTTCCACCAATACGATTTAATATTATTCTTTAATTCGACTCCATAAGGACCATAATCATACACCGCACTCAGTCCATCATAAATTTCTGAAGATGCATAGATAAAACCATACTCTTTACAATGGGAGACTATTTTCTTAAATATATCTTCGTGCTGTGTCATGAAATTTTATTGATGCAAAGATTAATTATAAGATTTTGTTTTAAGTGTTAAATCATTAAAATTTACACATCAATAACATCAAAGCTTCGAAAGCTCTGTTTTGAGCAATCAGTAATTTAGCTTTTTGTTCTGCCTCTTCCTGTGATAATTCCAATATTTCTCCGTAATCGTTCTGAAATTTGTCGATTTCAAGCTGAGAGGGCAAATGCTTAAGTCCGGACAAAATTCCGATATCATTGGCGCTTAGAATTTTACTATTTCTTATATGTACCGGTAATTGGGGATATCCTATCACAGGTAAAGCCTGACTTTGAGGCATCGCACTCACGGCAGCTCCGCTTGCCCTTACATAGTACGCTCTGCCCATTCTTCCCATAAGATCAATCTTGTGAGGATCAATTTTTCCTTCCTCATCCAATACCTTTTCGTCTATATGCATACATACAACATCACATACTATAAGATGACCAGCCCCTCCCTTGTCTCCAAGGGTAATGATCTCCCTAAGCTTACATTCCATATTAACTGGTGATTCTCTTAGCAATGGTGGCTTTACCATATCTGCAATATCTTCATGAAGTCCAGATTGTTCGAACTCATTAACCCCCTCTGGAAAATCAACACTGCAGACCATCATCTGTCTGACAATTTCATAGGAAACTACATTGACAACACATTCTTTACTCTTTTGAATATTGTGAAGCGTATCCTTGGTTGTATTTCCATGTACTCGTCTATTTGATGAGAACACAAGAATCGGTGGATTACTACTGAATGCATTGAAGAAGCTATAGGGAGCTAGATTTTTTCTGCCTGCTTCATCAATTGTGCTTACAAAAGCTATGGGTCGAGGTGATACAGATCCAAGCAAATATTGATGTAAATCAGGTGTAGGTATTGTTCCGGGAATTATTTTTTTTTTCATCAATCAAGTAAAACTACAAATGTACTGAGGATTGTACAATAGAAATTGTGAATAATACAACGATTTTGAAACTTTAATGTTCTTTACTTCTATGTCTTTAAGATATGATATAAGACCTGGAGTAAGTTTCTTTTTCAATCCTCAACAAAAACTTCAGATCAACCTGTACGAAGAACTTTTTAAACTTTTCATTGAATTAATTTCTTTGACAGGTGGTGATGTAAATGAGACTGTCAGCTGGATGAACGAGATTGATAAACAATATCGAATTACTCTCCCTTTATATGGTATTGGAGATTTCATTAAAGATTTAGAAGAACGGGGTTTTCTTAAAAGAGAACGTCCAGATCTTCCATTGAAGCCTAGCAGCAAAACAGATGCAAGTATCCGTCAGGCAGCATTTGATTCCTTGTTTGGAAAAATTAAAAAATCGGGGCCCGGCAATCATACGACCAACATAGAAGGTAAAGGTTTTGATTCATTAGAAAATTCAAGACCTTATGAATTTGGGGACTCTTTAAATATTATCGATTCCATTGAGTCAATAAAAAATTCATATATCCATCACGGAATTGATGATGTGCAATTTGACGAGAATGATCTTATTGTAAAAGACAGTTTGCATCAATCACCCTGTTCAACAGTATTGATGATAGACATTTCCCATTCCATGATCCTCTATGGTGAAGATCGTATTACTCCAGCAAAAAAAGTTACTCTGGCTCTATCGCAATTTATTAAAACAAGGTATCCAAAGGATAGTCTGGAATTTATTGTATTTGGAGATGATGCCTGGCAGATTGAATTAAAAGACCTTCCCTATCTTCAAGTAGGTCCTTATCATACAAATACAATTGCTGGACTTGAACTTGCAATTATGCTTTTGCAGAAAAAGAAAAACCCAAACAAAAATATATTCATGCTTACAGATGGAAAACCAACTTGCATGAAAAGAGGAAAAGAATATTACAAAAATTCTATAGGCCTGGATCGTCAGATTATAAACAGAACTTTAAGTATGGGTTCTAGATGTAAAAAAATGGGAATTGATATTACAACTTTTATGGTTGCAACAGATCCATACTTAATGGATTTTGTTGATCAGTTTTCTAAAGTTACCGGTGGAAAGGCCTACTATACTCAGTTAAATGATCTTGGAACAGAAATATTAATCAACTATGAAAAGAATCGTAAAAAATTGAAATGAATAAATTGGCCAAAACTTTAGGGGAATTAAAAAAAAATAATTACGTCTCTCAATCCATCCAAAATGAAATTAGAAATAATCTGATTAAAAAAATTTCTAATAAGGAAAAATTATTTGAAGGAATCTTTGGATATGATAATACGGTAATTCCTGATACCGAAAGAGCTTTATTAAGCGGACACAATATTTTGTTCTTAGGGCTACGTGGCCAAGCAAAGACCAGAATGGCTAGATTAATGACTGAACTTCTGGATGAATTCATCCCTATAGTGGCTGGCTCAGAAATCAATGATGATCCGTTTCTCCCTGTTTCAAAATATGCAAAAGAAATAATTGCAAAATCTGGGGATCAAACAGCCATACATTGGATACATAGATCAGAACGCTATATTGAAAAGTTAGCAACTCCCGATGTGAGTATAGCTGACTTATTAGGAGATATTGATCCAATAAAAGCAGCTTCCAAAAAAATTGAATTCTCCGACGAAAATGCTATACATTTTGGATTAATACCTAGATCTAACAGATCAATATTTGTTATCAATGAGTTGCCGGATCTTCAGAATAGAATACAGGTTGCGTTATTTAATATTCTCGAAGAAAATGACGTTCAGATAAGAGGTTTTAAAATAAAATTACCACTAAATATTCTCCTCATTTTTACTGCAAATCCGGAAGATTATACACAACGTGGAAATATAATAACGCCATTAAAAGATAGAATACAATCTCAGATACTCACTCACTATCCTGAAAGTATTGATCTCTCCATGCAGATCACTTCCCAAGAAGTAAAAATTAACTCGGATATAAAAAATTCTATTGAGATACCACCTCTGGTTCTGCAATTAATTGAACAATTGGCTTTTAGTGCAAGGACTAGTCCTCTTGTTGATCAAAAAAGTGGAGTTTCTGCCAGATTAAGTATTACTGTTCTTGAGCTACTATATAGTGCTATTTTCCGAAGAATGCTCTTGAATAATGAAAAAAAATCCCGCGCAAGATTATCTGATCTAATTTCTATTATTCCTGCGCTGACCGGTAAACTCGAATTGGTTTATGAAGGCGAACAATTGGGTGCTTATCAAGTTGCTCTGCAAATAATCGATGAAGCTTTAAAGGCAATCGCAAAAGAACGACTTCCTAAATTGGATTTGAAAACCAAAGGAACCAATGTCCTTTATAATAATACCATTGAATGGTTTAATAAAGGAGGTCTTGTTGAACTTGCAGCAGACCTATCTGATAAGGATTATAACAAACAAATAAATACAATACCTATTAATCCTTCTCTTTTAAAAAATTCTAACACAAAAGATATAGCATTAACTACCGAATTAATTCTTCACTTTCTTTCTTCAAACAATACAATTCAAAAAAATTGGAATGAAGAACGTCTTCTTTTTAAAGATCCCCTGGGAGGAATGCTGAATGATTTAAATATTCAATAATACTTGTCTTCATAACTTAGAAATAGTCAGATTTTGAAAAATATTGTTTTATCTGCTTTATTGGTTCTTACTCTTTTTTGGATAGTTCGTTATTTTTATTTTTTACCGCGCTTGGTTTATGGAGAACCGGCACCGGTTTTTAACGAAAAAGGTATAGATGATTCTTACATTTCTTTAGATCAGTACAAGGGCAAGTATCTGCTGATTGATTTCTGGGGATCCTGGTGTGGTCCTTGTAGAAAAGAGAACAAAATTCTTCCCTTCCTTTATACAAGATATAAGGACGCAGAATTTAAAACTGCTTCGGGGTTTCGTATCCTTAATGTTGGCTTAGAAGATAACAAAGAATCGGGTCTAAATGCAATTCGTACAGATCAGCTCAATTGGAAAGATCAAATAATTCAAACCGAAATGTTGAAAAGCAAAATGGCCAAACTTTATGAAATTAAGCAAATTCCTTTCAAATATCTTATCGGCCCTGACTCGAAGGTTGTTTTGACAAACCCGGATTTGAAAGAATTAGATGATTTTCTGGCGCATAATTTGAAAAAAAACTGACAAATTGACCTAAATATTGATTTGGCAAAAATATTGACTAAACTATAAAATTGAGATTTAATATATGTTAGCAGAAGATAATAATAACCCAATGGAAGAAATTCTCGATAATAATCTTGAGGATGCTAGCCCTTTAAATGAAGGTAATGAAATATTAACCGAAAGTGCTATAACAGAAGAATTGAACAGGACAAAAGCTGAATTGGCAGAACAAAAAGATAAATTCCTTAGGCTCTATGCAGAGTTTGACAATTTCAAAAGAAGAACTTCCAAGGAAAGGCTTGATCTAATCAGAACAGCAGGACAAGATTTGATTTTAGATTTACTCCCAATTTTAGATGATTTTGATCGTGCTCAAAAACTAGCCATTGACACTAATAATAAGGATCTTTATCCCGAAGGTCTTGCGTTAATACACAATAAAATTCTTTCAACCCTTACCCAAAAAGGACTGAAACAAATGGAATCTACCGGAGAAACCTTTGATCCCGAATCTCATGAAGCCATTGCTGAAATCCCTGCTATATCGAATGATCAAATCACAAAAATTATAGATACTGTAGAAAAAGGATATTCCTTAAGCGATAAAATTATACGATTTGCTAAGGTGGTAGTTGGTAAATAACCAAATTAGATTAATATGACAAAAAAGGATTATTACGATATACTTTCTGTGCCAAAAGGAGCTGATGCAGATACCATCAAAAAGGCCTATCGAAAAATGGCAATGCAATATCATCCGGACAAAAACCCGGGTAATAAAGAAGCAGAAAACAAATTCAAGGAAGCAGCAGAAGCTTATGAAGTTTTAAGCGATGGAGATAAAAGAGCAAGATATGACCGATATGGTCATGCCGGTGTAGATCCAAATGGTGGATTTGGTGGTCGTGGTGCCGGTGGAATGAATATGGAAGATATTTTTGAGAATTTCGGAGATATTTTCGGAGACGGTTCCCCTTTCGGTTCTTTTTTTGGTGGATCACAAAGATCCAAAGGAGGCATGGGACAAAAAGGTACTAACCTTAGAATTAAAGTAAGCCTCAGTCTTGAAGAGATTGCAACGGGTATAACGAAGAAGATTAAAGTCAAAAAACAAATTGCTTGCAAGACCTGTCATGGATCGGGAAGTAAAGACACAAAATCTACTAAATCCTGTGGTACCTGCCATGGATCAGGTTATGTAAGACAAATTAAGAATACCTTCTTAGGACAAATGCAAACCTCCACAACCTGTCCAACATGTAATGGTTCCGGTCAAACAATAGTTAATTCGTGTTCACATTGCCGCGGTTCCGGTATTGAAATGGGAGAAGAAACCATTGATATGCAAATTCCGGCTGGGGTAGCAGATGATATGCAACTCTCAATGCGTGGTAAAGGCAATGCAGGAAGCAATGGTGGTCCGGCAGGAGATTTATTAATCAGCATAGAACAAAAACCTCATAATACATTTACCAGAGATGGATCTAATTTGCACTTCGATTTGTTTGTGAATTTTGCAGATGCTGCATTGGGAGATAGTCTTGAAATTCCAACATTAAACAGTACCGTGAAGATTAAAATTCCGGCTGGATCTCAAAGCGGTAAAACCTTTCGATTAAAAGGAATTGGTCTTCCATCAATTCAATCCTATGAGAAGGGTGATCTTTTGGTTCATCTTAATGTCTGGACTCCTAAAAATCTAAGCGATGAAGAAAAATCTGTTCTTCATAAAATGAAAACCTGGAATAACTTCAAACCACATCCGGGAAGCGAAGAAAAAGGATTTTTTGATCGAATGAAAGAATTCTTTAATGCCTAGATTAATTCTTTTATTTGTTGTTTTCGTTTCGCTTTTGGCTTGTTCCAAAGATTCCATTTATTCACATAGTATAAGTATTCCTGATGAAATATGGAAAGAATCTAATAACTTGGAATTTTCTTGGAAGATTAATGATACTATTACCCGGTATGACTTACTTTTAAATATTTGCTTTACGGATAAAATTCCAAACCAGAATATTTATGTCAAAGCTATAAGTAAAAATCCGGAAGCAAAAACGTCCGAACAGCTAATTTCTCTGGAACTCTTAGATCCTAGTGGAGTACCATATGGCTCCTGTGATTTAGGTTCTTGTAAGGTAAGTATAATCTTAGCATCTAATATTTACTTCCCTATGGAAGGCGAATATTCATTAGCTATCTCTCCATTCTCCAGAATCGATTCTTTCCCTGGCATTAAGAACGTTATCTTGAACATCGAAAAAACTTCTGTTATTAAATCAAAAAAAACTAAATCTGCAAAATAATAAAAACAGATTTTTGCTTTCTTCAGAAATTCATCGCAACTAGTATCTCTTCAAAAGAAATCTTACCTTTAGTAATTAGATCAGTAATTGAGTAATTACCAAAATATTACCCTTTCTCGCTTTTATCTTATTCGATGTCACTACAATCGAACAAACATATTTGGTGCATTTATCAGTGCCTTCCCCAAAGCTCAACCACCGCTCTGCGGTTCTTGAAATTCTTTGTATCATACCATAACACAACCTTCCTAATAATTCTATTATTCCCTTCTAGATCAATTATTCGGCTTTGTCCTCCAGCACGAAAATTATTTTTTATTTCTACATTCTGTTCTGATCCATCTGCAAAGTGAATAACCATTTTTTGCATGTTGATGGGAGACTTCTTTACTTTTAGCATAACTGCTTTAAATACACCTTCTGAGGCAGTTACCATAATTTCATCCCGATCAGAAGAAAAATTGACTGTTCTTGAACCCAATAATTCCCAATCTTTAACAAGAGTTTGTTTTGTCATTTGTGTAAAGGAGGATAATAATAAGATGAATCCTAGTGAATACAAATTTTTAGAAAGTTGATTTTTCATAATATTTTAATTTAATGGATTGAATATAGCATTGACCTTTGTAATTCAAATAAGTTTAATAACAAACTAATTAAACCCTCAGACCTTAAAGATAAAAGTAATTCCAATTACATGACAATTGATTGAAATTAATCATTTTATAAATTCCTCGGGCAAATAATACTTGAAAATCTTATTTTTGTATCTGATTCCGATAGAGCTATTGAGAATTTGTTTTTCGGGGCGTAGCGCAGCCCGGTAGCGTACCAGTATGGGGTACTGGTGGTCGCTGGTTCAAATCCAGTCGCCCCGACAATTTAGCTTAATTCTTGCTTAGTAGATCTAAATCTAGAATGAATCTAAAATACTCGAATTCCCTTAAGCTATTAATTCCTGATCATGTTTTTTAATTACAATCCTCTTAGGAGGAAGTAATTAATATTTAGCTCAACGCGGAATATCTCTAATAAATTTTAGTTAGAGATAAGCACAATTTGAACAAGTTAGCATTCTGAATTCGATTGATGCCCTATTCAAATTATAATTCAGTCTTCTTTAAATAGAGGCAATTATTTCAAGCAAGAATCCGGAAGTTTACATTTTTTAAAAATTCTGGAATTTTTTGTAACCTAATCATACTTCATTTACTCTAATAGTGTGTAATAGATAGCTGTACAAATAAAAGCTTACATTATAATCGAACTAAGAAATTGATCTAAAAATAAAACTAACTATACTTTTTTAATAATAATATTAAAATTTTAAATATGAATACAATTAATAATTTATTAAAAACCAATTTTAAAAATGCAGTTATACTGCTCTTTATTTCTACATTATTTTTTTCAATTCAAAGTTGTGACAAAGATGATCTGATAGACCCAACTTCAACTGAAAAATACAGAGAACTGGATAATGCAATGCACAAATTATGGGCTGATCATATGCAATATACCTATGCAACTGTTGATGCTTACTTCAACAATTCAACAGCATTACAGGCTTCACTTACCCGCTTGTTAAAAAACCAGGAAGACATCGGAAAAGCAATTGTACCTTACTATGGTCAAGCTGCAGGGGATCAATTAACCATCTTGCTGAAAGGACATATTAATGGTGCCGTTCCGGTTTTAGAAGCTGCTAAGAACAATGATCAAGTTGCTTTAACTCAAGCAATCGCTAATTGGCGTGTGAATGCAACCGAAATTGCGGATTTTCTTTCTACTGCCAATCCAAAAAATTGGGAACAAAGTCATACAAGAATGCATATGGACGAACATCTCAACAAGACTATTGCTTATTCTGTTGATCTCCTTCAGAAAAATTATCAACAAGCTGTAGTGGATTATGATGCCGCATTTAGCGATATGATGCATTTCGCATACACCTTATCGGAAGGTTTGGCTAAACAATTTCCTGACAAATTTTAACTTCAAAATCTTTAGAAAGCGCTAATTATGGAATCAATTCTTCTTCAACAAAAACTGAAACGAGTTTTTAATTTGTTAAAATATACATTCGTTATAATTCCTATTGTTGCAGGTGCTGATAAATTTACTAACTTTTTAACGAACTGGGAACAGTATATGAACTCATCCATTACTGAAATGTTACCTGTTTCCGGATCTGTTTTTATGATGTTAATTGGACTTGTTGAAATAATTGCAGGAATTATAGTTTATATTAAATCAGAAATTGGAGGTTATATCGTTGCCTCTTGGCTTACACTTGTTGCTTTAAGTCTATTGATTGGATTTAATTTTATAGATATAGCTGTTAGAGATCTGGTAATGGCTATTGCTGCCTTTTCAATGGCAAAAATATCTAAACTGGTAGCTTGATATTTATGAAACAGTTTGAACAATTAACTGAACAAGAAATAATAAGACGTATACTAAATGGGGAAAAGCCGCTTTACGAGATCATCGTAAGGCGGTATAATCCTTACTTATATAAAATTGGCAGATCATATAATTTCAATCATGAAGATACTCAGGATTTAATGCAGGATACTTATATCGATGCTTTTAAAAGTCTATCTCAAATTGAAGACCATTCAAATTTTAAGACCTGGTTAATCCGAATTATGTTGAATAATTGTTATCGAAACAAACAAAAATCAAGTTATAAAAATGAATACTCAACAAATACGCTTCACGAAAATTCAATTCCAATGTTTTCAAATAAGCATTCAGATACATTAAAGCAGTATAATTCACGTGAGCTAGGGTTGATTATTGAAGAAGCCATTTCAAAAATTCCTGAAGATTACCGAATTGTGTTTACTTTAAGGGAAATGAGTGGACTGAATATCACTGAAACTGCCAGTTTGTTGCGCATAAGTGAAACTAACGTAAAAGTTCGTTTAAATAGAGCGAAAAATCAAATTCGCAAGGAAATTGAAAAATCTTATTCCCCGAATGAGATTTTCGAATTTAATCTTAATCATTGCAATCCTCTTACTGAAAGAGTAATGAGACAGATTAATCAACTGTAAATTCTTCAATAATTAATTTCTGTAGTTCAATTATTACTTCTTTGTGGAAAAAATTATTCAGATAGGTGATCAATAATAATTCAAACTATTATTATTTAATCGAAATTGTTTTTGATTCTCAAGACAAATTTATTTTTGAAATACCTGAATAGCAATTTTCAAGACAATTATTTGTTCATGCAAAGCTTTGATAAAAGTGTTCTCAGTAGAATGTAATTTTCTTCTTCAAGTAATTTTTCATAGGATTCTTCTAGCTCTGTAACTACCTGATCAGCAGCTTTAACTGCTTTTTTGCCTTTAGCAGTCAATTTAACTAAATATGACCTTTTATCTTTTACATTATCAGTTTTTGTCATGTACCCCATATTCTCTATCTGATGAATTAACTGACTCATAAACTGTTTGCTAACTTTCGCTTTTCTGGCAAGTTCAACCAATTGACTTCCGTTCTCTCTGTCAATATATGCAAAAGCCTTTCCGTGAACATATCGGATATCGGTAAATCCAGCCTTGTTCAATCCTTCAACTAGTTTGTCTTGACCTAATGAAAAAGCAATCTGAAGTAAAGCTAAAGTATTTAGTTTCATAAATTATTTGCAAATATAATAAAGTTACTTTACTTTTGTGGTCAAGTTACTTGACTATAAATAGTTATTATGCATACATTATCTAATTCTATCGAATCATTATTATTGATGCCCTTAGAGGATTTGCCTTACTGGGTATTCTTGTTGTCAACTGGATGATTATTTCCTGGCCGCAAATTTGGGCAGATATGCTTAAGGTGGAAGTCTGGCCATCAGATTTAGACAAAGGTGTTATCTGGTTAATACATTACTTGTTTGAGTACAAGTTCTTTTCTCTGTTTTCATTGTTGTTTGGATTGGGTTTTGCAATTCAATATAAGAAATCTGAAGCTGACAATAATAACTTTACGACATACTATATTAAGCGACAACTAATACTATTGATTATTGGTGTCATACATGCTCTACTTCTTTGGCCTGGAGATTTTCTTGTTCTTTATTCTATCCAAGGCTTATTATTGTTGTTTTTCAGAAAAGCTAAACCCAAAACCATACTCCTTTTTTCAGGAATATTTTTCATAGTTCCTATTATTCTTACTACCTCTTTCTACTTGGCGGCGTCATTCGATTCTAGTTTGCTCTCTCAATTAAATGATGAATTTACAAATTCAATAACGCCTGATCTAATTAATCACAACAAGATTAGTTACTCGATATATCCTGTTGGAAACTTTTGGGAAGTATTCTCTATGAGAATGGATGATACGCTTCGATTCTATAAATCTTTACCATTTTGGTGGTGGAATAGTTTTGCTATGTTCTTACTAGGACTTTATGCGGGTAAAAAACAGTTCATAACTAAGCTCGATCAACAGAAACCACAGCTTTTAAAAACATTCTATATTTCAGGGATTCTTGGAATTGTTGGTAATGTAATTTTCGTTTGGTCATATAATTCTCAAAATTTATTTGTTCCAAATTTTTACAATGTTATCAATTCAATTTTTCACATTGTTTCAGTGCCAACTCTTACAATTTTTTATATAACTAGTTTCTTTTTATTATCAAGATCAAATTTTGGAAAAACAATTTTTGATTGTCTTGCTCCTATGGGCAAACTTGCTTTGACAAACTATATTATGCAATCCGTTATTTGTAACCTTCTGCTTTTTGGATTTGGGTTTGGCTTATATGGAAAAGTTTCACCCAGTCTTGGTTTGTCAATCTGTATCTGTATTTGGTTCCTCCAAATGCTTTTTAGTAACTGGTATATTAAACAGTATTCCATTGGACCAATAGAGTATCTTTGGAGATGGTTATTGTATAAAAAAATCAGTTTCTCTGCTCACAAAACCCAGATATTTTAATTACTCCTTGAACTCGCAACTTTATTTATTTTTTCAATATACAAAGAAATCAATAACAGGTAATGAGTAAACTTTTATTACCAAGAGACTATTATCTGTCTCAAGATGTCTGTTATATTGCAAAGAATCTAATAGGAAAAAAACTTGAGACCCACATTGATGGTCATCTAACTTCAGGAATCATAGTCGAAACAGAAGCTTATAGAGGTCCTGATGACAAAGCTTCACATTCATTTAATCATCGTCGTACTCCTAGAAACGAAAGTATGTATCTTGAAGGTGGACATTCTTACATTTATATCTGTTATGGCCTTCATTATTTATTTAATATTGTAACAGCTCCAAAAGAAATAGCACATGCTGTTTTAATTCGAGCTCTTGAACCAATAGATGGAATTGAAGTCATGATGAAACGTAGGAAATTCCATTCTCTTAATAATAAATTGACAAAAGGACCCGGAGCGCTCTCAGTTGCTTTGGGTATTAATAAATCATTGAATGCAAAAAGGGTGTATGAAGAAGACTCTTCAATACGAATTCTTTATTCTGATTTTTTGTTAAATTCTGATGATATTGCTTGTTCAAAACGAATTGGTGTTGAGTCTGCCGCTGAAGCTGCAGAATATCCCTGGCGATTTTTTATAAAAAATTCGAAGTATGTAAGTGCACATAAGAAAATAGATTCTTCTAACTGAGAAATACGTCCTTTTTCCATAAGTTTCTCTTAGCTTCCTTATAACTTGAAGCAATAGTATATCCAAAAATAATCAACGATCCAAGCATCATTGAATAAACTCCTTTCCAGGCAATGTATTCATAGGTCGAGAAAAAAGGTATAATTAAAAAGTGAATACTTGTTAATAGGATTAAAGTGAATATTAATAATATTGCCGAAAATGCGAGAAGCAATTTCTGCTTACTTTGTACTTGTCTAAAAGTAATATTGAAAAGTCTTTTTCGGACTTGAAGATCCTCAGGATATATGGCAAGAAGGTTCTGATAGATTTTTCTGGATTGTTGGAATTTTTTTTCTTCATAGAGTCTATCTGCCTTCAATTTTAAAATACTTCTATAGATTGACTTATATTGATCAGTAAAATTTCTCTGATTTAACAACTCAATTAGACATTGATCTGCTAATTTATAGAACAGATAAGCCCGATCAATTTGATATAGCGCTTTTACGTAAGCATATTTAATCTCAATGTATTCTTCAAACTCAAGCTTTTGAATCTCTGAAAAATACTCTTTACAAAATTCAATAAAATCGTAATGATGCTGTTCTGGAATTCTTCTAAATTTTTTAAAAAGAGAAGAGAATTTTTCTTCTGTAATTTTACGAATATTCATAGTGATAATGAAAATAACATAGGGGATGAAGGTACAGCATCTAAATCCATAGAACAAATTTGTAATAAAAGCAGATAGCTACCATCTCTAATGTTGTCTTGAACATAAATTAATTCAGTTATGGTACAGTCGTTTGCTCGATCACCTGACCAAAAGATACGATGTGCTTCTAGTTTGCCGCCGTCCTCTTCTCTATCAACAGAAGGAATATCAACCAAAAGATGCTTTACTTTTAGTTCAACCAGATATTGCATTGCTTCAGATGAAATATAACAGGGATTGATACCTGAATACTTTCTTGATTTCTTGGTTACATCATTCGGGAGAGTTCGGATACATAATGCATCTGAATTAAAGTCATTTAAAAATTGCTCAAGTGTGCTTTTTTCAATTACAAGATCTCCATTTTCCCTTTTTGTTGGGTAAATACTGATTAATGTACATGAAGCAAATGGAGATTTAATAATCTTGTTAACAGGAATTATCTCTTTGCTTATGTGTCCAACACATTCAGTATGGGTACCATTACCATGAACATTTAGCTTAATATTGGTAAAATTAACGGCTCCACCTTCTTGAACGGATCCAATAAAATCTCCCATTCTGACCGGATCAACACTAAAGTAAGGTGCATAAAAACAATTAACTTGATGGATTCCATCATGAAAAGGTATAGATATATTCAATCCTTCGTTTGTATTGAAGCAATATTTTATTTCTTTGATATAAATTTCTGCTATCATTAATTTCTTTGATCCAAACCCCAATGTAGTTTAGTCTGTAAGGTATTTAAAAAACTAACTGGTTGTAATTCAATTAATTTAATTTTATAGGGGCATTTCTTAACTGCAATCTGATGCTTCGAACTAATAACCTCAGTCCTTGAATCCATGGTACATAAAAAACTATCATTTCTTCCTTCTACTTCGAAGGAAAGAATGGAATCATCCGGAATTATTATTGGCCTTACATTCAGATTATGAGGAGCAACGGGTGTTATCACAAAATTAGCTGCATTTGGAAAAACAATTGGCCCTCCGCAAGACAAAGAATATCCTGTAGAGCCTGTTGGTGTTGCGATAATTAATCCATCAGCCCAGTAAGCATTTAGAAAATCACCATTTATAAATGCTCGGATCGTAATCATTGAAGAATTATCTCTTTTAAGTATAGTTACATCATTTAATGCAATCGGTATATCACCAAATAAGGGTATATTACTTTGCAGATACAACAAACTTCGTTCAACCACAGAAAATAATCCATTGATCAATTGATAGATAGCATCTGGTATCAACTTTTTCTCTATGCTTGCCATAAAACCAAGTCTACCCATGTTAATTCCAAGAACAGGGACTCCGGTATCTCGTATATAGGTGATAGCTTGCAGAATTGTTCCATCACCACCAAGGCAAATTAATACCGTCGGTCTGTCCTTTACAATATCCTCATATGTTTCCCAGGTTGTACTTTCAGCTTTTTGGAAGTCAATAGGAGTTTGATCATAAAATTGTTTCCAAACCCTCGTAGCAATTTTGGCTTCTTTTAATTGTGAGATAAGTCCCCTAACAAATGATTTATCTTCCTGATTTATTTTTTGTCCGTATATAAAAACTTTCATTTTTTCAGAATAATCTACTCGTACTAAAAAATATTCCTCCTTCTCCAAGATGGTTAACAGAATAATTCATTTCAAGTTTTAAAATACTGTTAAGTCCAAATTGTAACCCGGCACTTATACTCCCTAAGGATTGATTAGCCAGAGTATTTGCTTTGTAAAAATAAGGATCATTTACATATGCTAGTCCTAATCTTAATACAGCTTCAACGCTTACATAAGTTTTAATTTTTGGTTCCTTCTTTAGTAACTTTATAACATCAATATTATAATCAAATAATTTATAGAAGATACTCTGTCTGAAATTCACAAAATCTGTTCCGCTTATTAAATAATATTCATATCCATTTATAATTGTTTCTCCCCTTCCCAATCCCGTTTCAGAATAAATATTAAATGGTATTTTCTTTCTTATAAATGAAATTTGTCCATTAAATGAACTTTGATACCGGGTTTTCCTCCATAACTTAAGTGCTTTTTCAACTCTTATACCCAAATTCCAATAAACATTTAATTCATCCGATTTTACCATCATACATTTGGAATTAATGTCAACAAGCCACCCATGGGTAGGCTCAACATAATGATTCAAATTATTAAAGTTTCTAATAATTTCAAACTGAATCCTTTGCTGATTATTCTTTTCACTTAACAAGTATTCCGGAGAAACCAGATTCAAAGTGTCATCTATTTTAACGTGTTCAAAAAAATGGACTAATCCCCATTTAAGTTGCCTGTTTTTCCTATAGAATAAGCCAAGGTTAATCGCTGACTTTCTTTGAACATTTCCGTTAGGAATCGAGAAAAATAACAATTTGCTCTCTTCAACTCGATATGCCGCCTCTCTGTTCTCGGCATATCTAAGTTCGATGAATGCGTCGAATTTATTTCTCTTTCCAAGGTATGACCTTCGGTATATGCCTTCAACTTTTTCGGTGTATCCTGCCGCAAATTTTAACTTCAATTGATCTCTGATTCCTGTAAGATTATTGTGAGATACTCCCAAACCATAATTTAGTCTTCTTAAATCTCTGTCAAATTCATTCCACCATACATTAAAATTCCGATCTATTGTTTCCAAAACGAGTGTTGGAAAAAGTAACCAATTCTCAACGAGATGAATTGTTAATTCAATATTACATCGATTCCCTATATCCAAAACATATTGAATGTTTACTTCAGAAAAAAGTCCTGTTCTGCGAATATTTGCTTCGGCAACCTCCAAGGCAGGAAGAAATTTATCAATTTTGAATGAATCTCCGGGATTAATTGATGCTTCGAAAAGTATTACTCTTCTTTTGGTTTTTTCGTTACCCTTAATTAAAACTTCGTTAATA
Organism: Saprospiraceae bacterium; assembly: GCA_020848695.1. Classification (GTDB taxonomy): domain Bacteria; phylum Bacteroidota; class Bacteroidia; order Chitinophagales; family Saprospiraceae; genus Vicinibacter. The sequence goes on from JADLHT010000048.1 coordinate 47,788, forward strand.
TGAAAATACTCACATTGATTTTGACTTAGACCAAAATTAATAGGTATCCAAATATATACTATTATAATAAAAAATCGAATAACAAAAGATTTAAACGTTAAGATAATGCATTAACTCATCGTATCTTTCCTTTAAGGGTTCAAGATGTTGTTTTTTAGAGTGTATCATTATTATATCCAATGGAAAACGTAATAAGGATGTAGATACTGATTCGGGATTAATACAATTTAATCGCATTGTAACAATTAAATCTTCTAGTTCCTCTCTTTCAATTAGGAATAGAAATTGAATACTGCAATGGTTTTCTTCAGTTATTGAGGAAAGTTGGCTAAGTGAATAATTTTGTTTCTTCATTGAAATAGCGATCCAACTTCCGTCTGATTTTATATTGTTTTCTTTTTCTTGTTCGCTCACAAAATCATCAAAACAAATACTCCCCAGAAAAATTTCTTCATTGGTTACTGCAATATGACTAAGCTTAAGTCGGATAAATTTTTCCCATATACTATTAGAATTGTCTAATGGGTGTATTGAACTTTGCACAGAATGATCTTTTAATAAACTAAGTTTCTCACCTTCTTCTAAGCTTTCTATCTGATTTTTATTAAGGGTACCAAGATAAATGTCACTTTGTACAATATGTAAATGATCCAGATTATATTTTTCAAAAAATCGAATCGCTTCTGCTTTGGTACTTTCCGGTTTAAGCGATGGGATTTTAAAATATCGATTGATAAATTGGATCATTTGTTTTCGTCTTTTAGAAATTCTTGAAATAATATACTATAACTTGACTTTGGTTTATCGGCTTGCTTTTGTTTTTCACGTTGTAAAACTTCTAGTAAATTGACCTGCCTCATCTTGAGTTCATCTACCATTTCCTGTGTCAATCTAAATCGATTATTTTTAAATTTTTCATAAACCGGTATAATTCTAATGTAGGCCAACTCTTCTTGTTCTTGAATTTTAGATCCTTGATTAAACCCTAATTTTACTGCAAGATCTAGATGTTTGAAGGCCTCAACAGCATTTTCATTCAAAGAATAAGCACATGCAAGATTATAATGAGTCGCAAAATCTTCATTGTTTATTGTTATAGATTTTTCAAAATCTTTTATTGCTTCATTGATTTCAAATTCTTTCAATTTTTTTATTCCTGATTGTTTTAAACTATTGGCTTCTTTTTGTTTTTTAAATTTTTCAAAGTAACCGCCTGTTTTTTGAGTGGTAACTTCATCTTCGTCTAATAATATATATTTACTATTTCTTTTATTCTGATCTGGCGTGTACTTTCTTCTGTTTCCATAGCGGTCTCTAAAATGTATGTTGTTGTACTTTTGATTAAATTCTTCCTCTGACATCAATAATAGTTTGATCCCATCTCTGATTCCTAACAAGGCAGAAATTGTAAATCCCAGAATACTGAATGGTAGAAATACTGTTAGCAATACGTAGAGAATTCCAACTTCAAGTTGTCGAAGATAAAATCGATGAACACCCCATCTGCCAAAAAAAATGGCAAGAAACGCGGCTAACCATTTATTTTTCATGAACAAAGTATTTAAAAGTTAATATTGCAATATCATCAGGAATCTCGTTTGCTTCTCCAAACTGTAAAACTTCATTTAATATACTGTCTGAAATTTTTTGTGCGTTCATGTTTGAATGTTTAATAACATGCTTTCCTAACATCTCTGTATTGTAATTAATTCCTTTGTTATTTTTTATATCGACCAAGCCATCGGTATAGGCGACCAAGATACACTCTTCATTCAATTCTACTAGTCCTTCGCTAATCTCCGGAAGTTCATCAAAATGTCCAATAATTGTGGTTGTTGCCTTTAACTCAATAAGCTTTTTGTTTTTAATCAGAAGAGGAGGAATATGTCCTGCATTGACATAGTACAATTGCTTTTTAGTAAAATCTGCAATTGCAATAAACAAGGTAAGATATTTTTCGCCTTGTGTAATTTTAGAGACCGTCTGATTTAAGGCGATGACCAGGGTTTCAAGATCTCGGTATTGCATACCCAAATTCTGAATCAATGCCTGAAAATTTGCCATAATCATTGCTCCTGCTACTCCTTTCCCGGATACATCTGCAATACAAAAACTGATTCTGTTCTCGCTGAATTTAATAAAGTCTATGTAATCTCCTCCTACTTTATAATGTGGTCTATACACATTTGCAAGTTGATAATTTACTCCGGATGGCATATTGCCAGGAATAAGCATTCTTGTCACTTCATTTGCAAATTCTAATTCTTTCTCCTGCGAAATTTGTCTTCTAACCAATCTTTTATTCTCAGAAGCAACAGCAACAATGTTAGTAAGCGAGGTGATAAATTGAATATTGTTATAAATATCAGATCCTTCTCTTATTCCGCTAATTAATGAATAAGCGATAGGTTGTTTTTTGTGATAAACGGGAATAATAAATTCAAAGTTGTTTAAGATTGCCGGATCTGTTGGTTTAACTGTGTGTAGCCTTTCTATTTTACTAAATTCCTTGATCAACTGACTATTGTCTACGCTGTCATTAACATTATAAGATACAAATAATTTCCATTCCTTATCATCTCTCAAAAACAATGCTATTCGATCAATACTCAACTCCCAGGTTAAAAAATTCTGATACATCTTATAGATATCCTCCTGCGGTAGATTTTCGTTGATCGCTTGTGTAATATTTAATAAAGCTGTCATCTGAAGACGCTTCAGTACCAGATCGTTCTCTAATTTGTTCAATTTGGCATCTACATTCATTTGGATATCTAAATAGTCTTGTTGTTTTTTAATTTATTTTAACGTTTTTATCTTAGTATATGACAATTTTTGATATATGAAAAAATTGCCATATTTGTGGTTGATAGTCAATCTTTTACAAGAAATCCACAAGATATGGCAACTGAATGTAAAGTTAATGCCATTCTGGGAATATTAAAAGTTGAACTCGAAAATGTGAATTTTAACAGACTCAAAACAATGGCCTATATGATAGAAGCCATTATTAAAACACAAACGATTTGTCTATGGCGCTTGTGTGAAGTTATTGACATAAGAGCAAAAGTGATGAGCATAAACAGGAGATTGCAACGGTTTGTCTCTGAGGTTAAATTTGACCAGGCTCAAATCGCGAAGTTTCTTCTCCAAGTGTGCAAGGTTGAAGATGAGGTATATTTAATTATGGACAGAACGAATTGGAAACTAGGTGAAACGAATATAAATATTTTGATGTTGGCACTTAGTTTCAACGGTAAAGGGATTCCATTATTTTGGAAACTCATGGATAAAAGAGGCAATTCAAATTTGGAGGAAAGAATGGAATTACTAACCAAATTTAAAAATGCATTTCCCAAAATAAAAATAGCTGGACTGCTAGCAGACAGGGAGTTTATAGGTGAGGACTGGTTTGTGGAATTAACTAAAATGCAAATTCCATTTTGCATAAGAGTTCGGAATAATTTCCTGATCCAAAAGAGATACCGGATGCAAAAAATTATAGCTCTATTTAGAAAATTACCTATTACAGGAGTAAAATTATTTCGTCAAAAAAGAAAGGTGTTAAATGTACCGTTGTTTATAGCTGGAACGAAAATAAGAAATAATTTAAACAAGGTTGATTATTGTATAGTTGTTTCCAATGTAAATAATGAAAACCCTCTGCAAGAGTATTGGAAGAGATGGCAAATAGAAAATATGTTCCGAAATATGAAAAGTTCAGGATTTGATTTGGAATCAACACATGTGACAAAACATGACCGGTTAAATAATTTATTGACACTGATAAGTATCGCTTATGTTTGGGTTGTAAAAATTGGTGACATGATAAGGTCTACAATGAATTCTGATGAAATATTAGTGCTTGTACATAGGAAAATAAGCATTTTTAGGCTTGGCTTGAGACACTTAAGAAATGCATTAAACTCAATGAAATCAAAGGCTCTGAAGGATTATGTTAAAGTTGGTCCGATGCTAGAATTCGGGAAAAATATTTTAAGTCCGCTGCTGGAATAAAATTTCTTCAACACAATGAACGAATTTAAGTTGGAATAGGGGGTTCCCTGCCTGACTGCTTGGATGTATCTTATGTCGAGAGGCCTAAAACAACTGGTCAAAAGAACCAATTGATTTTACAGTTTAGATTTTAAAAATATCCTATCTTTAGGGTATAATCAACTTTAATATTCGGTCCAAATGAAACACATATTGACAATCCTGCCCGGTATCATATTCCTGCTGTCTTCCTGTGACAAATCGGACAATACGGATCCAAATAATCCAGGGAATACAGCACTGATCAAATCTGTCGTCTTTGATAATGTTGGCATTGATGATTTTACTCAGGAGTTTAGTTATGATGCCCAGGGACGTAACATTCTGCAAAAAGTCAGTTTTGATGGCGCCAGCAGTTCCCTTGACTACCATATCGAAACAGAGTACCTCAGTAATGAAATCATCCAAAAGAAATTCGATAAGAACAATACCCTTACTGAAACCAACCGGCTTTTATTAAATTCCAAAAGTCTAATAGATTCTTCTGTTGAGAACAATGGAAACCTCAGGTCAAAATATTTTTATAATTCCGAAGGATTTTTAGTTATTCAGCATAGTTATGATGCTGGCAATAAATGGGTGGAGACTAAAGTATTTAATTATTTGAACGGCAGTATAATTGCACTACATACGACTACAGCATCGGGACTCGGAGATTCCCAGATTGAATATTCAGATTTTGAAACGGGAAAAAACAATACGCTCAGAAATGAAAACTTTGGCCAATCCTACCGTGGTAAAAATTCCCAGCTCTATGCGAAGAAAGCCAAGATCACACAAATGAGCGGGACTACGGAATTTAATTATACGCCCGGCTATGATGTACAAGGCCGGATCACTAATGTAGAAACCCGGTCCGAAACAACTCTATTGGCGACAACAACCATCAGTTATTATTAATTCCTCAAAAGCTTCATTCCAATTTCGGTGTTTGATTATAATTCCACATTTCGAATTCCTTGTCAATAAAGTGGAAATGGCACGAATTGCCTTATTCTTTCAGAAAAGATGAAAATTTGAATTAACTTCGATGCAATTCAAAATAAAGCGAAAGCATACCATTTTCATGTATAAGGTTATCTTAATACCACTCCGGGTATTTATTGTCGGATGCCTATGCCTACTTTATTTATTGCCCGCAAAGTTGTCCTCTCAACTGAGCTCCTCTGAATTTATCAAGATGAGCATAACTGAACGTCTGAACTATGTGATGAATATGCCCTATGTGGAAATGGAAACCCTCAAATTGGCCCAATTCTTCCATCAATTCATTCCTATTGCAAAAGAAATAATGGATTACCGGACTCTGTTCTATCTCAAGTATCAACTCAATAAGTCCAGGGAAGCTCTAAAGATCGGGAATCGCGAATTAATGAAGATTCTCAATGATTGGCTTGAGACACTTAAGAACTGCATTAAACTCAATGAAATCAAAGGCTGTGAGGGATTATGTTAAATTATTGTCATATGCTTAGCGTTTTTATAATTAAAGCTGAATTCTAGATCAGGCACAAAATACACGATATAAAATAAATTAGTGGTATAACTTAACATCCAGTCTGTCTCTGTAATCGTTTGCAATTAGTTGAAACGACAAGATGAGCAAAACTAATACAATAGCGGGTATTAATGACTGAAGGATCTGCCCGTTAAATACCTGTGTATATTGATCTTGCAAAATATTGCCCAGCGTAGGTACTGGCGCCTGAAGTCCCATTCCTAAGAAAGAAAGACCTGATTCCAGCAATACAGCAAGTGCAAAATTTCCGGATGCCTGTACCATTATTGGTCCTGCAATATTCGGCAATATCTGGCTGAATATGATTCTAATGTCTGAAAAACCCATTGCTTTTGCAGAACTGACAAAGTTTTGTTCTTTAAATGAGAGTACCTGAGCCCGAACAAGCCTTGCAATATCAGCCCAAAGACTGAGTCCAATGGCTATAAATAAAGAAGAGATATTGCGTCCAAAACTGATTAATATGACAAACGCCAGTAATATAGTAGGTAAGGTCCAAAATATATTGACAAAAAATGTAACAACAAGCTCATACAACTTACCAAAATATCCAGATAAAGATCCTAATATAACCCCAATCAAACAAGCAAAAACTACGGATAGAAGAGAAACTAATAAGGTATATCTCATCCCAATAATTAATCTGCTTAGCAAATCTCTTCCATATCGATCAGTTCCAAGTAGATAAATCTTGCAATTGGATGTGGGAGAATCTGATTTGTATTGCTTCTCATATTCTTCCATTCCAAAAATATAATCCTTTAATTTTTTAGGTTGTTTCCTAATGTTCTCAAAACATGATTTTGAAAATGGATCAAGGAAGCTGTTCTCAAGTACTTGTGTATTGCAATATTTAGTTTTATCAACTGTAATTAAATATCCCAGAAATGAAACAATTATGCATATCATTAAATAAGCTTTGGCCAGAAAAATGGATGTTTTCAATCTAATTTCGTATTATTCTGGTGTCTTGAAAAGTCTCTATTGGTTTTGAATAACATTTTCTTATTGAATTCCTCTTCCATGTCAATACCCAATTGATTGGCCAAACAAAATACAACAAAAACAATGTCTGACAATTCTTCTGCTATTTCTGTTTTAATATTTTCTGGTTCTTCATCCTTTTTCCATGATTGATCACCATATTGTCTTATTAGTATTCTCGCCAGTTCTCCAACTTCTTCTGATAATTGACCAAGGTTGGTAAGTTCAGAAAAATAACGTTTACCAATTTTCTTAATCCATTCATCCACCTCTTGTTGCTGTTTTCTCATACTTTATCTTTTGTATCTATTATTATTGTTACTGGTCCATCATTGATTAAGTAAATTTTCATATCTGAACCAAATATTCCACTTTCAATTTTTCCATTGTAGGCCAGTTTAATTTGATCAATAAACAAATTATATAATTCAACTGCCTTTTTAGGGTTTGCAGCCTTACTAAATCCCGGTCTGTTACCTTTTTTCGTCGATGCAAATAAAGTAAATTGACTAATTATTAAAATCTCTCCCTGAATCTCTTGAATTGATAGATTCATATTCCCTTCCGTATCAGAAAATATTCTCAATTGAAGGATTTTAGGTATTAACCAGTCAAGATCTTGTTGAGAATCCATCTCCTCAATTCCAAGAAATAACAGCAATCCTTGACCAATTTCAGCATGTTTTATTCCTTTAATTTCAACACTCGATGAACTAATTCTTTGAATTACAACTCTCACAATACAATTTTAATATGCATTTATAATTATGTAAGATTACATCAAATCATTTTTTCTTGTAAATTTATTTTCACATTTTTATTCATTTATACTAATCTAGATTCAAACAATAAAAATATTATTTAACATCATAAGTTTATTTAATATTTATCTGCTTGTTATTCTTGGTTTTTATATTTTACTTTTAAACAATAAGTGTTTATAATTATATGATTTACTTATACTTTTATAACAATAATAATTATATAAAAAAAAATTTAATATATAAATGAAATATTTTCATTTTATTTGTTTATAAAATTTTATTCTCTTCATTTTATTAACATTACTAAATCCACATATAATTATCCATAATAATCATAATACATTAGAAATCACGATGGTATTTGTTGATAATTTGTTTATAATTTAAATATTTATTTTAATCCACTTTTCAACATTAATAATATAAATCATATTTTTTATTAATTTAATTTAATTATATATACTTATTATACTTCAAAGTTTGTTGAAAAAATTCATTTGGATTTAGAGATTTGCAGTGAAATGAAAGAGAAAAAATTTAAGCAAGTAAGGATCTGGTTATGGGTAGGAATAGTTATGGTTTTGATTCAATTTTTGCTTGGAAGTATTACTCGATTAACTGAAAGCGGTCTTTCGATAACCGAGTGGAATGTAATTTCAGGGATTGTCTACCCTTACAATGATGACTTATGGCAATTAGAATTTAATAAATACAAGTTGAGTCCACAATATGAGAAAATAAATCTTGGTATGAGCTTGGAAGAGTTTAAGAATATTTATTTCTGGGAGTATTTTCATAGAATGTGGGGACGAATAATTGCCTTAAGCTTTATTTTCCCTTTTTTATTTTTTCTTTTCAATAAAATGTTGTCAAGAACATTATTGAGACAATTTCTCATTTTGATCTTATTGGGTATATTGGAAGGTTCACTCGGATGGATTATGGTTAGCAGCGGTCTCAATACTAGGCCCTGGGTAAACGCATATAAGCTCAGTTTCCATTTAATTTGTGCAACAGTAATTGTTGCTTATTTGTACTGGATTGTTTATACCTATCAAGATCAGAAAAATGCACTTGAGAAGAAATATAAGATGGGTTATTTAATACTTGGAATTTTAATATTAACGCAGATATTTTTAGGTGGAGTTATGAGTGGAATGCGTGCAGGTCTACTGGCTCCAACCTGGCCTGATATAAATAATTTTATTATTCCACCTGAAGTTTATAATAATTTTAGTAGTAAGGAATATTTGTTTTATAATTATGAGGAGAATAGTCATAGCGGTATTCTTGTTCAGTTTTTTCATCGAAGCTGTGCTTATTTAATATTTATGTATTTGGTAGTATTGAATGTGTATTTGATAAAAAATAAGGATTATGAACAATTAAAATGGTGTTTATTTCTTTTGACTAGTATTATAATACAAGGCATACTAGGAATTTATACGGTATTAAATTGTACCGGAAATATTCCTATTCTTTTAGGCGTAAGTCATCAGATATGGGGAATACTAAGTTTTCTGTTTTGTCTGAATCTTATGTTTAGAAATCACAGTTTTTCAATTTTCGCATTAAGTAAATAATTTGCTGTAAGAATTCAAAATAATTACATTTGTAAATTATAAGCAAAGGAATGAGATTAGAGATTATAACGGAAGGTAAATTTAAGTATGTAGAATCTAAGAGTGAAGGGCCGGTAATTATGTTATTGCATGGACTTTTTGGTGCACTTAGCAACTTTAGTGGAATAGTTGATTATTTTGGAGACAAATATCGGGTGGTAGTGCCTATCCTACCTATTTATGATTTACCCATTCATCAAGTTTCATTAGATGGGCTCGTTAAGTATGTAAAAGAATTTGTTGAATATAAAGCGTTGGAACATATTAATATCTTAGGGAATTCACTGGGCGGACATATTGCTTTATTGTTTGTGTTGGACTCTCAGAGTAAAATAAATAGTCTTTGTATTACAGGAAGTTCAGGATTATTCGAATCAGCAATGGGTAGTAGTTTTCCAAAACGTGGAGATTATGAATATATAAAGAATAAAACCGAAGAAACCTTTTATGACCCTAAGACAGCCACAAAGGAGTTGGTTGATGAGGTCTTTGAGATAACAAGAAACAGACTTAAGGCGATACGAATTATTGCTACTGCTAAATCAGCAATAAGGCATAATCTGGCAGATAAACTCGATCGTATTACCGTACCCACATTAATTATATGGGGAAGGAATGATGGAGTAACTCCTCCTTTTGTAGGAGAAAAGTTTAATGAGTTAATAAAGAATTCTGATTTACACTTTTTAGATAAATGTGGACATGCACCCATGATGGAATTACCGGATGAGTTCAATAAAATCCTAGAAGGGTTTCTTAGTAAACATGTATCATAATAAAAATTGCTTTATAAAGCAGCGAATCAGGCATTTGTAGGATCGTCAATAGGATATCTTGTTGTTCATGCAAATAAATGATATCATAAAAGGTTGTATAGGTGGTGACATTTTGTGCCAAAAGGAATTGTTTGATCTATTGGCAGGTAAGCTAATGGGAGTATGTATGAGATACTCTAAAGATAAAATGGAAGCGGAAGATCTATTGCAAGACAGTTTTATAAAAATTTTCACAAACCTTGAATCCTTTAAAAATGATGGTCCGTTAGAGGCATGGGCGAGAAGAATAATAATCAATACTTCCATCAAGAAGTATCACAAGATGAGTTATCAGAACGAGAGCCCATCTAGCGATCTGATGCCGGAAAAAACTACTGATTTCTCGGCATTGGATGGATTGTTATATAATGAACTGCTGGAAATGGTTAATGATTTACCTCAGGGATATAGGGTAGTATTTAACCTTTATGCAGTTGAAGGATATTCTCATAAAGAGATTGCAGAGTTGTTGAATATTAAAGAAGCAACTTCTAGATCTCAATTGGTAAAAGCAAGAATGGTTTTACAAGAAAAAATTACTAAGAGTCAAAAGATTGTTATATGAACAACAGAAATGAGCATGAATTAGACAAACTTTTCAGGAAAAAACTTAAAAGTTTGGATCTGGGTAGCCAAGAGCATCTTTGGCAGGGTATTGCTGATCAAATCAGTCAAAATAAAAGATCAAACAGATTTATTGGTTTTGGTTGGTTCTCTGCAATTTTATTGAGTTTTACCTTGTTTGGATTGGGACTTAATTTAGCTTATAAGTATAAAACTGAACAGGATCTAAATAAGGGTAATAAAATGGTTTCGATTAGTGAAAACTATACGAATATAGAAAGTAGCGAAAACTATATTGAAAAAAATTCTGTGGAGGCATTAAAAGGAACTAAGGCAACAGAAGCTGCCTATCCTAAAGCATCGAATAATATAGAAATTAATTCTAATATAAAAAGTATTGATTATAAGGATAATAATTCAAGGGGAGTAACGGAATCATATTTAAATCGTGGCAATATTTTAAATAGCAATGTTAAAGCACAGAATTCTTATAATAGGAAGTTTTCAAATGAAAACGGCAAAAATGACGAGTTCAGTAACACTAGAAGTAAGGATATAATTCAGCAAAAAGATATAAATAATTTAGCAGGCATTGAAAATAATGAAAATTACAAAATAGATATACCATCTCAAAAACTTGATTTGTCTTATCCAGAGTTCGAAGATTTAGAGAAGAAAGAACTTACAGTAATTAAACAAAATAATTTAAGGATAAAATCAAATTTACATCTAGAATTAAACGATTATTGTCTTTCTAAGAACTTTACACCTCTTGACCACTTTGATATTGATGTTTATTATTCACCGGAAATTTCACACAGAAATATAATTGCAAAAAGAGAATCTGTTGTTAACTATGCTCAGAAAAGATCTGGTGCAGAGTCATTTGCAGGTGCATCTTCATTTGGAATCAGAGCTTCTTATGTTACTAAGAATGGCTTGGCATTTAGGACAGGTATTAATTTTGGCAGTATCAGTGAAAAATTCGAATATTTCGATGGTAAGGAGACCCTAACCAAGGTAATTTATGATTCTAAAGGAAATCCGATTGATACCCAAAAAACAATTATTGATAAAATTGCAAGACAAAAGAACGTATATAAATTCTATGATATCCCGGCTTTAATCGGATATGAGATGGATATTTCTGATTTTGTCTTTTCTTTCAATGCAGGACTTGGAATGAACCTTCGAACAAAATATTATGGTAGTATTTATTCTGAGGATGGGTCAAAGGTGATAAATCTTAACAGTACACAAGGGGAGAACGGTGATTCACGTTTGTTTAAAAGCAATATAGGATTGAGTATAGTTGCGAGCTTTGGCTTGAATTACAAGTTAAATGGACATTTTTTATTGCTCGCTGAGCCTAATCTAAGATATTACCTAAACCCTATTACAACAGATACCTATTCTCTAGAGCAGAGGTATTTTCAAATGGGGATCTCAATTGGTTTAAGATATAGAATATATTAAAATATTGATAATTTAGTGGAAAAGGCTCGAAGTTCTTCGGGCCTTTTTTGTTTCACGTGGAACATCTTGATACCAAAACTTAAATTTATTTCTAGGTATAAGAGTTTTAACCAATGATATTAGGATAAGTATTTTAAACTGAATTTGAAACTTCTATTAAGATAATTTACTTACTTTTAATTTGAATAAAGCCTTTTTGTCGTTTCACGTGAAACAATGAGTATTAAAATTAAAATATCTAAAGCATTAGAAAAGTTTGATTCTAAAGGAGAAAAAACGGGTTGGACCTATATTTATTTAGAGAAAGAATTATCTGATCAAATTGCACCAGAAATCAAAATATCTTATAGAGTTTTTGTAAGAATAGATCAAGCACTAGAACCTCTTATTATGACTACCTTGCCAATGGGTAAAGGAAATTTCATAATACCCATCAAGTCAGAAGTATTAAAAAAAATAAGAAAAAAAGCCGGTGATATAGTACAGCTAGAAATTTCAATGAATCTTAATAAGTATGAAATTGATTCGGATTTTAGAGAATTCTTAGAAAGCGATCAAAAAGCAATTATGCATTTTAATAGTCTTACTCGTTCTCATCAGAACTATTTTTCAAAATGGATTGAATCGGCCAAAACTGAAACTACCAAGGCTAATAGAATAGCCGAAGCTATTCAAGCCTTGGCTAAAAAGATGAGCTATTCAGAGATGTTGAATGCAAGAAAGAAAAATAATTAATATATAATAAATTAAAAATATGTAAAATATTATTAATCAGTGTTGTGTACTATAATATTGCAAGAAAGCTCTCTAAATTGCGTCAAATCGCATTGTTCTTTTGATATGGGCATGCCGTATTATTCCTTGAGCATAGTAAGCATTTTGCCCAGAATTATATTTTTCTAAGTAAGCCATATTTATTTTCTCATGAATTGGATCCATTTTTAGGACAGGAGTAGCAATGATATCTATGATTACATGATCACATTTTAGTTGACCCCTTGAATCTCTAAGAAAAGCATTGTACCAACTATTTTCTTTTAAACCCCAGGATCGGGCAAATATCATATTATCAAAGACTACCATCCAGATTTCTAAAAATTTACTCCTAGAACTTCCCGCTTTAATACCAATAAGATTATGATGTTTTATATAATTAATAAGAAACTCTTGACTTTCCATTTTTTCAATTAGTTTAAAATACTACAATTCAATATTTATATTCAAATATCCTGGATCTAGATAGGTGATTTATCACTCTAACAAGATAATATATTGATAATCAACATAATACAATTTTTTCTAAGGTCTTCAAAATGAATTAATGTAATTTTTTAATATAAATCATAATAATTTAAGGTCTCAAATGTTTCCATCTCCGATGTGTCCATAACCAAGGAGCCGGATTATTACGAATGACCGCTTCAACTTTAGATATAAAAAGTTCTGTTACTTGATTTTCTTTTAATTCAGAAGGATCGGCTACCAACTCTTCCACTGTAACCTCGTAATAGGATTCTTTTAATTTTCTTTGATTTAAATAATAGACCGGTAATCCGAATTCTCTGCTATATTTTTCAAGACCGTGAATTACGGGTATTTTTTGGCCAAAAAAATTAACCCAGATTGCTTTATCTGTATTATAAGGATATTGATCTAACATTAGGAGAATTGCTCTACCTTTTGGTATTTCTTCGATAATTCTCCGAGTTTCCCAAGTTTTAATCAGATGGATACTACTTCTAGACCGAAGTGAATAAACAAATTTTTCCAGATAAGGATTTCTGATTGCTTTATAGATTCCAATAACTCTTTCAGGCAGATGGTAGGCACTTGAAAGTACGGTCCATTCCCAATTATAATAATGAGGACAGACAAGAATCAATGATTTATTTTTATTGAGCAATTCACGAACTGTTTCTAATCCTTTAATCGGATTTCTTCTCATTATTTCATTACCGGAAAGGCTTAGGCCTTTAATACTTTCAAGGGTTATGGTTGACAAGTTTTGATAATTACTGGATATAAAATCCTGTAATTCTTTTTTATTAAGATTCGGGAAGCAATAATTAATATTGCTAATAAGTGTTTTTCGGCGATATTTAATTACTCGAGAGAGGATGAATTTTAAAAGAAATGAAAGCTTATTAATCAACCAGAATGGTATCAACTTAAAGAATAAAATACAAGTTCTAACCAAAAGATAACTTATCATATCTAACAAACATACAAAAGAACAAAGTATACAATTAATTTTGAAGTTTCATTTATGAATAAGATGATTTTCAAGTATATATTATTTAGCAGTTTGACATTAACCGGACTCTCAGCACAAATAACAAAGTTTGTCAATCCATTTATTGGTACTGGTGGTCATGGACATACTTTTCCGGGAGCGTGTAAACCATTTGGAATGGTACAATTAAGTCCTGATACAAGACTTGATGGGTGGGATGGATGCTCTGGATATCATTACAGTGATTCGATCATTTACGGATTTAGCCATACACATTTATCCGGTACAGGTGTTCCGGATTATTGTGATATACTTATTATGCCAGGAACAAAAACACTTAGTCATGAAGTAATAAATTCTAAATACTTACCATCAAAATTTAATAAAAAGAAAGAAATTGCAAAAGCCGGATTTTACGGCGTTTTTTTAGAAGATTCAAATATTTATGTAAAGCTTACAGCTACGGATCGAACTGGTGTACACGAATATAAGTACCCGGATAGTCGAAATAATTGGATAGTTATTAACCTGGAACATCGAGATAAAGTATTAAATGCAGGCTTCGATGAGTGGAATTCAAATCAGATTAGCGGACATCGTATTTCAACTTCATGGGCGAAAGAGCAATCTATTTATTTTAGTCTTAAATTTTCTCAGAACCTTAAAAAGTTTTATTTCAGTGATGATTCATTAAGGCTATATTGTTTGTTTGATAATTTAAAAAATAATACTTTAAAAATTCAGTGTGCAATATCAGCAGTTGATATTGCCGGAGCAAAGGAAAATTTGAGCGCAGAATGGGTAAATTTTAATTTTGAAAAGGCAAGGAAAAAATGTGACAGTGATTGGAATAAGATGTTATCACGAATACGAATAGAAGATAATAATATAGAAAAATCAGAGAAGAAAATTATTTTTTACACCGCATTATATCATTCTTTGATTCATCCCAGTTTACATCAGGATGCGGATCATCGGTATCGGGGAATGGATAATAAGATTCATCTTGGCAAAGCTGAACATCCCAGATATACAGTATTTTCACTATGGGACACGTATAGAGCAGCACATCCGCTTTACCAGTTATTATATCCAGAATTTAATTATTACTTTGCAAAATCATTTTTAGGACAATATCACGAATGTGGCAGATTACCTGTGTGGGAACTGGCATCCAACGAAACATATTGTATGATTGGAAATCATTCGATTCCGGTATTGGTTAATGCATTTCTAAATCAGACTCGGGAAAGAGCACTGGAAAAACAAGAAGTATTAGAAGCTATTGAGGGAACTTTTAATAAGGGTTTTTCCAATATAGAGGAATTCAAAAAAGCATACATATCGTTGGATAAAGGTTCAGAATCAGTTTCAAAAACAATTGAAAATTCATTAGATTATTATGCTTACAAAATTATAAGCAACAGCAAGAGCAAAGAAGATAAATATTATCAGAATTTATATAATCCTTCAACTGGATTTTTTCAAGCAAAACTTAATTCCGGTTTTACAAAATTTTTTGATCCGTATGAAGTTAATTTTAATTATACGGAAGCGAATGCATGGCAGTACCTGATGGGTGCTCATCATGATGTAGAAGGGATGATCGACTGTTTCAACCGAGATCCGAAGAACCTACAGGTTAAGCTTGGTCATAACAACAATAGTGGGAATGCACTTGAAAGTAAATTAGACTCTTTGTTTGGAACAAGCAGTTATATGAGCGGAAGAGTTCAACCGGATATAACCGGATTGATAGGACAATATGCACATGGAAACGAACCAAGTCATCATGTTGCATACTTATATAATTACTGTAATCGTTATGATAAAACACAAAGAATTATAAATCGAATAATTACAACCCTGTACAGTAATCAAGCTGATGGTCTTTGTGGAAATGAAGATTGTGGACAAATGTCAGCTTGGTATATATTTTCCGCTTTAGGATTCTATCCCGTTAATCCGATTTCAAGTGAATATCAACCAGGTATTCCACTATTTGATAGAATATCACTAAAAGTTCCCGGTAATAAAAGGATTTCTATCGTAAGAGAAAATTATACTCCTAACGGTTTTGTCAATGAAATTAACATCAATAAGAATTCTATTTATTCTTCTTTTACCATAAGCGCCGGAGACTACATCAAATATTCTTTTGAGCAAGATAAATATTTGAAATTTATATCGAGTAGTAGTTTAGATTATTATGAACCAGTACCATTTGTTGAGAAAGGAGAACAAGTATTTGAAGACAGTACTTTATTGCAATTAAAAAACTATTCTAAGAGTCGAATCGAATTGAGCCTGGACAGTTTATTTATAAAACCGAAAAAATATATTGAACCTATTGTAATTAAAGAACCTATAAGCTATTATTTTAGAAACGAAAGTTCTATTAATAATCCTTATCCAAATATTCAAAAAGTTAAATTCTCAAAAAAACCAAGTGGTTTTAAATATCATATAGTGGAATCTTTTGAAAATCAATATTCAGCCGGAGGAAGAGATGCCCTGTTTGATGGATTATACGGCAGCATTGATTATAGAGATGGCAGATGGCAAGGATATTGGGGAAAAGATATACAGGTAGAATTGGAAATAAAGAATCCTGATGTGTACAGTAGTTTAAAAATAACTTCTCTTCAGGATCAGAACTCATGGATATTGTTGCCAAAGGAAATTGAACTTTACATATCTGAGGATAGGGAAGAATATATATTATTTAAGGTATTGGATCATCAGATCAATAAAAAGACAAATGATCCAATAATTCATGAATTTGAATTCAAAGAAATGACCGGTAAAAAATTTATTAAATTAATTATTAAAAATTCTGGAAAATTACCTCCATGGCATCTTTCAGCCGGTGAAAAATCATGGATATTTTTGGATGAAATTACAATCAATTAAAATTAGAGATGCAAAGAAGAAAATTTATTAAACATACAGGAATCGGTTTCGCCACACTTGGGATATTTAGAGATTTGGCTAAACTAAAGAGCATATCAGAAAAAGATAGAGGAGCCATAACTATAGCAACATGGAATAATAAGAAAGCGGTTATGGCTGCCTGGGAGGTACTCAGTGCGAATGGTTCGGCTTTAGATGCTGTTGAGGCAGGAGCAAGAATTCCTGAAGAAGATCCTTTAGATACCTCAGTGGGTTATGGGGGATATCCTGACCGGGAAGGAAGAGTAAGCTTAGATGCAAGTATAATGGATCATGAAGGAAATGCCGGTTCTGTATTTTTCCTTCAGGGAATACTGCATCCCATTTCGGTAGCAAAACTAGTTATGCAAAAAACACCTCATGTATATTTAGCAGGAGAAGGTGCTAAATTGTTTGCTTTGGAGAACGGTTTCGAAGAACAAAATCTGTTAACTCCGGCAGCAGAAAAAGCCTATTTAGAATGGAAAAAAATTAACAAGTATTCTCCGAAAATCGGACCAGAGCAACACGATACTATTGGAATTCTAGCTAAAGACCGATCAGGAAGACTCTCCGGAGCATGTACAACTTCGGGACTCGCGTTCAAGATGCATGGAAGAGTTGGCGATTCACCAATTATTGGATCAGGTCTTTTTGTTGACAATAAGATAGGAGCAGCATCAGCGACCGGACTAGGAGAAGCAGTAATAAAAAAAGTCGGCTCATTTTCCATAGTAGAGATGATGAGAAATAAAATGAATCCGGAGAAAGCTTGTAAGAAAGCCATTGAAAGATTGTTAGATATTAAAGGGTCTTCTGAATTTCAGGTAGGATACATAGCGATGAATAAGGCAGGTGAAACAGGAGCTTATAGTTTGCGAGCCGGATTTCCTTATGTTGTAGTAAGGGAAGGAAAATTTGAATTGTTGGAATCCAAATCATTTTTTGATAAAAAGTAAAGTATTGAAACTCCAGAATGACTAACAAGTTCTGATCATCCAAAGAAAACTATTACAAGAGGAATAAGGATACCAATGAATGTTGAAGGAATTAAATACGATAAAGATTAAAGGATAGAGCTTTATTCATAAAGTTTTTTCTATCTAAGTTAAGAATATGAACGCAATCACTTAAGCCATCAAACCTTTCTCAAAGGATTGATGGCTTATTACTTTCCAATAATGGGTAGATTAGACACAGAGGATATTCTTATAAAGAAGCAATACATTAAATATTTTCAAAATTTATTAAAATGTATAATATGAAATAAAGGTAACTTTTTTCATTATATAAACTTTTATAAATGAGATGTATAAATATCAATTTATAAAAACATCTAAATAAAATTAACACCTATTATAAAAAAGTATCATGTTTCTGGCATTGAATTTGCTATAGAGAGAATGTCGAATTGACCAAAGCTTTATGCAAGTCCTGAAAGTAGGAATTATAGATGATCACAAATTGTTTGTGAAAGGTTTTAGCCTCCTTCTCAAGACGCTACAGCAATATCAATTTGATATTTGTATAGAGAGTACTACTGAGGTAGACTTTTTGGACAAGTTGAAAAACTTTGAATTGGATTTAATTTTCTTAGATCTTAATCTTGATCAATCAGATGGAATTGAATTAATCAAGAAGATCAAAGAAGATTACACTACTCTAAAAGTTATAGTAGTAAGTATGATTAAAGAAAGTAAGTTCGTTCGCGAAGCTTTTAAAGCAGGTGCAGATGGATATATTTACAAAGAGACTGATGTAAATGATGTCGCAACTGCGATTTCTAGTGTATTAGAGGATGAAGTTTATTTTGGACAAGGTGTAGAAGCAGTTTCCAGAAAAAACGAAAAAGTTACTGAACGACAGACAGAAGTTAATCTTAATCGATTTAATGTGAGGTATCAATTAACCAAAAGAGAAATAGAAATACTTCAAATGTTGGTGGAAGGAAGAACCTCGAAAGACATTTCATCTATACTTTTTATCAGCAAAGACACAGTAAACGTTCATAGAAAGAATTTGATGAAAAAATTGAATATAACAAATGTAGTCATGCTTGTAAAATTGGTAAAAGACTACAATATTATTTAGTAATCTCCACAACTCACGACTCACATTCAAAGAAGTTAATTCTTTGAAGAAATATTGACTTGTAAAAAATTAAATGAATTACTCATATCCAAAACCGTTTTTAAAAATGAAAAAGAATTTACAAAAACAGTTAGTTATTTCAACTAATTTATTCGAACGACTGATCTTGGGACTTTTAGTAAGTTTCCTGCTTCAGTTCAACACATTACAGGCGCAGACTTGTCCTTTGGCCTGCGATGATGAAGTCAATGTTTCACTGAATGCCAATTGCGAAGCAACAATTACGCCGGCCATGATGCTTGAGGAATTTGATCCTAGCTCAGGCTGTCCCTATACCGTTGTAGTGTATGGAATTAATGGACTTCCATTACCGAATCCGGTTGTCAATTCAACACATCTAGGAAAAAAACTCAGAGCTTCTGTTTTCTTAGGTCAAAATTCCTGCTGGGGCTATATTTATGTGGAAGATAAATTCCGACCAGTGTATATCTGTCCTGATCCGGACACAATCTATTGTGTAAACAGAAGTTTTGTGCCAGATACAGGAATTTATTATGACAATTGTACTCCCAAAAATCAATTGGTAAAGCATGTCATATATGACAGTATGGTTATGTATGCTAATTGTGCAGTTAGAACAGATAGTTTGATCGGTTATAGAAGAATACGTGCATTTTATGTAGACCTAAGTGGTAATCATTCTGATACTTGTGATCAATATATCTATTTTAAAAAGTTTGCCGAGAAAGATATTGTTTGGCCACTTGATACAGCATATTCGTGTTCTCGATATAATGATTCTATTCCACAACCTTCTGAAAGTGGAGTTCCCAAAGTATTTGGACATTCAATTTATCCGGATTATGCAGCTTGTAAAATTGCTGTAACTTATCAAGATGAATTGGTTCCGATATGCCCTAAACATTTTAAAGTTATTCGAACATGGACAGTAATTGATTGGTGTATGCCATCAGGTCAGACTGTTTATAAGCATTATCAAATTATTAAAGTTGTGGATGACAGAGGACCTGTACTTGCTTGTCAGCCAAGAATGGAAATCAGTACAGACGTCAATTCGTGTTCTGGCACCGTTACCATAGGAATTCCGGATATTATTTCTGAATGTTCAGAGGTGAGCTTTCAGGTTGGATACAAAACTCAGGCTGGACCTGGACTTGCAACTTTCGAAGGAACAAGTACAGCTAATGTAACTTTATTATCAAACGGTAAGTATAGAATAACTGGTTTGCCACTTGATTCAAGTTGGGTTGTTTTCAGAGGAACGGACCAATGCGGTAATTATACGGATTGTGCTACTGAAGTTATTGTTGTAGATAAAGTTCCACCAATACCTGTTTGTGATCAGAAGACTATTGTTTCACTAACCATTGATGGTACTGCACGAATAGATGCTATAACATTCGATGATCATTCTGTAGATAATTGTGAGATTGCAAGATATGAAGTCAAAAGAATGGATGATGGAAAACCTTGTAAAACACCGAGGGGAAACGAGTTTGGACCATCAGTATATTTTTGTTGTGAAGATATAGGAAAGAATTTAATCGTACAGTTGCGTGTTTGGGATAAGGCGGGTAACAGTAATACCTGTATGGTAGATGTAGCAGTTCAAGATAAATTACCTCCGGTTATTAAATGCCCTCCTCCAATAACAGTAAGTTGTGAATTCAATTATACTAGTCTTGATCAATTTGGAACCGTAGTTAAATATCCTGCCAATAGAAAACCTATAGTAATTGATGATAAATATTCTACAATCGATGGGGAAGCAATCGATGGATATGCTTATGATGGTTGTAAGTTTGAGATAGTCGAAACACCAATACCAAATTTAAAATGCGGAACAGGAACAATTACCCGAATATTTACAGCTACAGATTCCAGCAATAATTCATCAACTTGTGAACAGCTGATTACAATAAATGATTATACACCGGACAATCTTAAAATAATATGGCCAGTGGATTATTTTAGTTCAACTACCTGTATCAATTCTCCTAACGTTGATCCATCGATCACGGGAAGTCCGGTATTAAAAGGAGCAGATAAGTGCAATAACATATTTGTAAATTATGAAGATAAGGTATTCGTTAAAGATTTTGATGCTTGTTTGAAAGTAATTAGGACATGGACTGTAATTGATTGGTGTCGTTATGATCCAAATGATCAAAATCCTGAAGGAGAATACATCTGGAAGCAGATTATAAAGATCAGCAATTATGTGCCACCCACATTTACAACTTCGTGCGCGGATCGAACCATCGACGTATTCGGCCCAGGTTGTGGAGGATATCTCGATCTCGTTGCGAGAGCTAATGATGATTGTACAGATTCAGCGGATCTAGCTTGGACTTTCAAGATCGATTTATTTAATGATGGAATTGCTGATACGTCCTATAATCGATCAATTGCTGATGCAAGCGGAGTATATCCGAACGGTACACATAAAGTTACCTTTACCGTAAAGGATGCCTGTGATAATATCAATACTTGTACATTCTTACTTACGGTCAGAGATGGCAAGAAACCAACTCCGTATTGCAACGGCTTAATAATAACAACAGTTATGCCTAGTACAAAAAGTATAGAAATATGGGCAAAAGATTTTAATTTGAATAGCGAGGATAATTGTACGCCAAAAGATAAATTGAAATACTATTTTATCGTAAACAATACCAAAGTTCCTGCAATGACATTTGATTGTTCAAACATTGGTAGCAACTCTGTAAGAGTATATGTAGAAGATGAAGCAGGTAATTCAGATTATTGTGAAGCTGAAATTATTATTCAAGATCCGAATCAAGTATGTGGAAATGCACCAGGATTAACTATTCAGGGAAAAGTATCTAATTCTAAGAATCAGAGTATGGAGAAAGTTAGTGTGTTTCTTGAAAGAAGTAATCCGGTAGGAAGTGCATTAAGTTATTCAAATGGTCAGGGTGTTTTTAACTTTAAAAATGTATCCCCAAGTATAAACTATACCATTAAAGTTGATAAGAATACAGAATTTATGAATGGGGTATCTACTGCTGATATAGTATTAATACAGAAACATATCCTTGGGAAGCAATTGTTGTCAACACCTTATCAGAGAATTGCAGCGGATGCTAATAATACAGGAACCATATCTTCTGCAGACGTTTCAGAAATCAGAAGGTTAATCTTAGGAATTACTACTGAATATAAGAACAACAAGTCCTGGAGATTTATTCCTAAAGCTTATGTGTTTCCAAATGCTGAAGTTCCGTTCCCATTCGTAGAAAAGATTGAATATTTAGGAATTAGCAGAAACGAAATGAATTCAGATTTCATCGGTGTTAAGATCGGTGATGTCACTGAAGATTCCGATCCGTCAGGCTTTGATAAAATAAGTACAAGAAGTAAGAATAACTTAATTGTTACGGTTCAAGACAGGGAATTAATTAAAGGACAGGAAACGGCGATAGAGTTTGAATTAACAGAAAGTATAAAACTTAGCGGCTGTCAATTAAACATATCTGTTGATCCAAAGCTAGCTCAAATATCAGGTTTGGATAGCAAAGTAATCAGTCTGAATGCGGAGAATTATGTTATTGACAAGAATACTATTAGAATAAGTTATACACCGGCAGAATTAATAAATGTACCTGCTGGAACTTCACTGATTTCAATTAAACTTCAGGCAGTGTCATCGGGTTTAATTTCAAAAGCAGTAAATATCAATGATCAGCCATTGAGATCTGAAATTTATGATGAAAATGTTAACATTAGCGCTTTAGAAATTGAATTCAGAAGCAATCAAGTTTCTACTTCGAATAAGTCGGCTAAAATAATCCAAACAGCTCCAAATCCATTTGCGGATAAAACACAGATAGAATTTGAAGTAAAGAAGAATCAATATATCGCTTTTGAAATATTTGATATAAATGGTACATCACTAAGCAAGACTGGAAATCATTATACAAAAGGAACTCATAAGCTGGAATTAAGCCGAACTCAATTTGGTACCGCTGGAATCTATTTTGTAAGAATGAGCACAAATGATTTCAGTGAGACAATTAAGATGATATTAATGAAATAATAAGGATAGAGTAAATGCAGTGTAATGAAACCTGGCCACGCAGAAAGCGGGGTCAGGTTTTTTGTTTATCAATACAAATAAGTGTAATTCAGATACTTAAATATTAATATAAAATATAACATAATCAATTTTTTAAAATCGGAAAAAGCGTTATCTTTGTTTGCGTTTTTAAACATTTTGAATTTATTCCCCATAAACAGTAAAACATGAAAAATTTATTAATTCTCATTGTGGCTGCATTATGCCTCAATACTTTAAATGCACAGGTCGTATTTAAATTAAGCTCAGTCTCGGGAAACAAAAATGATAATGTTTCCATAGAATTGAGAACAGATGCATTTACCAAGATAGCATCTACAGAGTTTACCATTAGTTATGACAGCCTACTCATGGAATTTAACAATATTTCTGATCTGGCGCCAGGATATGACATCTCGATCGGAGATCCGAAAATTACTGGTAAAAAAGGAGTAGTTACTATGTCCTGGAATAATCAGGACGGAGTTGGAGTAAGTTTTCCAAACAATACATTATTATTAAAACTGAACTACAAGCTTATAGGTAATCCCTGCGATTCTAATCTGATTAAATTTGGAAAGAACCCATTAAACAACAGACCGGTTGAAATTCTTGATGAAAATCAAAACCCAATTTCTCATACAGCTATTGATGGTAAAGTAAAAATAAATGGTCCTAACTGTCAGCAAGGCGGCGGGGGTGGTAATGATACCACTTTTACGTTTTTAATAGGAAAGATTGAGGTTCCAAAAGGTAGTAATGGCTGTGTCCCTGTAATGGCAAAAAACTTCAAGAAGATCAACACCTTTCAGGGTAATCTGAAATGGGATAAATCCATAGCAAGGTTTACAGGAATAGGTCCAAGAAAAATTGCAAACTTTTCACAAGTTAATTTATCTTCGGACTCAACGACATTGCGATTCTTATGGGATGATCCGGCAGGAACAGGAGTAACTCAACCAGACAGCGTGATTCTTTTTGAAGCTTGTTTTGACGCAGTTGGAGCCATCAATTCAGTATCAGAACTAGATATTATAAGCGTTCCCGGTAATCAGATTGAAGTTACAGCAGGTGGAATTAATTCAACAGAAATTCCATTTAAAATTGAGAAAGGTTCATATAAAGTAATAGCAGGGGCTCAGAGTTCGCTTAAACTTTATTTAAGAGATACTTCGGGTTCTGTAAATTCAGAGTTATGTATTCCTGTATATGTTGACAGTTTTACCTGTATTGGATCTTTTCAGTTCGGAGTAAAATTTGACAAATCAAAATTAAGTTTTATAAGAGTAGAAAGTGGAGCTGTAACCGTTGGTTCAAACAACATTAATATAAAAGGTGACAGCATTCTTTTGACCTGGGACGAAACAGGTGGAGGAAATTTAACTTTTCCAAACGGATCAACCATACTAAGATTTTGCTTTAATCTCTTAGGTCCTTGTGATATGACTACCGCACTGAGTTTTATCAATTTATCACCAACCAGTGTGATAGAATTTAGCGGATGTAATGATCCGGTGGCGGTTAGAACAGTAGGATCTACAATAACTATTGGTTGTGCATCAACACCCATAGATTGTATTACACTTAGCAAGGAGGATGTAAGTTGCAATGGTCGATGTGATGGAAAGATTAATATGACCATAACAGGAGGTTCGAATCCATCAAATTTTACTTACCTATGGTTAAACGCAAATAACACTCCTGTATCACCAGCCATTACTACAAAAGATGCATCTAAACTTTGTCCGGGTGTATATAAACTGCAAGTGACGGATGGTGGAGTTATACCCGCAGTAGTAAAGGTATGTATTCAAAATACAATTGGCGAACCTGACCCAATGATTATAACTGCTAAAATAAATAATGAATCACAAGCAGGTAATGATGGAAAGATTGAAGTTGTAGTAACAGGAGGATCACAAAGCTACAGATTTAAGTGGAGAAGATTACCAAATACTAATCTTCCTCTTGACACTTTAAATACTATTACTGGTAAACGATGTGGTAATTATGAAGTAATGGTAACCGATTCTAAAGGATGTACTCTGATGGATACATTTAGAATAGAATGTTATGTTGATCCACCGAAGTGTTCAATTTTAGTAATTGATTCTATAAAATGCTTTGGGGATTGTGATGGATCAATCAGGTCTAATGTTCAGGATGGTAGAATTCCTTTTAAATATAAATGGAGTACAGGAGATACTACAATTGGAACAAATAATCTTTGTGCAGGAACTTATACAGTTACCGTTACCGATAAAGATGGAAATACCTGTTCATCTTCATTTACACTGAATGCACCAACAAAAATATCAATTTCTGTTACGGACTCAACTTGTTCAAATGGAAATAATGGAAGCATTAATATAGGAGTTAGCGGTGGGTCACCAGGTTATAGTTTTGAATGGAGAACAGCACCAAATGGGCCTATATTTGCAACAACTCAAAATGTATCAGGACTTGCTGCCGGTACTTTTGTAGTTAAGGTTACAGATGCCAATGGCTGTACAAATACCTATACTACTACCGTTGCAAGCTGCGGCGGAGGTGGTAATAATCCAACCGTTACCTTAGTAATAGAATTGAAGCCCGGAGGAGGAGGAATAACATGTTCCGGCAATTGTGATGGTAAGATTACAGCAAATGCATCAAGTGGTACCCCTCCATATACTTATAAATGGTCCCATAATTCACAACTTCCAAACAATACTAGAATAATCGAGAATCTTTGTGCCGGAACATATACGGTTACAGTAACAGATGCAGCAGGTAAAACTTCAACAGCTACCACACGAATAAATGATATTCAAGCATTAAGCGTCAAACTTATTAGTAAGCAATGTGCTTCAACGAATATTGATACAGATGGAAGTTATGAAGCAGATGTTCGAGGAGGAACAAGACCATACAATTACAAATGGTGTAACAACGAAACAACTACAGTAGCAACACAACTTTCAGCAGGAAGTTGTTCAATAACTATTACGGATGCAAACGGATGTACGATTGAAGAACCATTCACCGTCTGTATTGGTACAGAGCCACAAGAATCATGTTTTAAAGGTAATCTGGCGATCTCTCCAAATGGTGATGGTTATAATGATTTCTTTGAGATACAATGTATTTTCGAATATCAGAATACATTAAGTATTTATTCGAGATGGGGACAGTTGGTTTATTCTGCTGAGGATTATATCAATCAATTTAAAGGCGTTGACAATGATGGTAATATTCTGAATGAAGGCACATACATGTATGTTCTGATTATAAAAAGACAAGGCGAAGAAGATAAGTTATATAAGGGAACCGTAACCATAGTAAGATAATTTTTAGAACGAGTAAAAACTAGAAAATGAAAACATTAAATAAAATATCAATAATAATTTTTGTGGGTCTTTTCACCATCAATCTCGGAGCGCAAGATTATTCAACAAGTTTAAAAACTCCTGCTGTTTACACACAGTATTTTCTGAATCCATTCTTTATTAATCCTGCGCACACAGGGTTTGAAAAACAAAGTCGAGTTGTATTTAATTTTAGAAATCATTGGGCTGGATTTAATGATTCACCAAAAGGGCTCACTTTAGGTATAAACGGATCTCCGGTTAACAATATGGGTTTAGGAGGAATTTTGTATGCTGAAAATTATGGTGTAGCCAATCGATTTGTAGGACAGGGTAATTATGCATACAATTTTAAAGCCAACTCTGAAACAAGAATGTCCTTAGGTCTATCGGGTTCTTATATTCGTTATTCTTTGGATAATGAAGCCATAACGGATCCAAATCATAGAGCCGGTGATCCTTTAATAAATGCCGCTGTGAATGGAGAAAGTTATTTTTCTGCTGATTTTGGATATTGGGCTGAGTTTGCTGATAAATTTAAATTAGGTATTACTTTACCTCAAATTGTACTTGCTAATCTCGGACAAAATCAAAAAGCTGACTCTTCAAGACCATTTAATTTTATTGGATTTTTAGGAGCAAAATGGAGAGTGCCAGAATATAGACTGATTGTTGAACCTTCAGTTTGTATTCGAAAAATAGGGGATGTACCTTTCGGGACTGATTTAAATGTTCTGGCTAACTTACTGGATGATAAATTGTATTTGGGATTTACTTACAGCTTTGGTCCATCAGACAACAGAACGGGATTTCTTGCAGGTGTAAGAGTTAATCAATTTAGATTTATTTACTCTTATGATCAGACTTACCAAACGTTTCAAACATTTAACCGGGGATCACATGAATTGACACTATCCTTTGACCTTAATGGTAAAAACAAAACGATGTCAGAGACCAAGGAAGAACCGGTTAAGGGTGAAATGACAAAATAAAAAAGATTATTATCAGTTTAATCACACCAATGAATTGAAAGAATTTCTTCTAGATCAGGATGAAGGGATTTTCCAACCGGACAGGTTTTAGCTGCATTTGTTAGAATTGCTTTCTCCCTGGAAGAATAAGAAATATTTTCAGGCATAAAAATATCAATTTCGATTTTGAAAATCCTGCGAGGATTTTCAGCCATAATCTTATTCATTTCTGCTTTGGCGCCATCCATATTAATCTTATGGGTTCTAGCAGCAATTCCCATTACGGTAAGCATGCAGCTAGCCAATGCGGTTGATGCCAGATCTGTAGGACTGAACGCTTCTCCTTTTCCATTATTATCTACCGGAGCATCAGTTATAATTTCCTGACCGGATTTATTATGTTTGGCAATTGTTCTTAAGTTACCCAAATATTCTACTGTAGCTGTATTTTTCATTCCTCTTCAGATTTTTCAGTTTTTGTCCTTTTAACATGATTGTCATCATAAGCCTTCAAAATTTCTTTAACGAGTCGATGTCGAACTACATCATCAATACTTAATTCAATAGTAGTAATACCATGAATTCTATTTAAGATTTTCGACGCATGTTTTAATCCGGAACTTTGATGATACGGAAGATCTATTTGTGAGAGATCTCCCGTAATAATACATTTTGCTGAAGGACCTAGTCGGGTTAGAAACATTTTCATTTGAAGGCTTGTAGAATTTTGTGCTTCATCAAGTATAATAAATGCATTATCGAGTGTTCTCCCTCTCATAAAGGCAAGTGGAGCAATTTCTATAATTCTGGATTCGATGTACTGAGCAAGTTTTTCTGCAGGAATCATATCATCCAAAGCATCATAAAGCGGACGGAGATAAGGATCAATTTTCTCCTTTAGATCCCCGGGAAGAAACCCTAAGCTCTCACCGGCTTCTACCGCGGGCCTTGTTAAAATTATTTTTTTTACTGACCGATTTTTTAAAGCCCGGACAGCGAGTGCAACAGCTGTATATGTCTTACCAGTACCTGCAGGTCCAATTGCAAATACTACGTCATTTTCTTCTATTGCATTTACCAAACGAATTTGATTTTTTGTTTTAGCATAAATAACTTTACCCTCTCTTCCGTGAACCAGAACTGTTTTGTTTTCAGGGATAAGCGTGCTTACATATGGATTACTTCCGTGTATTAGATCTTCAATAGTTTGTATGGTCAATTCATTCTTTTCTCTCAGGATTTTAACCATCATTTCAATTTTTGCCTTTACCTCCTGTGCCGATTTTTTATCACCTGTAATTCTTAATAAAGAACCTCTTGATGAAATTGAAGTTTGCGGAAATGCTTTGCGAAGAACATTTAACTTTGTATTGTTTTCTCCGTAAAGTGTAAGATGATCAACATTCTCAATAGTTAAAACAATTTCGCTTTGAGTCAAGATGAATTATTTTTTAATGGTTAATTTAGTTAAATATTTTTTTGTAACTGATACAAAAGTAGTAGAATTGTTTCATATTTCTGAACTTTTGTATCGAACCTCTCAACAGCATGCAGAATAAGCTTATAAGTCTTTGTACTGATTTTGGAAACCGGGATTATCGTCTGGCAATGTTAAAAACAGAAATCCTTAAAAGCAATAATTCAATCCATCTGATTGATATTACACACGAATTAGATCCTTTTGATTTGGTTGAAGCCGCCTTTCAGATAAGAAATGTTTTGACCAATTTTCCAGCTGATCAGATTCATGTAGTCTGGGTACAAAATGCATCTGAAGATAAAGGAATCATTTTAGCAGTATTTAAGGATCAATATCTGATATTACCTAATAATGGATTACTTAGTATTATTACCAACAGTGAACAGCCAGAACAGCTCTATAGAATTAGTGATGATTCGTTAGAATACAAAGAGAGAATCGCAAAGACAATACAACAAATCATTCAAGGAGAAGATTTGAGTCAGACTTTTTCTGAATTAGAGGATCCTGTTCGAAAAATCAGTGTACAACCAATATATCAAAAAGAAAGAATTCAAGCAAGAGTCTTATACATAGATCGATATGGAAATTTGGTTTTTAATATAATGTTAGAACCTTTTAAAAATACATGTCAAGAACGAAGATTTTCATTTTCAACACAAAATCAGCAGGTCATTTCAAACTTTTATTTGGATGAAATCAATCTGGAGAACGGAAGCTTCTTTGTTTATTTTACAAAAGCGGGAAATATGGTTTTGGGATTGTGTGGAGATCATGCAGCCAGAGTAATGGACGTGAGAAAAGATGATTCACTTTTTATTGTTTTTGAATGATTGTAAGAATTGTAAAAATGAAATTCAACGATAAAGGGAAACTTCTTTTTCCGGAAATATATCATAATACCAAACCATTCATTTTACAATGTGAGGGTTGTAAATCGGTTGATTTGTTGGTTGATTCAAAGGAACCAGAAATAATGACAACGGTAAGTGTTTGGGACAGTGAAGATAGTTTGAATGCTTATCGTGAGACTGAATTATTTATAGAAACCTGGAGTCAGATAAAACAATTTTTTATTGCAAAACCTGAAGCTAATTCGTATAATAAATATTAATCACACAATATGGAAATAATCAGGCAGGCTGCCGAGAAGATATATGCTGAAGAGTTGAATGCACTTATTCAAACTGATGATCAACCAAAACCATCGAACTGGATGCTATCTCCTTGGGCAGTTGTTCAATATATTATTGGAGGAAAAACAAAGGATGGAAGAATTATAAGTCCAAAATATTTTGGACAGAAGAGCCTTATAGAAATTTGTGTAGCAAGCTTATTGTCCGAAAGAGCATTGTTGCTAACAGGTATGCCGGGAACAGCTAAGACCTGGCTATCTGAACATTTATCGGCTGCCATTAGCGGAATATCAACTTTATTTATTCAGGGTTCTAGCGGGACACATGAAGATTCACTCAAGTATGGATGGAATTATGCAAGCTTAATTTCTCAAGGGCCTACAAGAGAAGGTCTGATTGCTTCTCCTGTATTGACTGCGATGAGAAATGGACAGATTGCAAGAATTGAAGAATTGAGCAGAATTCCAACTGAAACACAGGATGCATTGATATCTATACTTTCAGAAAAAAATATCATGATTCCGGAGTTAAAAGTAATTGAAGAAGCCAGGCGTGGATTTAATATTATTGCAACAGCAAATGATCTCGACAAAGGATTGTATGAGATGTCTTCGGCTCTCAAAAGAAGGTTTAACATGGTTAAAATGCCATTACCTGAAAGTTTAGAAGATGAAATTAAAATTGTTCAGTATCGGGTAAATCAATTGGGCAGACAACTTGAGCTTCCCTTAGCGGAAATAAAACAGAAGCAATTAAAAAATCTAATGACCTTATTTAGAGAATTAAGAGAAGGAAAAACTGAAGATAAAAAAGACAGAATAAGACCATCGAAATCGGTGCTAAGTCCGGCTACCGCAATTAGTATCTTACATGAATCCAGGATTCATGCCCATTATTTTAACAAAAATGAAGTTCAGGATAAAACGATCATTCAGGGATTGATAGGAATTATGGAACAGGAAGGACAGGAAGAAATGAATATTCTTCAGGAGTATAATGAAGGAATTTTGAAGAAGAGAAGTGAATTTAAAGACTGGTATTCGTTTATCAAGAATAAGTAAAGGTATACTTTAATAAGGAGTATAAATAATTTAGTATCTTTGATTAACTAAAATACGAATTAAATTATGAAACCTACAACCTACAACCTACAACCTACAACCTACAACCTACAACCTACAACCTACAACGAAAACATTTAAACAACGGGAAATCTACCTTACTAGTTGTATTCCTTTTAACCTTTAACTTTTTGAATTCACAACAAGCACTCTTTAGTAACTTAAATCAAATCCCTGGTATTACACAAGCGCAAATTAATGGAATTAATCAACTTCCTAGGGATACAACATCACAATTTACACTAATCCCAAATTATTTTCAAAGTCCAATTTTAGATCAACCATTAATACTAGGTCTGCCTGGTCCTAATGGACTGCAATATGTTCAATTGGAGTTTAGTAACATAGGTCAAGGATATATGAATGCAACGGCATATTATGGCTCTTTCTCATTACCAAATCGAGGTGATATAATTTTGCAAAGCAGTAATGGATTTGTTAGTGGAATTATACAGTTTAATTCTGATAATTTTCTGATTACTCCCGCTGGCGATGGACATGGAGTAATTATTCGACTTGATAATGTAGGAGATTCATTTGGGAAGATAAACTGCCAGGACATACCCGAAAGGGATAGTATTGAAGAATATTATGGACAATCTGATGATCCAGGAGGGCCATGTTTTAAGAATAGTGAATGTCCGGCTGAATTAACAATTGTCGTAGTGCTTAATGAATCCGGTCAACAATGGTGTGAAAGTTTTGGCACCGTCAACTGGTTTGGAACAGTAAATATTGGTTCGCTTTGGTTATTTAACCAATTCTTCTTCATGGGCAAATCCTTTATTAATAGCCAAATTAATTCTACGCTTAATATTAAATTCACAAGTTACAATGGTATAAATTTTACTTCTAGTGCTACTTTTGATTTGAATACAATTAATAATAATAACAATATATGGGAGCTTCAGAAAACAATGGAGGCAGATATAATTTTATTCTGCCCTAATGTAAACTACCAAACTGCAAATGGAATAGTTCAAGGTATTGCGAGTGCATATGGTCCTGTAATTGATAAAGCATTTGGTATTATTGATATTTCGTTTGTTGTTTCTGCTCCACAATTAGTAGCTCATGAGATCGGGCATCTGCTGGGTGGAAGACATCGCAGAAATAATGATCCTTTAGGACAAGGATATTGTAACCATGCTCATTTGTTTTTTCTAAAGAATAATAAACCTTATCCATTTGACTTTGATGGATTTGTTACCTGTGTAGCAACTCCTTCCAGTACAGGTTTAGAAATATCAGCTATGCACTATTCTAATCCTAGAGTTAAAGTTGGTTCATATATTAATTCAAATTTTCAACAGATTGATGTATATACAGGAACGGATGCAGATGATAATGCGGGAATAATAAATGAAAACATATGCAATGTTTCAAAAGCTAATATTTATGCTGATATGTCTCCTTATTATTATCCAATTTATAAGAAGGTCTGTGTTGAAGATATAACATTTGAACAGTGCATATCAGTCACTATTCCCCCCTCAGGAAGAGCTTTACAACCTGGGTATTCTGTATTTTGGTATTGGAATAATGTACCGGAGACTCCGCATAATTATACTAATTCTAATGAGCATTTTATTGATTTAACTTTTGAAAATGATAATGAATTTTGTTTGGATGTACCTATCAGTAGTATACCACAGATCTATGGAGAATTCTATATCTGCGCTCAGATTATAGAGGACTTGACTGGTGAATATATTACTTTAATATCTGGAAGGATGTCAAAGGATCATACTACAAATTGTACTCACACGACAGGTATTGTTAGAAAAGCGAGTAATAATTTAGATAAAAGTTATAGTCTAAATGATCTAATTGAGTCAAGCAACAAGATAGACAAAACCTACGAAATTTATAATTTAGAAGGCAGGAGTGTGTACATTGGATCATTAGGTGAAAAATTGGAATTTATATATACGAATCTGAATACTGGAATTTATATAATAAAGGAGATGTCATCAGATTATACACATTATCAAAAAATTATAATCAATGGACAATAGATATCTTATTATCCTTATTATTAGTCTGATACTTGCTTGTGATAAGGATACTTGTCCGGAGATGAGCAAGCCTACTGATCCAAAACCGAAGGTCAGTAATTGTGTACGAGATGATAGTCTTCCTTTCGTGAGAATTAGTCCATTTGATAAGGCTGGAGATACGAGCAACGGATATACACTGGCTACCTTAAATTATTATACAAGTTATGTAGGCTCAGCATTTATTAGTCATACAAGTGATACAGAAGTTTTTATAGAAAGTATGTATTATTATACTTTAATTCCTAACTGCATATCCAGTTGGTTGAATTTTCCAAAGTTAAAAGTCGGACATGATACTATTAATTTCAATACACTACCAAATTTAAGTACACCAACTTTTTCGTATCTGGATTGTGACTTCATTGATGCTTGTTATGATATGGATAAGAGTAAGAATAATTATTTCGTATTTACTTGCATCGACTCAATGAAGCGGATTCTCACAGCTGAGTTCTTTTGTCAGCTAAAAATTGATCCAAAATGTGGCTCTGGCAGAGGACCTGAGATATTGAGATTCTGTGATGGACAGATCAGGATTAAGTTTTGAAAGCTTAAGGTCGATGTAACTAAGAAATAATTTATATTAAATTTTAATCAATTTCAGAGTTGATGTATTTATATCTGTTCTTATATGAAGACCTGATGATGAATCCTATGATTATCCCAAATACGAATCCTCCAATGTGTGCCCACCAGGCAACCCCTGTTTGTTCTGAAGCCGAACTGATACTTCCTATACCTGCTACCAATTGCTGTACAATCCATATTCCCAGAAAAAATATAGCAGGAACGTAAAAAGTAATGAAAAACAGGAGCAGCAACACTTTAATTTTTGATGCAGGAAACATGACCAAATAAGTACCCAATACAGCAGAGATTGCTCCACTTGCACCGATCATCGGAGCTTCGCTATAAGGATTGAAAAAAACATGAATGATACTGGCAATAATTCCTCCAAAAAGATAAAAAATTATAAAATTAAAACTCCCTATTACAGCTTCAATATTATCGGCAAATACCCACAGGAACAACATATTTCCAATAAGATGCATCCAGCCTCCATGTAGGAACATACTACTTATCAAGGTATATAAGTCTTCTCCATTGAGAATTTCTTGCGGAATTGTTCCATAACGAAAGAGTAGCATTTCTGTTGAAGTATGATTTAGGCTGAATTCATAAAAGAACAATATGCAGTTAATGACAATCAGACTATATGCAAATAATGGTTTGTGTCCTCCTTGTACCTGATCATCTCCAATGGGTAAAAACATAATTTATACAACTTATTTTATGTAAAGTTCGACAATTTTAAACGATCATATTCAGTTTGAAAATTTTATTTTAATGTAAATATCTGATTCTCCGATAATTTCAATAAGATACCGAATTAGTATTATATAATACCTTCTTTCAATAAGTCATGAACATGTATTATTCCGGCATATTCTGAATTATGAATAGCGATAAGCTGAGAAATACTGTGTTCCTGCATTATTCTTAAAGCAGAAGCAACCGATTCGTTTGCCTCAATACATTTAGGATTGGTATTCATAATTTCATATGCTTTAGTATGTAAAGCATCAATATTTTTTTCAAATAATCTACGAAGGTCTCCATCTGTGATTATTCCTACTACTGAATTGGATTCAATAACCGCACAGGCACCAATTCTACCAAAGCTGATGGCGAGTAAAACCTGTTGAAGATTGTCTTGAGGAGAGACATGAGGAAATTCGTGTCTGCCAGTAAAATCGGATACTTTCATGTACATCATTTTACCCAGAGTTCCTCCCGGATGATGATAGGCAAAATCTTCAGGAGAAAATCCTTTTAAAGCAAGCAGGGATACCGCAATGGCATCTCCCATTGCCATTTGAGCTGTTGTACTTGCAGTTGGGGCAAGATTATTGGGTTCAGCTTCTTTTTTTACCGGAATCAATATTTTGTAATCTGACTGATTGAATAAGAAGGATGAAGTATTTGAACAAAGACAAATTAATTTAATCGATCTTAATTTAATCAATGGAATTAAAACTTTAATTTCTGGAGTTTCTCCACTTTTAGAAATACAAATCACAGCGTCATTGGATTGTATCATTCCAAGATCACCATGTATGGCATCAGCCGCATGCATAAAAATGGAAGGTGTTCCGGTTGAATTTAAAGTTGCAACAATTTTCTGACCAACTATGGCGCTCTTTCCTATACCGGTGACAATAATTCTGCCATCAATTTTACTTAAATAATCTATTGCTTCTACAAAGACCTTATCAATAGAATTAACAAGACTGTCCAAACAATTTTTTTCAATTGTAAGACAGTGAATAGCAGATTCTGTTATTAATTTTTGTTTATCAGACAAATATTGATATGATTAGATATTCAAATAAATATAGTTTAGCAAGTCTATTTTTAAATATCATAATTGATGTATTATCTAAAAATATATTTATAATATTTTTCAAAAATAATGTTTAATCCTTCGAACCAATTCGATACAAAATCCAGGCCATAAATGCAAAAAACAGAACCCCTAAAAGATTGTATCCATGCTCACCAATAGTCGCTGTAATTCCGTGTTCTGCACTGAAATTTGCAATACTATTTGCGATACCTTCATTAACGGTTAGCAGAGCAACAATGACTCCGGCTAATGCTCCTCCTGCAACTAAGCCTGTAGCGAACAAGCTACCTTTACCCAGTTCAGAATCTTCTGTAGCCTTATTCTTGCGCCGAGAGTTCCAATCGACAATACCTTTTACCATTCCACCAATAAAAATGGGAAGAGTAGTAGAGAGAGGGAGGTATAATCCAACGGCAAAAGAAAGTGCTTTCACCTGACATAATTCCAATACGATTGCAATAAAAACACCTGCTAGAACAAATACCCAATCCAGATTAAATGAAAGCAGTCCTTTAATTAAAGTTGCCATTAAAGTTGCCTGAGGTGCTGCATATTTTTCGCCAATGGCATGTTGAACACCGTTGGCAAGCATTTCAGAACTTGGAGTATCCAGATACTTTACAGTAAAACCAATTACAATAGATGAGAAAATAGCACCAATAAACAAAGCCAGTTGCTGATATCTTGGTGTAGCACCTACGATATATCCTGTTTTTAAATCTTGTGATGTAGCACCGGCATTGGCAGCAGCAATACAAATCATTCCTCCGATAACCAAAGCCATGGGTTCATAGATCTGGCCTGTCCATCCTACTGCAATAAATATTAAAGAGGTAGCCATTATGGTGGCAATAGTCATACCCGAAATAGGATTATTGCTGGAACCAATAATTCCGACGATGCGGCTGGAAACTGTAACAAAAAAGAATCCAAAGATGATTACAAGGATTCCCAGTAACAATTTACCAATTATGGTTTCACCTGGAATATTAGGTAAAATAGCAAGTAATAATATTAAAACCGCTGAGCCAACCAATACAATTTTAAACGAAAGATCATTTTCAGTTCTTGATACTTCTTTACCCGTATTTTCTTTAATACTACCCATGCTGTCTTTAAACGAAGATATAATTGTAGGTATAGTCTTCATTAAAGTGATAAATCCACCGGCTGCAACTGCACCTGCACCAATCTGTCTGATATATGCTCTATATACTGCCTCAGCCGTATTGGTAAAGCTGTGTGTA
Source organism: Saprospiraceae bacterium (assembly GCA_020848695.1). Classification (GTDB taxonomy): domain Bacteria; phylum Bacteroidota; class Bacteroidia; order Chitinophagales; family Saprospiraceae; genus Vicinibacter. The sequence continues at coordinate 84,711 of JADLHT010000048.1, forward strand.
TCAGGATTCCATCCAAATTTTGCACTTGCTTTTAAAGGATCCAATAAACTGAGTTTTGCAAGTTGTGCGGCTATTACATCGGGATTAACGAGATTGGCCAGCAGGGGAATAAAGCACAAGGAGGCCATTATTCCACCCGCAACTAGTACTCCGGCAATTTTTGGTCCTATGATGTATCCAACACCTAAATATTCAGGCGTTATTTCTCCGGCAACTACTGCAGACGGAAAATATTTGTTCAACTGACTGGAACCCCACCTTGGAGCTTCAGAAATTACGTGGAATAATTTTTGTAACACTGCATAAATTAATGAGAAGCCAAGTCCATAGTAAGCAGTTCTTGCAAAATCTCCGCCTTTTTCTCCTGCTATTAATACCTGAGCGCAGGCTGTGCCTTCAGGATATGGTAGAGATTCATGTTCTTTTACAATTAAGCTTCTTCTAAGGGGTATCATCATAAGAGTTCCCAATATTCCTCCGAAAACAGCAAGTGTAAATATGGTCCAGTACTGAAAATAATTATCACCTACTGATTTATCTGATAAGAAAAGAAAGGCAGGAAGAGTAAAGACAACTCCTGCGGCAATCGACTCTCCGGCAGAGCCGGTCGTCTGTATGATATTATTTTCAAGAATATTTGTTCCCAGAAATTTTTTACCCAAAGAGATTGCCAGCACGGCAATCGGAATGGATGCCGATACGGTAAGTCCGGCTTTTAAAGCTAAGTAAACAGTAGAGGCACCAAATATTACGCCGAATATAATCCCAAGCAGGATAGCCTTTATTGAAAATTCCGGCAGACTAATATTCGGATCTACATAAGGTTTAAAAGTTTCTGTCTTTTGACTATTCATTGGTTTTTCTTTAAAGTGGAGCCTAAAGATAAACCAAAGATTGATTTTAATGCTTTTGGAATAATCAGCTTCCCAACAGTTCTTTAACTAGAAGAGAGACATTTTTACTGTCTGCTTTACCAGCTAAAGATTTTGTAGCTACTCCCATGACTTTACCCATGTCCTTTGGACCAGATGCAGAGGTATCGATAATAATTTGTTGAATGAATTTACGCAAATCTGATTCACTCAATTGTTCCGGTAGATATTTTGAAATGACTTCAATTTCCTCTTTTTCCGTTTGGGCAAGATCAGCACGATTTTGTTTTTCATAGATTTCAAAAGATTCTTTTCTCTGTTTCAGTAATTTTTGAATGATAGTAATTCCTCTTTCCTCTGTAAGCTCTTGACCACTTCCATCTGTATTGGCAAGCAGAATGGCTGCTTTAATAGCACGTATAGCCCGAAGCGCCTTTTCATCCTTCGCTTTCATTGCTTCCTTTAGATCGGTGTTTATTTTTTCTTGAAAATTCATAAAAACTATTATTAAATGATTTGCATAGAAACAGCAGATCACCAAATTAGTTCTTTACTCAATCTAAGAAATTCTTGTGGACTAATCTCTTCCGGTCGTTGATTAAAATAGGAATCTGAGAGCAGGTCTTTATCTTGAATGATTGATTTTAAATTATTGCGAAGGGTCTTTCTGCGATGTAAGAACGAGAGCTTGATGATAGATCTGACTTTTTTCAATTCATCTCCTGTTACAGGATTTGGCAAACGTTTTAAAGTAAGAATGCTTGACATTACTTTCGGAGGCGGATTAAAATTAGAAGGTCCGATATCAAATTCTAATTTACCTGAGTAGCACAGGGAAGTAATTGCAGAGATTACACCATATTCCTTAGAGCCGGGATTTGCAATAATTCTTTGCGCCATTTCTTTTTGAAACATACCAATCAAAATCGGAATCTTTTCAATATGATCAATCGCTTTAAATACGATTTGTGAAGAAATATTGTATGGAAAATTTCCACACATTAAAAATTCCGAGTCATTGAAGTATTGATCTAATCTTGTTTTCAATACATCAGCCAGCAGGAGTTGATTCTTTTGATTAGGATAAATCAGGTGTAGATAATCAATCATATCTTTGTCTGCATCTATTGCAACAAAGTTTTTAACCTTATCAATCAGTTGTGATGTTAAAGCAGCCTTACCAGGTCCAATTTCAAGTACATTATCATATGTAAAAGACAAAATATGCTGCGCAATTTTCTGAATTATTCTAGGTTGGTTCAGAAAATGCTGTCCAAAAGACTTTTTTGCGTAAACTTTCATATTTACAAATACAAATGTATTTGAAAAATATAATAATGCAAACTGATGAGATTAAATTATTCTAAGCTGAAATAAAGGTTCGTTTAAAGAACTTCAAAGTTCATCAAGAAATTACTGGTAGTTGCACGATTTTGATTATCATCAAGGAAAGTTCAAGATCTTCTTATGACTTTGTCTTGTTAAATCGATTTGCTTATTGGAAAGTTGAGTCGATTCGGAAAAATGAACCCTATTGATTCACTGGAATTATATATTTTCGACTGGCAAAAAACATTGTATCAAAAAATTGAGCATCAGCTCCTACATTAAAACTCAAGATCTCTGTATTGTCTTTGTTCTGCCACAAGAAACAAGGTCTTCGAGGCTCAATTTTAGGATACAATGCTTATATTATCAGATATAAAAAGAAAAATATCTAACAGAGTGATCTCCAGATACATTGAATTCTGGATTCAAAATATGGAAGATACGCTTCGGTAGAAGTCTTCTTTAATTATCCTGGTAACGGGTGAAAAATTTGTTCCGAAAACACCTGAAAACAAAGTAGGAAATTATCTTAAAGTCAGATTTATGAAGAATTCATTCATTTTTAAATTAAGTTTTTTTGTGACCTTATTTTGGCTCTGAGGTAAGAGCTGGCACAGGTGAAATTCCAGGTATTATTCAATCAGAAGCATATTCTGACGTGTTTGCACCGATTTCCGGTTGTTCAGACATACATCTATGTGTTAGCGTATTAAATATTACGGAGGATCCGTATCAAACGTATTATGACGCTAGAATTCAGATCATAATTGATCTGAATAACTATGAGATTGTTGATGCCACGCCATTTGTCAATACCGGATTAGTAGATCCATTGTTCGGTCATGCCATCTTTGAGACAACGCAAAGTGGATTGATGTCGATTTTTGACCCCAATTATTCGGGAGCTGAAGACGGAAAGTGTCGATTTTATATGAAAGTCCGAAAAATAGCAAATGGATTTCATAAGACAGGATTTGATGTTAAGATCATTCTAAGTACAGGAGAAGAACTATCCTACAGTTCCGGGTTTGTTAATTTTAGTAAACTTATCAATGAAATTGGAATAAACAAGTCTTCTATTACAAATTTATCGGATATTGCCATAAGTAATAACCCAACATTTCCTGGTGGATTTTTACTAATTCCTGATCTTGCCTGTAATGGAAACAATGGGGATCCCGAGACTCAAACATTTATTTTGCATGGTACATTGAATGTAGACATTTCTGATTATTGCTTTATGGGGACCATCTATATGGATGATGGAGCAATCATCAATATTGGTGAGAATGTATTATGCAAAATTGGTTTTGGAACATTGAGCCATCAGAGGACAACTATAGATCCCTGTGGAAGGATGTGGAAAGCCATTACTGTAGGTGAAACCTCATTGCTCGAGTTGACTAATTCAGAAGTCAACGATGGATTGTATGGCATTGAATTAAAATCCAGTTCTGGAGTTAATGTGAGCAACTCATCATTCAACAATAATTATATCTGTATCAATGAGAATGAGTCGGTAAACACACTAGCCATTGTCAACAATTGTAAATTTGTATTTGAAGGTGCCTTTAAACCCAATTGTTGGAACTGTGGGGGATTGAGAATTCACGACAGAACATATGCGGGCATTAAGTTGAATGAATCGGATGTGATTGTGGCTGGTTCCGAATTTGAGAATTTGTTGAATGGGGTGTGGTTAACGAATTCAAAAGGGACATAAGTACATCTGAATTTTCAGAGATATGGGATTACGGTACAAATAACTATTCACAGGGAAATGCGCTGAATTATAATGGCAAGGGGGTACATTCTGTGGGTTCATTACCAAATAATTTACTTGTAAGTGGTTCTACATTTTCAGGAGGGAATTGGGGAATTTATACCCGAGGGATAAATTGCAACATAGATAACAATACCATGCCATGGATATTGACAGGCATGCAGATGGATTATAGTCCCGGTTGTACCTTTGATATCAAGAACAATACCATATCAGCGGTCAATCGGGGAATAAACTTTGCATGGACAGGGGAAGTTAACTCAATTGTTGTAAATGAGCAAAATACAATAAACTTATTGGGCAATAATTCGATTGGGATTGATGTAGTGGAGACTCGGGGAAGTGCAAAATATATTTATCAGAACAACATTTCTATAGGAAACGGCTACAAGGGCATCAATCATGAGAGCAGTGAGTCATCGTGGATATACAACAATTCAATATATGCCAATGGCACACAAGCTATTCCCAATGTAGGGATCAGCATCACAGGAGGGCGCAATAATTTGACTGCATGCAATCTTCTCAATTCTTCGATGAGCTGCAATAATCAGGGACTATATGTGTCTGAGTCTGCCAATAATGTGGACATTGGTAACCATGCGTTTGGCTGGTTATATGATTATCAATTTGTTGGAACGTCTTCAGGATCTTATTTTGGAAGTAACCAGATGGGCAATGCCAATCATGGCTTGATCATGGGATTTGCACAAGGGAGCTTCGGAGCTCGCATTGGGGTGCAGGAACATACCGGCAATCGCTGGACAGGGACCCATGTCAAAGGAGCGAAGCACTATGGATCAGGTGGAGATAGAACTTATTCTAGATTCATCGTCAATGCTCAAGACCCCAACAATCCGGATTATAAGCCGAATAATTTTGCTGAAGTGGTCATTGATGGTTGGATTGAAGATGCAACAGAAAATGCATCAATCTGGACTTGCAATTTCGGTATTGGATGGGGCAACCCGAATCCATTTCCGAGGGTATTTCCAAGATCGGAAGATTATTTTGTAGTGAATGATGATTTTGACACAAGCTATGACTGGGGCTCCAGAATCTGGACAGACAGACGGCAATTATACCGCCAGATATTGGAAACAGAAGGTGGAGAAAGTCTTCCAGGTGTATTTAATGAATTTTTCAATACTTATGCCAATACTTCAGTCGCTCAATTCGAACACATAGAAAGAGGAATCAAACAGGCCTACCAAAATGTTGCCTCAATCAATACTCAGATGGAAAATAATTTAGTCAGTCTGGATAGTGTTAATAATGATATGATAACTATTACAGAGCAACTGAGCAATACCACTGACTCTGCGATACAGGCAGCCCTGAATGCACAGTTGAATGGATTGCGAACACAGCGAGCTGTAATATTGACAGATCAACTAAGCTTGAATTCCCAATGGCAGGCAGGTATCAACAATAGTTTAAGCTCATTGATCATCAGCAATAATGAAATAAATGGCATAGAGGCATATGAGCAAAATCAGAAAATGGTGAATCAGATCATGCTTGAGAAAATGGTCTCTAATGAATGGAGCCTGAATGAAATAGAGAGGGAACAAATTGAAGACATAGCGAACCAATGCCCTTATTTCGGAGGGCAAGGAGTATATCGTGCACGAGCGCTTGCAGCGATTTATAGTCTGGAACGTTATGATGATGAACAAATCTGTAACCAGGCGCTTGCTGCCAGAAGCAGAGCAACCAAGTCTCAATATCGTGAGGAATTAGTGCTGCAGCCTAATCCGGCAGAAGACATTGTTACAGTTTTATTGCCAAAACAAGATGACGGTAACATTGGCATTGAGTTATTAAATACAGAAGGCAAGCTGATTGACAATTGGGCAGTGAGCATGCATCAGGATCTATTCCATATTTCAATTAACGATTTAGCAAGAGGTATTTATTATCTTAGAGTCAAAAAGCCGGATGGTGGTGTATTGAATTCAAGATTTATAAAAAATTGATGTATTCATCAGTACTGCGGCTCAAGATGACCCGCAGTACTTTTCCTAAAAATTTGAAGATATGAAGTTTATTTATATTCTATTATTTCCATTCGTTATATTCTCACAGGGAAAGAGAGATTATATCTGGTTATTAGGTGGAAGCCTAAGGCCAACAATGGATACAACATATCAAGGATTTATTATAGATTTTAATACCAGACCGAAATCGATCTATGTTAAAAACAGACCTAATCCGTCATTTACACAAAACAATGCCAGTATCTGCGACAAGGATGGCAGACTATTGATGTACACGGCAGGTTGTTATATATCTGACAGGTTATACCGGCCCATGCCCAATGGGGTTATTAATCAGGGAGAGGTGTGGGATTTTAGGTGTAAATCTGGTGATTATATTGCAGATAATTCGACCTTGTTTTTACCTTCCTCAAACGAAGAAAATATTTATTATTTATTACATAAGTTTGATGAATTTGATCCAGATTCTAATCTACCGGGTGCAACAGCAACTAAATTACTGTACAGCATAGTCGATATGAATTTAAATAATGGGTATGGAGATGTAACTAAGAAAAATAAGATAATAATTGAAAAATATTTATCTGGTGCAGACCTAACGGTCACCCGACACAGCAATAATCAAGATTGGTGGATACTTGTACCCGGCAGAGCGAATGATCTTTATTATAGCATTCAGTTTACTGATAATGGACCCTTGCCCTATCAGGAAATGAAGCTGGGTATTCCGATGTATTACCTTGATGACGGAGGTTCGCAATCGTGCTTTTCACCCGATGGTACAAAATATGCACGCATGACTCCCAGCACCGGACTTTTC
>JADLHT010000049.1 GCA_020848695.1 Saprospiraceae bacterium
ATATAATAAAATAATTTTCTAACCCTGAAATTACGTAAAAAGTACGGATTTCAGGGTTTTTTTATTAACTTTTTTTATAATATATTTTTGATAATCAGAAGCTTAGGTATTTACCGAATGAGCCTAACTAGATCTTTAGAATTCAGTAAATCAGGAATATTCAATATCCTGCTCCGTAAATTAATTGTTGATTGTTGATAATATTTTAGTGTAAATTTAACTTAAAAAAGTGCTTCCTCTAGATGGCTTTATCGGCACAATTACTCGATGCAAATGCTTCCGGTTTTGCTTTAAATACAAAACCCATTGACAGAATATATCCCATTGCTTCACGTAGAGCAGAATTAGATTTAAAATTTGGATCCGTATTGATGTCTGCATGAACTTCCATACTTACATTATATCTTTCCAATAGATCGCAAAGTGAGTAAGCGACCTCGATTGATTTTGCAACTTCACTGAGCATTCTTTGATTAAGGCTAAGTCTATTATCATCTTGAGAGGTACATACATACATAAAACCACCTCTTCCTTCTCTTACAAAAACTATTACTGTCGCATATTCAATATGTGTACCACAGACTCTGGAATCGGTTCCAACGCAAAGTTTTAAACGGTTACCAAGTGCAATTTCATGTTTAATTGTATTTTCGACACGATCAAGTAGATTTGTTTCTATCGGATCTCCGCTAAATGTTTTCCATTTCATAAAAACTATTTTTGATTAATCAAAACAATTTAGTTCGTAAATACGGAGTTTGGGCTTGAGTTTCTTAATTTTGAATTAATACCTAGGCCGTATTATATTTGCGGCTTAATTCAAAATGATTGAGCTTTCAATAGTTTAAAGCCTTTGATCAATGTTTGAAAGCTTAAAATTACTAATTGTTTCTTAAACAAGAATATTTTATGAATAAAATATTAAATTGTGTGATAGTGCAGACTTTGACTCTTTTGCTTTTATTGTTTGTATTATCCTGTAGCTCCAACAAAGCAAAAGAATTCAAATCAGGTAATCACTTGATTAATGAGACTTCACCTTATCTTCTTCAACATGCCCACAATCCTGTTGACTGGTTTCCATGGAATGACGCAACAATGAAGTATGCAAAAGATAAGAGAAAATTATTGATAATTAGTATAGGATACTCTTCTTGTCATTGGTGTCATGTTATGGAAAGAGAATCATTCAGCGATACTTCAGTTAGTAACTTTATGAACAAGAACTTTACATCTATTAAAGTTGATCGTGAAGAAAGACCTGATGTTGATCAGGTCTATATGACTGCATGCCAGATTGCTAATGCGAATGGCACTTGTGGCTGGCCATTGAATGTTCTGGCAATGTCCGATGGAAGGCCTTTTTGGGTAGGAACTTATCTTCCTAAAGATCAGTGGTTGAATTTGCTGAAAGAATTTTTTGACTTATATCAAGAAGATCCTAATGAATTAGAAAAGATGGCGAATAATATTCATAATAACTTATCAGTGGATTATTCTCGGTTTTCAAATAATTCAGATACTTTATTTGCATTACAAAAATATAGTGAGAATATGAAAAAAATTGAATCGGTTCTTGATTTTGATTTTGGAGGAAAGAAAGGGCAGATAAAATTTCCAATTCCTATCCTGCACAGAGCCTTATTAGAGAATATTAATATTTATCCATCTGAAACTAATTCTCAGTCAAAGTATCTTGTAAAAACGCTCAATATTTGGAATAGATCCGGATTGAATGATCAATTGGAAGGAGGCTTTACAAGATATTCCACTGACGCGGAATGGCGCGTTCCTCATTTTGAAAAAATGCTTTATGATAATGCTCAATTGATAAGTCTGTATGCGATGGCATATCAGCAATTTGGTCAAGAGGAATATAAAATTGTTGTAGATAAGACAGTCAGATTTGTAATGACTAACTTATTTAACCCAGAGAATTACTTTTATTCATCATGGGATGCTGAAACTGACGGGGAAGAAGGCAAATATTACTATTTTACCGAAATTGAAGTAAACAATATCCTTAAAGACGATAAAGAAAAAACTGTCTTTTTAAAAACCTATAATATTTCACCTTCTGGAAATTGGGAGAAAGGTAAAAATGTTCTTCATCAGAATTTGTCAGACGAAACATTGGCGAAAAATTGTAATTTAAGTTTGGAGTTGTTCCATACTTCTTTAGAATCAGCTAAGAAAAAAATGCTGGAATCTAAACAGCTAAGGAAAAAACCCGGACTGGATGATAAAATGTTAACTTCTTGGAATGCCATGATGATTAGAGCATTGGCTGATGCAGCGGCGGCAACCGGGAATAAAAGCTATCTAGAGCAGGCAGAAAAGACTATTAATTTTTATAAAGATAAATTGATACAAACTGATTATTCAATTTATCGTACATATAAAAATGGGAAAGCTTCGGTAAATGGTTTCTTAGAAGATTATGCATTCTCGATTGATGCTATGATCAGACTCTATGAGTTAACTTTTAAAGAAGAGTATTTGCTGCTTGCAAAGAATTTGTGTGATTATGTGATTGAACATTTTTCAGATAAGGATAATGTCTTTTTTTATTTTAATTCGTCCAAAGATCAACAGTTGATTACCAGAAGTATTGATTTTGAAGATCAAGTTACGCCTTCTGCTAACTCCGTTATGGCTGACGTGTTACATCGATTGGGATTATATTATTACAATCAGAATTATCTTGATAGAAGTAAGAAGATGGTTAGTAATGTTATGGAGCATTTTATTTTAAAAAGTCCTGAATATTATAGTAATTGGTTAAGAATTTATAATTCGTATATAAAATTGCCTTATGAAGTTGCAATTGTAGGCAAAGAGTCATCACAATTAAGAGATCAATTATTGAAAAAATTCATTCCATCCACAATATTGTTAGGTGGTGAAACTGAAGGTAATTTAGAATTGTTGAAAGATAAGTTACAAGAAGGACAAACTTACATTTACGTGTGTAGAAATAAAATTTGTAAGTTGCCTGTTAAAGATACCAAAGACGCACTTCTATTAATGAAGTAATGAAATTCAGTTGGTTTCATCCTGGCACAATATTAGCATTGATCCGGTTAATAGTTTTGCTAAGCTTTCTGCTAATTGTGGTTAGCATTGGATTGTTGTTGAAATTACTTGGTCTGTTTCATCTTTCTCTTCGAATTAAACTTCGTGTGTATTCATCAAAAATGGTTTTGTTTATACTTGGAATAGAACTTGATGTTACTGGTACACCAGATCAGAGTGAAGGAATTCTATATGTATGTAATCATAGAACGTTAAGTGATGGAATTATTATCCTGTCGTTGTTGCCTGGTGGAAGATTAGTAAGCAAGAGTGAAATTAGATCCTATCCTTTGATTAGTACCGGAGCAGAGCTTGCCGGTGTTATATATGTTGAGCGTAATAGTAAAGACAACAGGAGAGTGGTAAAAAATGCAATAATAGATTTCTTGATTAAAAAAAATTCAATAATTGTATTTCCTGAAGGAACGATTAGTCTCCAAAAGAATATTTTAAATTATAAAAAAGGTTCATTTGAAGCTGCTCAAGAAGCTAAAACGTTTGTTCAGGCAATTGCATTAGAATTTATGAATCCAGATCGTGACTTTTGGCTACATTCCAATCTGCTTCACCAATACTTTGTAACATTCTCTCAATGGAAGATTAAGGTTAAGGTGCATTTTTTTAATAAAGTAATCGTCGATAATGCGATCATTGCATGTCAACAAGTTTATGAGAATACCTTGAATAAAGTTGCAGATTTTCAAAAATCGTGGAATAATCCTAATTATTTTTCCTGAATAAAATCCAAGGATATTGAATTTACACAGTGTCTGATATTTTTAGGAGTAAACCTTTCCCCTGAAAACACATGACCCAAGTGGCCATTGCATTTTGCACATACAATCTCTGTTCGCCTTCCATCATGATCTGGTAAATATTTTATTGCTCCTTTAATTTCGTCATCGAAACTTGGCCATCCGCATCCGGAATGAAATTTATCTTCAGATCGATAAAGTGCTGAGTCACATTGCCTGCAGACATAAACTCCTTTTTCAAAATGGTTTTCAAATTTACCGGTAAATGGATTTTCTGTTCCTTTATGTAAGATTACTCTTACTTCTTCTGAATTTAGTGTATTGTATTTCATGCTAGTTTCTTCATTAAATGAGTGAATTGTTGTCTGGCTTTTTTTAATTTAGGATTAATTACGATCTGACAATAATACTGGTCCGGATTATTGTCGAAATAATTTTGATGATATTTTTCAGCTGGATAAAATTCGGATGCTGGTAAAATTTCGGTGACGATTGGATCCGACCAAATTATTCTCGCGAATTGATCTAATGAATTTAAAGCAATTTTGTATTGTTCTTCGGTAGTATAAAAGATCGCCGATCGATATTGTGTACCTTTATCAGCACCTTGTTTGTTAAGAGTAGTAGGATCATGAATTGACCAGAATATTTCAAGCAATTGCAATAATGAGATTACCGATGAATTAAAAGTTATTTCAACTGCTTCAGCATGCCCTGTATTTCCTGCACAAACTTCATTGTAAGTGGGGTTAGGTATATTCCCACCTATATATCCTGAATTAATTTTTTCAATACCAATTATTCGAAGAAAAATAGCTTCCGTACACCAAAAACAACCACCGGCTAAATAGATTTTCTCAACCATTTCTATTCAACATTCGTATAAAGGAATATGTTTATTTATTATAGTGTCTGAACAGTAATTTCGAAGATGAAATAATTTGTAACTATATTTGTTATATTTTTATCAAAATTTAAATTATGAAAAATTTTTTTACACTACTCTTTTTTCTTATTTTGATTGCAAACAGCAATGGACAAAAATCAGGTAACTGGTTTGCAACTGGATTTCTAAATGGCGATCAGGAAGTACCTTCAGTCGCTACTGAAGGTGAGGGATATGTTACTTTATTGCTGAATAAGGATTTAACCAGTGCACAGATCAATGGTGTGTTTCATCGATTAAGTGGTGATATAACCGGATGTCATCTTCATTTTGGGGAAGACGATGCGAATGGACCTGTAGTTATTAATTTAATGAATTTTATTAATGGAAACAAGTTGTTTGGTACGATAAATATTCCATCTTCATTTTTATCACAAGTGATAAATGGTAGTATTTATATCAATGTACACACTGCCAAACATCCCGCAGGAGAGATTAGATCACAATTAATTGTTCAGACTGAAGAAAAGTTAATGGCCCTATTGTTGGGTTCGAATTCAGTTCCTCCGGTTACAACAACCGCATCAGGTCTCGCACTTCTTACACTGGATTTTAATACACAAATACTTAGGTATCATATTCAATTAGCAAATCTTTCCGGACCTATCACTGCCGCACACATTCATGATGGTGATGCTTCAACTAATGGTCCGGCAATTACAGCATTATCCGGGTCAGGAAATATTTTAAGCGGAGAATTTGATTTTTCCAATGAACCTATTGATTTTTTATTTAAGTTGTTTTTCGGGCAATTGTATATTAACGTACATACCTCTGCAAATCCAGCTGGCGAAATTAGAGGTCAGATTGGCTACGCCGGGCCTTTTACCTGTTTTGGAATTTTGAATGGAAGCCAGGAAGTTCCACCTGTTAATACTGGGGCTACAGGGCAAGCTGTTGTATTTAGCAATTCAACTTTGGATACATTAACTTACTTATTAAATTATTCTGGTTTATCGGGTGCACCGACTGCGGCACATGTTCATCTTGGTGATGCAGGAAAGAATGGGCAGGTATTGGTTCCATTAAGTCCCAGTGCTGTTCCGGGCTTGTATTTCGGTGGGATTGTAATTGATCGGCCTAATCTTGCATTATTGTCAACAAACAGTTTTTATGCGAACATTCATACTGATTTGAATAAGAGTGGTGAGATTCGTGGCCAAATTGAAACAAATTTGAGAAAAGGATTTGCATTTGATCTATGCGGAGGCCAATCAGTTCCTTCAAATTCTTCAACTGCTTATGGTGTTTGTGGCGTAAGTATTGATCAGGGAAATACAAATTTGCTTTATGAAGTAATGCATACAGGGATTGGTTCTAATGTTAACGGGGGCCACATCCATCTTGGTGCCAAAGGATCGAACGGTAATATTTTAAAGGAATTGGAATTACAATTGAATTACTCGTCTGGATTTTTACCAATAAATGGTACAGAAGTAACTGAGATTGAATCCGGTAACTCTTATGTAAATATTCATTCTGATAATTTTCCAGGTGGAGAAATCAGGGGGCAGATTGACAAACTAGCTTCTTGCCTTTCAACATTTATTACCGATTTCAACTACATAGGTAAAATTCAGATTACACCAAATCCATCGTCTGATTTTATCAAATTGGATCTTGGAGCGTTTGTCAATGAGCCTTTATTTATTTCTATTTCCGATATGAATGGAAATACAATAGAAAATATTTCTTTTTTAGGCGGAAACACTGTCAATGTTAATATTAGTAACTATCCAAGTGGTGTTTATTCGTTATCTGCACAATTAATTGATAGTAATAAGCGATTGGAAATTCAAAAATTTATAGTCGTACGATAAAAAAATAGAATTAGAATCAAATAAAGGGCTTTGTTAATGCAAGGCCTTTTATTTTATAAGAAGTTTGTATATTCAAATACATTTTCTAAGAATTGCTGTATCGGGAATTACAGTACTACCTCTATTGCAATCCTAGATTTTCAATAATAATGCAAATTCTCACAGTTTGAATAATCATTTTAATGTATCTTTGCGCCTCTTCAGATCGCGGAGTGGAGCAGTTGGTAGCTCGTTGGGCTCATAACCCAAAGGCCGCAGGTTCGAGTCCTGCCTCCGCCACTAAAACAGAGTCACCTTAGAAATATCTCTTTTATATTTCTTTGATTTTCAATTAAAAAGAATGATTTAGGGGTAATATTTAATAATTTGTTGTATATTTGCACCCGCTAAAACTGATCTTAGTGATCACATTTGGTAATTTAACTTGTTAAAAAATGTCAACTTTATCTAAAGAAAAAACACAACAAATTTTTGCAACCCACGGAGGATCAGCTAATAATACAGGCTCTCCGGAAGGACAGATTGCATTGTTTACAGCAAGAATCGAAGATCTTTCTGAACATTTAAAGAATAACCCTAAAGACCATTCTTCTAAAAGAACACTTCTTCATCTAGTAGGTAAGAGAAAGCAGTTGCTGAATTACCTGCACCATAAGAACCTAGACAGGTATAAAAAAATTCTGGAGGCCTTAGGCTTAAGAAAATAGTACTGTCATTTACTTATGTTATTCCTCGAATTAATAGAGATTTTATCCGAGGAAAAAGTATTTTATATTTTTAAAAATATTAAGAAAAATTATTATGGGTCTTAAAACTCCATATTCAAGTTCCTTTTCACTTCCTGATGGTCGTGAAGTTATTCTCGAAACAGGTAAATTAGGAGCTCTCGCCGATGGTTCTGCCGTTGTAAAATGTGGAAACACTATACTATTTGCAAGTGTAGTTGCTTCCAAAGAACCACGCGAAGGTGTAGATTTTTTTCCTCTCTCGGTTGATTATCAGGAAAAATTTGCTTCAGCAGGTCGTGTTCCTGGTAATTTTTTTAGAAGAGAAACTAAGCTATCTGAATACGAAGTTTTGACTTCAAGGTTAGTAGATCGGGCAATTCGGCCCTTATTCCCGGAAGGTTATTATAACGATGTGCAAATAATAATTTATTTGTTATCAGGCGAATCTGAAACTCTTCCCGATGCTTTTGCTGCACTAGCTGCATCAACAGCATTAACATGTAGTAATATCTTATGGGAAGGTCCAATTTCTGAAGTCCGGGTTGTTAAAATTGATGGTGAGTTTAGGATTAACCCTCCCAGAACTGAAGCCGACAGTGCAATACTAGATATTATTGTGGCGGCAACAGATTCCAATCTAATGATGGTTGAAGGGGAAGCGGAAGAATGTTCTGAACAAGATCTGATTCAGGCAATTAAAGCAGGACACGAAGCCATTAAAGTCCAAATTGCGGCACAACACAGGCTTGCCGAGCAATTAGGAACCAAGGTATTGACAAAAAGAGAAATTACTCCTAAACTTCCGGATGAATTGATTCTTTCTCAAGTTGAATTGGAATGTGCAGATTCGATTCAAAAAATTGCTGAATCAGGTACCGATAAAAATTCGAGAAAGGAATCATTTGAATTACTTCTAAAAAATTTTAAAGAAAAATATAAAGAAAGTCAAGGTGAGGAAGCACTGGATGACAATAGTAAAATGATATCTATGTGCTTTGATAAAGTAAAGAAAAAGACCATTAGAAAGGTTGTCCTTGATTCTGGTAAGAGACTTGATGGAAGAACGTATACGGATATCAGACCAATTTGGACCGAAATCGATTACCTGCCTTCAACACACGGTTCAGCAATTTTTACAAGAGGAGAAACACAATCATTAACATCGGTAACCTTAGGAACTAAGGATGATGAATTGATGGTTGACAATGCGTTGGGTTTATATTTTGAGAAATTTTTATTGCATTACAACTTTCCACCATTCTCAGTAAATGAAGTAAAACCACTTCGAGCTCCGGGTAGGAGAGAGGTGGGACATGCAAATCTTGCCGGAAGATCATTAAAGAAAGTGATGCCTTCAGATTTTCCTTATACGGTGCGAGTAGTTTCAGATATTATGGAATCTAATGGATCTTCATCCATGGCCACGGTTTGTGCGGGATCCCTTGCTCTAATGGACGCTGGAGTTCCAATTAAAGCAAGTACAGCAGGAATTGCTATGGGACTAATAGCGGAAGAAGGAAAAGTTGCTATACTCTCCGATATTCTTGGAGATGAAGATGCATTAGGAGACATGGACTTTAAAGTGACAGGAACTAAAAATGGAATTTGCGGAACCCAGATGGATATGAAAATCGATGGCTTGTCCTACGAACTTTTGGAAAACGCATTAATGCAAGCGAGACAGGGAAGAATGCATATCATTTCCAAAATGGAAGAAAGTATTTCGGTACCGAATCCTGATTTTAAGCCACATGCTCCTAGAATTGTAGAGTTAAGAATCGATAAAAGTTTTATAGGTGCAGTAATTGGTCCAGGTGGTAAGATTATTCAGGAAATGCAAGCAAAGACTGGAACAAAGATTAACATTGAGGAAGTCGGTAACGAAGGAGTAATCAATGTGGCCAGCAACAATAAGGAATCTATTGAAGCCGCATTAAAAATGATTAGAGCAATTACTTTTACCCCAAAGGTTGGGGATATCTATAATGCAAAGGTTGTTTCACTTCATACCTTTGGTGCCTTTGTTGATTTTCATGGCAAAAGTGGATTGGTTCACATCAGTGAAATTTCGGATAAGAGAATTGCTAAGGTTGAAGATGTCTATCAAGTAGGAGATCAAGTTAAGGTTAAATTAATTGGAACAGATCCAAAAACAGGAAAGCTTAGACTTTCGGTCAAAGCAGTAGCTTCGGATGAAGTAACAACAATGTAAGACAGTAACTGACTCGGTGGCAACCAGAGTTTAAGATTCTTCTTCGTATTTTTTAAATTGATTGAGTAATTAGTCTTAATAATTTGGATTTTCCAACTTATTATTGAATGCATTTAAGGTCCCCTAACTTAAATTAAGTTTCTATTTTTTATTTTTGTCTTTATGAAAAGAAGAATTAAAAAATCGCAATGTGATAATTGCGGAGTTCATTTTTTAAAAGATGTTAATTTCTGTTACAATTGTGGTCAGGAAAATCATGTTCCAAATCAACCTATTAAGCATTTGTTCATAGAGTTTTTTGAATCCCTTTTTCATTTTGATACCAAATTCTTTTTTTCTTTCCATCAACTGGTGAGAAAACCAGGTTTAATGACATATGATTACAATAGAAACAAGCGGGGGCGATATGTGCCCCCAGTGAGATTATATGTTTTTGTAAGTGCGATTTTCTTTTTAATAGTAGGTTTTTTTCTGAATAGAAATATCGATGAGAAAATGGATAACAGTAATCAAGTTGGTGATGAAGGAATACAATTTACAATCAAAGGAGTAAAGTTAACAGCCTCAACAGAACTAGAAGTCCTAAAAAAATTAAATGATCATCAAATAGATTCTGCATTGATGGCAAATAATCCTGGTAAAAAAGTTGGATGGATTGAAAAAAGAATCTTCAAACAAATTATTAAGTTTTCAAATTCCAATAAAACTTTTATAAAGGGCTTGACCAATTATACTATTAAATATACCTCAATTATTTTATTTCTTTTAATGCCTCTGTATGCATTTTTCTTATGGTTGTATTTTTTAAGGTATAAAAGAAATTATTATGAATATTTGATTTTTTCAATACAATATCATACTGTCAGTTTTGCTTTATTGAGTATTATGTTGTTACTGGGTATTTATGTACACCCGGGATGGTTGGTTTTGTTTTCCGGTATATTGTTGTTTTACTATTTGTATAAAAGTCTAAAGATAAATTTTGGACTGAGTAGTATCCAAACATTTCTTTGTGCAACAATAATTTCTACCTTATACTCATTAGTGTTACTACTTACGGTAGCAATGAGCCTGTTACTTGGATTTATGAATGTATAAATTTGGGAAAACCTAAGAATCTAATTTCTTTGATCGAATAATTGCAGATGCCTGCAAAGGCCATGATTCAATGATATTCTCATCAATCTCTTCAAATTGTGTTTTTAATTTGCGTACTTCAGCCTTACTTAATTTTGAAACACGCTCAAAAGTGTTAATTCCATTATTTTGTAAAATCCTGGAGGTGTCCTGATCAATGCCTAAGATCCAATGAAGAGGTTCTGCAGGCTTTGTATGTGATTTGGTACTTTTTCTACCCGGATGAATGATTTGATTTAAAGCTTCTAGATGCTGATTTAAAATGTCTTTAATTTCTAGAGTAATAGAATGAACTTCAGATTTTGAATCCCTCTGTCTTTCAAAAACTTTCTCATCAGAATCTGCTTCAATTGCAGTGCTCCCAGCCTTCGTTTCGATTTCTTTCCTTAGATTGGTGTATTTTAATTCTAATAAATCATATTTTGACTTCCAGTCTTCATAGGCAACTTTATAGGTTCTTTCTTGATTTTGAAGTTGCTGTAATTGATCTTCAAGATCAATTTTATCCTTACGCGACTGATCATAAGTTGCCTTCATATTCTCTTTTTCAAAATTGCGCGTTTCAATGACTCGTTTCATGCTTAAATAAATAAAAATAGATGTGATCAAAGTTGCAATGAAAAGAAACGCAAATAGCGCAATTAGTAAAGTACTGCTCATTAATTTAAATTAGATTGAGTTTGTAGGATACTGAGTAAAAATAGTTAATTTTTCAGAGGATATTCCTTATTGTATTCATATCTTAACACATCGAAAGAAGTGACAATTCCAACAAGTTCTCCGTCTTGTACAACAGGTACTGCGTGAAATAAATGTTCCATAAATATTTCCGCCGCAGTTCCAACTTTATCAGTTGGTTCAATAACCGCTAATTTTCTTGTCATTACATCAGAGACCTTTGTATTTTCATAATCTTTAAGATCTATACTGAGTTTAAAAAGATCATAAGTAGTAACCAGACCAACCAATTTTTTACCTTCAATTACAGGAATATGATGTATCCGATTGTTTATCAGGAGTTCTTTAACTTTGGATAAGCTATCATTGGGACTAACTGTTTTTAGTTCCGTAGACATAATTGTTTTAACTGTTTCGTTCATCATACAACTTAAAATTTTGTTAAAAGTACGATCTTTTGTTAGATCTAAAAGCTATCCAATAATTTTATTTATAAGATTTTTATCAGTCAACTGAGGGAGAGTGATACAGAGTAACTCATTTTTCTGCATGAGCTCTTGGGCAGTTATGATTGCGCCTTCATTTCTCGCCCAGGACCTTCGGGCTATACCGTTGGCTACATCCCAATGGAGCATTTGTTCGAGATTGACTTGTGATTCATTTGAACCATCAATCACCAAACCGAATCCTCCGTTAATTACTTCACCCCAGCCAACACCCCCTCCGTTATGAATGGATACCCAGGTTGCACCTCTGAAACCATCGCCAATAACATTTTGAACAGCCATATCGGCGGTATACTTCGATCCGTCATAAATATTGGAAGTCTCCCGAAAAGGTGAGTCGGTTCCTGAAACATCATGATGGTCCCTTCCCAGAACTATTGGTGCAGAAATAATTTTCTCCTGAATCGCTTGATTCAATGCAGAAGCGATTCGTATTCTTCCAATTGTATCGGCGTATAATATTCTAGACTTACTCCCTACAACAGGTAGATCTTTGGAAGCATTTCTAATCCATTCAAGATTATCCATGTATTGAGCTAATCGATTGCCTTTAGATTCTCTCATTAACTCTTCAATTACATCGCCGGCAATTTTATCTGATATTTCTAAGTCCTTCAGAAGACCTGAAGTACAAACCCATCTAAAAGGTCCAAATCCGTAATCAAAGCAATACGGACCCATAATATCCTGCACATAAGAAGGATAACGGTATTCATGTGGGAGGTCGGATTTAAAGATATCTGCCTCAGCTTTTCCGGCTTCTAATAGAAATGCGTTGCCATAGTCCCAAAAGTACATTCCACTTTCGCAGAGGGTATTAATAGCTCGTACTTGTCTTTGTAAACTACTTTTAATCTCTTTTTTAAATTTTATTTTATCAGTTAGTAACAAAGACTTTGCTTCTCGAAAGGAATATCCGACAGGACAATATCCTAAATCATCAATATTATGTAGTGAAGTTTGATCTGAGCCTAAGTCTATTGAAATTTTATTCAATGCAGCATACTCCCATAAATCAACAATATTTCCATGATAGATCAGACATATTTCTGACTCTATTCCTATATTCTCCTTGGCTATTGAAAAGAGTAGATCAAGTTGAGTATAGATATTTTCTTTCAGAATATAGCCATCATTGATCCTCTGTTGTATGGCATCATCATCAACTTCTGCAATGATGCAGACACACTTTGTAATTATCGCAGCTATTGCTTGAGCACCTGACATTCCTCCTAATCCGGATGTGATAAATAGTCGTCCTCTGAGATTCTTGTTGCCCAGTCCTCTGAGACGTCCCGCATTCAACAAAGTAATGGTAGTTCCGTGTACGATACCTTGTGGACCTATATACATAAATGATCCGGCAGTCATCTGTCCGTATTGTGTAACTCCGATTGCATTGAATCTGTTCCAATCATCTTTTGAGCTATAGTTGGGTATCATCATTCCATTGGTTACTACGACTCGGGGTGCGTTTGGGTGTGAAGGGAATAAACCAAGGGGATGCCCGGAATACAATACCAATGTTTGTTCATCGGTCATGTTTGCAAGATATTTCATGCAAAGTCTGTATTGTGCCCAATTCTGAAATACGGCTCCATTACCACCATATGTTATTAGTTCTTGAGGATATTTAGCAACCAATGGGTCTAAATTGTTCTGTATCATTAGCATGATTGCTGCAGCTTTTATAGATTTGCATGGGTATTCCGAAAGACTCCTTGCATGAATAGCATGTTTCGGCATAAAGCGATACATGTATATTCGTCCAAATTGCATCAGTTCATGATAAAATTCTTTCGCCAGTATTTCGTGATCAGAAATATTAAAATAACGCAGCGCATTTTGAAGAGCAAGACTTTTTTCCTCCACGGTCAACGATGAAATGTTTCGTATTGGGGCATGAGGAAATCGTTCATCAGGAGATTGCATCTCGGGAAGAAGGTCTGGAATACCTTCTAGTATTTCTTCTTGAAAACTTTTGATCATAATTATGGAATCAATTGATCGTATAGACTTGTGAAACGAATATTTTTTAAATCAAAATTTTGAACCTTGCTTTTACAGGTAATCGTTATTTTTTTACCGGGAGCAAGATCGAAATAATTAGGAAAGTATGCAAGCGTAGGTTCTTCTTTTAAATACAAAGCTTTTACAAATTGTTGAGAACTGATCTCAAATTGAAAATGAGAATTTACTTTTGTCAGATTGGAAAATTGAATATTGGGTTTTGATAATTTGATATCTTTTAATTTGTCTAAAAATCGAATCGAATAGGATTCATACCCCTTATAATTCCATTGTAAATAAATTACACCTGTATTTTCAATACTTAATTTTTTGTACTTTTTTAAATCTAAACTATAGATTTTTCCGGAATAATTAGGCTCAATCATTACATCCAAATGTTCCTTCAATAGATAGTTAGTATCATTTATTACAAATCCAATTTTTATTTCCACCCCGACTTGATCAAAGTAGTCAGAACATAAAAATATAAAAATACTGTCCTCAGATATTGTTGTGGTTAATAAAATAGGTTGATAGAGTTCCTTGGTTTTATGTTGAAGTGCTTTCCATCTTCCAAAATAATCCCGGCTTGACCAGCTTATTCCTGGCCAGCAATCATTAAATTGCCAATATAAGGTTCCCATACAGTAAGGTTTTGATCTGCGATGAGCTGAGATTCCTAAGCCTATACCTTCGGCCTGATTGAGTTGATTTAAATAAATTAGGTCTTCAAAATTTTTTGGTTTTGGAAGATCTCTAATTAAATATTCACGGATCAACTCATTTCCCCTAGGATGCTTCTGATGAGCAAGCAGTGAAGTAGATTCTAGTGACAATTCTTCTTGTAATGCAAACTCTTCAACAGTATTTATAGAGGGTAGGGATTGAAATCCTGCTTCGCTCATAAATCTAGGTACTCGATCTTCAAATTTTTCAAATTTCATTTCGTCATGCCAGATTCCCCAATCATGAGCATCTCCATGAGTGCTAAATCGATTATCTCCACGACCAAATAATGGTGATGATTCCCAATAGGAATTTCGATTGCTAAATGTAGCAACAGAAGTTGGTAGAATTTCCATAAAAAGATTTTGGTAATCATTCCATAATCTTTCTCTGTTAGCACTAGATAGTCCAATTTGCCAACCCCAACGATACCAGGCTTCATTGTTCTCATTGTTGCCGCACCATAAAGCAATACAGGCGAATTTTGAAAGTCTTTTGACCTGATCATCTGCTTCTAATCTCGCATTCGAAAGAAAATCAGAATCACCCGGATACATTCCACAAGCATACATAAAGTCATGCCATATCATGATTCCTAAGCGGTCACAGGTCTCATAGAAACTATCAGATTCATAGTTTCCTCCACCCCAAATTCTCAACATGTTAAAATGACAATCAAATGCGTCTTGGAGAATTTCAGAATGATTTTGACTTCGGTTTTGGAAAATGCTTTGAGGAATATAATTCGCCCCTTTGGCAAAAATAGCTTTGTTGTTTACTAAAAAATAAAAAGATTGTCCCCAATTATCATTCTTGCTAACTAAGTTAATGGTTCGTATTCCTGTTTTAAAATGTTTCAAATATATATGCTTATTCGATTCATTGGTAATCTGCAAACGTGTATCATATAGATTGGGTTGACCGGATCCATTTGGCCACCAAAGCTTTGGTTTGTTTAATTTTTGGGGCAATCTATAATTACTTTTACCTCTTAATAGATGCAGTGAATCAGTAAAACTTTGATTATCCAATGACCAATGAATGATATAGTTACCTTCTATAGCCACATCTATTTCAAGACATAATTCAATATCTGCATATTGCGGGTATATTTTTTGAGTGTGTACTGAGTGATGTATTATGTTCAATGCATCATAAGAAAGAATATAAGGAATGTCCATAATTCCGCAACCAATAAATCTTGGACCAAAATCCCAACCAAAATGATATTGAGGTTTTCGCACAACAACCCTCTCGTTTCCGGGTAATGGAAGAGTTAAATTAGCGTATTGCTTTTGCGATTCAATTTCATTGGAATGAAATTGAATAATAAGTTCATTATTTTTTAACTTAAGAATCTTAGTAATATCAATTTGCCAGGTTCTAAAAGCATTGTTACATGTGCCTATTTTTACTGAATTTAAGTACAGATCGGCATAAGTATCTATTCCATTCAATACTAAATAGTGATTTTTTTGAATCATTCTTTTCGAGCTTACATCAAACCTTGTTTTGAAAATAAATGATTTTTTACTAATATCCTGAAGTTTGCTCTCGTTATTGCTGAAAAATGGATCAAAAATTTTTCCCTCCTTATGCAGAATTTGATATATACTACCCGGGATATCACAATTTGACCAGCTGCTATCCTCGGTTGATCGATATTGCCATTCCGAATTTAACATTAGAAAGTCCTGAGAATATCCTTGAAAATTCATGATTTGCAGTAAAATGATGAAAGTGGTATATTGAAAATAATTCAAGGTAAATTAAGCCTAAAGGTAATGAGTTCTTTGAAAGGACTTAAGTATAATATTTAGTTGTATACGGCCAATTTGAAATTGAGCACATTTTTTATAAGTAGAGTTATTAAATAAAAAAAAGGTCTACTTTAAGACCTTTTTATTAATCAAACAAAAAAATGAAGTTTTAGAGACCTTACTACTTTGAGTAAGAATACAAAACGGATTTTTTATTTATTACTAGGTAGCTTTTATAATAGGATTGATTCATTTTGTTGCAGTCGGCAACCCATACATGGACTTGTTCTAGATTGTTATTGATTGATCTTAGGTAATAATAGTCTTTGTCATTTGATTTAATCATGGTAATGCCTGAAGGCAATAATTCAATCTTTAATTCATCCGGATCTAATTTAAGACATGAAGCATTAGTAAAAGCAATTTTTATGAGTTCATTCGAATTGTTTTTTGGTCCTGTTCCAGCTTGACAAATTCCGGCAATCATTAATGTAATGCATATTAAAAAATACTTTTTCATGGCGTTTAAATTATTAGGTTAACAATGGTACTTTAGAATTTTATGCTTTCAACCATGGATTGTAGTTTCGTTAGATTGTTATCAGTACAGTGGTATCAATTTTAAACCTATATTCTTGCAATTGTATGGAATATATAATTAAATTTATTAATATGAATCAAATTTGATAAATTATTGTAACAAAAAAGGCCTTCTATTGAAGGCCTTTAAATTAAGAGAATAATTTATAATTATAGGATGAAAGGTGCTTCGCCGTTACAGATAGCTTCACAGGTCCAAAGTTTAGAAAAATCAGTGGCTGCTCCTTCATCTAACTTAAGTTCTACGTACCTGTAACTTCCTTTAGGTTTGAAAAATTGTCTTATTGCGGCATTTCCAGATCTATCAACCCCTTTAATAATGAGTACTCTTCCGCATTCACAATCAAATGATCCGCGTCCATACTTTACTACTATTTGATCATGGGCTTTCTGCTTATCAACAGGTGCGTTGGAATTTCCAAAAAGATTTACTATGCTAAGCATGAAGATTGCGCTTAGTATTTGAATTGACTTTTTCATAATTTTAAATTTTAATAATGAATAAATATTGATTACAATCATTTATTCATTCTTATTGATTTTGATATCAGGTAGAATATTTAAATATTTCTTAAGGTAAAAAATATAATTGTAGAGCTTTCTCGAAATATTTAAAGTTAGTGTGCTTATGTCTTCGTTGTAATTACTCAACAATATTAATTGTTTAGCTTTTTCATGTTGAGAAAATTATTTTAAAATTCGAAACAAACTCCTTAGTTGAAATATTCAAAGAATTTAGGGTTGTAGAGAGTTAGAAAAATTAATAAGAAACCGGATTTAAAGTATTGCAATAAGCTCAGAAATTAATACAGTAAAGTTGCTTAAACAATAGCTGTTAAAATTGTAATATTCAGTTCATTATTATTATTCAATGGATCGAGTTTTACGGTTTCTGGATAAAAAAAAGGCTCTCACTTTGAGAGCCTTTTTATAAATAGCTTTTTATAAATTGAATTAATTCATAATTTTATTTTCGGATTTAGCTTCTTTATCTTTAGAGCAGGATTTTGAACCTTTTGAACAACAAGATTTTTTTCCAGAAGTAGAACTTGAATTAACAAAAGTAGCCGTTCCTTGATCAAACATAACTTCTGTGCTTGCAGTGGCTCCGCTTGCATCAGTAGTATTTCTGAAAAAACTAACTTTTCCCGATTTTTCGCAAACTCTTTTTTCAATGGAAGCGTCTTTGGCTGCAGCATCAGAAGCCGCCAATACATATGCTTCATCTGCTTTGAGATTAGAAGCCTGAGATGATTTGGAACATGATTTTTTAGCTCCACCTTTACAACATTGTGCTGAAAGTGTACCTATGGTTAGAAAACTACCCAATAAGATAAAGAACAATACTTTTTTCATATGATTTTATTAAAATTTTACACAAATTTAATACGAAATAATTGAAGTCTTCCCTATGAAGTATATTTAACTTTATTTTAAAGAGACATCAATGAGCAATAAATTTATAATGTACACATTGTCAGCAGTTTGTATTATTTTTACTTATTCTTGTAATACCTATAAATCTAAAACTAAGCCTTATGAATTAATTAAAGTGGGTAATGGAGGTGGTTTTGCAGGAATCGAATTTGCTACTATCATTTATTCAGACGGCAAGATTAGTTCCAAAGAAATTTCCTATAATAAACTCAAAAAAGAAATTGTCTCTCAGCTAAAATCTAATATTTCAGTTCTTGGTCTGGATCAATTAGACTATAACGTTCCCGGAAATGTGTACCATTTTCTGGAATTTAACACGAATGGAAAATTAAGAAGAATGGCCTGGGATCCTCAATCCAAGGATGTTCCTGCCCAGCTGGTTTTATTTTATAACAATATCAATCAAATATTAAATAATTCGAAGAAATGAAAATCTTTAGCACCTTTTTTGTACTGATTCTTTATTTTCAAGCCGATGCCCAATTAGGTAAACACCGATATGTTTTTAGCAATCCGGGTAATCCCATAGTTAAAAAAGTATTAAAGAAAAGAGAAATTCCAAGTAAGGTAATTCCGTTAAGCTATCTGCCGGCTGCAGTTCAAATTTCTTCTAATCATCCAAGGATAATTAAGTCTAAACCAGGTTCAGGAATACAAATTATTGATATTAATTCAGATGGAATTCCATCGGCATTGATGATTAAAAAAGCTGCCTTTAACATTGATTTGTTAAATTCCCAGTCCGCATCTGAGTCTCTAAATGGATTGCTTGGGATAAAGAATGACAACGATGGATCTTTTAAAATCAACGATCATATAACTGATGATCAGGGTAACCAACATTTTCGATATGTACAGTTGTATAAGAATCTTCCTGTACTTGATGCTGAATTTATTATTCATAAATATACCGATGGATCTTTATTTATGAATGGTCAGGCCTACAATCTGCCTGCAAAATTGAATGATATTCCTTCCGTTCAGGAAAATCAATTGATAGAAATATGTGACTCTTATTTTAGTAAAGAAATAATAAAAGTTAATGATCCTTTACTTCAGGCTATTTCGAAAATGGGTATATCAAGAAAGACATTGGGAGTATGGAAAGATTTAAATTCAGAATGGAAGCTCATCTATTTTGTGAAGTACAGGCCTACTTTAAGGAGGTATTATGAATTATACATCGATGCTCATTCCGGTGAAATTCTAAAAGTATTGAATTCGGTTTGTAATTGTTCTGCAGAAAGTCATTGTATTAATGATCATACTATGTCTCCTCAAGGTGCAGAGACTGCTAGCGCACAAGACTTATTTAATAATAACCAAACAATTCAGGTCTGGAAAGAAGGAAGCACCTATTATCTTATGGATGCATCTAGAACAATGTTCAATGCTGCCAAATCAAAATTTCCTGATAATCCCGTTGGTGTTATTGTTACCTTGGATGCTAAGAACAGAAATGTAGAAGGGAATAGTTTTCAGGTTGAATATATTGCCAATGCGAATAATCAATGGCCATCGAAGACGGCAGTTTCCGCACATCTCAACGCAAGTAAAGCGTATGAATATTTTAAACAAACTCATTCCAGAAATTCAATAAATGGAACCGGTGGAAATATTCTTTCAATAATCAATGTAAATGATGGTGGAGGTCAGATGGATAATGCCTTTTGGAATGGCGAAGCGATGTTTTATGGCAATGGAAAATCTGCATTCTCGCCATTGGCTAAAGGTCTGGATGTTGCGGGTCATGAAATGTCACATGGAGTAATTGGTAGTTCTGCAAACTTGGTTTATGAAAATGAACCTGGTGCGATCAATGAATCATTTGCCGATATTTTTGGTGCAATGATTGATCGTGATGATTGGAAGATTGGTGAAGATGTTGTCAATAAGAACGTTTTTAAATCTGGTGCATTGAGAAGCTTGGAAGATCCTCATAACGGAGGAACCAGCTTAAATACTCCCGGATGGCAGCCAAAACACGTTAATGAACAATATAAAGGGACTGATGATAATGGAGGTGTACATATCAATAGTGGTATTCCTAACCATGCCTTCTATGTTTTTGTTATTGAATTGGCAAAATCAAGCAACTTAAGTAATGCACAGAAGATCGCAGAGAAAGTATATTATCATGCTCTAACCAAATTTCTTACCCGTTCTTCTAATTTTAAAGATTTGCGTGTCGCTATTGAAAAGTGTGCAATGGATCTTTTTCCTAATAATCCTGAAGTATTGACAAGTGTAAAAACAGGATTCGACCGTGTCGGAATAGGAGGTACTACTAATACACCAACGAATAGAGTTCTTCCTACCAATCCCGGTAAAGAATTTGTAGTGTGTACAGACCTTAACAAACAGGGGCTTTATTTGTATGATTTTAACACTGTCATTCAATTAACAACTAGGGCAATAAATTCGAAACCCAGTGTTACCGATAACGGTTCTGAAATATATTATGTTGGAGCAGATAAGAAATTGTATTTGCTAGTCAGAAATGGTAATGGAAGCTATGTTGAACAAATACTAGACGATCAACCTGTTTACAGAAATGTGGTGATTTCAAAAGACGGTAGATTACTTGGAGTGGTTTTTGATATTGCGGAAAATTTGATACATGTTTTTGATTTTGTTAAGCAGCAATGGGGTGATTTTAAGCTGTACAATCCATCTTATAGTAATACTTCAACAGGTGATGTAAATTATTCAGACGTTATGGACTTTGATCATAGTGGTCAGTATATTATGTATGACGCATTCAATACTTTAAAAAATTCTGCCGGTCAAAACTATGAATATTGGGATATTGGGTTTTTAAATGTTTTTGATAATCAGACAAGTACTTTTGCAAGTGGTAAAATAGATAAATTGGTCAGCGGACTTCCGGAAAATGTTGCCATTGGAAATCCTGTATTTAGTAAGAATAGTTTGGATGTGATTGCTTTTGACTATATTGAAGATCTTAATTTTTTTGGAACGGATTATACTTTAGTGGGTGGCAATATAGAAACAGGAACATTTGAAACAATTATTTCAGACAGACCGGATCTGTCTTATCCGAATTTTTCGGTAAAAGATAATTTTGTTTTATTTGATGGTCTGGATAGTAATCAGGATGGTTCTCTGAATGTGATTGGCTTAAATGCGGATAAAATTAGTTCTTCAGGCAATGAACAGGTCTTACTCAAGAGCGGGAAATGGGGTGCTTGGTTTGCTACAGGTTCAAGAAAGCTGACCATTGGAGTGCAAAATATTTCAGAAAATAGAGCAGTTCACGTTTATCCTAATCCATTTGAAGATTACTTACAAATTCAGATTAAACAAACATCTGATGGAATTGCAAATCTGGAAATATTAAATGCAATGGGCCAAAACGTTTATAATGAAAAAATCAAGTTCACGGCAGATTTGTTTAAACATTCGATAAACTTATCTCAACTTAATGGAGGAGTATATTATCTGCAAATCAGAACAGATAAAGATATCCTTGGAACTGTTAAATTGGTTAGAGAGTAAATAAAAATTTATAACCAGACCTCAGTGGCGCCATCTTCATGAATGAGTTGAAGCATTCTTGCTTTGAATTTGTATTTGAGCAACTCATGGACCTGCTGTCGAAGAATTCCATCTCCTTTTCCATGAATGATAACCACATGGTCTGAACCAAGTGATTTATGATCGGTAATAAATTTTTCAAATGACTTTATTTGGTATGAAAGTATTCTGTCTGGAATTTGATTGGAGTAATCAGGGTTGAGATTTTCAATATGAAGATCAATTATTTTGTCAAGTCTGATTTTTTTAATATTTTTTCCTTCGGAGCAAATGATGTCAGAAATGTCAGGCTCGCTTAAAGATTCTTCAGGGGCGAATTCTAGATGATCAATATGAAACTTTTGTTTAATAAAATTGATTTTCAATATTGCAACGGATTGCGAATCCATTCCTTCAAATGTTCCAATTGTTTTCGTGCCTATAACTCTCAATCGGTCGCCAATCCAAAGTTCCAGAAAATTAATTGCCATGAGGTGCAAAGGTATTTCAATTGTATAATTGTACAGATTGGTTTTCTTCTTTTAATGGAAAACCGATGAATTGGCTTGTCCTAATAATTAATATATTAGAATAGTTTTATAATTTTTATTACTTTATAGTATAAAAGAATAGAAAGGATCTCAATAGTTTGGAAGTCATTTATCAGATCAATGAAATATAGCTTTATTAGATCAGTTGACTATAGAGCTTTGTCATTGCGAAGCATTTGAATATTTTAAACATTTTCTTAATAATTCAGGTAATATTAAATTTATTTATAATATGTAAAGTCTTAATTTTTTGACTTAAAAATGTCGATGCAATGTTTTATCTTCGCCGCTTCAAATAAAAAAGGCATTGAAATTAGTAATATTAAAGGAAGTCAGAACGGGTGAAAAGCGGGTAGCCATAACTCCATCAGTAGCTAAGGCCTTAATTGCCAAGGGATTTGATTTGATGATTGAATCAGGTGCCGGGGAACAGTCTGCGTTTTTGGATAAAGCATATACTGAAGTTGGTGTACAAGTTATAACAGACAGGAACCAGCTCTTACAGAACGGAGATGTTTATATTCAAATTAATCCCTTTGACAGTACTTCCATTAAGTCTATGAATAAGGGAGCGATTACCCTTGCAATGATGTATCATCGCACGAATCAAAGTCATGTACAGGAACTAGCGGAAGCAGGCCTTTCTTCATTTTCTATGGATGCTATTCCACGTATTTCTCGTGCGCAAAGTATGGATGTTCTGAGTTCTCAATCCAATCTCGCTGGATACAAAGCTGTAATTCTGGGTGCAGAGGAGATGACGAAAATATTCCCTTTGATGATGACTGCCGCTGGAACCATTACCCCTTCCAAGGTTCTGATTTTTGGAGTGGGTGTAGCCGGATTACAAGCTATTGCTACTGCGAAAAGATTAGGTGCGGTTGTAGAAGCAACCGATGTTCGTTCTGAAACCAAAGAACAAGCGGAATCTTTAGGAGCTAAGTTTATCACAGTTGAATCAGATGGTTCAAAATCAGAAGGAGGATATGCTACAGAAGTTACTGCTGAATATCTTACCAAGCAAAAGGAAGCAGTTAATAAGTCTTTGTATGCAGCAGATCTAGTTATTACTACAGCATTAGTAATGGGCAAGAAAGCACCAATTCTTATTACAGAGGATCAGGTTAAACAAATGAAGTTTGGCTCGGTAATCGTTGACATGGCAGTTGAGCAAGGAGGAAATTGTGAATGTAGTGAACTTGATAAGATTGTGATTAAAAATGGTGTTAAAATTATTGGAATTTCAAATCTACCTTCAACACTTGCAACCAATGCAAGCGAATTGTTTGCAAAAAATGTTTATAACTTATTAATTCATCTTGCTGATAAAGATAATTTCAAATGGGAGATGGAGGAAGAAATAACAAAAGGCACATTGATTGTTCACCAGGGAAAAATACTTCAATAATTATTAATTATGTTTGAATTTATATCCAATAACATTCAGATGATTTATCTGGTCATACTGATGATTTTTGTAGGAATAGAGCTGATTTCACATGTGCCTTCAGTGCTGCATACACCACTGATGTCTGGTGCAAATGCAATACACGGTGTAGTAATTATAGGCGCAATCATTGTTATGGGACAGGCTGAAGGATTGTTAAGTTTGATCCTTGGCTTCATTGCTGTAATTTTGGGAACCCTGAATGTGGTTGGTGGATTTGTTGTAACTGACAGAATGTTGGAAATGTTTAAGAAAAAGAAATGATACTAGAACACTTACTCGAATTTATCTATCTTATTGCATCCGTAACCTTTATGGTCGGATTAAAAATGTTGAGCAAGCCCGATACCGCAAGGAGAGGAAATCTAATTGCTGCAGTCGGAATGACATTGGCAATATTTGGAACAATATTTTTGTATAAAGATGCTGATGGAAATCATTTAAGAAATTTGATATGGATTTTTTCCGCATTGATCATCGGAACTGGTATAGGTATATACATGGCCAAGAGTGTACAGATGACAGCCATGCCTCAGATGGTCTCCTTTTTTAACGGAATGGGAGGAGCTTGCGCAGCTTTAATTTCTATAATTGAATTTCAACATTCACAGCATACCGGAATTTCGCCGGATACACAAACCTTGTTGATCATACTTGCCGGATTGGCGATTGGTACGATATCTTTTTCAGGATCGATAGTTGCTTATGGTAAATTAGAAGGAAAAATAGGTGATTACAATCTGCCTCTTCAACAAGTTATTAACTTAGGATTACTAGCAGGTATTCTGGTGTTATCCGGAATGATGTTATTTGGGGCTGTTGACGGTAATACATGGTTTTATATTATACTTGGCTTATCTGTACTATATGGATTGATCTTTGTATTTCCTATTGGTGGAGCCGATATGCCTGTTGTGATATCTTTGTTAAATTCATTTACAGGTGTTGCAGCAGCATGTGGCGGATTCTTATATGATAATTATGTTATGCTCATTGGTGGAATTTTGGTTGGATCCGCAGGAACAATTCTTACAGTTACTATGTGTAATGCGATGAACAGATCTTTATTGAATGTTCTAGTTGGAAATTTTGGTGGTGGTTCAAGTTCAAATTCCTCCAGCAATTCATCGGGCGGAACTACTAAAGAAATGGGTCCTTCGGATGCTGCAATACTTCTGAAATACGCAAAGAAAGCTGTAATTGTTCCGGGATATGGTCTGGCAGTTGCACAAGCACAACATGCATGTCATGAATTAGAAAATATTCTAGAAGAAGGTGGAGTGGAAGTTAAATATGCTATACATCCGGTTGCCGGTCGTATGCCTGGTCACATGAATGTTCTTCTAGCGGAATCCAATGTGTCTTACAACAAGCTGGTAGAAATGGAAGAAATAAATCCGGAATTTTCAACTACAGATGTAGTGTTAGTAGTAGGTGCTAATGATGTCGTGAATCCGGCAGCAAAGAATGATCCTTCATCTCCAATATACGGAATGCCAATATTAGATGTTGAAAATGCGGCTTCTATAATTATTATGAAGCGATCAATGAAAGCAGGTTATGCAGGTATTGACAATGAACTATTCTATAATCCAAAAACATATATGTTGTTTGGAGATGCTAAAGATACTTTAACTAAACTGGTATCAGAAGTTAAGTCCTTGTAGATTAAATAGCTTGGCGAATATATAGTTTCAGGAAAATATTTTGTATTAAAAGTAATTGGAAGAATAAATATTCTTATGAATTCAGAGTAGAGTATTTATATAAATAAACAACCCCGAAATCCCCTTGAAGCATAATAAGATTCCGCACCATTGTGATATGTAAATACAGTATTGTATCTTCT
The DNA here is from genome assembly GCA_020848695.1 of Saprospiraceae bacterium. Lineage (GTDB taxonomy): Bacteria > Bacteroidota > Bacteroidia > Chitinophagales > Saprospiraceae > Vicinibacter. The sequence goes on from JADLHT010000049.1 coordinate 25,775, forward strand.
GTCACAAAATACAGCGCCACCTAAATCTCTGATTGTTTGTGGTGTTTTAATCCAACTTGAAGATTTAAGATCAAATTCTCCAAAACATTGGAGTTCTCTGTACTGTGATTCAGTTAATATTTCTATTCCCATATCATAAGCCATACCTAATGCGCTTTGTTTGGGTTTATATTCTTTTCGGGATAAAAGTGCTTCATGATCATAACATACACTTCTTCTTCCAGAAGGGCTTTCTTTGCTACAATCCACAAAAGCAATTTCATTATTTTGAAAAACAATTAGATCAGGTTCTCCACCAGTTTTTTCCATTTCATAGATTATAAATAGTTTTTCCGGAAGTAGTTCAAATTTATTTTTAATGAATTTCCATTCAATTTCTTTATGACGAGATGTGTTATTTATAAATCTTGATTCGAGTAGATTCAGAATTTCTACTTTCTCTAAATGGGACAATTTATTTTTCATAAGAATTACAAATGTAATAAAGTCATGATCATCATGAATTATTGTTTGACTTCTTCTTGCAAATGATAATATCTGAACTTCAATAGCTTTATAATTAGGATAAGGATCAACACATTCTTAAAAAAATTGAAAGGTTAAGCCACATATTGGTATTTATAGATTTTATAAAAAATATTTTTTCTAATAATTATTTTTTATAACGCATAAAGCCTAGAAATACAGCAATTTACACTTTATTGATTAAAATATTGATACACATTAAATTTAGTTCTAATAACTAGACATTTGGACATCACTTTTGGAATAGTACTTGGAACTTCTCAACTGAATCATTGTCGTATGTGCTTATGTAAGCTTATGTGTGACGTGATCCTTATATCCCCCAATATCATTCCCCCCGAAGGATAAGTCTGAAGAGATTTATTCATTGGAATTTGAAATTTAAAACTTTTAATATAATTATTTTAATCATGAAGAGACTATTACTTTCTCGAATTGACTTTTTAAAATATTGGAAGGATATAAGCTTGATTCTCTTGCTCATAACCGGTTTCAATATTAAGTCAGAAGCGCAGGCTTGCGCAACTTTAACAGGTGTCCCAATCAGTGTTTGTCGTACAAATACTGTTGCAACGTATTTTATCAATGGCTTTGATGGAAATAATACGTATGCTTTTAGTGTAATTGGTGGTTCTGCATTAGTGAATGCTGTTCCGCCCAATGTATCTATTACTTGGCATACAGTAGGAAATGTTGTAATAGTAATGACTGAGACACCGCCTATCGGCTCCTGTACACCTGATACTATTAGAGTTAGGGTTAGCAGTACAATTGCACCTCAGGTTGATTGTAACGATACTACTAATGTTTCTCTTGATGAAAACTGTCTGGGTGTGGTTACTCCGGACATGGTAATAGAAGGTAGCGGGTGGAATCCACTTGATTATGATATTATCATTAGGGATGCTTTCACAAAGATTCCGATTGCTACTAGTCCTACTGTAAATTCATCACACGTTGGTCAATTTCTTGAAGTAGCTGCTGTTCACAGGTGTTCTGGTAACTATTGCTGGGGAGTGTTAAGAGTTGAAGATAAACTTAAACCAAGACTTCTATGTCGAACACTAACAGTTAATTGTGGTGTTCCTATATTACCTAGTTCTCCGGGTATAGGATTTCCAAAACCAACGCCAGCTGCACCCAATCCTGTAGCTGTACCTGGTGTTCCAAGGACTTATACTACAACTTCCAGCGCATATGATAATTGTGGTAGTACTACTATATCATATTCTGATAGGACAATCAATGTAGTATGTCCTCCTCCGGCAGTTTACATTGATACAGTATTTAGAGATTGGACTGCTACCGATGGATATGGTAACGTAACACAATGTACGGATACAATACTAGTTAGAGCAGGTTCAATAGATTCAATAACCTGCCCACCCAATTATGATGATATTGATGAAGACGCATTAAGATGTGATGCCAATTTTCAAAGAGATGCAGCAGGAAATCCTCATCCTAATGTAACGGGATATCCGGGTGGTGTTGGATGTAGAAATATTAATTACTCATACAATGATGTTCGTTTGAATATATGTGTAGGTTCTTACAAGATTTTACGAGAGTGGTTGATCATTGATTGGTGCACAGGTAGAGATACTGAATGTGTGCAATTAATAAAAATCTTAGATACTCGAGGTCCAATAATTACATGCAGATCAAGAGATACAGTAAGTACTATTGGTTCCGCATGCTCAGGTAACGCAACTATAGGATTACCAACAATATTGACCGAATGTTCTTATCCACTTAGCTATGATGTATTGGTAAAAAGAGGTGTTGCTGATCCGTCGATCCCGGTAACATCAATTGATGCGGTGCGAGACGGAGTTGTTCGTAATAATACAAATCCGGTTACTTATACAATTTCTGATCTTCCAGTAGGATGGTCTTGGGTAATTTTTAGAGTAACGGATGCTTGTGGTAATACAGAAGAATGTAGTACTGAAATTCTTGTACAAGAAAAGACGAAACCAATTCCGGTATGTCATTTAGAGACAGTTGTTGCCCTTACTACAGGAGGCTGGGCAAGAGTATATGCTGAATCATTTGACGATGGTTCTTATGATAACTGTGCTTTGGATTCTATTCTAGTAAGAAGGATGGATACCAGTGTTTGTGGAGGTTCCGGCAACAAGGAGTTTGCTCCATATATCGATTTCTGTTGCGACGATATAAGGAAAAGCCCCATAACTGTAATAATGAGAGTTAAAGATAAAGCTGGGAACATCAACGAATGTATGGTAAATGCAATCGTACAAGACAAGCGTCCACCGATTGTTAACTGTCTTCCTAATATTACAGTAAGCTGTACGTTTGATTATTCTAATTTAGAAGTTTTTGGTAACTATCAAAGGAATGAATCTGATAGAAGAAATATTATTATCAATGACCCTGGTAACACATCTGTCGCACAACCAAGAAATTGGGGTAAGGATGGATTAATAACCGAAGATTGTATACTTGATACTACCTATCGATATGTACTTCCACCCGCCAATGGATGTGGAACTGGTAACATTTTTAGAATCTGGACATTTGCTGACGGAAACAATACGGTCACCTGCACACAGAAAATCTCAATTGTAAACTTTACGCCTTACAATGGATCTACAATTGTGCCTGCAAGAGACACAACATTTATTGGATGTCTTAACAGTACTGATCCTAGCGTCACAGGTAGACCTAGCTGGCCTAACAATCTGAATTGTTCCAGATTGGTTGCTGGATATTCTGATCAAGTATTTAATCAGGTTGAAAATGCCTGTTATAAAATATTAAGACGATGGACAATTATTGATGATTGCAATCCAAATTTTAGTTGGGGAAGAACACAAGTAATTAAGGTAGCCAACAATCAAGGACCTGTATTTCCTCCTGGTTTTTGCTTTAATAAAACCTTTGATATTTTAAGCGACAATTGTACCGGATTCATCGAATTAATCGGTATAGCTGGTGATGATTGTACAGATACGGCAGATCTTGCCTGGTCTTATAAAATAGATCTTAATAATAACGGTTCTATTGACGCAACCGGAGTAGGTAACAATGCCAGTGGAGTTTATGCAGGTGGAACTCATAGAATTACCTGGACTGTCGAAGATCGCTGTGGTAATTCAAGTACCTGTACTTATACCTTTGTAGGTAGAGATCGTAAAGCTCCAACTCCCTATTGCAGAGGAGGAATAGTTACGGTTATCATGCCATCATCAGGAAATGTTGATGTTTGGGCTTCAGACCTTAACCTGGCAAGTACAGATAACTGTTCTCCGTCAAATGCATTAAGATATTCGTTTTCAACCAATACAAGTAATACTTCTAGAAGATATAATTGTGATAGTTTGCCAAATGGTGTTTCTAAAACTTTTGATGTTAGAATTTATGTAACAGATGAAGCAGGCAATCAAAATTATTGTGATACAAGAATTATAATTCAAGATGGATTAGGAAATGCTTGCCAGGATCATTTTGGTGGAGGTGGAAATAATACCACTGCACTTGTTTCCGGAGTAATTCAAACAGGTACTAAGAAATCATTAGAAGAAGCAATGGTTTCAATTAGTGGAAATATGTCTTCATTGCCAAAGTATCATTTAACACAGGTTGATGGTAAGTTTGCGTTTCCTGATATTCCGTTGGCAGAGAATTATCTGGTTAAGGCCGAAAAGAATGATGATTACTTAAATGGTGTTTCAACAGCAGATATTGTATTAATACAAAGACATATTCTGGGAATAAGTTCTTTAAATGATCCTTATCAGATCATTGCATCGGATGTAAACGATAGTAGAACGATTACTTCAAAAGATATCTCTGACATTCGAAAACTAATTCTTGGCGTAAACAATGAGTTTCCTTCTAAGAAGTCATGGAAATTTATAAACGCAAATCAGAAGTTTAATGATGTCAACACTCCATGGCCTCTGGATGAGTCAATTAACATTGTCCAATTAAGTGGTGACATAGGCAACAACAATATGATTGCAATAAAATTAGGTGATGTATCTGGTAATGCAAGAACATCGAATGCTCAAGGAGTAATTTCAAGAACCAATCAGATAAAATTGATTCATGTTCCTGATTTGACATTTGAGGCTAAGGACTTGCTGAATATTCCTGTTTATTTGTCTGAAAATGTATCCTTATCAGGACTTCAATTCCAGATGGAATTTGATCCAATGATTTTGAGATTTGAAACCATTAAGAGTGGATTGTGTGATATTAATGCCAATAATATCAATCTAAGTTTGGTAGAAAAAGGTATTATCAGATTAAGTTGGGATAACCCTCAAGGAAGGTCAAGTAATGATGCTTTATTTACCATAGAACTTAGTGCAATAAAGAAAGGTAGCCTTAGTGAAAACCTTGCCTTGAGCCACGAAGAGTTTAACAATGAAATTTATTTCGGAAATAATGATTTAGCAGAATTAAGACTAAGCTTTAGAAATTCCGATGATAAGATTAATAATGGATTTTATTTATATCAGAATCAGCCAAACCCATTTAGTTTGACCACTACAATTTCCTTTGTACTGCCTCAGGAAGAAATGGCAAGTTTAAAGATTTATGATGTAAATGGTCGACTTCTGAAAGAAATATCTCGAACTTTCAAAGCTGGATTCAATTCTGTTCAGCTTAATAAAAATGAATTCGAGTACGGTGGAATCTTGTACTACAATTTAGAAACTTCTAAAAACAGAGCTTCGAGAAAGATGATCATGATAGAATAAATTGACAATGCTTTTACTCTTTATTGAAGTATTTGTCATCAGATAATCTGGATTGATATTCCAGGTAAAGAGTAAGAGCATCTGAAAACCCATCCATACCCCCATTATTATCCAATGAAGAATTTTCTTCAGCCGTTTGGGGATCTCAGAAATTGTCAAAATTATTTCTATCAAAATTGTATAAACTTTAAAATTATTTTTAAAATGAATAAATTATTTTACCCAAAACAGATTATAAAAAGTGTCCATAAAGGACTGACAAATCTATCCGGGTGCTTACTTGTACTACTCTTAATAGCAGCTGCGAGTTCTAAGAATTTGGAAGCGCAATGCCTGACGGTTAACAAGAGTTTGTTGGGAGTAGTTCCGGCATCAAGTGGAGTATCGGGCAATATTGATGCTACTTATTTGATTACGGTAATCAATCCTGCGGCTAGTGCTTGTCCATTTGTATTAAATATAGATATTACAGAACAATTTAGTGCAATTTCCAACTTAGGTCCAAAATTTGTCCGAGTTGTTGGATTGCCTTCAATAGCAGTTACTGGTGTCTCGGTTAGTCCTACTCTTAATCCTGCCTATAATGGTGGAACAACTCCAGGGTTAACCAATATTGATGGTTTATTATTTCAGGATGATTCGATTTTTATTCAAATAACTGCAGAAATGAACCCAAGAGCAGTCGGTGGTACCTTGAATAATACAGTATTTGCAAATTATATATTTCCACCTTCAGCTGGAGCCGTGTCAGCTACAGCATCCATTCCAAATTGTTGGTCTAATTGTCAATTGGCCTGTAATAATACAATTCACTTATCCGTGAATAGTCTTTGTGAAGCAAGCCTAGTAGCAGAAATGGTTTTAGAAGGTACTTATAGCCAGGAATGTTTGGATTTAGGCTTTTATACGGTTAGTCTAACAAGTAATGGGAAACCGGTAACGATGCCGATTAGCAGAAGCTATATCGGTAAAAATTTAGTGGTTACAGTAAGTAATATTGTGTGTGGAAATTCATGTTGGGGAAATGTAATTCTTGAGGATAAAGTAGCACCTGCATTGCAGTGCAGAGCAAGAGATTCCTTCCGTTGCAATGTCAATCTAAATCCTTCTGTTTTCGGCTTTCCTGTAAACCCAATTTTTGTTAATCAATCTGTTTATCCATATATTGTTACAGGTATAGATGCATGCGGAACTGCAACTCTAACTTATAAAGATAGTGTTGTGTCTTATTCATGTATTGATACTCTGGCTAGTACTGTATATAGACGTTGGTGTGCTACCGATCCAAGTGGTTTTACCTCTTGTTGTGTTGATACAATAGATATTATTAGAGGTACTTTGGCTGATCTTACCCTTCCACCTCATTACGATGGTCAGCCAGGTAATCAACCATACTTAAGATGTAACGGAAGTTGGACTAAGTTTCCAAATGGATATCCGGATACTTCATCTACAGGAACTGGTAGACCTCAGGGATTGTTGTGCGGAAATATACAATTTGATTTTTCAGATGATACAATTAGAGTATGTGATGGAAGTTTTAAGCTACTTAGAAAATGGCTTTTGATCGACTGGTGTAGACCAAATAATCGTATTACATACATTCAGTTGATAAAAGTAGTTGATGACGTAGCGCCGGTAATAACTTGTCCTACAACATTAACAATCAACACTGATCCTCATGTTTGTACAGGATCATATACACTGCCTGTTCCAGAGGTATTGGTTCCTGGAAAACCGACAAATACCAATACACCTTATGTAATTGAAGCATGTAGTCGATGGACTTATACAGTGCTTCACAGACCAGCTACCAGTCCTTCAGATTGTACACCGGATCCTTTAATACGAGGAAACTCAAATAACATTGTTCAATTGCCAAATGGACAATATAAGGTAGTAAATATGCCTTATGGCTGTAATTGGATTTATTATCGAATCTGTGATGATTGTGGTAATTGTACTGAATGTACATTCGATATAGAGGTAAAAGATTTAACACCACCAGTCCCTGTCTGTCAACAACGCACCGTTGTTGCATTAACGGATAATGGTCAGGCAACTGTTCCGGCTACTATTTTTGACGATAGAAGTTTTGATAACTGCCAGATGGGATCCTTTCAGGTTAGAAGAATGAATCCGGGTTCTTGTGGTTCAACTACCTTTTCCAGTACACAGACTTTCTGTTGTGCTGATATAGCAGCAAGCCCGATAAGAGTTGTATTAAGAGTTATTGATGCTGCCGGTAATTCAAGTGAATGTATGGTGGACGTTATGGTTCAGGATAAGTTGCCTCCAAAGATTACCTGTCCAAAGGATACTGTTATCAGTTGTGAGACAGATATCTCTAATTTGAATGTATTTGGAAATGCATCCGCTAAAGATAATTGCAGCTTTACCACAGCTACAAGAGTGGAAAATAATCTAAGCTCTTGCAATATTGGTGTAATTAAAAGATGGTTTGTTGTTACAGATGCAGGAGGCAGGAAAGACTCTTGTTTTCAAAGTATTACTATAAGAGATACGATGCCATTTCGAGAATCTGATATTACTTTTCCATCAGATATTGTAATATCAGGATGTAAGAATTCTACCAATCCTGATCAAACAGGTAAGCCAATATTTAGAAATCAAGATAAATGTAATCAGATTATTACAAATTATGAAGATCTGGTTTTTAATTATGTTGAAGGTGTATGTTTTAAAATATTAAGAAAATGGACAGTTATTGACTGGTGTAATTATAATATTATAAATCCGGAACATGGTAACGGAGTATGGTATCATACTCAGGTCATTAAAATTGTTAATAATGTTGCGCCAACATTTACTAGTTCATGTGCTAACAGAGAGCTGTGCATTACTGATGGATGTACTATTACAGCTGTTTTATCAGCTGCTGCGTTCGATGATTGCACTACAGATCCTAATGAATTGAAATGGAAGTATGAATTCGACAGAAATAATGATGGTTCAATTAACAATACCGGGACAACTAAATCTTTTTCACCTAGTTTAGGGCAAGGAACACATAAGATAACTTGGACAGTTAATGATCAATGCGGTAATAGTAGTACTTGTAGTTATCTAATTAATGTTAGAGATTGTAAAGCACCAACTCCATACTGTAATCCTGGTATAATAACTGTTATCATGCCGACTACAAGAGAAGTTACCGTTTGGGCGAAGGACTTCAACCTTGCTTCTACTGATAATTGTACCGAACAAAACAAATTGTACTTCTCATTTACAGCAAATGTCAAAGATAGTTTTAAAACAATTAGATGTGCAGATTTAAGTAATGGTCGAGTTGACACAATTGATATTGATATTTATGTAACAGATCTTTCAGGTAATCAGGATGTTTGTCATACCAAGTTGATCGTTCAGGATAATCAGGATGTTTGTCCTAATAGTGGAACATTGACGGGTAATGTATCTGGTTTGGTAACACATATCGATGCAAATAAGAAAGCAACAAATGTTTCAGTTCAGTTTTATGAAGTTAATTCTGGAAACATGTTGGATCAGCAAGTTACAGATCTTGAAGGGAAGTATGCTTTTAAGAATATATTAGTAGGAGAGCAATATCTGATTCAGCCAACCTTAAATTATGATTTTCTAAATGGCGTTTCCACTCGGGATATAGTTGAGATTCAGAAACATATTTTGGGTAAGAAGGAAATTCAAAATCCATATTATCTGATTGCAGCAGACGTTAATAAATCGGGAACAATTACTTCAAAAGACATTTCAGATATTAGAAAGTTGATTCTTGGATTGGTATCCGAATTTCCGAATAATAACCCTTCATGGAATTTTGTTGATTCTAAAGTTAATATGACTAAAGAAAATGCATTTTCGTTTAGTTCGGAAATAAGTTTAGTTAACCTTCAAGGAGATCTTGTAGATAATAACTTTATAGCGATTAAATCAGGGGATGTTACCGGAGAGGCTAATACCAGTAGTTATAATACCATTCAATCAAGATCTAATTCTATAGTTGGTTTAGAGGTAACTGAAATTCAGATAGAAAATGGTAGCACTTATACTTTACCTGTATCACTGAATTCTGTTTCAACTTTTAATGGGTTTCAACTTGAACTTACTTTGGATTCAAGATTAGCAAAATTCAAAGGACTTGAGTCAGGTACAATTGCTTTAGAAGCTAATAATTACTCCATCTTGGAAAACGGTTCTAAGCTAAGAATCTCCTGGAATGATAATCAGTTGAAAAATCTTAATCAAGGAGAGCAATTGTTTAATTTGATATTGGAAGCGAATAATGAAGGCATAATTGATGCACAAAGTTTGAAACTTTCAAATAAAAATTTGAACTCCGAAATATATACGGTTGAATTTGTAGAAGATTTGAAATTATTATTCAGATCTGCGAATGGTAAATCAACCGAAAAGTATGAATTGTATCAAAATGTTCCGAATCCATTCAATGGTAAAACAACTATTTTCTTCAAATTACCAACTGATGAGAATGTAGCGCTTCATGTCTACGATCTTGCTGGAAGAAAATTAAAGTCGCTACAAGTTGAAGGAAAGAAAGGATTAAATACTGTAGAATTGGAAATGTTGAATAATGAAGCTGGGCTTCTTTATTATCAATTAGATGCGAATAATTTTATTGCTACACGTAAAATGGTGATAATAAGATAAAAACGGTTCTTGGGTAATTTTAGGCTTAACCGGAGCCTTCTGGCTCCGGATTCAAGCCAAAAGTTCTAAAAGTTTATTAAACCGATAAAAAAAGAAATATGAGAAAAGTAATAATTACAAATACAATTAAAATGAATAATATTTACTCATTATTTGTGAATGTATCAAAAGCAGTTTTGGCAAGCATGCTATTGATATTTCTGGTTTCACTCAGTGCAAATGCTCAAGTGTTGTCAGCTGAATTTGGAACAGATACAAGCATATGTAGAAACGACACGGCAACTTATTTTGTAAATACTCCAGGTCCTTGGATATTTAGTCTGTCCGGTGGTGGAAGTATCAATTCTACAACTGCTACCTCAGTTACTATAATATGGGGTAATGTTGCCGGTAATTATCTAATTACGGCAACTAGTGGACCTACAGTATTGAGCAGAACTGTTGTAGTTGAAGGTAGTGCTTCTTTAGCTTGCGATAATCTGATCAATTTGTCCTTAGACGGAAATTGTAGAGCGTTAATAACGCCAACAATGATCCTTGAAGGAGAAAATTATCCTGATGACTCATATTCGCTTTTGGTTACAGATGCAAATGGAAATGTAGTTCCAGGAGCTGTAGCTAATGGAAGTCATCTTGGACAAAAGCTGAAAGTTCTTGTTACGCATCTGTGTTCTGGAATTAAATGTTGGGGATATGTATTAATTGAAGATAAGTATATTCCTGAATTAACTTGTAATGATGATATTGATACAATCACTTGTCAGAGTAATGTTCATCCTGAATTTATAGGATTTCCACTTCCACCAACTGCAATTGTTAGTCCGATTGTTGGAAAACCTGGATGTTTCAGAGTTCAGAATTTTGATTTATGTTGTGATGTAGAATTATGCTACTACGACATTTATACTAAGAATGGGTGTAATGTTGTGCCTTATGCCCAGTATGAGAGATTTTGGACTGCAAAGGATTGTAAAGGAAATACAACGAGTTGTTCAGAATTAATTCCTGTTAAACAAGGTGTAGTTGACAGTGTTAAGTGTCCTCCAAGTTATGATGGTTTTGCAAGGCCATTTCTTGAATGTGATTCAATTAAATATCCGGTGGGACCATATCCTGCAGGTTGGAACGCTTTAGATAATGGCAATCCTTCTCCTTATGATTATTATAATGATAAAGGTCAGCTAATCTGGAAAGGAACTGGTTATCCTACAGGAGTTGAGTGTGATCATTTCGCTGTTACCTATAAAGATTTAAAAATTCCTGTATGTGGGAATTCATTTAAAATATTCAGAAACTGGAAAATTTTTGATTGGTGTACAGGAAGATTGATTGAATGTAATCAATTGATAAAAGTAGCTGATAACAAACCACCTGTTATCTCTTGTAGAGGAAATTTTATGGTTTTTCCAACTGATAATTATTCCTGTACAGGAACAGCTATAGTCTTAGGTCCTGAATTCATTGATGATTGTTCAGAAACTACATTGACAGTATCCTATAAAAAGGCGGATCCTAATGGAAATCCTGAAGCCGGTGATTTTAGAACCACAGGAATAATATATCATCCGGACGGAAGAGTTTCAATTCCCGGATTACTTCAAGATACTTCTTGGGTTCGATATACAGTAACGGATAAATGTGGTAACTCTTCTAATTGTACTGTAGAAGTGATAATAGAAGATAATCTTAGGCCAGTTGCAGTTTGTGATGAAACTACAGTGGTAACATTAGGAGATCAAGGCGAGACGAAGGTGTTCGCATCTAGTTTTAACCAGGGTAGCTTTGATAACTGTTCTATAGATTCTATACTAGTGAGAAGAATGACAGATAATTGTAATGTTCTAGGAAATACAACATTTGGAAGTTCTGTATCTTTTTGCTGTGCTGATTTGGCTAATAATCCAATCCAGGTTGTATTGCGTGTGAAAGACAAGAAAGGTAATTATAATGATTGTATGATATTGGTCACTGTTCAGGACAAGATAGCACCAACTATAACATGTCCTACTAATAAGACAGTAAATTGTACTGTTGATATTTATGATCTTAATATAACCGGTAGACCAAGCGTAAGTGATAATTGTGGAAATCCAACTGTAACTTACAAGGATGATTCAACCGGATTTAGATGTTCAACTGGAACAATTACAAGGCGATGGAGAGTTGAAGATGCGGGTGGAAGATTTAATTTATGTAACCAGATTATTACAATAATTGACAACAATCCGCTTACTCTACAACAAATAACATTTCCAGGCAACATTGATGTGAATGGATGTACTATTGCAGATGCGGATCCAAGCTTTACCGGCAAACCGACTTGGCCTGCAAAGCCTTGTGCAAATATCATTTCAGGTTATGATGATGAGAAATTTTACAGTGTTGATAATGTATGTATAAAAATTATTCGCCACTGGAAAGTAATTGATTGGTGTACCTATGATGTTAATAGTTCGGGTTCTGTTGGTGTTTTTACAGGAGAACAAATTATTAAAGTAAAGAATTCAGTAAAGCCTGAAATTCATCCTTCAACTTGTGCAACTAAGGAAGTATCTTCTTCGACTGCTGACTGTTCTGCTTATGTTGAACTTAAAGGATATGCAACCGATGATTGTACGGATAGTCTTGATCTTAAATGGGGGTTTGCACTTGATTTAGACAATAATGGTTCCGTTGAGGTCAATGGTAAGACAAGAGATGCTTCTGGTAACTACAGAGCTGGAATGCATAAGTTAAGTTGGTCTGTTACAGATGCATGTGGTAATACAAAGACTTGTGATCAAATATTCAGAGTAAGAGACGGAAAAGCACCAACACCATTCTGTAGAGCTGGTTTAATTACTGTGGTTATGCAGACAAATGGTTCTGTAACCGTAAAGGCAAGAGATTTTAATGAAAAGAGTGAAGATAATTGTACTCCGCAATCACAATTGCGCTATTCATTTAGTGCTAATGTAAATGATACAGTCCGTACTTATACTTGTGCTGATATTCCAAATGGAATAACTAGAGATACTGTTGTAAAAATATATGTTACGGATAATGATGGAAATAATGAATTTTGTTCACCCACCCTTACACTACAAGATAATTTAGGAAATGTATGTCCGAACAAAGTAGGAGGTACCATATCTGGATTGGTCAGTGCGAATAAAACTGAACCTTTGAAGAATGCTGATATCAGTGTTCTGCAATCACAGAATACAGTTATGCAAATGAATACACCAGATGAAGGTCAATATTCCTTTGTTGACTTGGCTGAGGGTACCGATTATTTCGTAAAGCCAATTAAAAATGATGACCCAATTAATGGATTAAGTACAGCTGATATTGTTGTGATTCAAAAGCATATTTTAGGAAAAGATGTCTTTAGTACACCTTACCAGTATATTGCTGCAGATTTGAACAACTCACAATCGATTACTTCTGCAGATATTGCTGAACTTAGAAAGCTTATTTTAGGTGTTAAGAACAATATGTCCGGTACTCAGAAGTCCTGGAGATTTGTTGCCATGCCTGCAGCATTTGAAGATAATGATAATCCTTGGTTAGGCGGATGGAAAGAAGAAATTCAGGTAAACAATCTCAAAGGTTTATCTGATAAAAATGATTTTTATGCAATTAAAATAGGTGACTTGAATAACTCAGCAAAGACAAATTTGTTAATTTCTACCAGTTCAAGAACTTCAGGAAAAATTGTTTTAGAATTAGAAGATCAGGATTTTAATACGATAGAAAATGTAAACGTACCTGTTTATGGAAACTGGAAGGGTGGAATTCTTGGATTACAGATTGCGTGGAAAGTTGATCCCAGTAAAATAGAAATTGTTGACTTTTTACCAGGTAAAATCGGCTTGAATCATTCAAACTTTAACTTAAATACGAATCAACATGGAGTTGTTAATTTAAGTTGGAATTCTGATTCACCTATCTATTCAACTTTAGATCCACTGTTCTATATAACAATAAAGGCAAAATACGGATCTTTTAATTCTTCAAAAGTATTTAATACCTCAAGTCAGTTTATGCAAACTGAGGCATATAATGAGGATCTCGAATCATTAGCTATTGATTTACAAGCACGTAATTCAGATAAGAAGTTAAATGCATTTGAATTATTTCAGAACACACCGAATCCTTTTGCTGAAAGTACTGTAATATCGTTTCGCTCATCAGATAATGCTGACGTTATCTTGAAAATTCAGGATGTATCCGGCAAAGTACTGATTCATAGAAATATCCACGCAAACTCTGGAATGAATAACTTAATAATAAATCATTCAGAATTTAGTGGATTAACTGGAGTATATTACTATACCCTTGAAGCAGATTCTTTCGTAGCAACTAAGCGAATGGTTTTAGTAAAATAAGTTTGCGAAAAGAATAATCCCAATTCTATAAATTAAAAAGAGTGTCTTAGTAATAAGATGCTCTTTTTTGTTTTGAATGATATTTAAAAAATTGGAGACACTTCCAGCATATATTTGCATTTTTAAAGTTGGCTAATGTTTTTATTCGAACTTTAAAGCTTTCTTTTTTCAATTTTTATTTCCAGCTCTTCTTTATAATTATTGCCAATGGGTATTAGTCTTGGAATTGATTTTGTTATGACTTCGATATCTGATCCATGTATTGCATTTATATGTTCGAAATTTACAATGTAGGATCTATGTACACGGATGAAGGATTCTTTGTTTAATTTTTCCTCAAGAGATTTCATTGTTTGTAAGGTTATAATTCTAGACTGAGGGGTATGAATAATAACATAATCTTTAAGACCTTCAATATAGACTATCTCTCCAAAGTTTATTTTTATAAGCTTCTTATCTGCTTTTACAAATATAAAGTCTTGTTCATGCTCTGTTTTTGTATTTGATCTATTTTCTTGAAATTTATTTACAGCTTTTAGAAACCTTTCAAATGAGATTGGTTTAAGTAAATAGTCCATAGCATTCAACTCAAAACCCTGTACTGCAAATTCCGGATATGCCGTTGTAAATATTACTTCGGGAGATGATTTTAGTGATTTAATGAATTCAGTTCCTCTTATAACCGGCATTTCAATATCTAGAAAAATTAAGTCGACTTTATGGTTAGCAAGAACCTGATGTGCTTCTATGGCACTTGTACATTTTGCAATTAGTTTGAAATCTTTTAATTGAGAAATATACGATTCTAAGATTTCAAGTGCCAGCGGTTCGTCGTCTACAATAACAGTATTAATCATATTTTGATTTGATCTTTTTGGTTAATAGTAAGGTTAATAGTATAAGTATCGGGTTGATTAATTACTTTTAGCACATAATTTTCCTGATAGATGAGCATCAATCTTTTTTGAACATTAGTTAGGCCTATTCCGCCAATATTTTGTGATTGTCTAAATCCTGGAATAATTTGAGATTTTGAGTTGCAAATTGAAAAAGATATATTATTATTAACGGTAAACTTAATATGTATAAATGATTCTTGATTACCGTTTTTTAATCCATGTTTAAAGCTATTTTCAATGAATGGAATAAAAATTAAGGGAGCAACCTTGCATCGCGTGGTATCTCCATTGATTTCAATTCTTATATCGGCATTTTGGCTAAGTCTGATTTTTTCCAATTCAATGTAGTTTTTAATATAATGAATTTCTTTATCCAAGAGAACCTGTTCCTCATTACATTCATAAAGCATGTACCGTAACATGTCAGAGAGTTTTAATATAAGGTCCGGTGCGCGATCAGATTTTTTCAAGCTCAATGCATATAAATTATTGAGTGTATTGAATAGAAAATGCGGATTAATCTGATTTTTTAAATAATTGAGCTCAGCTTCAATATTTTTTGTTTGAAGGCTTTGTTTTTCTTGCTGAGCATTTATCCAATCAAGTGGTATTCTTGCTAAAGTACTGATGCTCGTAGTTACAAAAAGGCTGATAAAATGAAACCTTTGATCAGTAATCCAATCCATACAGTGTTCGGACTCATGATTACAAAAATACTGATTAATCAGACTCTGTAAGGGAGCAAAAATTAAACAAGTACCTAATAGACTTCCTAAATAAATAAGGAAGGAGCCATTTTTTAAAAATTGTGGAAAAAACAGAATCAAATTTAGATTGCAGCATATAGCATAAATTGCAGTATTGCTTAATGCCCATATCAATAAGTGAGCATAGCTCCAACTCCTAGGTCCCAAATACATCAAAAGTAAGGCACAGATCATCCAAATCATGATTTGTGCATAATTTTTATGGGTCAAATTTTCAAAAATCTTAAGCAAGCAATTTTGGAAATTATTGTTCAAAGTTATTTAATTTAATGAGCATCTAGTTGATTTTTCGATAGGATTACAAAAATTTTCGATTAATTCGGAAGATATTAATTCTAGATTGCATTAAACAAAGGTTCGTATATTTTCGTTATCATCATCGAAAAAAGCAAAATGAAAGAAGCACAGATATTAAGAGACCCTAGCTTGGTGATGGATTTCACGAGTATCCTTCATAAATTGGGTGAAGATTACAGTCGGGAAGGTCTTGTTAAAACACCTGCTAGAGCAGCTAAAGCTCTTGAATTCTTAACTCAAGGTTATAGCCAGAATCCCAAAGAATTTTTGACTTCTGCACTTTTTGATGAGGATTATAGTGAGATGGTGATTGTAAAAGATATTGAGCTATTTAGTATGTGCGAACATCATCTTCTGCCTTTCTTTGGCAAAGCCCACGTCGCTTATATTCCTCAGGGGAAAATAGTCGGGTTAAGTAAAATTCCTCGTTTGGTAGATGTGTTTGCCAGGAGATTGCAAGTGCAGGAAAGATTGACAACTGAAATATTAAATTGTCTGGATGAAACCCTAAAGCCGCATGGAGCTGCAGTAGTCATTGAAGCAAGACATATGTGTATGATGATGCGTGGTGTTCAAAAACAAAATAGTCTAACGACCACATCAGCATTTACAGGTGTGTTTCGTAACTTTGAAACTCGAAATGAATTTCTTAATTTATTAAATAGTCGTCATTGATTCATGTCTAGAACTGCTTATTTATTTCCGGGACAAGCAAGTCAGTTTGTTGGAATGGGTAAAAATTTGTATGAGAGTCATTCTTTAGCTAAAGATTTATTTGAAGAGGCCAATGAGATTCTTGGGTTTCGTATTTCAGATGTCATGTTTTCAGGAACTGAAGATCAATTGAAACAAACGAATATTACTCAGCCTTCTGTTTTTATTCATTCAATAGTGAGTGCTCGTATTGCCCAATTGCCAAAAGAGGCTTGTGGGGTAGCAGGTCATTCTTTGGGTGAATTTTCGGCTTTAGTGGCGGCTGGAGTATTAAGCTTTCAAGATGGTTTAAGGTTAGTTCAAATTCGTTCAGAAGCCATGCAAAGTGCTTGCGAAATTAACCCCGGCACAATGGCTGCAGTAGTTGGTCTTACAGATGAACAGATTGAAAATGTATGTTCTGCAATTAAGCATGAGATTGTAATTCCAGCAAATTATAATTGTCCCGGTCAACTGGTTATATCTGGAAGTATTCAGGGAATTAATTTTGCAGAGCAAAAGTTGTTAGAAGCTGGAGCTAAAAAAGTAATAATATTACAGGTTGGAGGTGCGTTTCATTCGCCATTGATGGAGCCTGCACGATTAGATCTTGAAAAAGCGATTCTGGATACCCATTTTTCAAAACCAAATTTTCCGGTCTATCAAAACTTTGATGCTTTGGCACATTCAGATCCGAATGACATCAAAAATAATTTGGTAGCGCAATTAACGTCTCCTGTAAAGTGGACTCAGATAATGCTCAATATGATTTCAGATGGTGCACAAGATTTTGTTGAGGTAGGTGGAAATGGTATGGTTTTAAGTGGATTTCTTAAGAGAATAGATCGGAATATTAAAGTAGTTGCAATTTAAATCGTATTGAATGATCACCAAAGGTAAATTGCTGTTGTCTGAGCCATTCATGCTGGATGTAAATTTTAAACATTCTGTAGTGCTGCTCACTGATCATGATGAGGAACAAGGTACTGTTGGATTTGTGTTGAATCAAAAAAGTATTTATAAAGTAACTGATCTGTTGGACGATATAGGCGACTTTGATGCAGATGTATTCATCGGTGGTCCTGTTTCGACCAACACCTTGCATTTTGTACATAATGTTGGAAACTTGCTTGAAGATTCAATTCCGGTAAGCCGTGGAATTTGGTGGAGTGGTGATTTTGATGCAATGAAATTTCTCATTCTTCAAGGTATGATAAAATCGGATTGTATTCGATTCTATCTAGGATATAGTGGATGGTCAGAAGGTCAATTGCAATCTGAAATTGATGAAAAAGCATGGATTCTGGAAGATGCAGATTCCAACTATATTTTTAAAATGGATCCCCATCAGCTCTGGAAAGAAATTATGCGTACGAAAGGTCATACTTTTAGTGCCCTTAGTGAATTGGATGGTGACCATATTCATAATTAGAATAAAAAAATTTGTAGAAATTGATTCGCGTACAAGGATTAACACTCAATTATGGAGAAAGGTATTTGTTTGACAATATCAGCTTCACAGTAACAAAAGGAGAAAAGTTAGGAATTACCGGAAGGAATGGTTGCGGAAAATCAACACTTTTTAAAATATTAACAGAGCAAATAAAGCCCGATAAAGGAATAATTGAAAGACCCAAAGAAGTTACTATCGGGACTTTAAAACAAGAACTACCTTCAGATAATGGCAATTCTATCAAGGATGAAGTACTAAATTCTCTTGAGGATCTTAAATCATTAAATGATGAATTGCATAATTTAGAACAATTGCTTTCAGATCCTAAAACTGATGAGAAGAAAATGATGATTGCAGTGGAGAGAATGCATGATATTCATCATCGATTAGATTATCTTAATGCTGATAAGATAGAAGGAGAAATTGAAAAAATTCTTAATGGATTAGGATTTACATCAGATGACTTCATTCGGCCCACTCATGAATTTAGTGGGGGATGGCGAATGCGTGTCGAATTGGCAAAGCTTTTGTTGCAAAAACCGGATATCCTATTATTAGACGAACCAAATAATCACTTGGATATCATATCCATTCAATGGCTTGAAAAATATTTGATCAGCTATGAAGGAACTGTTATGATTATTTCTCATGATCTGATGCTTGTTGATAAAGTTGCCAAAAGAATTATTGAAGTTGATCGCGGAAGACTTTATGATTTTAAAGGAACTTATTCGGATTATATAAATTATCGAAAAGAAAGAAAAGAAATTGAACAAAACGAATATAATGCTCAACAAAAAGTTATTCAACATAAGGAAATGTTGATTGACAAGTTTAGAGCTAAGGCAAACAAAGCCAGTTTTGCAAAGTCATTACAATCCGAATTGGCAAGGATGGATATCATGGATGAGCCAATGGCTGATCAAGGAGTAATTAGGCTTCGCTTTAATACTTGCAATCAAAGTGGAAGAGTAGTATTTGAGACTAAGAATCTTAAGAAAGCTTATGGGGAAAAGGTGGTATTGGATCAGGTAAATATGCTTGTTGAGAGAGGTCAGAAGTTAAGTTTTATTGGGCAGAATGGGCAAGGCAAAAGTACCATGGTGAAACTTATAAGTAAAAGTATACTTCCAACACATGGTGAGATTTTAAAAGGGCATCAAGTAAGAATCGGATATTATGCACAGGAACATACTGAATTATTGAGTCCCTCTGAAACCATTTTGGAAGCTGTTGAACATGCATCGACTCCCGAAGCAAGAGTTAATATAAGAAGAATATTGGGCGGTCTTGCATTTAGAGATGAAGATATCGATAAGCGTATTTCTGTATTAAGCGGAGGAGAAAAGTCAAGAGTCAGATTAGCTATGCTTCTGGTTCAGGATCATAATGTACTGATCCTTGATGAACCCACGCATCACCTTGATATCCCTTCCAAAGAGGTTTTGAAAGATGCAATCAATAATTATAAGGGTACAATAATAATAGTTTCTCACGATCGTGAATTTTTACGTGGTCTTGCTGAAAAAACTTTTTATTTCGCCAATAAGGAAATTAAAGAGTTTCATGGTGATATCGATTATTTCCTGGAAAAAACAAATTCTGAATCGCTTCAAGAAACTTTTAAGGCAGTGGTTAAGCCAAAAAATGACTTGGCAGTTTCTTCTAGTGAAGAAGATAAAAAGAAGCTAAAAAGAAAATTGGATCTCATAGAAGTTGATATTTCTAAGTTAGAAAAAAAAATTTCAGATCTTGAAAGTAAAATGTCTGATTCTGAATTTTATACTTCAAAAGAAAGCAGCAAGATTATGGATGAGTATAAAAAATTGAAGATTTCATTAGAAGCTCAGAATGGGCAATGGGAAGCCGTGTTCAATTTGCTGAGTTAAAAACTTTGCATACTGAAAGAGGTATAATCAATTTGACAAGATAGGTTTTAAATAATTATTTTTGTAAAAATTTGCATCAATAGTGGGATCATTCCTTAGATATTCTTTGATCTTATGCATTGTCTTTTCAATAGGATTTTGTCTTACAATCGGTCGTCTAATGAATTATGATCTAAGCCATATTCCTGGTGATCTGGGCGATGCCCGCTTAAATAATTATTTTCTCGAACACAGTTATCAATACTTTACAGGTCAAATTAAAAATTATTGGAATGCACCTATGATGTACCCGGATAAGAATACATTGACCTATTCGGATAATCATTTAGGAACCGTGGCATTGTATATTATTTTTCGAATTCTTAATTTTGACCGAGAGACCTCCTTTCAATTGTGGATTATAGTAATATTTATTCTGAATTATTTTTCGACAGCTTTCTGTTTTATAAAGTTGAAGTTTAATCCAATACTCAGTGCAATTGGTGCTTATCTTTTTGTTTTTTCTTTTATTCTGGTTAGTAGAATTTTTCATGCACAGTTAATGTCAGTTTTCTATATTCCTTGGATATTTTATTTTGCCATACTTTTTTTTAGGACAGATCAGCTGAGATATTTAATATTTAGTATCTTTTTTCTGGAATTGCAATTTTACTGTGGTTTTTATATGGGATTGCTTTCTTTAGTTCCTTTGTTATTTATTTGTTTAATATTAGGAATTCGTCAATTAAAGTTAAAATACCATGTTTGGTTGAATCAAATGCTGGATTTGAAAATTCTTTTGTCTGTATTTCTTATTATTGCTTTCATATTGCCTTTATTCATACCCTATTATTTGAGAGCCAAAGAAACGGGGTACAGGTCTTATCAGGAAGTAATTCCGTTACTTCTTTCATTCAGAAACTTTATAATGCCACCATACGATACTTTGATCTGGAAGAAATTGGAATTTTTTAATGTCGGTGTTGAGCTTAATTGGGAAAAAGAATTATGGGTAGGAGCTTTTTTGTTTATTCTTTTTTTTTATTATTTATTTCTAAGATTGAATGGAAGAATTAAGGGCTTTGGACTTTTATCAACGTTTTTCTTTGCAATTTTATTGAGTGTTTTATTATTCATAAATTGGGGGAATGGTTTTAGTTTTTTTGAACTGTTTAGAAATGTTCCAGGCTTTTCAGCCCTTAAGCCGGTTGGTAGAATTTTAATTCCACTTTCCTTTTTAAGTATTTGGTTGAGTCTAGTGCTTGTTCGTCACTTTTTTATTAAGTATCGTTTTAAATATTATTATTATTGGCTACTCTTGCCTGTAGTGATACTCGATCACTCTCTTAGAGATTCATTTTTTATCAGAGCATCATTTTCAAAAGTTGAATCTCAGAAAGAAATCAATGAGTTGACTTATAAAGTCGATAGTGCTAGAGCCAGAAGTAAATATATATATCACGCTATGGCATACTTGACTAATGTCAAATCTTCTGCTTCAAGTATCCAGATAATGGCTGCCTTAGCTGGACAACAAAGAAATCTTCCAACAGTTAATGGTTATTCATCTAGTTGTAGGTTGCAGTTTGGTCAATTTTGGAATAATCCGGATTCTACAAGTTTGGCAAAATGGTTGGAATTTAATATGGTTGATCCAAAGACGGTTTTAATTATTCATTGACTCTTTCATGAATATATATTTATGAATAGTTCAAGAAAATATTGACAATTGTTACAATTATTTGTAAACAGAATGTTATTCAGCTATTATACAAAGAGTCTGCCTTTATATATGAGCTAACTTTGCAGTATGTTGAATATCAGAAACATTGCTATTATCGCACACGTTGACCATGGTAAAACTACCTTGGTTGATAAAATTTTGCATCAATCAAAGTTATTCCGAGATAATCAAGATACCGGAGAACTCATTTTAGATAATAATGAACTGGAAAGAGAAAGAGGTATTACCATACTTGCAAAAAACGTTTCTGTAAGATATAAGGATGTTAAAATTAATATCATCGACACTCCGGGTCACTCAGATTTCGGTGGAGAAGTTGAAAGAGTACTTAACATGGCGGATGGGGTTATATTGTTAGTAGATGCATTTGAAGGACCAATGCCTCAAACTCGTTTTG
The DNA here is from genome assembly GCA_020848695.1 of Saprospiraceae bacterium. Taxonomy (GTDB): domain Bacteria; phylum Bacteroidota; class Bacteroidia; order Chitinophagales; family Saprospiraceae; genus Vicinibacter. Next base: position 48,195 of record JADLHT010000049.1, read on the forward strand.
TAACTCAAAAAGCACTTTCGATGGGGAAGAAAGCCATTGTAGTCATTAACAAGGTAGATAAACCTAATTGCCGTCCCGAAGAAGTTCATGATCATGTTTTTGAGTTGTTCTTTAATCTGGATGCAACTGAAGAACAGTTGGATTTTCCAACAGTTTACGGATCGTCAAAACATGGATGGATGGGACCAGATTTTAAAGAACCTAAAGAGGACATTACCTATCTACTAGATATGATCATTGAACATATTCCTGAGCCGAAAATCCAGGATGGTAATCTTCAATTAATGATTTCATCTTTGGACTATTCAAGTTTTATCGGTCGTATTGCAGTCGGACGAGTCAATCGCGGCAATATTAAAGTTAACACACCGGTCTCTTTGATAAAAAGAGATGGTACAGTTTTTAAATCCAGAGTAAAAGAGTTATTTACTTTTGAAGGATTAGGAAAAACAAAGGTAGAAGAAGTAAAAGCCGGTGATATCTGTGCTGTATTTGGTATTGAAAATTTTGAAATCGGAGATACTATTTGTGATTTTGAATCACCTGAAGCATTACCACCCATAAGCATTGATGAGCCTACAATGTGCATGCTTTTTACGATTAATAACTCACCGTTTTTTGGTAAAGAAGGTAAATATGTTACATCTAGACACCTGCGTGAGAGATTGGAAAAAGAATTAGAAAAGAATCTTGCTATGAGAATGGAAGATACTGAATCACCGGATTCGATATTGGTGTATGGAAGAGGAATATTGCATTTATCAATTTTGCTTGAAACCATGCGTCGTGAAGGTTATGAATTGCAAGTAGGTCAACCCAGAGTTATTATTAAGGAAATTGATGGCGTTCAATGTGAACCAATCGAAACACTTACTATTGATGTTCCTGATGAATTTTCAGGTAAAATAATAGAACTTGTAAGTCAACGTAAAGGAGAGATGAAGGTCATGCAGCAAAAGGGTGATCTGATACATCTAGAGTTTGACATTCCATCAAGAGGTCTTATCGGATTGCGAAATATGTTACTTACGGCTTCTGCGGGGGAAGCTATTATTGCGCATCGATTTTCAAAATTTGAAGCATGGAAAGGAAATATTTCTTCTAGAATTATGGGAGTTTTTGTTTCAAAGGAGATTGGAGCTTCAACTGCTTATTCAATAGGTTATTTGCAAGAACGAGGTAGTTTTTTTATTGATCCGGGTGAAAATATCTATATTGGACAAATTATTGGTGAGCACATCCGACCGGGAGATCTTGTGGTAAATGTAATAACCGGAAAAAAATTAACCAATATGCGAGCTTCCGGATCAGATGGAACTACCCAAATTATCCCAAAAAGGAATTTTTCATTAGAGGAAGCACTGGAGTACATTCAGGAAGATGAGTATGTTGAGTTAACTCCAAAATCTATTCGCTTGAGAAAAATTATTTTAGATGAAAACGATCGAAAGAAAGCTGCAAGACAATTAGAATTGGCTGAATAAGATTCTACCTGATCGTGATCGGCAACTGAGTTTGATAATTGTTATCAACTAATACGACACAGCGGTATATTCCAGGAATCAGATTTTTAAGAGTAAGAGTAGGTTCATCACTTGCCTGAAATTGTAGATGTGATATTATTTTTCCTCCAACATCAGTAAGCCACAGATTTAATTTTTTATAAGGTTGGTTTACTTTTATTCTATATTGTCCAGATTGAAGTGGAATAAGTTGAATAATTTCTTTTCTTATTGTCTTATTAATATTTGTGCTTGGATTTGATCTGATTAATGTTGTCCTTATAAGGTAAGGATTTGTAGTAATTAGATTTACCAAACTGTCTTGCCAGGGATTTCGAATTTCTGAATTGTTGTAAATTCCACCAATAATATATCCGATAAGCATTGAGTCACCGGATAGTTCGTCTTGATCAATAATTTCATCATACAATATAGGAGTGCCTGATTTTGTTATAAATTCTGAATTGCTTCCTAAAAAACCCGGCATTCTTGCCATGAGTTTGTTTTCCGAATATTGACCATTTTGATCTCTTTCGATTCTTGAAACTGTATTTACAAATGGAACATATGGATCGTTGATTAAATTGTCTTGTTGATCAAAGTAGTTTACTGCCATACCTCCAAAAAAAAGAGTATTCATTCTGTCCAATTTCTTTGAATAGAACCCGATTCGGCTGCATTGGTAATTGGCAAGGACCTGATTGAAATTTTGTATATCGGTAAAGCCCTCAGAGTGAATACTAGCTAAATTTAAATACGGACTGTTGATATTTACAAGAAACACACCACTGAATGCCATAAGTTCAATTCTATCTTTACTTGTGTAAAATGGGGATAGATTAAAGTCGCGTCTATGGAAATTCAGTTCATCTCTAAATTGGTTTTTCCAAACCGGGCTTAGAGAATCGTTTTGTTGTGTTATTTCAAATACAAAAGTACTCTCAGTATAATCCTGTTGAAAGGCTAATTCCATTTGATTATAGATACCTGTAAACTTGTGACCACCTACTAGAAAAAAATGATGATCAAGATATTTTAATTGCCCTCCGGCTACAGCAAATCTTTCGTGTTTAATTTGTTTGAATGCTTTAGAAATATTCTGGCTGTCATTGTTATTAATTTTTTCTTCTAAAAGCTCAAGATTTACTTGAATGAGACTTGGATAGGTAATGAAATTTTTGAAAGAGTTTTCAGAATATCCTCCAATAATGTATAACATATTTTCAACCTGAGTAAAACAGGTATTGCTTGCAGATAAAGCATCTAGAAGGTTGGTATCAAGTTGAGCTAGTCGAAATTCCTGACCGATGTTTTTTTCAGGGTTATAAAGGATAAGGTTTCGATTTGAACCAATAATATCAAACCCTCCTGTTTTACTATGTACTCCATCTCTTCTTCCTCCAAATACAAATAAGTTGTCTTGAATTCTTCCGTATGAAAAAGAGTGCAATTTCATTAATGGATCAATTCTGGAGGTGTCAAATCGTACTGCAAAATCAAATTGTCCAAATACATTTATTGAATAGGATACAAGTGAAAATAGATAGAACAAAAATTTCATAAATATGATTTTGTATTATTTATAATCAATGTGAAACAATGAAAAAAGTAACTTACTAAAGATCACACATTACCACTTTTCTTTGGGTAATTTTGTCATACCTACCAATCTTCTTATACTGTATCTTCCGGTATCGTGAATCAAAACGAGTAATAAGCCTCCAATGATGGCTATGTTCTTCATAAAAATAATAGAATGAATATTTCTTACGTTAGCCGGATCGTTCCAAAATGAATAAACCGTGAAGGTAACCGGAATCCAATAAAGTAACAGTAAAAAAACAGCGAATGTTGTTCTGTAACCGATCAGAAGAAATATACTACCTACTGTTAATGCAATAAGAGTAGCATACAAAAGAAATTCTTGATTCCAGGTAAACCCATATTGGGTCATGGTTTCTTTGGTTCTTGAAATGAATTTTATTGAAGTGAATGATTCAAATATAAAAATAGCAGACAAGCACATTCGTGCAATTAAATCAACGACGTCTTTCATTTAAAGTTTGATTAAGCAGAGAAAGATTGTCCGCAACCGCAAGTAGATTTTGCATTTGGATTGACAAATGAAAAACCCCTGTTATTTAATCCGTCGACCCATTCTATTTCCATTCCTGCCAAATATAAAGAATGAGCCTTTTCCATAAAGACTTTCATCCCATACACTTCATAAACTTGGTCATTATCTCTCTGTGCATCAAATCCCAAAACATAGCTAAAACCAGAACAGCCGCCTCCTTTGACACCAATTCTCAAGCCGTGATCAGAAGGGATGTTTTGCTCTTCGATAATCCTTCTTAATTGACAAAGTGCTGATTCTGTGATATTTATAGGTAGCAAAGTTGAAGTATCCATATTGGAAATTTGAGTATACTAACACAAATTTAGTCCATTTTGTTTTATTCAAATAAGTCTTAAATTACCTTTGCGCCAAACTTATAAAAGATGTCTTCAGGACTTGAATTATTAAAAATTATTGGACCTGCTTTAATTGTGTTTATTACAGTTTATTATATGCTTAATAAATATTTTGCGAATGAGAAATTCAGGATTAATTCAATGATTGTTCAAGAACAGAACAAACAAATCTTACCTTTGAAATTACAAGCCTATGAAAGACTTGCACTTTTTCTGGAGAGAATTAAAATTTCAAATTTGATTTTGAGAATACCAAAAGCTGATTCTTCAAACTCAGATTGGATCAATACATTAATGTTAGCTGCGCAACAAGAGTTTGAACATAATCTGGTGCAACAGGTTTATGTTAGTGATCAGCTTTGGAGTATCATTAATTTAGCAAAAGATGAAGTTCTTCATGATTTACATTCTGTTGCTGAGAAAAGTGAAGGTCACCCAATAAATCTGCAGTTAGTTTCTTCAGAAATTGTGCACAGCAATCAATATATTTCTAAAGCTCTTAATGCAATTAAACAGGAAGTAAAGATGGTACTGAATTAGATATTGGCTTTTTGTACTAAGATAAGTATTGGGGCTTAGAATTAATGCAATAATAGTCTCATATGCAATTTTCTTATTTGCAATATAAAATTATATCACCTGTTTCAACTTTATTGCTTTCATTTCCTTTTCGATCTTTAATATAAAAAATATACCGAATGGTGTCTTCCTGAAATTGTGTTGGAGTTGAGCAAGGTGGAATATTGTTGGGGAATAGACAGCAAGTTGTGTAGAGCCTAAGTAATAGGTTGCCGCTTATTTCTTGTCCATTTGAATTTGGAATATCAGGAATTTTGAATTCATCGGTTATCAGTCCTGTTCTCTTATCCTTCACAAATATATCGGTTCGATTATCATTGCTTCCCCAACCAAGATCTCCGTCTCCGTCTTTAAAAGAAAGAGTGATAAATATAGAATCTTCAAAATTCATCCCCTGTTTCATTTGAGTTTTGCTAGTTCCCACCAATTCAATGCTCGGTTTCTCAGGAGATGATGATTGATCAGTACATACTATTAATAATAATAAGACCCATATACAAAATATAAATTTCAATTTCAAGAAGTTTGCTTTTTCTGAGTTGCAAGATAGTAAGGACTAGTTAAATGGTTATAATAAATTTGATTGTTGTAATTTGTAAAAACTTTGCCTTGCGATATTGAGATTTTGCTTTGTCAAAACTTTATTTCATATGAAGCATTTGCTTACATGAGATTGTGCAATGAATATGAAATGCTGTTTTACTTAGATTATTTATAAAATACTTCCAAAGTAAGTTCTCTTGTTGTGCTTTTTAGTATTAATAGTAATTTTTATTTTTCGGGTCGGAATTTAGGAATTTCTTAGTAATTGATGATCAAGAACAATTCGAATGTTATTAGAATCTATTTAGAATAGTCAGAATCCGAAGTGTGATAGTATTAATGAAGTCTTAATTCTTTAAGAAAGAGGAAAATTGCCAACATATATAATAACTTTGTGTTAAAATTAAAATTATGCCAAGATTAATATTGCTTTTGGCTTTTGTTTTTATAGGTTTGATAGCCTGTAAAAAAAACACCAAAACTTCTGATCCGGCTTTGTCGGCACTTGAAAAGGATTTTATGGCCAATCCCAATGAAGATAACTATAACAAATTACTATCTAAATATTTAGAAGTCATTCAAAATGAACAGAAAGGAGTCGATAATTCAGAGTTATTGATTAGGGCAAAAGATGCCGCAGTTAAAATGAAGAAAAATGATCATGAGCTTTTGTTTATCAATAATCTTGTAAAGTCATATCCAGATAGAAAAGATAACTCTAATAATATCTTGCGAATGATAGAACTACTTCAATTAAATGGCAAGCAAACAACTGCAGATGTAATGAGTTATGCTTTTGTTAAAGCATATCCAAACGATCCGCAAGTAGCAAGTATTAAAAGTAGGTTGACATCTGGGATGAATGTTGAGTCTTACATTCTAAAGATTGGACAATCTATTTTTGAAGATACAATAAAAGGATTTGACGATAATAAAGCTATGGCTTATGTTGATGCATGTGAAGCATTTGCTATGGTATTACCAGGTGATCCTCAAGCTCCTGAATTTATTTTTAAAGCTGCAGAAACTTCAAGCACTCTAAAAACATTTGAAAAGTCCTTTGCCTTATATGATTGGATAATTGATAAATATCCAAAGTCAGAACGCGCACCTGTTGCCTTATTTATGAAAGGATTTATTTTTGATGGAACCTTTAAAGATTCAGCCAATGCAGCAAAATACTATAATGAATTTATACAAAAGTATCCTGAATCATCATTTGCGAAAGATGCAAAGGTCTTGCTTTCTAATCTAGGTAAATCTGACGAAGAGGTCTTGGAAATGCTTCGAAAAAATAGTGGTGAATCAAAGTAATTGGGTTCTTAATCAATAAGTCTTTTTATCCAGCTATTTTTAAAGGGGATAACCCAATTTTTTATAAATTCCTTTTTTGAACTTACCAAATTATCAAAGAAGCGTGTGTCTTCATTGATTGTCGCTTTTTGAAGTGCTTCTTTTATATTGTCAAGATGAACTGAGTAGACGTTTTCATTTATAATATAATGTACAATATTTCTATTTAAAAAATCTACATTAAGTTCGCTTCCAAGTTTTTTTATAAAATGAATGGAATTATCCAGTGCGCATCCACCTGGAGGATTCTTGTGTTGATCCACAATTAATACGATAAAGTAGTTATGGAGGATACCTCCTGTAGTTACTAAATCTTCGCGATGACTAGTCCATTGTAAGCAGAATTCTTTAATGATTTGTTGAACATGTGGAATTTTATAATCGTCTATCCTTGAATCTGAAGCATATATCCAAATTCGAGCGTCATCTGGATAAGCAAGAAAGTCTATCATCACTATTCAACGATTCTTTCAAGGATTAGTTCAGATAAATCATAAACCATTATTTGATCTTGTGCATCCCTAGCCTTTAATCCATCCTGGAGCATAGTAATACAATATGGACAATTTGCTACGAGCTTATCAGTCTGGTTTTCGAGAACTTCATCAATTCGCTCAACGTTTATTCGCTTATTTCCTGCTTCATCTTCTTTAAACATTTGGGCGCCTCCTGCACCGCAACACAAACCGTTTTTTCTGGATCGTTTCATTTCCTTTATTTCATATTCCAGGAATTGGATTATATTCCTTGGAGCTTCATATTCATCATTTATTCTGCCGAGATAACACGAATCATGATAACTAATAGTTGATGCTTGATCATTGTTAATTTTAATCTTACCATCTTTAATTAACTCTTCGAGGAATTGAGAATGATGAATTACTTCATAATTGCCACCTAATTCAGGATACTCGTTCTTTAGTGTATTGAAACAATGAGGACAGCTGCAAACTATTTTTTTAACAGCATACATGTTTAGAGTTTGTATATTTTGTGCTGCCAACATTTGAAATAGAAATTCATTTCCAGCCCTTCTTGCGGGATCACCGGTACATTTTTCTTCATTTCCTAAAATTGCAAAATTTACTCCAGCATGTTTTAAAATTTTAGCAAATGCTTTTGAAATTTTTTGAGCTCTCGCATCATAAGAGCCGGCACAACCAACCCAAAATATTATTTCGGGAACTATACCTAATTGTTGAAGCTCTTGAATAGTTGGAATGTCAGATTTCATTGAATGACAATTTTAATTGAATTTAACTTGATATTGTTTTGACTAAGTTGCAAAATATAAAGGCCTTTAGCTAATTGTTCTGAAATCTTATATCTATTTTCAGAAATTAATACCGGTCTGGACATTGTCTTTCCGTAAAAATCTACTAAATCTAATGTAAGATCTTCTGTATAACTTATACCGATAATTGAGACTGTTTGGTCTTGAGTAGAATAGTAAATTTTTAAATTCTCTTTTTGGGTATTAATGAAGTGGTTTGTTTTTTTCCATTGGCTATAAAGTCTTTCTAGTGAGTCAATTGGATCAACTCCTTTTCTTGTTGAAGGAACATGAATGTCTAGATCAAATTCCAAACTATCGTTTGATTGAGCAACGCGTAAGAAAGATGATCTTGATGATAAGCCTTCAGAGAGGCATCTAGAATCAGCGCCTGCTATCTTTGCTCCTTTCATTGCTTCCATCAATCTATCGGCCAAACTTCCTTTGGCTCGCAAGAATTGCGACTCCATAGAATCAACTATATATTCACCCAAGAGTATATTACCTTGTATTGAGTAATACCTCCCTGCAATATGTTTTTTATAATTAAGACAATTGCTACCAGTAAAGCCTGCAGCATCAGGATGTCCAGCAGAATTTAAATGTACAACCCCATATTGCCTTATTGAAGGATTGTTGTCTGAATCATTTACTTTCAACGATTCTATTATTTCTTCAGAATTAAAACCTCCCAATAATAAATTACTGGCAAAATCCTGATTGAATTGATTCCAATAAGATTGAGTATTTATAGCACCAATACCGGGGTGTAATCTGGAAATTATTAAAGCCTCAGCTCCTTCTTTATCGACTGACAGACAGGTTGCTCCTGCTGCTCCTACTTCCTTAGTCAAGGAGTCAACCGCAACAATCGAGAAGGTATGTTGACTTTTTGCCTGAATAAGGCTTAATATAAGTAAAATTTGAAACAACCTAATCATTGGATATATATTCTTTTATCTCTTGCTCCAGGTATCTCTTTCTTCAGCCATTGCCCAAACAGCCTGATTGTTTTCCAGACTATTGAACATGGGTAACCATTCGGAAGGACCAGACGAATTCATTAAAATATCGTAACGTCTTAACTCTAAAATGGGCTTTAATGGATTGATCAACACAGGACAGGCTTCAACACAAGCATTGCAGGTAGTGCATGCGTATATTTCTTCCTTGGATATTTTGTCAAATAAAGAACGAGAATCCTTCTCAATCGAATAATTTTTATCGTTTTCAAGTTCTTTACCAACTTCTTCCAAACGATCTCTGATATCCATCATTACTTTGCGAGGACTCAGTTTTTTCCCAGTAATATTGGCTGGACAAACCGATGTGCATCTTCCACATTCTGTGCAACTGTATGCTTCCAGCAAAGTTCTCCAACCAAACTGATGGATGTCCTTCGCTCCAAAACTTTCTGAAGGCGATTCAATAATTTTTGAATCTAATCCTAACATGCTTCTCACTTCATTCTCAATCTCAGGAATATTGACCATTTGTCCTCTGGAGCTCTGATTTGCAAAATAACTGTTGGGAAATGCAAGGAAAATATGCAGATGCTTTGAAAAAGGTAAATACAGAATAAAGCCATAGATAACCAAAAGATGAAGCCACCAGCCGCTTCTTTCCATAAATTGTAAAATATCTTTAGGAACTGAGCCAAGATTATCCGAAATCAACCCGCTTAAATACAATCTTCCGGTTTCTGAATAATGACCCGGATCAAGAATTTGTAATTGTTGATCAGCAGAATTCATCATAAAAATTCCGATAATCAAAAGGATTTCACCTATTAAAATCAGATTAGCGTCCAAACTTGGCCATCCCTTTAACTCTGGTTTTTGAAATCTTAAGAGTTTAATGATGTTTCTGCGACTAAGAAAAATTAGCGTTGATACAAATGCGAGTAAAGATAATCCTTCAATGGTATTGATTAAAATATAATAAAAAGGATTTAGAATATTGGCAAATATTCGGTGTTGTCCCGAAATTCCATCAATAATAATTTCAATAAGTTCAAGCTGTGTTAATACAAAAGCAACATAAATAAAAAAATGAAAGATACCTGCGATTGGTCTTTCAAACATCTTTTTTTGACCAAGAGCGAACAAAAACATGTTCTTAAATCTTTCGCTGGTACGCCCTTCAAGATGCTCCGGCCTGCCAATTTGAATATTTTGATAAATTCTATTAAAACGTTGAAAAGCCTTTCTGAAAACCAAAAAGCTAAGAACACAAAAGATCAGAATCGGAATCATTACAAATTTTTTATTTTTGCCTAAATTTCAGAATTCAGGCTTAAAAATAAGCCCATAAGATACATGATTATTCTAAATCATCAACAAATTGAAAATAAAATCCGAAGAATTGCTTCTGAAATCTATGAAGCTCATGCGGAAGCGCCGGAATTAATTCTGGTTGGTATTAACAATAAAGGATTTGCGATTTCAAATCTTCTTTGTAAGCTAATTCAAAAAATGGGGCATAAGAATGTTAACCATTGTCACTTAACACTAAATCCTGCCAATCCTCTGGATTCCAATATAGTTCTTGATCGTGAGCTTAATAACTTTAAGGATGTTGCCGTAATTGTCGTTGACGATGTCGTTAATTCGGGTCGAACCTTGTTTTTTGCCTTGCAACCCTTTACCAAAGTTCTTACACAGAAATTGGAAGTTTGCGTGCTGGTCGAAAGAATGCATAAAGCCTATCCTGTAAGCGTAGATTATGTTGGCATGAGATTAGCAACTACGGTAAAACAGAACATAGAAATTGTTTTTGAAAAAAACAAACCTGTAGAAGCTCAAATGTTCTAGTTCTTTCTGGTTCATTCTCTTAAGCCATATTGAAATTCTGAAGAGCTTTTTTGGTGGCCTGGTAACCTAATTTGTATAATTCTTTGGCATTGGTTAAATCATATTTGCTAAAATGGATAATGTCCTGATCCTCAATAAGCAAATCAACATAAGGGAGTTGGTTTTTCATGTTATTGGCTAAATTGATTTCCAAAACCCTTGCAATAATAGATGAGAATTTGTTCATCACTTTAGTCCCATTTGTACTTATCGGAATGAGATTGGAAGCAATTACAAAGTCACATTGCTCTTTGATAACCTCAGCCGGTAAATTCATCAAAATCCCTCCATCTAAATATGTTGAATCTTCTATTGTTACAGGATTAAAGACTATCGGAATTGCACAGGAAGCAATTACCGGATCAACTAATGGTCCATTTTTAAAATATTCAAGAGTGCCACTATATAAATTAGTAGCAGTGGTTATAATAGGAATTTTTAACTCTTCAAAAGTTCTAATAGAGATCGCTGACTCAATGAGCTGTTTTAATTTCTGGATATCAATCAGACCTGCGGGGGGCAAATGAGTATCAAGAAAATGAAACCATTTTGTATGAATAGCAAAGTCAAGCAGATCTTTTGGCTCCAGGCCTGATCCAAACAAACAGGCTGTAAGAGCACCGGCACTTGTTCCTGAAATTATAACAGGATTTATATTTTCTTCTTTAAGCGCTTGTATAACGCCTATATGAAAAGATCCACGAGACCCACCTCCGGATAAACACAAACCAATTTTTTGATGATCAATAGACATTTAGTTTTAAAACAACAGAACCATTGTTATAAATAATCTTTATCAGATAAATCCCTGGATCAAGTTTATGATCAATTCGGCTAGAATAGGCATGAGATTCTACGATTTTACCTTGTAAATTTATTAATTCAACTCTTGTGCCTTCCTCTTTTAAGTCTTGTATATAAAAAAACTGATGTGAAGGATTGGGTACGATTCGTAATTCATCATTTTGTCTTGCATTTTTCGTATCAGTAATAAAGGTAACATCTGACTTGTATCTTGGCCAGATCTGATAACCTTCTGTGTAAGGAATGTTTTGATCAAATTGGTTGCCCAGACCAGTAACCGTTATCCGATCTCCACCTATCATTATTGAGCTTAAATCGGTGTTGTCGTCAATTCTTAATATATAACTATTTAACCCATTTGTAATTCTAACATTAAAGGAGCTTCCGTTTCCTTTCCAATCAACTGGATCTTCAATCTTAAAATCAATCAATCGTATAAGATCAGATTCTGAACTCTCATCCAAAGAGGTAACAACCCTTGGATTTTTTAAAGAGTTATTTTCTGACAACAGAATTATGGTATCCGGAATTATCTCAGCCTGACCATTGAATTGATCTATATTTCCCTGAACAATGATTTCATCGCCTTCCCTTACATTGTAATTGAAAAGTTTGTTTTGACCAAACACAGTTATTCCTGATGTTTTATCTATTAGTGTAAATTGTAATCCATTACCACCATCATAGTCGATACCATAGACAATTCCACGTAGTTCACAACGGATATTTAGTGAGTCCAGTTCACCGCTGCTATTCATGGTTCTTACTTTTGCTATATCCAGTTTATTGTAGAATTTACTCAGCGGGATATATGGTTTTATATCTGTGGTATATCTTGGATAAAGCAAATAACCCTCAGTATAGGGAATGAAGCCATCATTTTGATATCCAATTCCGACAATATCAAATGTGCCGGAAGGAGCTTCTTTGTTGACCAATTCACAATCATTATCAATTCGGATATCAAATACATTGCTTCCATTTGTAACTTTTACAGTAAAGCCTAAAGGGTTGTTAGTCCATTGTATTGGATTTACTAATGAGACATTTTTAATTCTTATCAATTGAGATTCTGTGCTTTCATTTAATACAGTTGAGTTGTTTGCACTTTTCAATGACTGATTGGCGATGATTATTTGAATAGAATCAGGAAGTATTTCCGCCAAGCCATTGAATTGATCAATTGTTCCTTTTACTCTTATTTTGTCACCTTCGGTTACTGTGTATCCAAAATTTTGAGAAGTGTTAAAAACATTGATTCCATCATTTAATTCATCAATGATCGTAAATTGTAATCCGGAAGGTCTATAATTTATTCCATGCACGATACCTTCTATTGTGCATCTTACTTTAGATGAATCCAACGATCCATCCGCTTTAACGGTTGTTACCAATCCAATTGAATAATTCGGATAGAATGGATCAAGTTTTTTTACTGTAATTTTTCCGGTAACAGATGGATTTTGATCATCTCTATAGATGTAAACTCCTTCCAAATCAAATCTTTTTATGTAGGACCAGTTTCCTGTAATCGGTGTTCCGCTATAAAAATCATCAGGATTATTTGGAAATACAATTTTGGTTCCATTGACATTATGTCTTCCGCTTACATTTTTCCATTCAACGTGTTGTCCGACTATTATTTCAATTTCGCTTGGCTTAAAACTAAAGTCAATAATATCGATACTTACATCTGCGCAAGCAACCTGATTGGCAATTCCTGGAGACCCTCTGACTTCATAACCATTTAACACAATTCCTACAAGTCTTGTAGCGGACTTCCAATATTCGGATAAAGAATTATCAGCAGTTGTTTTACATAGTTCAAGACTTGAACCGAGCCCATCTGGTCCAGTAGGCCATCCGTTAGAATCAAAGAATCTAACACTGTCGATAACAGTTCCTGTATTATCTTTCAAGGTTATAAGCTCACCGCTATTTAGCAGGGCGCCATTTGTCCACTGAATTGCATCAAAGCCATAAGTGTTTTTAAATGCTTCCTGATTGATACAAATTACCAAATAAGAATTTGCCTTGATAAAGGTATCCGGAAAAATTATACTTATAGCATCACTAATCACCCAGTCTTTTACTGAGACATTGACCAATCCTGAATTATAAAACTCAATATACTCAAGACTGTCTTGACCGGTTTCAGGAGGGTTATAATTAATTTCAGTAATAACAATTTGCGATTTCAATGAAATTAATAGTAATTGTAGAGCACTAAGGATTAGTATTTTTTTCATCCCATCAAATTTATTTGCAAAGGTACAAATTAGTCTTATTTTTACTAAATATACGATATTGAAAATCAATGTATTAAGTTTTATTTAATTAGATTTACATATCAAAAAATTTAAAAAGATTTCCTTATCGGAGATTCAATAATATATACAAGTGAAAAAAGCATTATATTATTCTTAAAATACCTGTCCGGTGTACTTAACTTTGTAAAAAAGTAGATAACAGCATTATAATTTTAGCCATTGATCTAACTATGGAATCAACAGTTCAGGAAGAAAAATATCTGCATTGTAAAGAGTATCTTGGACATCCTCTTATTGACAAGATGAACAGGGTAGCATTTTTCAAAAATGACTCAGAATATTATTTTGTGTTTTATAAAGAAGATAAAAAGGTGCTTTTGCGTTCAGAAGGATTTCAATACATTGATGAAAGAGATAAAATTTTGTCTAAAGCCTTAAGACATTTTAAAGATTTAAAATGTTATTCAATTCTTCGCGTGGAAGATTTGTTTATTAGAATATTGAAAGACGATGTGGGAAGAGAGATTGGAAGATCTTGTTTGGAAAAAGAAGAGGCAGGTAGTAAGTCAGGAACAGCTAACACTTCAATTGATACAATAAAAACAAACACTTCAGTTCATAATTTGACAGAATTGAATTCCGCTGGTAAATCTTCTGATGAGGAATTTATAGAATGTAAGTATTATCTGGGACACCCAATTTGTGATAAAGAAAATAGAGTTGCATTTTTTCAGCATAATACTCAATACTACTTTGTAATTTATTATACCGATGGAAGAGTAAGATTGCGAAGCAGGGGGTTTCAAAAATCTTCACAAAGAGATTATGAACTGACATCAGCTCTTAGATATCTGGATGATAAAAGTCAATACGAAATCGTTAGTGAAAATAATTTGTTTATTAGAATATTGAAAGACGATGTGGGAAGAGAGATTGGAAGATCTTGTTTGGAAAAATTGTATCAAGATAGTGCCGACTTGGATAAGGTGTGGGGTCATTCAGTTGAAGGTAGTGAAACATCTAAGCGTTTTTCATAAGCTGTAATTCAAAATAGAAATATTTGCCAAAGTTTATTAATGTTTATAATGAAGTGGATAATGCTATCCATAATATTCTAAAGTTTAAGTAGTAAAAAGTAGTTTAACAAGTAATAAGTATTCTTTAGCGCTACGAGTAAAGTCTTGTTAAATTACCAAAAACATTTCTTAGATCAGCCCTGGCAGAGATCCAAAAAATATAAATAATTTCCTACTCGAAAACGGCTTGTTTTGAAGATAAATTTTAACACTCTGTAGCGATTAAACTAAATTTCTTATCTTTACCCCGTCATATGAAGAAGAAGGGTAAAATTCTTTTTGACGCAGATCATCTCCATCGAACTATTGACAGGCTCTGTTATCAAATTATTGAAAGACATGAGGATTTTTCCAATACCTGCTTAATCGGAATTCAAAGGCAGGGAGCTTTCCTTTCAGAAAGGATTTATGAGCGACTATTGACCCTGAGTAAATCCGCACCAGCATTTCATGGCAAGCTAGATATCACTTTTTTTCGAGATGATTTTCGAAAAGACAACAGAATTCTGCAAGCTCAAGAGACTGAAATTAACTTTCTTGTGGAAAATCGTCAGGTGATTCTTGTGGATGACGTTTTATATACCGGGAGAACAATACAAGCGGGTCTGCAGGCTGTTGGAAATTTTGGAAGACCTGCTTCAGTAGAATTATTAGTATTGATTGATAGGAGATTCAATAGGCATCTTCCCATTCAGGCCAACTATATCGGGCTGAAAGTAGATGCTTTGGATGATGCTTATGTAAAGGTAGAATTGAAAGAAGTGGACGGACAGGACAGAGTATTGTTTTATGATGCTGAAACGGATGTTAATGATTAAAGACAGATTATCTACACGCAATTTGATAGGAATTAAAGATCTTAATACTGAGGATATTCGTCTAATATTAAGTACGGCACAACAATTTAAAGAAATTATCAATCGACCAATCAAAAAAGTTCCCTCATTAAGAGATGTAACCATTGCGAATATGTTTTTTGAAAATTCTACGCGCACCAAGTTATCATTTGAGTTGGCCGAGAAGAGATTGTCTGCAGATGTTATTAATTTTTCATCTTCCGGATCTTCAGTTAGTAAGGGTGAAACTTTATTAGATACAGTGCAGAATATATTGGCGATGAAGGTTGATATGATTGTAATACGTCATAGTGCTGTAGGTGCTGCACATTTTTTAGCTAAAAATGTAAACGCTCAGATTATAAATGCAGGGGATGGTACACACGAACATCCGACCCAGGCTCTTCTAGATGCCTATTCTATTCAGGAGTCTATGGGTAAGATCAAAGGAGTTAAGGTGGCTATAATAGGTGATATACTACATTCCAGAGTTGCCTTGTCCAATATCCTTTGTCTGACAAGACTTGGAGCTAAAGTAAAGCTTTGCGGTCCGCCAACTTTGATGCCAAAGCATATTTCAGGACTGGGAGTAGAAGTAGAGTACTCCTTAGACAAGACCCTTGCCTGGTGTGAAGTTGCAAACGTTCTTAGAATTCAGTCAGAAAGAATGAAATTGCAATATTATCCATCTTCAAACGAATATTCTGAATTTTTTGGTATTACCAAAGAAAAATTGGATATCTTAGGGAGGAATATTGTTCTAATGCATCCTGGACCTATTAATAGAGGTGTAGAATTAAGCTCAAATGCAGCGGACAGCCCTTACTCAATTATTCTCGATCAGGTAGAGAATGGTGTAGCAATAAGAATGGCAGTGCTATATCTTTTGGCTAATCAGGCAAATGCTTAAGAAAGTTTATTTTTTTTCCTAATTAAGGGTTAAAAAAATCATATTAAAGAACTTTTTTAAATAACAACCACTTTTTATTATTCGTTAATCTCCTGGAAAACAAAGAATGAAGAAGAATATTATAATTTCGATTTACTACAGCTTGATAGGAATTTTACTTCTTTTTGGGGTAGCAGATGCTCAGTCTTATCGTATCAAAGTTAAGATCTCAGGCTATAAGAATGATACCCTGATGCTGGGTTACCACTATGGGGGCAGTCAATATATTAAGGATACCGCTTTCCGAAAGAACGATGAATTTGTGTTTAAGGGTGATAGCTTACTGGAAGAAGGTATGTATCTGTTGGTTACAAAGCCTGACCATAATTTTCTACAAATATTGATTGAGAAAGACCACCAGGATTTTAGTCTGGAGACTCATATCAGTGATCTTATTAAATTTGCCAAGTTTAAAAATTCAAAGATAAATACAAGGTTCTTTGATTATATTAGCTTCGTTTCAAAAGAGAGGGCTGTTGCAGATTCTATAGGTAAAAAATATCAATCATCCGTTGATTCAATCTTCCGCAAAAAAAGTGAAGAACAATTAAATCAGATTGACAAGACTGTTAATGATTATCAGAATAAGCTAATAAAAGATGAAGGTAATTCATTGTTGAGCTTGTTGATTCGCTCCACAAAGGATGTTGAAATGCCAGTCTTTACTGGATCTCAAGAAGAAGTTCGGGATAAAAATTATCGTTATTATAAAGCTCATTATTTCGACAATACCGACTTTACGGATAATCGAACTGTTCGATTGCCATTCTTTCAGGGTAAGATTGAAAAATATTTTAGTAATTTGGTTATGCTTCATCCCGATTCCATTAGTAAGGAATTGGATGAAATATTGACCCGTTGCGGAAGTTCTAATGAAGTTTTTAAATATTTATTATCTACGCAGCTGACCGATGCAGCTAATAGTAAATATGTTGGTATGGACGGGGTGTATGTTCATCTAGTTGAAAATTACTATTCCAAAGGGAGAGCACCTTGGATTGATGAAGAGTCCAAAGCAAAGATCATCAGAGATGCAAAAGCTTTAAAACCCTTGTTGATTGATAAAATTGCACCGGACTTTGTTGTTTTTAGACAGGACTCGACACCGATAACATTACATTCAGTTAAAGCCAATTATACAGTCTTGCTTATATGGGCACCGGATTGCAGTCACTGTAAGAAATCAATGCCTTATTTCATTGACTTTTATCAAAAATACAAGTCTAAGGGTGTAGAGATATTTGCAGTATGCAATAAGTCGGGTCAAGATGAGAAATCCTGCTGGGAGCATAAGGACTTTAGTCTTGGATCCTGGATTAATACTTCTGATCCTAAGGGATTATCAAATTATAAGTACCTTTATGATGTTAAAAGTACTCCTCAGGTGTATGTTTTGGATAAGGATAAACGTATTTTGACCAAAAAAATAGCCGGAGAGCAATTGTCTGAAGTTATGGACAAGCTTTTAAAAATCGCTGAAAACGAAACAAACTAAATATAGGAAGTGAAGAAAATAGTTGAAAAAATTAGTTTGCCATTTACATATTATAAATAATTATAATATATTTGTGGCTGATTACGTTTTTTTAATAATTAAATTCACAACCAATGAAATGTAGTAGAACCTTGAACCTAAGGGTTTTAGGCCTAGCAGTCGTCTCTTTATTTTTAGCCTGCCAGCCTGATAAACCCACCGTTATCTCCCCCAATTTGGATCTAACTGACAATGGATTGATCAGAAATTGGTACAACCTAAGTTTGGATTTGGGATCCGAAATAAATGGTTATCATGAACCAATTATGGCTCGTGCCCTTAGCAATTTTTCCATTTTGATGCATGAATCTATGTATCGGGGAATCCCAAATAAAAAAAGTCTAAAAGACATTTCCTCTGAATTTAAATTTAATCTGCCGGAACCGGATCTGTCCTTAGAGTATAATTGGGCAATTGTTGCTAACGAAGCCGCATTGGTTTATTTTGAAAATTTATTTGGTTCTGCAACAAATTTTGACTCCAGAACTCAAAAACTGTATTTGGATCAGTTTATTAAATATTCTAAAAACTCAGATTCTTTAATTATCTCTCAATCCAAATCTTATGGCAGACAATTGGCATTTGCTTTATTAAAGTATAGTGATGAAGATGGATTTTCCACAGCTTATCTTGATCCGTATTCAAGTTCTTATATACCTCCTAAAGGTGAGGGACAATGGATTCCTTCTTCACCGGATTATTCTCCCAAACCCTTGCTTCCTTATTGGGGTAATTGCAGACCCATCATTAAATCAAATTTGAATTACAAGTTAAATAAGGAATTAACGTATTCAAATCAGTCTAAATCGATCATTTATTCAGAAGCTGTTGAAGTCAGAACTTTAACAAATACAATTTCAGATACCCAAAAAGATGATGCAGGATATTTTAGCAGAAATATGGCGATAAGTTCTAAGCCTCTCTATCATATTTATTATCTCTCTTTACAGATGATGCATCAGAATCAATTGGATCTACCAAATTCTCTGGATTTAATGTGCAGACTTTCATTTGCACTTCATGATGGATATGTAGTTTCATATAAGTATTTGTACTCCAAGAATTTATTGAGAGTATCCACTTATATCCGTCAATTGATTGACAGAAATTTTATTCCAGTCTTTCCTTCAGAGCCTTTACCTGAAGGGATCTCTGATAAGGCAGTATGTTATGCAGTAGGTGCTGAAGTACTGTCCAATCAATTTGGGTATAGACAATCTTTTACAGATAATACTCAGGTTGAAAGACCTGATCTCAGAACCAAGTCCAGAACTTTTGATTCATTTCAGGATTTTTCGGTAGAGGCTACAGAATCTGATATTTATTCAGGTGTTCATTTCAGAACGAGCATAGAGGCTGGCAGAAAATTGGGAACAGATATTGCCAGAAATATCATAAACTTTATTGACTTATAATGGATAAAATAATTAGAAATTGGAATACTGTTTAGTTTTAAATTTTTGATATAAAATTGTTATTGTTGATATTAACCTGAAGGATCCCTCAAAATTAAATTTTTGAGGGATTTTTTTTTGCGATTATTGAACAGTTTCTTACAAACCAATATTTTATTCTTAAAAAAAGAAATTGATATAAATCTCAGATAATCAATAATTTACAAAAATTTCTTAAAAATTCGCTTGCTCATGTTTGTTAAGCCTTAAAAGTTCAGATAAAGGTCTTTTCTGACTTTTTGGCTTCCACATAAACCGCTAATACATATTTTGAGATTAGCACATTAACCATTTAAGAACTGGCTTTACAAACTTTAATTTTTTCTTAAATTTGAGATAGTTTGATAGAAGTTGAAACTTTTTAGCTATTCGTATTATTGTATTCTTTAATGCGGCAGTTAAAGATCTCCCAAAAAATCACTTCCCGTGAGAGTGAAGGCTTAGAGAAGTATCTTCTCGAAGTCGGTCGAATTCCAATGCTAACACCTGAAGAGGAAGTAAGTCTTACAAAAAAAATAAAATCCGGTGATGACAATGCTTTAAAGCAAATGGTAAATAGCAATTTGCGATTTGTTGTTTCTGTTGCTAAGCAATATCAGAATAACGGTCTTTCTCTTAACGATCTAATTAATGAAGGAAATGTAGGTCTATTAAAAGCCGCTAAAAGGTTTGATGAAACCAAGGGATTCAAGTTTATTACTTATGCTGTGTGGTGGATAAGACAATCAATTCTTCAGGCAATCGTGGAGAACAGCAGGATGATTCGATTGCCTTACAATAAGGTGAACATTATAACCCAATTAAATTCCGCTCAACAAAAGTTTATTCAGCAATATGAGAGAGAGCCCACAGTAGCAGAAATGGCTGATATGATGGATATGTCGGAAGAAGAAATGGCAGTAATTTTAACGAGTAACACAAGACATTCTTCCTTGGATGAACCAATTAATTCAATGGATCAGGAGACAGTCAGATTGGAAATATTGATTGACGAAAACCAGGAAAGCCCTGAATCCATCTTAATGGATGAGAGTGTTAAAGATGAAATTAGATATGCACTGAATCACCTTTCACCGACCGAAAGGACAATAATAAAAATGAGCTTTGGTATAGATAATCAGAGATCAGAATCATTGGAAAACATTGCTTCTCATATTGGGATGTCTCATGAACGAACAAGACAACTTAAAGAGCACGCGTTCAGGAGATTAAGAAAAATTATCAAACCTACACAGATTTACTAAGTCTGAGCTTTTTGGATAAAGTATAATTATTTTGATTTCCAAATATTAGGCATGCTTATATTTGCATTATGACTTTACGTAACCAGCTCAGAGTTATTGTTTATAGGATTCATGAAAAAGGTTTAGAGGTTCTGCTTGTGCATAACCACATACAAGAGAATACCTATCATATTCTAAAAGGTCCGGATCTCACTAATTATAATTTGAATAATGATATTTCAACTATAGAAATCAACTCTACTGATGACCTTGGACAGGTGATTAAAGCAATTGCAATAGAAGGAGATTGGCATGATATTCCAAAGATTCGAACTTTATTGAAAAATGATCTTTACATAGTTAAGGAAAAAGTAAAAGATGTCCTTCCTGAAGTTACACAAGGAACTTATGTTGCTATTAAAGATGCATTTAAAAAAGTTCTCCCCAATGAGTATGCTATATTGAAGGAGCTGAAAGAAATAATTTTAGATCGTAATGCTTTAAGAAATATTTGATGTTCAATATATCCATATGAATTTAGTTCCTGAGGAATATTGTATCCGGCATACGAATTTCATCTTCAAAAATCAAAAATCTGTTTATCATGGCAAAGTTAGAGATGTGTATGATATGGATAGTCAATTGCTGGTAGTATGCACAGATCGTATATCTGCATTTGATCATATTCTTCCAAGGCCTATTCCATACAAAGGGCAGGTTTTGAATCAAATTGCTCAGTATTTTTTAGAAGCCTCAAAAGAGATATGTCCGGTTTGGTTGCAATCTGTACCTGATCCTAACGTCAGCGTTGGAGTTAAATGTAATCCTATTCCAATTGAGGTAGTTGTTAGAGGATATCTTGCAGGTCATGCGTGGAGACAATACCGTAATGGTGAAAGATCCATTTGTGGTGTAAGAATGAAAAACGGAATGAAAGAATCTGAGGAGTTTGATCAACCAATAATTACGCCAACTACTAAAGCTTTGGAAGGACATGATATGGATATTTCTAGAGAAGAAATACTTAATCTGCAAATAGTAAAGAAATCCATATTGGATGAAATTTATGACTATGCATTTTCATTGTTTGAACTTGGGAGTAGGATGGCTTATGAAAAAGGATTGATTCTTGTGGATACAAAATATGAATTTGGATTGTACAATGGTCAGGTCATGCTCATGGATGAGGTGCATACTCCGGACAGCTCGCGTTACTATGTCTTAGAAGGGTATAGAGAACGACTAGAGCAATCTAAACCTCAGATTCAGCTTTCTAAGGAGTTTGTAAGAGAATGGTTAATGAGCTTTGGCTTTCAAGGACGAGATAATGATATCATGCCACAAATACCAGATACATTTGTCTGGGAGACAAGTAAGAGATATATCGAGCTTTTTGAAAAATTAACCGGAAAGGAATTTGTAAAGTTCAATTTGACTCCAATTGAAGAAAGAATAAAAGATAATTTAAAGCTGTATTTTTAACAGTAGCTGAAAATTAAAAAAAATAAAAGATCTTCAAACTAAATTATCTGAATTTTATTGCCTTTACAGGATCAATTCTTGAAACATAATACGAAGGAAGCAATAAGCTCAAACCAATTACAATAAAAAATACAAGATTAACAAGAATAAATAAGTTTGGATTAAGACTAATTGGAGCATGATCCAGATAGTAATCTGCTTCATTGAGTTTTATAAATTTAAATTGTTTTTGAAGAATACAGAGTCCGATACCGATCATGTTTCCAATCAGCATTCCTCCTAAAACAATTCGAATGCCATACCGAATAAAAATTTTTCGCTGATTCCAGGTATTCATACCCAGGGCACTCAATAATCCAATCATAGGGGTTCGGGACATAATAAGAATAAGAATAATTGTAGAAATATTAATTATGCAAACGAGAATAATGATTCCAAGAATGAAGTATTTGTTGATGTCTTGTAAAGTTAGCCATTCGAAAATATATGGAAACTTAGTTCGGATTGTTTCTGAATATATCGATTCCGGAAGTACTTCATTATAAAGTTCTTCATTGATTTTATCAACATTTGCTATGTTTTTCACAAACACTTCTAATCCTGTTACTTCATCTTCATTCCAATGAAGTATTTGTTGCAAAAGTTTTTGATCTACAATGGCAAATTTCCTGTCATATTCTTCAAGTCCGGTTCGATATATTCCGACAAGGTGTAATTTTCGTTGTATATGATTGTTGTTTAGAAAGAAATGAACAATTATTTCAGATTCAATTTCGACTTTCAATTTATTGGCCGTTTGTTCTGATAGAATGATTTCTCGAGAGAAACTGCTATCGTTGTATTGAATTGTACGACCTGCTTTAAGAAACTGAGAAATAGCCTGAAAGTTATTTCCATATTTAATTCCCTTTAAAAAAAGTCCATCTACTTCATTATTAATACCTAAAATTCCGGGGATGATTGTAAATTCTTCTACATTGCTTATGGGTGAATAATTCTTGTTTGCTGATTCAGGCTTATAATTGAGACAAAGTTCTTTAATTGATTTTACATTTTCGATGGGTATTGCTTCAATACTTCTATTACTTCGTATGTCGGTAATATGTATATGCCCCCAGAATCCGAAAACTTTTTCGGAAATCTGTTTTTGAAATCCTTCAAAAATTGAACTTGCAATGAGGACAATAGAGGTGCAAAGCGCAGTTGCAATGATAGCAATACGGATAATATGCTTAATCGATGACTTGCGGAATGAGTAGTATGTTCTATTCTCTAAAAATTTACTGATATTCATTTTATAACTCGATCAAAATCCGTTGAAATCAAAGGTATTTCGTCAATCATTATTATATTACTCATTTAGGGTTATATCTTTGCCGGACCCCGATGTTAATATAATATGATGCAAGGTAAGCGCTTTTTAGATGAGTTGGAATGGAGAAATTTGGTTCATGATAAAACTCCAGGAGTTGACGAGTATTTGAATCAAGGAATGGCAACTGGATATATTGGTTTTGATCCGACTGCTCCTTCTTTGGGCTTGGGTAATTATGTTCAAATTTCCTTATTGAGTTTGTTTCAACAATGTGGAAATAAACCAATTGTTGTTATGGGAGGAGCAACCGGAAGAATAGGGGATCCTTCAGGGAAGGACAAGGAGAGAGACTTGAAAACAATTGATGAATTGAATACTAATATTCAAAAACAAATGACTCAGTTTAAAAATTTTTTAAACTTTGAAGAAGGACCGGAACGCGCACTTATGGTTAATAACTATGATTTTTATAAAAGCATGAATGCGCTGGAATTCTTGCGGGATGTTGGCAAGAGTATAACCGTAAATTATATGCTCTCCAAGGAATCAGTTAAGAAAAGACTTGAAACTGGAATTTCATTCACAGAGTTTTCATATCAGTTGATTCAAGGATATGATTACTATTGTCTTTATAAAAATTTCAATTGTCGCCTCCAAATGGGTGGTTCAGATCAATGGGGAAATATCGTTTCTGGAATTGACTATATCGGAAAAAATCTGCCCGGTGAAAAAGCATTCGCAATTACAACTCCTCTATTAACCAAGTCAGACGGTAAGAAATTTGGAAAGACAGAAGAAGGTAATGTTTGGCTGGATCCTGCACTAACAAGTCCATACCAGTTTTATCAGTTTTGGTTAAATACAGATGATGCAGATTTAGCAAAATTGTTTCGTTATTTTTCATTTAAGGAGAAAGCTGAAATTATTCAATTGGAAATTGATCATAAGGATAATCCCCGGTTGCTCAAGCAGATCTTAGCCTCAGAAATGACACAAAGGATTCATGGGCTACAAGCTTTTCATAGTGTATTAAGAGTTAGTGAATTATTATTTAACAAGGATTGTACAGTCGAGTTTTTAAAGTCAATGAATGAGGCTGATTTTCAATCGGTAAGTAAAGAAATCCCAGGTTTTACAGTTGATATCAATCTTTTAAAAAACAGGATTGGGCTTATCAATTTGTTCTCTGAAATTTGCCCTATATTTAAATCTAAATCAGAAGTGAGAAATGCTTTACAAAATAACGCAATAAGCATTAATAAAATTAAAATAACAGATGTGCACTATGAAATTACAAATGATCAGCTTATTAACAATAAATATCTTGTGGTAGAAAATGGAAAAAAGAATAAATATCTGATCTCTGCAGTTTAAAATCGGTTAAAGCCAACGATCAGGGTTATCGAGAAATAGAGTTAAGTAACGACTATAATTTTGATTCTAAGTAATTGTTTTACAATATTTTATAAATTGCTATATTTTTCTGTGTAATATTATTAGGTATAAGTTCTAGTCTTTATTTTTGTACGGATTTGGGGTAAAAATCCTTGTAAACTCTTACACTCATCATGTTGATCAAATTTTTTCCGATTCGTATTTTTATTATTTGTAGCCTTTCTGTTATTTGTTTTCTAAATCAAAAAATAGAAGCTCAATGTGCTTATGCAGGTAACGATACTACGATTTGTGGATTTGAATATCTGCTTATTGGAACACCTTCAAATGGACATTGGACATATTTCTGTAATAACCTAAGTAAGCCGGTTGTATTAGATAGCCTGTCTCAAGATACTTTGAATATTAAAGTTGGCGGTTGCGGAAAATATTTTTTTATCTATCATGTGGATATTGGTAGTTGCATAAGTGCCGATACAGTAATCATTTCTTTTGAAAACAGTTCCTTCTCTAACAAAGATATTGATTATAAGGTAAACATTTATTATCCTTCCGGAATTTGTCCTAGCCCGATTGTTGAAAACTGTGGCAATCTTAGAACCATTAGTGGTGTTCTGCCTCCAAAACCAAGCTGGAAGATCGAACTATTGGGAAAGTGTGATTTGTTTACAGCAGCACCTCAAGTTTATGGTTTAGATTCACTAAACTGTTCTGCGGACAGTATTAATTTATCATTTGTACATTCCAAAGAATCTGACTCTTTAGAGTGGAATACTTTTCAAGAAGCATTTATAGAACTGGATAGTCTGAACCGAGTTAAGAGTAATCGATTTAATAGTTTTTTTAATTTTATTTCGACGACTATTGTCGATCAACTGGAATCAAAATGTCCTTTAAACAAATGTCTGAATTCTGATCGCCATAGCTGTACAGATACAGTAGGGATAGATACCGTTCGATTAGTAGTTCCAATCCATTTGGGCGGAAGATGGAACTTGTTGCAAGATCAGAATTTGATGCCCTTGCAGGATTCATCATCACTAAGTATAAATGGAAAGAACTATATTCTTAAATTTTTAAAAGGAGCTAAATATATTGGTCCGGAAGATATTAAGCTGGCAATTTATTTAAACGAGAATGGTCAATTAGTACCTATAACAGAACCGTTAATGATAAAATTAAAATGGTTAGAAGAATGGAGTTATGATACAACTACTTTTTTTCAAGTTAAGAAAATTAATCAGGATCGATGTTATTGCAATGGCACATTAATTAATTTTTCAACATTGCTTTTACCAGTAGGTCCTTCATTTCATTGTGATAGTCTTTGTATTAATTTTTCAGGAAATCCAAAAGTAGAGATTTTAGGTAATGACATTGTCTGTAGTGGTGGATTTGCCAGGCTGGATGCCAATAATTCCTTTAAGTCTTACAAATGGAGTAATGGAGATATAGCACGATCAACTAATATTTTTGCTCCTGGGACTGTATTTTTAACAGTAACAGATGATCAGAACTGTGAGGCTGTAGATTCTATCGTAATGCGATTATCAGAGCTTCCAAAAATCACAATAAGTACGGACAAAGCTTTACTATGTCGAGGAGAATGTACAACACTAAGAGTTACTACCGATTCCCTTAATCTGGTAATCTGGAATAGTAAAGATTCTACTAATGATATAAGAGTTTGTCCGGTTGATGATGAAGTAAATTTTGTTCGGGTTGTGAACACAGATGGATGTATTTCGGAGTCTCAGTTTCTGATTAGAGTCTTTAATGCGCCTAAACCAAATGCAGGTCCTGATAAGAGAATTACTTGCTTTAACCGCGAGGTAAGATTGAGTCCTGTAGATGCAGATTTAGGGATCAACAGAGTTTTTTCCTGGGAAGGTCCCGGTGTGGTAGGATCGCAAAAAGACTCCCTGAATATTACGGTGTCCATTGCCGGGAAATACGTATTTGTTGTTGCAGATTCTTTTAGCAGATGTATAGGGTCTGATACTGTAGAAGTAATAGCAGATACAATAAAGCCAATTGCAAATGCTGGAAACGATGCAATGATCAATTGTTTATCACCAAGTGTAATCTTGAAAGGAGATTCATCCCAATATGGTGCTGGCTTTAACTTTCAATGGACAGGATCAGGAATCAATGGTTCTAATCGAAATGATATTAATCCAGAAGTAAATCTTCAGGGTATATATATACTAAATGTTAAAGATTTAAATAATAATTGTATTTCCTTTGATACAGTTATTGTTCAATCTGATTTGACGAGAGTGATTGCTGATGGAGGTCCGGATCGATTAATCTATTGTGATTCCCTTTTTGTCACTCTCGGAGGATTTACAACAAGTTACGGACAGACCGTAGAACTCAACTGGTCTGGGCCCGGAATTGATTCTTCGAATAGTCATAATCAGAGAGTGTTTGTTAATAAGCCTGGAATCTATAATTTAATTGTCCGACATAAGATTTCTTTATGTTCTGATACTGCTCAAATAATTGTAAGTCTTCCTGACTCTGTTGCAAATGTTGTGTTGAATAAATCTTCAGATCTGGGTTGTAATATTGACTCGGTAACTATATCCGGAGTATTGAGTACAGGCGATCGATTAATTTATACCTGGTCAGGACCTAAAGGACTTATTGGTTCTGGGACGGATACTATAGTCGTAAATAAAGTTGGTAAATATTATTTATATATCTATGATTCAACAACCCACTGCAATGACTTTGATTCTATTATAATTGAGGATACAGGCGGAAGGCCATTTGTAAATGCAGGTCCGGACAGAAGTATTACCTGTGAATTGGAAAAAGTAATTCTAAATGGTTCAGTCAACATACCCTTGGTAAACTCTATCATTGAATGGATTGGTCCAGGGATTAGCAACAATTCCACCCTTTTAACACCAACTGTCGATAAGCCGGGTGCTTATATAATTAGCATCACGGATAAAAGAAATAATTGCTCCGGAGTGGATACTGTAACAGTATTTGAGAATTTAGTAAGACCTACCATAGAGTTGGGTCCAGAATTTACCTTAAATTGCCATCAGGACTCCTTGCAATTACTTGCTCAGCTGAGCAATATAAAGAGTACATTTGATTTAAAGTGGTCAGGGCCGGGTGTTAATTTAGGCAATCAACGGCGCAATCCATTGCTGATTACTATTCCAGGTGTTTATTCTGCAGTAATCAATACACCAAATCCTAACTGCATTGTAGCTGATACAGTTATAATAAATATTGATACTGCTGCACCATTTTTAAATCTGCCTGATGTATTGTGGTT
This sequence comes from Saprospiraceae bacterium, assembly GCA_020848695.1. GTDB lineage: Bacteria > Bacteroidota > Bacteroidia > Chitinophagales > Saprospiraceae > Vicinibacter. The sequence continues at coordinate 76,408 of JADLHT010000049.1, forward strand.
TGATTGTGAAAATCGAAATATTTTTTATAAAGTTGATGACTTTTCAAAAATTGACTCTATTGAATGGTATGATAATTTAAACAGAAAAATATTACTTAATAATCAGGGTCGTGAAGTTAACTTTACTTCTGAGATGCTTCATTATTATATTGTATATTATAAAAATGGTTGCATTGCCAGGAAGTCATTCTATATTAATCCATTTACTCATATAAATATTGGTCAGATTATAGTGGATTCATCCTGTACCGATATTGGAAACGGATCTATAGAAATTTTAGGAGTTACAGGTAATGGCCCGTTTACTATTGTGATTGATGGAAGTAATGCTGATACAGTTAGAAAATTTTCAAATCTTGCTCCCAAGACCTATCATATAAGAATTTATGATCGCAATGGATCGAATTCGAATTGTTTTAGAGATACACTTGTAACGGTTTATGAGAAGCCGACTTTGCCTGCTTTTGACAATGAAGAAGGAATTGTAAATTTTTGTCGGGATACCATTCTCGATGCAAGATCAGTTTATCAATCTAATACTAACTTCCCATTTAGTTTAATCAGGTGGGAATGGTACGAGAATGGTACTTTAATAGAACCTCAGAACCAAACTATAAGTATAGATCGAAGTGGGCAATATGATCTTAGAATTATTAATAAGAACGGATGTGGGATAGACACCATTAGAATAAAAGCAGAGCAATTTCAAAGTAGGGCAGATACTACCTTAATGGTACCAAATGTTTTTACCCCCGATGAGACTACCAATAATGAATATAGATTATTGTATGATTCCGCAATGGTAAAATTTGAAAAGGGAACATACAGACTACAAATATTCAATCGTTGGGGTCAGATAGTTTTTGAAACGAATGATCCCTCTGGATCATGGAATGGAACTTATAAAAAGGAATCATGTTCGCCGGATACTTACTTTGTTGTGATTAGAGGTGTTCTCGAGGTCTGCGGAGCAAGAAAAGAAACAATTATTAAGAGAAGCTTAAATCTTATTCGATAATCACAATTGTTATTATGATGTTCTGTATATAGTATTGAAATAGGCACAATATTTGATATTAAATAATTTAATAATATGTAAGATCTATGAATTGGCGTAATATTTTGATAATGAGTTTAATAGCTATTATTAGTGCATCAATGAGTATTGCCGTTTACCATCATTATAATACAAAATCAATTGAACTTGCTATTAGAAGCATTAAAAATCAAATTTCAAACAATCAGAATTTTGAAAGAAAAACATCTTTAGAAAATTCACTTAAGACAGGTCAGTATGTCCCTGACTTGGTTTTTGCTTCGAAAATTTCTACACCGGCTGTAGTTTATATTGAAGGGCAGGGAATTGAAGATAGTAAAAGTTTTTTTGCAGAGAAAGCATTTTCTACGGGATCAGGTGTAATTATTTCTCCGGATGGTTATATAGTAACCAACAACCATGTAATTGAAAAGGCAACAAATTTAAAAGTATTACTGAATGATAACAGAGAATACTCAGCTAGAATAATTGGCAATGATGCGAATACTGATCTAGCTTTAATTAAAATAGAAGATAGCGGATTGCCTTACTTAGAATTTGGGGATTCTGATTCATCAAATGTCGGTGAATGGGTTCTTGCAGTAGGGAATCCATTTAAACTTCAATCTACAGTCACGGCTGGAATTATCTCTGCAAAAGCAAGAAATATTAATATTCTCAATACGCAACAATACAGAATTGAATCTTTTATACAAACAGATGCAGCTGTTAACCCTGGCAACAGTGGGGGAGCGCTTGTCAATACTTCAGGAGAGCTGATAGGAATCAATACCGCCATAATGACCTATACTGGAAGGTACGAAGGGTATTCATTTTCAGTTCCTGCTAACCTTGTAAAAAAAGTAATTACTGATCTTAAAGATTTTGGAACCGTACAAAGAGGATTGTTAGGAGTAACCATTGAAAATGTTGATGATCAGAAATCAAAGTATTACGGATTGACAAGAGTTGCTGGTGTCTTTATTTCCAACACTTCAAAAGATGGAGCTGCAGACATTGCAGGATTGAAAGCTGAAGATATAATCTTAAGTATTAATAGCAACATTGTAAATAATGTTTCAGAACTGCAGGAGATCATTGGTACTATGAGACCAGGGATGGAAATAGCGGTTGGATTTTGGAGGGATAAAAAGGAGTTAAAAACCAAAGCAATTCTTAAAAATCAGATTAATTCAACCGAACTAATTGCAACTCGTAAAGACCCTGTTTTAATGAAGTATGGATTTGAAGTAAGAGATCTTAGTGAAGCAGAAAATCAGATGTTAAAAGTAAAGGGAGTAAAGGTTATTAATATTCATAGAAACAGTGTAATTGCAAAAACAAATATGGCACCAGATTACATTATTACGACGGTCAATAACAAGCCTATTGGTAATGTAAATGAGTTAATTGATGCGATTGAAAAAGCCGAATCCAAGGTATTATTTAATGGTATCTATGAACAATATACGGGCTATTATCCATACAGTTTTTTTAAATAGAAGAAATAATGACGGAGCAGGAGTTAGAGTATAATCAGAATGAAGACAACTTTAAGTTGCTGATTTCAAAATATTTAAAGGAAAAGGAGAAAATTAAGCTTGGTGGAGGAATAAAAAAAATTGAATCACACAAATCTCTGGGGAAGTTAACCGCACGAGAGAGAATAGAATTATTAGTTGACAAAGATTCTGAACAGATTGAGATTTCGTCGTTTGCAGGATACGAGATGTATTCTGACCATGGAGGATGTCCGGCTGGAGGAGTTATTGTTGTAATTGCTAAGGTTAGCAAAAGATGGTGTTTAATCATTGCTAATGATGCTACAGTTAAGGCTGGAGCGTGGTTTCCAATTACAGCTAAGAAGAACTTGAGAGCTCAGGAAATTGCCATAGAAAACAGGATCCCTTTAATTTATCTAGTAGATAGTGCAGGAGTATATCTTCCTTTACAAGATGAAATATTTCCGGATAAAGAACATTTCGGAAGAATGTTTCGAAATAATGCCGTCATTTCTAGTAAAGGAATTCCTCAAATTGCGGCGATAATGGGGGCTTGTGTAGCCGGTGGTGCTTATCTCCCAATAATGAGTGATGAGGCATTGATTGTGGATGGAACTGGATCAATTTTTTTAGCAGGACCCTACTTGGTTAAAGCAGCAATTGGTGAAGAAACGGACAATGAAAGTCTTGGTGGTTCGAAGACTCATTGTGAAATATCGGGAGTTACTGATTATAAGGAACCCAATGATGAATCATGTATTGCAACAATTCGTAAATTGGTAGATAAGTTTGGATCTTCCTTGAATTCCGGTTTTGATAGAGTAGAATCGATCGAACCAAAGTTTGGTGTGAATGAGATAATTAGAAGATTTCCTTCAGCGACTGCAAAGCCATACTCTATGCATGACATTCTCAAATGTATTGTTGATAACTCTGAGTTAACGGAATACAAAGAACACTATGGGAAAACAATAATTTGTGCTTATGCAAGAATTAATGGCTGGGCGGTTGGAATCGTAGCTAATGATCGAAAAGTTCATAAATCAGGAAAAGGAGAAATGCAATTGGGTGGTGTTATCTATTCGGATTCTGCAGATAAGGCTGCAAGATTCGTAATGAATTGTAACCAAAAAAAGATTCCTTTGGTTTTTGTTCAGGATGTTACAGGATTTATGGTTGGGACCCGATCTGAACATGGTGGAATTATAAAAGATGGTGCAAAATTGGTAAATGCCGTATCCAATTCAACGGTTCCAAAATTTACAATTATTATAGGTAATTCTTACGGTGCCGGTAATTATGCAATGTGTGGTAAGGCATATGATCCAAGATTGATTTTTGCCTGGCCAACCGCAAAAATCGCGGTAATGGGGGGGCTTCAAGCCGCAAAAGTACTAACACAAATTCAGCTTGCAGCCTTGAAATCAAAAGGACTTGAACCTAATGAAAATGAAGAGAAAGAACTTTTCGATACAATAAATCAGCGTTATGAGAAACAGACGACACCTTATTATGCCGCAGCAAGATTATGGGTTGATGATATTATTGATCCTCGCGATACCAGAAAATACTTATCAATAGGTATTGAACTTGCTAATCAATCGCCTGTTAATTCTTTTTCTGTTGGTGTAATTCAGACTTAGAGTTATTTATAGACATGAATGAAAATTTAAAGAGTTGGTTAAAGAAGTTAGGGATAGTTGGGTTTTTATTTTTCTTAATCAAAGGAATCATGTGGCTTGTCTTTGGAGCTAGTTTGGTAAATTGGATTTGTAATTAGTGAAAAGCCTTTATAGATGAAATTTGTTGGTATTCTTTTACTGTATGTGATATCAATTACGATGGCAAATACTCAAGTAATGCCATTGAAGAATAAATTTGCTTTTAGGATAGATAGCCAAAGTCAAAGGTTTCAAATTCCTTCATTGTATATTCAAAAAATCAAGCTACCTTTTTTTTGTAAATTAGAATCTGAATCCTCTAAAAATAATAAATTCCTAACTAGCTTTAGGTTGGGAAATCTAGGGATGTCTAACGCACTAGAGTATGTTAGGGAAAAATATTGAGTAATTAAAGCTTTTATACTAAGCCAATGATTTAAGTATAAAGTATTTTTATTTTACTTGTAATTCTCTAAATAAAAGTTGGTTAATACAACTTAAAATCCTTAGAGAAGATTGGAATTGCTGATGATGTCTTGACATCTTAGGGAATAGATAAGAGTTGTTAAAAGTTCATTTTCTGGATTCGAATGGAGTTTACAATTGCGAGCAAGGCAACTCCAACATCAGCAAAAACTGCTTCCCACATGGTAGCAATTCCTCCAGCTCCAAGAAGGATGACAATAAATTTTATAGTAAATGCAAGAGCGATATTTTGCCAGACTATTCTTTTAGTTTGTTTACCAATATTAATGGCCATAGGAATTTTTATTGGGTTGTCGTCTTGAATGACAACATCTGCAGTTTCAATTGCAACATCGCTTCCTAGGCCACCCATCGCAATTCCTACGTTGCTCATAGCGAGCGAAGGTGCATCGTTGAAGCCATCTCCAACAAAGGCGACAATTCTATTGTAATTTTTTAATTCTTTTAACTTATTAACCTTGTCAATCGGCAATAAATCTCCAAAAGCGCTTATTATTCCTAGTGAATCAGCTATAGATTTAACTATAGAACTCTTGTCGCCGCTTAACATGGTTACACCAACATCAGCCTTTTTTAAAAGCTGTATGGTTTCTTTAGCATTTACTTTGATGGAATCAGAAATTAGGATATATCCTACAAATTTTTTATCAAATGCAATGGCAACTAAAGTTGATGAGATACTAAGCGTATCAATAGGGTGAGAAATATTAAATCGTTCAAGTAATTTAAAATTTCCAACCAATAGTTCTTTTCCATTTTTAAACCCAATCAAACCAAAGCCGGGAATTTCTTCAACTTTATCAAAAATAATATTTTCTTCCAGGGGGCCGACATATTGTATTATAGCCGTTGCTGCAGGGTGGGTGCTGTGACTTTCAAGTACGCTTGTTAATTTTAATATTTCTTTCTGGTTAAATTCTTGTTCAAATATTATTTCCTGGACTTTGAAGATTCCTTCTGTCATTGTTCCTGTTTTATCCAATACCACATCTTGTACTTCGGAAATAGTATCCAAAAAGTTACTTCCTTTGAATAATATACCTTTCTTGCTGGCTGCACCTATTCCACCGAAGTATCCAAGTGGAATGCTAATTACTAATGCGCAGGGACAGGAGATAACTAAAAAAACCAAGGCGCGGTAAAGCCAGTTACTTAGTTCATATTCTTGAAGGATCAAATATGGAACTAAACAAATTAAAATGGCGAGAATTACAACGACAGGTGTATAAATTCTAGCAAATTTACGGATAAACAACTCTGTAGGAGCCTTCTGTTTACTTGCATTTTGAATCAAGTCTAATATTTTACTTAACTTGCTATCGGCATAAGAAGAAGTAGTTTGAATTAAACTTGTAGTATTTAAATTAATCATGCCTGCAAGTACCGTATCACCTTGGTGTTTTGTATCTGGGTTGCTTTCTCCTGTAAGAGAAGAACTGTTGAAGGAAGATTTGTCTGATACAAGCAATCCATCCAGTGCTAATTTTTCACCGGGTTTTAGTTGGATGATCTCGCCAATATTTACATTTTTGGCATGAGTTTTATGAAGTTTATTATCTCTCATTACTAAAACTTCATCAGGTCGCTGATCAAGCAGTGATTTTATATTTGATTTTGCTCGTGAAACAGCAATTGTTTGAAATATTTCTCCGACCGAATAAAAGAGCATGACGGCAACGGCTTCAGAAAATTCACCAATCGCAAAAGCTCCAATCGTCGCAATTCCCATTAATAGAAATTCTGAAAAAATTTCTTTGTTTTTGATACTCATAACAGCTTCTTTCAGAACCGGAAATCCAACCGGTAAATACGAAAGGATATACCAAAAGCATCGAACCCATTCTTTGAACCATATTGGAGTGTAGTATTTATCAAAAATTACTGCCGTAATTAGTAATAGAAAAGAAATAATACTGGGTATAAAAAGTTTGATGAATTGAGACTTGTTCTCGATTGTGGTATGCGAATGGGGAGTCTTACTTGAGTTAAATGATTGAACTTTTTCCGTATTACTATATATTCTTTGTTCCAGGCTACAGCAAATCATGTTACCTTGTTCGTCATAAGTATGTTGATGATCCGTTATTGGGAGATTCATATCTTTTATATAGTTTATATTGTTGTTCCAAATGTATTATATCTTTCTGTTTAAAATACAAGGCTGGAAAGTCTTTAGCTGAATACAAGTCGTCTTTTATATTTATTAATTGTATAGAATTGGCAAAATGATTGATTGCACCTAAGCCGAAATAGTATATGTTTCATTTACTGATTGATTGAAGCATCTATTGCATATGAGATTAATACTAATATTCCCTGTAATGTCATTGTTCCATCTAATATTCCATAATGATAAATTGATGATTTTTGAAATTTCTCAAGCCTAATTATTGCTATAGTTATTGCTGCTGAAGCAGTAAAAGCTAAAATTAAGTATAGCTGACTTGTTATAAAATAATGAACAGTTGTAATAAGCCAAAATAAGATCATTGCTAAAGTTGCTATAGAAATTGATTTGTTTTTTCCAAGTAATAATGGAATAGTTTTTAAATCATGTTTATTGTCTTCACTCATATCTCTGATATCAAATGGAATGGTTATGGCAAATATAAAAAGAAAGCGTTCAATGAGCATAACTGTGAGATGTCCTATATTTAAATTTCCACCATTGTGAAGTACAGGTAATAGTATTGTTGATGCAGACCAAACCATCGCAATTAAAAATATTTTTAAATATGGGATCTCACGAAATCGAAATAATTTCTTTGTGTCAATCGAGATCGGAGTAGAGTAGAATAAGGTTAAAATTGCAATCGGTGCTAAGGTGAATAAAACAATTTTCCTTGCCAAAATCACTGTAAATAGAAATCCGGTAACTGATAGAAATACAATGAAATAAAAAAGCTTCAAGTTGTTTTTCACCCATTGATGCTTAGGAGTATTCAGTGATTCTTTAGAGGTTAATATGGTTATTAGTCTATGAAGGTTATATTCAAATAGGGTTGCAAAAAAGATTAGGAACAAATAGGGATGTAAATGAGGTTGAAGTTTTAGTTGAATTTGAGTCGTGATGGTAAGTAATACAGCAGCAAGTGAAATGTAAATATTAGAATTGATCAGGAGATAAAGTAGCTTCAAAATTGAAGATTATTTGGATTGGCTATAGAATTTTATCGATTCAATTTTTTAATATTTGCTGAATCAAACATAGGACTGTGACAGTTTTAATGTATGTTTTTTCTTCGCAAAATTTCAATACATATTTAAAATTTGCATATTTGAATTTTAAAATTTGAGACATTGGTTGGTCTCTATAATTTGTTTAATATATCACTGAAAATTAAAATTGAGACCTAATGTGAAGAAAGTTTTATCTTGCTTGAAATCTGATTCTGAAAGATTCAGGCTATAACCATACTGTAATTGTAGTTTAACTTTTTCAAGTCCTCCTCTAAGAGTTAATGCCGGTTCTATTAGAAAAAGTGAAGAATTATCTTTTAAATAATTAGTTTGAGAAATATTTTCAAAGATTAGGTCTCCTTTTATATTGGAGTAGCTCAGATTAACAATTCTGGAAGAAAGAGTAGCAGTAAAATGTTTTGACTTGTAACCAAAATCGGGTTGAATTCCCATTCGAAAAATTTGAGCAGAAATATCACCCTTCGTTGAAGGATTATTTGAAACAGTGGAAGGCAGATGATTTTCAAAGCTACCAATTCCCAAAATAACATAGGTTTCAAAAACCCAATGTTCTTTAATAGCCTTAAAATATCCTCCGCCAATTTCAATAAATTTTCCAGATCCTCTATTTCCATTATCAAGTTCTTTGGGAATAAATAGTCCTCCATTCGCTTTGATAGCTATTGTATTGCTTAAGCCATACGCTCCCTGAAACTCTACTTGATTGGAATTGCCTGAAAGGCTTAAATTGGTTTCTCCTTTTTTTGAAATCATAGGTACATTTTGGGTGTTTGGAGAATAATATTTAGGATTGCAAGATGTCACTAGTAAAATACTAACAAGGATACTGGTGAGTTTAAACAATTTATGCATGATAAGTTAAGATTATATTTGAATCTACTATTAGTGAATAATACTTCAAAAATAGTATAAATTTATTGAGGCAGGTACTAATTCTTTCTATGTAGATCTTAACTCCTGATTTCCAATCCATGATTTTTCTAGGTAAAACGAGAAAATTATTCGAAATCTACCATTATAGATTTGAATATTACAGGGTGAATTCTTATTTGTAATCTGCCTTCTAAGCCAAATTTAAGAAAGTATAAACTCCTATGACATTTATTATGGAAATATTGAACTTATGAAAAAATATTAATGATGAACTACTATTTTATAATAGTTAAACTCATCATTTATAGTTTGAATTTTAAAAAGATATAAACCATTTGTTAGGGAATGTACGGATATAGATTCACTGCCAAATTGCTCGACTAGACAATCGCCGGATAAATTGTAAATACTTGTTTTAAGTATCTCGAATTCTTTGCAATGTATTTTTGTAATTTCTGAAGCCGGATTAGGAAATATGTTACAAAGAAGATCTTTTTCTTTTGAGGGCTCAGCGTTGTTTAGTATATCATATTCGTAAGGGCCGATATCCCAAGAGGAAGTTCCATCCTGATCACCATCTAATGGTCTTTTAAGACCTGTAATATCTTCTGTTACTAGAGTCTCCAAATTCTCTCCTTTGTCGATACAATTTCGACTTTGAGGGTTTAATTTGAAATCAATAAGATCAGTAAAATTCGGATTGCCTTCCAATCCATTTTTTTCTAAATTTGGATTTGCATTTCTGAACTGTTCTATACTCCGGAAAATCGTTGTTCCAATTTGAATTTGGTTTTTGCTAGTTGCTTCGTTGTGATATAAATTAGCATTTAACTCCGTTTTCAAAAGTGCACTTGGGGTAGTAAAATATAATAGCGCTTGATTGTAAGTATTTAATACTTGAAAGAATATATTATTTTTTATCTGAAGATCTTGAATTTCTGACCGAATTATATTGAGTAGCGATACATTTTCACCCATATTAAAGACTAAGTTGTTGAATATACTGATTTTACTTAATGGAGATGTATTAGATAATGTTATTGGAGCATTCACAATATTGTTTCTAATAACTACATTTTCTGTGGGTGATGTTTGGATTCCACTTTCTGACTTTAGTTCAATTCCTTGTGGTGCATTTGTAATTCGATTCGACTCTATAATCATGTTTTGAAGACCTCCTTCAGAATCTCCACCTGCATGAAGGGTGTGAATATATGTCTGATGTATAAAATTTTTCCGAATCAATAGATTTTTAGAATTTCGAAGTTTTAATCCATCATCGGCTCTGGTGATTTCATTTCCTTCGATTAATACAGTGTCAGACTTTGAAATATATACAGAATGTACGAATCCTGAGCCACATCCATTACTGTCCAGTTTGCAATTTTTTATTTGGAGGTTTGTTACACTTGCAAAAATTCCTTGCCCGTTGTTTTGATTTCCATTATTAAATAGCATGCATGAATCCACTATAATATTTCTTTGATAAAGGATCATTCCATTTTTACAATTAGTAATATTTAATCTTCTCAATGTAATATGATGCGGAAAGACAGGATAAAATGCTTCATTTATTATTACGCCATTAGGCGCATTCGAGAAGGTTGTAAAAGTTGTTAATTGAAGATCCTGAATAATTAGGTACGATGCAGATTTATTGTTAGAGCCACGACATAGAATCACTTCGCCGCTTGAGTTTTTAGATATAACCGGAATCATACCCTTGTCATAGGATCCGATAACAATTGCAGAAAGAGAAGTTCCTTGTACTGAAGAAAGTATCAAACCTATATTTCCATTCCATAAATCATTTCTCCTTAACAGAAAGCTGTCTCCAGGTTGTGAAACAGAATTGATTAATTGATTAAAAGCGTTGAGGCTTTGTTTAGGGCCATCGGTATTGTTTGCATTTGGGAAGGCTATGGTTCCGCTCCAATTGTCATTTCCAATGCTCTGGGAGAAGTAATAGTTTTTTGAATAAGCAACTGAAGTAAAATTTTGGATAAGAATTACTATTGTTATAGCAATACTTAAATTTTTTTTTGTATCGATTATGAACTTGAGCAATTGCATTATGGCTTATAGAATAATTTGAAATATTTCATCACAAGATAGAAAATTATTTTGCTTTTAATAATATAATTGACTGAAAGACTAATATTTTTCTGATGAGTTGGTAATTTCTCAATTTGATATTGAAGGGATCGGCTTGAATAATTTTACTTTGTATATTTGTAGACAATAGCTTCGAAGAAATGAAAAGGAGAGATTTTATAAAGAAAGGAACATTGTTGGGTTCTGTTACAATTTTAAATGCCCGAAATACCCCTTCATTAAGGAGATCTACTGGAAAAGCTAAATCCGTAATTATTATCGGGGCCGGTTTCGCCGGACTAGCTGCCGGAATGAAGTTAAAAGAAAATGATATTAAAGTTACTATTTTAGAATCTCGAAACAGAATTGGTGGACGTGTTTTTTCACATCAACCCAATAAAGCCGATGGTCAGGTTATTGAATTAGGTGCTGAATGGGTTGGAAGTTCTCATGAACGTATTATTTCAATGTGCAGGGAATTTGGATTAAAATTGGACAACAATCAGTTTGAAACTGATCTTTTGTTGGCAGGAGAATATAAAAAAAATAAAGAATGGTCATTTAGCCCGCAAATGGATAAATTCTGGGCAGAAAAAACTTCACTTTGGGAGTCCATGTCTCAAAGTGAAAGGATGAAGCTGGATAAAACTGATTGGTGGAGATTGCTGTCAAATAAAGGATTTTCGGAACTCGATTTATGGATGAGAGAACTTATCGATTCTACTGATTTTGGAGAAAGTATCAGGCATACATCAGGATATGCTGCGTTTGCAGAGTACGCTGAAAGCAGTGAAAAAAATGAGATGGATTTTAAAATATCCGGCGGAAACTCAATGCTCGCTGCTAAAATGATTTCAAAGATTGGGGTTGAAAATATCAGTTTGAATCATCATGTTGTGTCTATAAACCAAGATGTTGAATCCGTTACTGTAATTTGTAATAATGGAAAATATTTAACAGCTGATCGGGTTATCTGTGCGATTCCGACACTTTCAATTTTAAAACTAAATTGGAATCCTTACTTACCAGGCAAGATGATTGAAGCATTGAATGAATTGCAGTATTCTAGAATCGGGAAATTTCCCATAGTTTTTTCTGAAAGATTTTGGAAACGAGAAGATTTTGATATGATTACAGATACGCCGGCACATTATTTCTATCATGGTACAAAAAATCAAAAAGGCAAACAAGGAGTTCTGATGTGTTATGCAATAGGTGAAAAGGCTGACGTTCTTGCTTCTGTAAATTCAGCGCAACGAAGAGATATTATTTTAGAAGCACTAAAACCGGCTTTTGGAGATGTCCGTAAGTTTGTCCTTGAGGATCTTCAATATTATTGGGGTCAAGAAAAGTATTCCGGTGGAGCTTATGCATTCTATGGTAAGAATCAATGGTTTGAGCTTATGCCGACCTTGAAACAGTCATTTCAGAATATTTATTTTGCCGGAGAACATCTGGCAGATTGGCAAGGATTTATGGAAGGAGCAATTAATAGTGGGGAAGAAGCTGCAGATCAGATTTTGAATAATTAAGCTAATCTATTTTTTTCAACCAAAGTAATTATTCATATCCATCTGCATGGTCTAAAATTATTGTAATACCCGTATAATTTTTAATTAATATGATTAATATAAAGCTCAGCTTTTGAAATTAAAGTAATCGAATATGGTTTATTCATTTATAAGCCAATAATGTATTTGAAGAAGATTAATTTCCTATCCAAGAAATATTCACTATAAACTATTAAATGTAAATTTAATTTGTTCTCGTTATTTATCAGGAATTGTAAGATTAAGTATGAATTCGAAAAAGATATCAACAAAAAAGGGGCGTGAACCGAGCGATTCACGACCCCCCTTAATAACACTATGAGAACACCCTAAGCTGCAAAGATAAGTTGTGCTAATTATCAAAACCATCATTTGATCTAAAAAAATGTAATTAATTTGAATTCAACAACTTGGAATTTCTTAATATCTGTAAATCAATAAATTATAATTTTGAAAGAGTTCGGAATATTCTATCTAAAAAGAAGGGATGTAATTAAAGAGGAGCATTTGCAAATTTGAAGATAAAAAGCTTGTCTAATATTAGTGTACTGTTCTGTTCTGTTTTGAACTCTGAAAGTCATAGCTTATCTGTAAATTTGCATTAATTTATTAATTGGGAAGTTGAATTTGATTAGCTGTGTCAATTTTTAAAGATTGAATTATTGATAAAATCGACTAATTAACATAAAATTAGCATTATATGAAAAAATCTGTATTAATCGGACTTGCTTTTTTGGTAGGAGGTATAGTATTGTTAATATCTGCTTCAAAGGATATTACTTCTTACGCAAATTTCTCTGATGCTCGCAGAACAGGTAATTCTGTAAAAATTGTTGGTCAACTTGATAAGACTAAAGAACTTGAGTATAATCCAGTTCAGGATCCAAATAAGTTTTCATTTTATGTTGTAGATAAATCTGGCGAAAGTATTAAAGTAATTCTAAATGCAGCGAAGCCCCAGGATTTTGAACTTTCAGAACAGATTGTTGTCACAGGAAAAATGAAGGATGAAATATTTTATGCTTCTGATGTACTTCTTAAATGTCCATCTAAATATAAAGAAGAAGAGGTCTATATCAAATCTCAAAGTTAATGGATGGAATTCAGTATTTAGGTGAACATTATTGGGTTCAAATATTAGGTCATGCCTTAGTTCTTACCGGATTTTTATCAAGTTTTTATGTTGCTCTACTAGGAATTAAATCATATTTTAAAAAAGGTGATGAATTGCATTTGTATCATCGATGGAGCAGAATTGGGTTCTTCATCCATGCTTTAAGTTTGCTGGGTATTATCGGATTGATACTATTTATGATGAGCAATCATTTTTATGAGTATCATTATGTTTGGGAGCATGTTTCCGATGATCTTCCCATGAAATATATTTTGTCTGCTTTTTGGGAAGGGCAAGAAGGATCCTTTCTATTATGGATGTTCTGGAATATTGTGATCTGCATCATGTTGATTCGGCATTACAATCAGTTTACTTGGATGAATATTGGAATAATTATGATTGTTCAAGGTGTTCTGATGAGTATGATTTTGGGAGTGTATGTGTTCGGGTTTAAACTTGGAAGCAGTCCCTTTCTTCTTCTGCGGCAGACCATGGATATTCCTTTGTTTAAAAATCCTGACTATGTCAGATTGATTGAAGGAAATGGGATGAATCCATTGTTGCAAAATTATTGGATGCTTATTCATCCGCCAACTTTGTTTTTAGGATTTGCTTCAACAATAATTCCATTTTCTTATGCACTTTCAGGTCTTATCACCAGAAAATACACGGAATGGCTAAAGCCTTGTCTTAAATGGAGTTTATTCTCCGCATCATTTCTTTGTCTTGGTATCCTTATGGGTGGTATATGGGCATATGAAGCCTTGTCATTTGGAGGATATTGGGCCTGGGATCCTGTAGAAAATATGTCTTTGGTTCCCTGGCTGGTTCTTATTGCCGGTATTCATAGCCATCTGATTGCGCAATCAACAGGATATTCGGTAAAAGCAACTTTTTTGTTTTATTTTTTATCATTTGCTCTAGTAATTTATTCAACCTATCTTACTAGAAGTGGAGTATTGGGCGACACAAGTGTACATGCATTTACAGGTCTCGGTTTGGGTTGGCAATTGGTTGGATTTATTTTTCTGATTCTTATTATTCCAATATTTTTTCTAATAAGATCAAGAAAAGAAATACCGGTATTAGACCATGAAGAAAGTATGGATTCTCGTGAATTCTGGATGTTTATTGGTAGTCTGATACTACTGTTTAGTGCAGTATTAATCAGTTTTACAACAAGCATACCGGTTTACAATAAGCTGCTCGATTTTATTGCTGGGCTTTTCTCATTAGACTGGAAGCATTTGCATCGGAGTGCCCCGGTTGATGTAATTAGTCATCACAACCGATTTCAAATTTGGATCGCAATAATTGTTGCATTGCTTTCCGGATTTGGTTTATACTTGAGATATATGGGCAAAAATTTAAAGGGTTTGCCAAAATTGTTTTTTAAACAAATAGTGATTCTACTTTTTATTACGCTAATTTTGTGCATAGTTGTAACGCAGTTTGTTGATAGAAAAAATTCTGCGATTTATTTGCTTACATTCTCAGCCTTGTTTGCAATAATCTCAAATACTTATTATATCCTAAGCAATTTGAAAGCAAATTCCAAAATGAAATCAGCAATAATTTCACATACAGGATTTGGAATATTGTTATTAGGTGTAATTTTTACCGGATTGAATAGGAAGAATATTGTTCCGGATAAATTTTTTCAGGAAGATATTTTATTAAATGATGCGCCTGAAGCCGTTAATCGTCATTTCTTATTATTTAAAAATGAAAAAAAATTTGCCGATGGATATTGGTTAAATTATACCCACGATACCTTGGAAGGTAGGTTTAGAAATTATACCATTAATGTTGAATCTGAAGGCAATAAAAATGAGAAGTTTGCAATATATCCGGATGTACAGTATGATAATAAACTTACAAAAGTAGCATCTGCAAATCCTTATATTGTGCATTACTGGAATAGAGACCTTTTTACTTTAATAGCTCAGATTCCAACTGTACAGATGGATGCAGAAAATGCAAAGAAAGCAGAAGATAGTCTACAATATAAAAGTTATAATTTAAGGCTTAATGATACTGTTTTTACTGAGAGCAATTATTTTGTTCTAAAGGGAATCAACAAAGATTATAAAGAAAATAGACTGGATATGTCTGAAGATGATTTTGGACTATCATTCAGAATAGAAACCGGTTCAATAGATGATTCAATTCATGGAGAATTAAACCCGAGTATTGTATTTCAATCCAATCAGGCTTTTAAGTTTTCTGACAAATTTGACAAGAACGGAGTGAAAGCAATTGTTTCTGACTCCATATCCTTATTAATTTCAAAGCTAAATTCTGCAATAAAGCCGGAACTGTTTGAATTGAAGGCGGACGAAGTTTATACTTCAAGTGATGGGACAGTTTTTAAATTAATTGGCTTTGATAAGAATCCAAAGTCAAAGCGTTATGATAAGGAAGAAGGGGATATATCTCTATCTGCACGTGTGGAGATCAGTAAGAATGATAAAGAATGGATAGTTGAACCTATATATTTCATTAGGGATCGATTTGAAAGTGATATACCTTATGTTAATTATTCTAGAGAAGTTCAGCTTGCCTTTAAAAATATTAATCCAGAAACAGGAGAGATGGCATTTGAGTATACTGCGTTGAAGTTGCCGGATCAATTTCCAATTCAAATTGCCGAAAATGCGCAACGAACGGATTATCTGGTTATGGAGATTATTGTATTTCCGGGAATTAGGTTAGTTTGGTTGGGAAGCCTAATGATGGTTTTAGGTCTTGCCATCGGTTCATACAACAGAAGAAAGTAGTATGGATATTCAGAAGATAGTTTTACTTGGTTCTGGAAATTTGGCAAATCATTTTGGCAAATATTTTATTAAGAATAAAATAAATGTTACGCAGGTAATATCGAGAAACAAACATACTGTTACAGCCTTATCAAGAAAATTGAAGACATTATGCGATACATCAATAGAAATGATTGATCGAAAAGCAGATGCTTACTTCTTATGCGTTAATGATGACTCTATAAAGCAATTAAGTGTTGATCTCAGTGGATTCCTTTCATCTGATAAATTGCTAATCCATTGTTCCGGAAGCCGTTCTTTGGAAGAAATTGATGATTACTTTGAGAACAGGGCAGTAATTTGGCCATTGCAAAGTTTTGGAATTTTGTCAAAACTTGATTGGATAAGAATCCCTTTTTTTGTAGAAAGCTCTCATGGTGCAACAAATGCAATAGAAGAATTTTGTAAAAAATTAAAATGGAAATATTATCCTGTAGATTATGTGAGAAGGAAAAGAATACATTTAGCGGCCGTAATTGCAAATAATTTTACAAATTTTAATTTAATTGTTGCTGATAAAATTCTCCATTCAATTGATATCCCTTTAGAAGTATTAAAACCTATCCTGAATGAAGGAATCGAAAATGCATTCTTAAATGGGCCGGAGCAAAGTCAAACTGGACCCGCAAAAAGATCTGATCAAAAGGTGATACAATTCCAGCTTAAAGAATTATCCGGAATCATGCCGGAATTCAAAGAAATTTATAAACTTTATAGCCAAAAAATTCAAGATCATTATAATAGAAATTCGAACTTAGGATGAGATTATTAGGCAATATTAAGCACCCAAAACTCTTAATCAGTGTATTTAAGTCTGGTGAGAAGTTAATTGTTAAGTTTGAAGCTGGTCCACTTGAACAGAGCTATAAGTTTTTGGAAAATGATAAAATTTTTGATCTGGAGTCCATTGAGAAGTTATTAACGGAATCCAATTATATTCAGGTGTTTGAGGTTTTTGAAAGAATGTATTTAAATTATAATTCTATTCATGGTGATGCGAAGTGAAACTTTTTCCTTTTAAAATACTCTTTAAGAATATCAGTAACTAATTAGTCTTTATGTATCGTTTGAAAATTTGCATTGGGATACCTTTCTTGGTTATTCTTGTTATGATTTGCAATTCTTGTGTTGCAGATCAATATAACGATAAGAATTATTCAAATTTATCAATAAGTTTCAATTCAGGACCTTTTGCCGGAAAGGATATCAAACTTAATATTTTGAATAGTGTTGAAGTATTGAACTATTATTCATTGAAAAATACGACCAGGGTGTTTTGTACTAAACTGGAAGGCGAAGCTGGACGTAATTACAAACCACAAAGTTCCGTTAATTTTGCCTGGATTGGCAACCCTGAAGTTGGGGAGTATTTACTCAGTAATTTTAACAATTCCGGAAGTTTGAATTCCGGTGATATTGAACTTGATTACACAGATGGAGAGTATCTAAGCGCAAATATACCCGCTCAGGTTAAAGTATCGGTTTTCAGGTATGACCAGATTGATTTGAGGGTTGAAGGAGAAATGAATTTCTCAACCAATTTGTACCATGAAACCGCTTTGGGTTCTAAGACATATTCTACAATGTGTACGTTGAAATTTAGTCTTTTTAGAGGAGTTGATAAAAAATAATTTAAATCATTGATATACATTTATTTATGCATATGAATAATATGTATTTGTAATAAGCTGTGATATTATTCACACAACATAAGATCACGATATACGTTTAACTGCTTAACTTTGCGACCTTTCATGCATAAGCTATTGTTTTTCATTATTTTAACAGGTTGTTTGTTGTCTTCCTGTAAATCTTCTTTTGAGAAAATCAGAACAGGAGGAGATATGCCATTAATGTTAAAAACAGCAAACAAGCTTTATGCGGATAAGGAATATCTTAAGGCTTCGACTTTATACGACCTGATGTTTTCAAATTACCGAGGACAGAAAGAAGCTGAAGAGATATTTTTCAATAATGCGTTTTGTAATTTTTATTTACAAAATTATGAGACAGCAAATTACATGTTTACTTCCTATGGAAACACTTTTTTTAATAGCTCAAAAAAAGAAGAGGCAGATTATATGGCAGCCTATTCTATTTATAAGACCTCACCCGATTATAAATTAGATCAGACATCAACGCATAAGGCTATAGATCTATTACAAGCCTTTGTAAATCATTATCCTGAGTCTAAGCGACTTAACGATTGTAATAAGTTGATTGATGAATTGAGATTAAAGCTGGAGGTAAAAATGTTTGAAAATGGTAAATTGTATTACAATCTTCAGCATTTCCAGGGCGCAATTACCACATTTGAAAATCTATTAATAGAATTTCCGGATACAAAAAATGATCGGGAGATTAGGGCACTTATGGTTAATGCTGCTTATGAATGGGCGATAAATAGTATTTTTGAGAAGCAAAAAGAGAGATACTTGAGAACCGCTGAGCTAGCTGATAGTTATTTGAAAAAGTATCCCACCGGTAAAAATTCAGATATCAAAGAAATCAAGAAAAAAGCAATTAGTAAATCTAAAAATCCTATATACGATGGATATCAAAACACAAGTACAAAAAGTTAATCCGAATATTCAGGCGCGTGACGTTTTGGGTCTCGTAAAGAAAACGGGTAGTATCTATGAAGCTATCAATATAATGGCTAACAGGGCAAATCAGTTAAATGATGATATCAAAGCTGAGTTGCATGAGAAACTTGAAGAGTTTGCAAGTCATTCAGATACAATAGAGGAGGTACAAGAAAATAAGGAGCAAATTGAAATCTCTAAATTTTATGAAAAACTTCCAAATCCTGTAATTATTTCGATTAGTGAATTTACCAATGATCAATTGGAGTTTCGTTATCGTGATGAATTAGGACAAAACGAATAAACATTTTACTCTAACAGAATGAGCCTTCAAGGTAAAAAGATCATTCTTGCAGTTTGTGGAAGTATTGCAGCGTACAAGTCGCTCATTTTACTTAGACTGCTCTCAAAAGAAGGAGCGGATGTTAGAGTGATATTAACAGGTGAAGCTCAGAAGTTTGTAGGCAAACTTAGTTTTTCAAGCTTGACTCAACACGAGGTATTGACTGATCTTTCTCCGGATTCAGATTGGAAAAATCATATAGAACTTGGGTTATGGGCAGATCTGATGATTATTGCACCTGCAACGGCCAATACGATTGCAAAGTGTGCAACAGGAGTTACTGATAATTTATTGCAGGCAGTTTTTCTTTCTTTGCGATGTCCATTGATGATTGCACCGGCTATGGATCTCGATATGTGGGCTCATCCTATTACGCAACAAAATATCTCTCGTTTAAATTCAATTGGAGTTGAATTTGTGCCTGTAGGGTACGGATTGTTAGCCAGTGGGTTAAGTGGCGAGGGAAGGTTAGCAGAACCAGAAATTGTTTTTAACAAAATCAAGAATTTTTTTGATTGCAAAAAGGATTTGAAAGGTAAAAAAGTTTTGATTACTGCAGGTCCAACCTATGAATCTATTGATCCGGTACGTTTTATTGGGAATCATTCTAGTGGAAAAATGGGTATTCGATTGGCTGAAGCTGCCGGCAAGAGGGGAGCTGAAATTGTCTTGGTTCTGGGTCCTGTTCATGAACAAGTTCAGGTTTCAGATAATATTACAGTTTGTTCCGTTACAACAGCAGATGAAATGTTAGAACAGGTAAAAAACTACTCGGATTCAATGGATTATTTCATTTTGGCGGCTGCAGTTGCTGATTATAAGCCTGAATTTAGTTCTCAAGAAAAGATTAAAAAATCTGAAGAAAACCTCATAATAAATTTGATTAAAACAGCGGATATCGCATCCTGGGTAGGGCTCTCTAAGAAGGAGAGGCAGAAACTGATCGGATTTGCCTTGGAAACAAATAACATCCTTCAGAATGCAAAGGATAAACTTTATAAGAAAAATATGGATATGATCGTTATTAATAGTCCTGTCGAAGCCGGCGCTGGTTTTGGGTATGATACGAATCGTATAGATATTTTGAAAAAAAATGGAGAGTACTTATCTTTCGATCTTAAATCAAAAAGAGAACTGGCTAATGATATTATTAATGAAATGCTAAAATTGTAATTATCTCGATGAGTTTTAAATTTATTAAAATATATCTGACGCTTTTCTGCGCAATAGTGGGATTCTTTGGCTTCTCACAGGAATTAGATATGACAGTACTAGTTATTGCACCTAATAACCTTACCGGAACAGACAAAGCAATGTTTCCTAAAATGGAACTCGCAATAAAAGAGTTGGCGAATAGTACAAAATGGACTAATGACAACTTTGAATTAAATGAAAGAATAAAATGTAAATTTCAGCTTACTGTCAGAAATGATAATGGGAACAATAGTTTTGATTGTGATTTAATTGTAGAAGCTTCTCGACCCATTTATGGAAGTAATTTAGAATCCACTTTATTCTCTATTTCAGAGAAAAACATACCCATCATCTATGATCCGACCCGGGCTTTAGAGAACAACAAAGATATTTATACTGACAATCTTAGTGCCTTGGTTACTTTTTACGCCTATTTCATTTTAGCCCTGGACTATGATTCTTTTAGTTTAGATGGAGGAGACCCATATATAGCTATTCTGCAAAATATGGTAAATTCGATGTCAGGGCAGGGAAAGTCTTTTGATGATAGCTGGAGCTCATCCAGCAAAAAGAAGAATAGTCGATATTTTCTTTTGGAAAATTTAAATCATGTTCGCTTAAAACCATACCGAAGAGCTATGTATGAATATCATAGATTGTGTATGGATATGTTTACAAAAAATGTAGAGTCTTCGAGAGCGGATATGGTAAATGCAATTGAATCTATTTCTAATACTGATCAATCATATCCGAATTCATTTCTCTTGCAGTCGTTTATTGCCGCAAAAAGGGCAGAAATTATTGAAATTTATAAACAGGGAACAGCTCTTGAAAAAACAAGGGTAATTACCGCAATGAGTTCTATTGATCCGTCTAATACAAGCTTGTACAATTCTATAAAATCCTAAATAAACTATTATAAAACTATTTTAATCTTATGAAGAAAAAGCGAATTGCCATTTTTGCATCCGGTGATGGTACTAATGCCGACAAATTGATCAAGTATTTTAAAAATCACAGTTCAATCAATATCGAACTGATAATCTCCAATTCAAGTAAAGCAGGAGTTCTCAAAATTGCACAAAAGAATGATATACAATATTCGGTCATCAATAAATCATTGCTGACCAACAACAGCTACATGACTTCACTGCTCAGACTTTACGATATTGATTTTGTGGTGTTGGCAGGATTTTTATTGCTTATTCCACCTTTTTTAGTAAAAATGTATGATCAGCGCATGATAAATTTGCATCCGGCTCTTTTACCTAAGTATGGTGGAAAAGGAATGTATGGATTAAACGTACATCAGGCAGTAGTTAGTGCAGGTGAATTAGAGTCGGGCGTTACAATCCATTATGTTAATGAGAGTTTTGATAAAGGGAAGATCATTTATCAAGAAAAAGTTAAAGTTGATAAGAGAGACAATGCGGAGAAACTTGCAAAGAAAATTCAGGAGATTGAACATAGAATTCTACCTGAATGGACTGAAAAGTTGATAAAACAGTTGAGTTATTATTAAACCTGGGTTTTGTAGTTGAGTATTGAGGAGACAGTCAATAGTCCAGTAAAATCAAGTGTTCACGTTACATATTTACCATAGACATAATCAGGCTCATTCGGTAAATACCTAAGCTTCTGATTATCAAAAATATATTATAAAAAAAGTTAATAAAAAAACCCTGAAATCCGTACTTTTTACGTAATTTCAGGGTTAGAAAATTATTTTATAATATGA
>JADLHT010000050.1 GCA_020848695.1 Saprospiraceae bacterium
CATGCCACTCGAATACAAAAAATTAGGCCAATTATACATCCAATAACTATACACCAAATTGCAATCTTCTCTAAAAGGTTATTATTAATCTTCATAAAAAGTTTATCTTAAGTTGCTTGTGACTAACGGTTTAGTATTGACGACGTGCCGCCACTTGAATAATTCCAAGAGTGAAAAGTATCTTACCTTTATGTCAAGCCTGAAAAAGATAGCTTTTTGGTGGCATGATCGTCAATACTGTGTTAAATCCAGTTTCATTTCTGCTCACTTTTTTAATATAATTCACTGCATTGACAGCCATAATTATTAATTTTTTAATTAACTTTTATAAAATGAGACTTTAATATATTGTTATCTGTTATTAATTGAATGTTATAATTCCCAATTGGTAAGTGACTTGCATCAAAATTAAATTCAGATTCTTGTATTATCTTTTTTGAATAAAGTATCTGTCCAAGATCATTGCTTATGTTAAGTATGCCACAATAAAATTGATCGAATTCTATTCTAATTTTATTGTAAACAGGATTGGGTGATATTTTTAAGTCCAACTTTTGATCAAAAATTAATTCTTTATTTGAAGTCAAAATACCAACATCATCTCCTTTAATCATTACCCAACTAGACCATAGTGGTGCTTCAGTTAAGCCAGTTCCATTTTCTCTATATATAAAATTGCATAATATATTATCGCCTACGAGATCTAACTTATTTAAGGAAATTTCATTTTTTCGTTCAGGAGTAATGATAAATGAATTTGTTTTATTAATATTTCCCAAGCCGTCAGACAAATAAAAATCCACTTTATTTATTGTTCTTATATGAACGCATAATAATATTCTAGGGCCTTTTGGAGTATTTATTAGTGTAGCTTGCGCGAAACTTATTTTATTAGAATTTATTTCCAAACCTCGCAAATCAATTTTTTCAATGGCATTTCCAAATCGATCAAATAGAAATATACTTTTAGCTTCGAAAAAATAAGGGTTCTCTCTATAAAAAGTCGAACCATATATAAAGTAATCCTCTGAAATAAAGTATGGTCCAAATGTGTTAACATCATCAGTTTTCAATATATTCAGATTACCCGAGGTAATTATATTCAAACTCTTATCCATGTAATAATACACAACCTCAAAATCTTTTTGAATCGTTGAATCAGGATGAGTTTCTGAAGTATATGTACAAAATACCTTATTGCTATTATCATAGTTAAACAATCCATCAATGAC
Source organism: Saprospiraceae bacterium (assembly GCA_020848695.1). Classification (GTDB taxonomy): domain Bacteria; phylum Bacteroidota; class Bacteroidia; order Chitinophagales; family Saprospiraceae; genus Vicinibacter. The sequence continues at coordinate 1,233 of JADLHT010000050.1, forward strand.
TTTATTGTATTTAGTCGTTACATATAATTCAGAATTGTCTATTTCTTTATTACTTTCATCTAATACTATTCTGTTATACCAAATAACACCTTTTCCAGAAGTGTCGTTCACAAGATCCAGATGGTTTATAACAATAAATTGAGAATCCTGATAATACAAGTGTGTTGGGCCATAAGGAAAGGGAACAGGTATTCTTCTAGCTTTAGGATCTTTTGGAACAGAAAATGTGGAATTAAGTATAACTCCATTTTTTTTATTTAGAATTATCCTTCTTGCAGAAGCTACAAACCAAATTGGTTTAGTTAAAGTGTCAAGTTTATTATATTCTTCATGAATCAATAATTCTAAGGTATCCCCATATATAATTGGGCGATTCGCATATCGCCTCTCTCCAACAGTTTCACTATAATATACATGATCCCATAATAACTTTCCATTGATTATGTCAATGGCTTCAAGATAATAGCCACCTATCCATGGGGGGCCAAAAACAATATTATATACGTTATATAAAACCCCTTCGTCAATGACTACAGGAGCTCTGTAAAAATTTTGTTCCAGGAAAATCCAATTCCCACTTTTTATTGGAATTTTATCGGTATTATGCAGATGTGTCCATAGTGGTGTGTAATTTTTGAATTGCAGTGGTGTATATTGTTGAGATACAATAAAATTCAACCAAATAAAATTTATCGTCAAATAAAGGAGTAGAATTTTTTTCATTTTTATGTTTTTGGATTATTAGGAAATATGAACTTATAAAGTATTTACTTTTATTACTTTAGTAAAAACAAGCTATGGGCGATTGTTTAAGTCGCCCATAGCTTGTTAATGAAAATAATTACACTATGGTACAATTCCACAAGGTCTATCGTCGCAAGGTAATTGCAATCCATTACAGGTTAAGGTAATAATACCACAGTTTGAAGCTCCAATGGATTGAAATGCTGGAGGAGATATCCTTATTGTGCCATCAGGAACAGGTAGCGGCTCCCAACAAAAAGTTCTCGTTCGTTGGCAACATTTATCACCACAAGTTATTTGACTAATTTCAAAATTGCTTAAATTTATACACCAGCGGTAGCAAGTTTGACGAACAAAATCTGATGAATAATATGAATTATTTACACAAGGAGGGTGCCATGTATTAACCCAAGGGCTAACATAATCACTCTCTACAATCAAAGAAGCTTGATAAGACATTTGATCTAATACCACATCACCACCATGACCCGGAAGGTTAAAAATGCATGTTTCGCAGTCAGGGGATAAGCCAGCAAGTCCAAAATTCCAAAATGTGAACGAATAAGTAGGCACGGTTGATCCTGGAGGTATAACCCAACAAACTCTAACGTCAAATCCTACTGTAGCGGTAGTACAAACTGGACAAGTTAGATTGGGAGGCAAGTTTACTGTCCTTACAATGTGGGCTGTTGCACATGTCAAGCCAGTCGCAGGTGGTTGAGGTTGACAAGCTGATGAAAATTGTGGAGGAATAATACCTCGTGTAGATAAAGCATTGCCCATTTTAAATTGAGCATTGACTTTATGAAAAAATTCTCGAAATTGGTCTTGACTGAAATTTTGAACTGATTGTGGCAGCTCCGACTTATCAGCCTCATTTTGGCAAGAAAAAGTTAATAATGAGATTAGTATTATTGTACCTAACCCTTGAACAATTAAAAGTTTCATTTTCTAAATTTTAATGATGAATAAAAATTGTTAACGAAACAGTAAAAGTGCAATAATAATAACCTATTTTTGCGGCCTTATTTTCGATAAGAGGGCCTGCGTTACCCATTTCGATGGGTGATCGTGGGCTTTTTTATTGTACTGTTGACTGTTTATATCTTTAACTTAACGTTTTCATAATTAATTTAGTTCTTGAAATTGGATTTAACATCTGTATTTACGCACCTTTTTTACAAAGGTACGTTTATATTTCATATAGCTAAATAGTCTAAAGGACTTTTAATCTTACTTTTGCTAATGTCTGTAATATGGGTATAGATTTCGGTGGTCTTAACCGAGTTGTGACCTAAAAGAACCTGAATCTGCCTTAGATCTATACCTCTTTCAAGCAGA
>JADLHT010000051.1 GCA_020848695.1 Saprospiraceae bacterium
TAAAATAATCATCCAGTATCCCTTCCGCATTTGAAAGGTCACTTATAGCGTTTACCCTGGTTGTTATTGGTTTATCCATAAGAATATTTAAACCATTTTGTAATGCCCATTCGGCATAAGCTTTATGTACTAGTGGTTCAGTGGCTATTATTACACCAGATATTTCTTTTTCTCGAACAAAATTTGAAAGTCTCTTTGCTAATTCAGCAGGCATAAAATCTGTAAATGGTTGAATTAACCATAACTCAGTTTGTTCAAAATTTTTTGCAGCCTTAAGAACTTCCGAACCTTGGCTTTCTAAGTCAATTATTAATTCTAATTTAATATTGCTGATTCTATGCAAAGCAGGAAGGTAAACCCGCCTGGCATGTGGGCCACAACCAATTAATATAATATTTGATTTTTTATTGATTGCCATTTTTATATTGTTTGAAGATATTTTTTAGTAATTGCTACATTAACCGGAAGTTGTTTTATAGCATTAATTAAAAGCGGGTTTATTTTCCTTTCCTCTAATGCTTGAATAATAAAGGCTATATGCAGGTCAATCTCTTCGTCCTTTTCTACCCTAATCCTAATATCGGTTTTGCCCAAGCTATCACAGAGAAAAAGTATACCAATTTCTTCCTTGAAATCATGAAATTTGGATGCAATATCTAAACATACCTTTTCGCATTCTTTACTTTCAGAGAAGCTTATTGAATAACCATGTGACGCTCTTCTTGCTGCATCACGAGATTTACCTAACTCAAAATGCAACCCTGCAATACGCCCTATATAAGCTATCTGAGGAATGGTTAAACCAAAGGAGTTTTTTAGTAATTTATGAATGAAGGAGTCTTCATAAATAATTAAATTTTCAGAAATTGCTTCATGGCCATAAAAATTATGCTCGAATTTGCCACCTTCACTTTTGAAGTTTCTTGCAAATTTTCCAATATCATGCAAAATAATGCCAATTTTAATTAAGTCATATTTCGCTATATTATCAATTTTTACAGCTAGTTTACTTTTGATTTTATCTTCAACTTGCCAATCGATAAAATACTCGGATATAGTAGTTATGTATGCATCTAATACAACTTTTGTGTGCGTAATTATACCAAATTGATGCCAGTTACTTACATGTTCATTTGGATCATCAGGATTTACTTGGAAACTTTCGTTCTCAGGCCTAGTCTCGATTATCTGTCTGGCAATATCTACCAGCATATCTAAAAGGTTATTAGAAATGACATTTATGTCCTGAGGATGTAAACCTTCGTTATTCAATTTCATGTTATTAAACTATTTAGTTTTTATCAATAAGGCATTTCACCGCCAATCGTTACACGCTTTAAAACCCTTCTAATACTGGAATCAAATGACGGTCTGTAATGTATCGTAGACCGATTGTCCCAGAATACCAAATCACCATTATGCCAATGATGTTCGTATTTGTAACTAAGGTTAATTATATGGTCATTCAATTTTGAAAACAATTCATTTCCAACTTTATAAGGAACACCAACAAAATCTAACTCATATGCAATATTCAAGTAAAGAATTTTTTCTTTAGTAAGAGGATGCGTTCTAACCAAAGGATGAGGGAAGGTATCCCCCGGAGGAATATCAATGTTTCTATCAACATATTTCGCTGAAACAGAACCAAATGGTCTATAAAAAGGATTATACGTAATTGAATTTATTTCTTCAATAATCGATTTGGTTTCAGAATCAAGCATATTGTATGCCTGTACCATATCGAACCATACAGTTGGTGCAGAATTTAGATGAATATCCAATGCGTATAGCAAAGATGCTGATGATGGACATTTTAACCACTGGTGATCTGAATGCGGCAGTACTTCTTGATGCCCCAAATATGAATTAGAATATTCATGTGCTTGATTTCCAACTATCACAATCGGATTACTAGAATCCTTGCTGCCTAATACAGGAAATTTATTATCAGGTACAAATGGAGGTCCAAAACGAAAAGCAAAATCACTTAATTGTTCATCAGTTAAGTGTTGGTCTTTAAAGACGACAACTTTATACTTACTAAGTAAATCCTGAATTTGAATTATTAAAGTAGCAGATAAATCGCTAGCTAAATTTATTTTATCAATTGTTACACCTATACCATTTTTATTTGGGGATATATTATGATTCATGATAGGGTTTCTGTTTTATTATATTTTTTGTTCATTCGGGTAATAGTGTTAAAAATTTCGACTCTGAATGATTTTGGTGAAAGTATTTCAAGACCGTCTCCATAGGACAGAAGAAGTTGCTTCAATTCATGGTTAGGGATAACTTCTATTTGAATAATAAGACCTTTGTCATTTGACTCAATCTTCTTTTGCGAACCGTGCAGCGGTTTGGTCAATATGTAGGGAGCAATTTCGTTATCCAGTTGCATCTTTATTTTAATCGGTTTACTATTTGCTTGAAAACTAACTCCAACAATGTCTTCAAAGTATTCCTTGAAATTTGTGCCAGTATTTTTCTTGAATTTAGTTGAATCAGGTTTAATGTTTTTAATTCTGTCTAATGGCAAATTATAGAGTAGTTTGTCTGTATTGTTAAGGCCAAATAGAAACCATCTTTTATTGAATTGTTTCA
>JADLHT010000052.1 GCA_020848695.1 Saprospiraceae bacterium
TCGCGGTCGCGAAGTTAATGAAAAATATGCTATCGTAGTCGGCAAACGAATGTTGTGGAGAAAATTTCAAGAAGTTCCTTCTCATGAATCAGCAATAGAATGTTTAAGTGTATATTTTACTCTTGGTTACCTATCAGCAGAAACCGAAGTTTCTTTATTCCAAAATCAGATAAATGGAATCTAACTTTTTAAGGCTCAACTATTTAGTCTATATCTTCATGACTTTCATTTGAAATCTTGAATTAGAACTTTGAACAATCAATATATATACACCATTTGGAAATCTTGATATATCGAGTGAATTCTTCAATAACTTCAAATCATATCTCTTACCATCCAAAGAAAATAATAAGAAACTCATGTTGTCCGACAATTTGGAATCAATGTATAATATTCCTGATGTAGGATTTGGAAATGCAACGATTGATCTTTGTTCACTTTCTTCAGTTACTGTAAGTAAATAAGGGTCTGATAAATTTGCACAATCAAATTGATTTATAATCTTAGCAGTATAAGATCCATTAAGGGAAGTTCTAATAAAGTTTAAGCCAACACTAAATAAAGTGCCATTTCGATACCATTCGAACTCACCATTTACATTCAATACAATTAATGAGTCCCCTAATTTTGTTATAACTGGCTTGGGAGGCAAATCCACAGCTTTAACATCTTTAACTTTCTCGAATTGACAACCAAATTTATTAGTGACTATTGCTTTTATTAGAGTGTCACCGATAATAGTAAATTTAGACTTATTTCCATTTACTCCATTGTTCCATATTGCTGATTCATTAGTTGAAATTATGTATTCTATATCTTTTCCTTTACAAGCAATAGAATCACCACTGATAGTATAGTCCTTCTTGTCTATATCTAATTCTTTCTTCACAATATTTCCATTACTTGAGTAGTTAAAACTGACTGATTGTGCACTACATACATTATAAAAAATAAAAACAATTAAATAAAAGTTTGACTTATTATGCAATTTAATATTTTTTATTCTTTTCATTTTAATTAATTTAGATTGTAATTAATACTTTTTTGGTGCGTAAATTCGACCTGATGCCCCAGCTCCAACTCCACCACCTGCCTCAATAAAGGATTGTCCTTTGCCAAAATCATAACCTCCAACTGCATTTATCCCAATAAATTTCCCAACTCCATATCCAATTCCTCCATAAACAGAAAAGCCAGTTGCAGACGTACCATTGAATTGCATTTCAATTCCTCCTCCAACCCCTATAAATCCCGAAAGCGAGATTCCCCAATTGCCATTTTGATCTGGAATGCTGATTCCTATTGGTCCATATGAAATTCCACCAGATGCAACTTTTTCAGGCTTTAGTTCATCTTGGATAGATCCACCCAAATTTCCATCGTGCATTTGATAATTATACATTTCCACAAATGCTGCAGAAACAGCTCCCGTTGCAAACTTGCCCCCTGTAATAGAAGAAGTAGCACCCCCGACTAAGGATGCTGCGAAAACCCGTCCGGCCAGATTATCACCATACAAACCTTTAGTATGGGATCCGATGCTTGAAACCACACCTGTATAGAAACCAGAAGAAAATTTTCCACCTTGAAGCTCATTCATTACTCCTTGCACAGCACCATGTCCAACAGCTCGCAATCCTTCACCAATTACAGCATTAGCTCCTAATGCATCAATTCCGCTACCTACACCATATGTTAATCCGGCATTAATTGCTGCCATGGCAGCTCCTTTGAATCCAGCTTTTAGTATATCGTTTGTGCCTGCTCCAGATAAGTAAGCACTTCCTGCCCCTGCAATAAATCCAGAAGTAATAGAACTTACAAATACACCTGCTGCAGGGGTAAGTGCAAAGGATACTGTAATCGATGCACTGGCTACCACCAATTGATTCCAGGTCTCATCACCAAAAACTTTTTGACCCCTTCGGTTCAACTCTTTATAGCCCGTCCATTTAAAATAAAAATCAATATAAGCCTGTCCAAAACTTTTTAAACCATCTCTAATATTGCCGTTGGCTATGGCACTTATTCCGCTACCTATTCTGCCAATTGTCTTAGAAGCACTCCTACCCCATCCACTTAAAGTCTTTCTCCAAGACTTGTATCCGGAAGGATCTGTCAGATTTACCGGATTATTATAAACATAACTGAATCTATTATAATTTTGAAAATTCTCTGTTTCATGAATATATGGATCAGGGCTTAAAAATCGAGCCATAACCGGATCATAGATTCTCCCATTCATATTAATTAATTCAAGAATATCGATATGTTCATGCTCAGTATATCCTCGATAAGTTTTACCATAAGCATTTTCAACTTGATAAGTGAGTTTTCGCTTTCCCCAGACATCGTAGAAATAAGCATATTGAACTACTCCTAAATCATTAGTAATAGCTACAATTGAAGACTGATCATCTTTATGCAAATAGTTATAAATTCCTGATTGAGACCCCGTAACTTCATAAATTACCCCAACTCCTGCTGAACAAGTAATACTAAAGCGTCGAGTATCAATATTATTAATGGTGATAACTTCATAATCTGGCCCTACATATGTTCTTGTCTCTCTAAGCAGATTATTAATAAATGTACGTTGAATCAATCTTTGATTATCTGGCCCATAAGTTATTTCTAATCTCACCGAATCACCGGTAACCTTACTAATCTTATTAAAACTAGTGTATTCATAATCGAATTTTGATGAAGGTAAATTACAATCGACTTTGAAAAAGTCAATGCGTTCAAGGAGCGTTGGAACTGTATTATTATAGAAATAATTTCCAAGATCTGACTTTGATGTAATATTTCCCCATTTGTCGTAGGTCATAATTAAATCTTCATTTAACTGACCTCTTGTTCTTACATTGATTAGTCTATTGAGATTATCATATTCATAATCCTCAATAATATTGTTTTTATTATCAATTTTTCGAGTTTTAAGATTTATTGCATTGTATTCATATTGAAGATCATGTATTACTGAATTATTTCTTACTGATCGAACCTTTGAAACATTATCCTGAACGTCATATTCATAAGTAGTTACAACTCCATTACCAAATACTTCCTCGGTAACTCTATTTTTTAAATCAACCTTTTTAATTTCCCATAAGAGTTTTCCATTTAGATCATTCGTAATTTTTGAAAGGTAAAAATTGGAATTATAATTGTATTTTAATGTAATACCCGACGGATGTACAACTTTATCAAGCTTACCAATATTGTTATAGGAATAATTATACACATAATTTTTACCTTGAATAGTAATGGTGTTTCTTGCTAATCTTCCAAAATTATCATAGATCAGATTGCTTTCATAATTTGGATAGATAATCTTGTTTAGCTTACCGATAGCTTTATTACCTTGATCATAAGTGTATGCAACAACTCCCTCTGCTTGAGAAATTGTACTTACACGATTAAGGTTGTCATAAGTATATGTAATAATATTACCCTTACCATCTTTTTTGCTGAGAAGATTCCCGAACCCATCATAAGAATATTCTTCCCTTCCCAACACAGGATCAACCATAGCGGTCATCCGACCTCTTAAATCATACTCATAATTTATTATGTATTCATTATTTCCAACAATTGTTTGAACAAGATTTCCTTGAATGTCATATTTATACTCGATAGGATTTCCTGAATTATCAACGACCTTGCTTAATCTTTGACGAACATCTTTAACATGAGTCATCGTTTGTTGTAAAGGATTAATATTTACCTCACTTAGACCAGAATAGCTCATTAAAGTCTCCAAGTTAGAATTATTGTTACCTGATTCTAAAGTCTTTACTATTCGTCCAGCTAAATCATACTCGTAATTCTTCTCCCCATACGGATAGTAAAATTTTTGCAGTCTATTTTCACTGTTAAAATATTTACTGGTTCCTGAAATGGTTCCATCAAAAAGGGTCTGATTATTGGAAAGCTCTCTACCTGTATGATCCATTGTGGAATTAGATAAAGGCTCATTTGTTCCCGATGTGGAAAATTCAAAAAAACTAGCATTCGACATTCCAACCCAAAAAGATTTACTTTCTGAGTTAGTAAATGATTTTGTTCCATCAGGATGCTCTATTTCTCTCAATATCCCAAAAGAATTATATTTCATTTTGGTTACAAGTCCATTTTCATCCGTGCTTTCAATAGGTAATCCTCGATATGGATCCACCTTAATGACAACTCTTTGTCCTAACTGGTTTGTAGACTCAATCTGATATCTTCCTAGCGGGTCAAATTTGAAAGATTTTATTCTTGTGACGACTTGAGCACCATTCCAAGCCTGTTCTGTTGTTCTAGTAATGTTACCAAAGTTATCCCTTTCATAGGTTTTGATAGTTCTCAACTTTTCATCTTGATTGGGTTCTAATACTTCCTTTTCAAGATAACCGGTTATTGGGTTATATTCGAACTCAGACTCACGAACTACTTCTCCACCATTATTACATTTTTTATAAACAGTACTTTTAGTTAATCTACCTATAAACCAAGTATCAAAATCATTTGAGAATTCATTATATATGCTATCTACACAGCCATCTCCGTGCTCAAAGACTTGGTACTGTGTGTTGCCAAAAACATCGAGGTACATTCTGCTCTTATTTTCGGTAAGTAATGTACCCGTCAAATCATACGTGCGAGAAATTGATTCAGCAGGAAATGGTGTGTAAATCTTATCCTGAAAGTTATTATTTTGAGTAACGAATATTCGACCAGATCCATCCGAACTTGATATCCATGTAACATTTTTATAAATTTCTTCCGATAACAAAGAGCCGTTCTTTGCGTAAGTCTTTTGCGACTTAAGATTAGAAGAAATAAATTTAGAATCTTCTTCAAATTCTTTGACAACTTTAAAACCTTGAACATTGTCAATTACTTCAATCTTCTTAAATCCTCTAAAGCCACGACCTGTAAGATTTAAAACACCATCATAGTATTTATATTGAACATCAGTAATATATTCTGGATGAGAACTAGAGGTAAGCTTTGAATATCCTTTTACAATTCTAGATGATGAACCATAGTCAATATTAGGATATGATCGATTTCTGCCTTTTGAATATACATTATCATCATTCAAGGTCGAATATGCAATATTAATATCACCTCCAAGCTGCCCTCGAAAGGAAACAATTACCGGTGGACGACCATCAAAATTATTCTTTTGGACACTATTCTGACCAGTTTTTGTATTATAAAGAAATAAATCAGTACCAAATTTATTAAACCTTCCAAAAATCGGTGAGTAAGTAGATGGATAATTAAAATGGTCAACGATATCGCTACATATTAATTCCTGTGTACTTGCCTTTGAAGAGATCAAGAAACTTGAATTATCGTATCTTACTATTAATTCAGACTTACCATCACCATTTAGATCCACCAAATATCTTGGATGTTCCCAATGTATTGTTCTACTATCTGAATATCGCGTGAAAAATCCTCCACCACCATTATATCTAAGATATGCATTGAAAAAACCTAATATACACCTATCTTTTATATTTGATGTAAGATCAGTTTTAATATCCCCTGGATCATTTGAAATATTATCAATCGGACTTGTAATTATTTGATTCTCTTCAAATGCAAAGTTACCTTTATTAATAAAGGTGAAAACTTTTTCAGTTTGAGTATATCTCAGATCTACTGTATTTGCATTATAAAAATGATTATGCGTTTTTGAGATCACCATGTCAAGCAGTCCATCTCCATTTAGATCTGTGAATTCAGGTTTCCTTATTCCTGAAAATTTAGGTGTAAGTACATTTTCCGATTGTGCAGAATTGTCTATTCTATATTTAAAACCATTCGCTAAATTTTGTTGTGGATTTACTCCTGAATTCTGATAAGTATCTGGGTATGTATTAAACCATCTTTTGTCAAAAGAAAAAGAATTTAATACAAATATCGAACTTGAGTTTGGTGAATAAATATTCTCATATATTTTATTAGTACCATCCAACTCATCTCTTGAATACGCAAGAAGATCTGTTTTACCATCGTTGTTAAAATCTACTGGTACAAAATATAAATTTTTCAAATCTTGAGCTGAAGTTGAAATACCTAAATTTTTGTTGCTTTTTGTAAATTTAACCAGATTACTTGAATCGGATTCGTTCTCATATAAAATTCCAGTTCCTGCGTTAGCATCAATAATAAAGAAATCTGAACGAGCATCTCCGTTATAGTCTATAAAATAGAATCTCTTTGTTGCAACAGGACCTTCTAGATCTGATTTGGCTATTTGTGGCGAAGTAAGTTGAAAATTGGCTCCCTGTATTCCAATTTTCTTATCATTAATATACCAAAAATTAGAACCATTAATATCGGTAATGACCAAATCAACAAAGCCATCTGAATTAGCATCTATAAAATTTAATGCGGCAGACTTAAAAGTCGATTGAAGATTAGAATTGATTTTAGAAAACTTAGCCTCACCTAAATTCAAGTAAATTTCAAAAGACAAATCACCGTCCCTATTTGCAATAATTATATCTGTCAAGCCATCATTATTTAAATCTTGACTATATACCTCCTTATTATCACCTTTAAGAGCTGACCATGGAATTGGTGAAATAATTTGAGTAAACGAAAATTCACTTTCAGGCATATCCCAATCAAAAATCAAATAATCTGAACATTCTCCAGTTTCTGCAATACAATGTAAAATTGATTCTAATAATGACGAGTTATTTGGACCGTATTCTTTATAATAAAAGTTATAGACTTCCTTCACGACACCAGTTTGCTCAATGGAAAGGCGACTTAATCTCTTTTCGATACTTGATTTTATACCATTTAGATAAGCATTCTCTTTATCTTTTCTAGCTTCATAATTAAAAATTAAATCTGTAAGGGAAGTATTTGATCCTAGTAAACTTTGATTTTGTGTATATCTAATTTTAGTAGGTCTATATGAAGCATTATCTTCATCCTTTTCATATTCAAAAGTTATATAATTTGGATTTCCGGAAGTCCGGTTCTCCTCCATTCTATTAAGTAAATAGTACAAAACAGTTTTTGTACCCGGCACAAATACTCTACTAGCATCGTTACTTCCAAATGTTAGTTTTAATCCTGTTTTGGTATAAGCTACAAAATAACCTGGCCCTTCTCCAGAAGTACCATAAGACACAACCTTTACAAATGTATTTGATTCTGTTCCATACTTAGATCCATCTTCACCGTATTGAAAAGTTTCATCCCATTGAACCAATCTCTCTCCATCCAAATAAAAGACATCATCTTTATTAAATTGAATCCCATATGTCACACCATCCTGCTCTATTGTTCTGTTTCCCCTGGAAATAACAGACATTCCAGAAAATGCCCATCCTATACCCAAAATTCCATTACCACCATTACTATTATAATTCACAGAAAGATCCGGTTTCATGCCGCCTACCCCAGGAGGTAAAGTAATAGGAACAGAATAAGTAGCTGATCCTGCATCACTTACAGCAAAGTTACCGGTAAGTTTGATAACCTCTCTATTTGATTGCGTTATACCTAAATTCAGAGATACAAATAACAATAAAATACACTTTAAAATATTCATTTTTATCATATTAACAGAAATTAGAAAGTAAACAATTAATCTAAATTAACATATTCCTGAGTTCCGTATGCAAATATAATGAATTTTCATCTTGTGTGTATGTGTGAATAACAAAGGTGTGTATAACAAATTGCACAAAAGTTGGTATATTTGAGGTATAAAAATTAAAGAGATGGATAAAAACAAGATTGTAGATTCCATCCTAGAGAATGTTAGAGCTGAAATTACTCAATTTGTGGAAAA
>JADLHT010000053.1 GCA_020848695.1 Saprospiraceae bacterium
ATGGTTTGCAACTGATTGCCGAAATCAGAGAGATTTATGACAACTACAATTTCAAAACGCAGATACTTGCAGCAAGCATACGTCATGCCATGCACATCATCAACTGTGCAAAGCTTGGTGCCGATGTAGCTACATGTCCGCTAAGCGCCATCACCGACCTGCTTAAACATCCACTTACCGACATAGGTCTGGAGAAATTTTTAGCAGATGCTAAGAAATTTGCTTGAGTAAAGAGGAGAAGAATAGAACGCTAATTTAGTTGATATATGAAAACTAAATCTCCACATAAAAAAGGGGAAAAGGTAAAAGCGCAAAAATTACCAATCAAACAGAAAGGTATTTTAGAAAAATTAGAATATTGGTTAAATGAAAACCATAAGAAGGTTTTTATATCAGTTCTGATTCTAAATGTGATTTTTATTTTCTTGCATTTCAACTTAAAGATTAGTGAGGCAAATGATGATTCAATGTATATTGAAGATGCATTTCGTTTTGCTAAGGACTTTTTTGGTTATTATACTCCTAATGCCCCATTTTACCCAATGATGTTATCTGTTGTTGTCAGAATTTTTGGTATCAACTTGTTTTGGTTAAAATTGACATCCGTGATTTTTACGATATTAAATGTTGTGTTTTTCTATAGGTTATTTAAAAACAGGATATCTTATATTGTTTTGTTTTTAGTGATGTTTATTCAATCAGTCAATTATTATTTTATTTATTATTCAAGTGTAACTTTTACTGAACAATTTTTTCTTTTTCTTCAGGTTTTATTCTTCCTTGTTTTTTATAAAGCTTATGAAAAGAGTGACGCGATAGAGACAAAAAGTATTGGAGATATAAGGATTTGGTTGCTATCTGCTTTTGTGCTTTTTATAATGACGCTTTCACGAAATGTGGCGATAGGAGCATTAATTCCAATCCTTTTATTTTTTGCTATAAATAAGAAAGGTTATAGTCTTTTATTATTCATATTGTCATTTCTGATTTTCAGAGTTCCATTTGAGTTTCTAAGAAGTGCTGTGTGGGGAAGTAAGAATCAATTCGCAGCTCAAGGTTCCAGCTTAATTGTTCAAAAGGATCCATATGATCCATCAAAAGGAACAGAAGATTTAATGGGCTATATTCAACGTTTTTTTGATAATTACGGGTTATATATATCTAAGCGATTCTATCAGATATTAGGATTTGTAAATGAAAATGATTATGTGATAAAACCTGGTTTAGGATTAATATTCTTGGTTGTCGCAATTATTTGTTTTGTGCTTATTATAAAAAAGAAGAATAACTTTTTAAAATTATTTATGCTTTATGCCAGCGCAATGACAGCAATAACTTTTGTTGCAGTACAAAAAAGCTGGGATCAGTATCGTTTAATTCTTGTGTTTTTACCATTCATTCTCGTCTTATTGTTTGAACCTCTTATTAGTTATTCTTTTCTTAAAAGCAAAATTTTGCAAGTTATTTTGGTTGTTTTCATAACAATTCTTGTATTCAACAGTACAGTTCATTCATTAGTAAAAGCTAAATCGAATATACCTATATTAGTAAATAACATCAAAGGTGATAGGTATTATGGTTATACAGATGATTGGGTGAATTTTTTAAAAATGAGCAAATGGTGTGGTGATAGTTTACCATCAGGAGATTATGTGGCCAGTAGAAAAGCACCTATGTCATTTATTTATGCTAATGGGAGAGAATTTTATCCGATATATACAGTGTCAAGCACCAATCCTGATTCGGTGTTAAGTCAGTTTAAGGCTAATGGAGTGACACATGTAATGCTGGCTAGTTTAAGAAGGAATCCAAAAAGAAATGATGGATTTATTATTAATACTATTCACAGGATGATGCAACCTGTTGCTCAAAAATACCCTGGAAAACTTACTCTAATCAAGCAAATTGGTAACGTGGAGCCAACATATTTGTATAAAATAAATTATTAATTTGATTGAGCAGTCCAGATTAGAGCAAGAAATAATTCAGGGCAAAGCAATTGCACATAAAGCTGAAGCGGTATGGCGTTGGGATGCACCAACAGGCATTTTACGGGCAAAAAGGAGATCCCAATTTTTTATTTCGAAAGGTGAAATAAATTCTGAATCAAGTATTCTGGAGCTAGGTTGTGGTACAGGCTTGTTCACAGATATGGTGTATCAAGAGACAAAAGCGAAAATTATCGCTATTGATATTTCAAATGAATTATTATCTGTCGCAAGAAGTAAATATAATCATTCGGAGTTCAAGCAGATGGATGCAATGAAATTAGAGTTCAATGATGATTACTTTGATGTTATATTCGGAAGTTCTGTCTTGCATCACCTGAATTATGTTAATACTTTAAAAGAAATTTATCGGACATTAAAGCCCGGTGGAAGGATGGTATTTGCAGAACCTAATATGCTAAATCCTCATATTTTCCTTCAAAAGAAGATACCTTTCCTGAAAAATCGAGCCGGAGATTGCCCTCATGAAACTGCATTTATCCGATGGAAATTGAAAGAGCAAATAAAATCTTCGGGCTTTATTAATGTGGAGGTTATACCTTATGACTTTTTGTATCCTTTAATCCCGGATTTCTCAATTCCATTTGTAAATGCAATGGGTAGAGTGTTTGAAAAAATTCCCGGAATTAAGGAGATTGCAGGTTCATTGGTAATAAGTGCAAAAAAATAATTTAAATAGAAGTATTTTTAGAAAAATTTATATACATTTGAAAAAAAATGCTTTATGAAAACTTTACTATTTACATGCTATTTGGTTTTAGCGCCATTTTTCATTTATAGTCAAGTGAATCTTAGCCTCGGATTGAGAGCCAGATATGACTTTAGCGGGAACACTTTAGATAATTCCGGGAATGGGTTTAATGGCACTAATAATGGAGCTGTGCTTACTTCTGACAGAAATGGCAACCCCAATTCTGCTTATTTATTTAATGGTGTTAACCAGAATATCACAATCAACAATTTTGGATCAATTATTCCAGGTGGTGAGATTTCAATTAGTATGTGGGTAAGAGCTTCAAGTGTTGCAACACAAGGGATGATTACTTATATTCCAGATTCAGTACAAGATAGAATTTTTGCAGGTGTTTACTATAGTCATAAAGGGACATCTTCCACTTTTTGGGATTATGGAAATATAAATACTCAAGGGCGACTTGGAGAAGTAGGTACATTTTTCCAGCCTGGTTGGGAACATTATGTATTTATTTCAAGCACTTCTCAGAATATGATGCAGGTGTATAGAAATGGGTCACTTAAGTTAATGAAGCAAGGAGCTCAAATGATTGTAAATAAGAGTAAGACTTTATGTATTGGAGGTAGCATGATGACAACCAATGGGGCATCAGTTAGTTATTTCTTTAATGGTGCAATTGATGATATTCGGATATATGACAGAGTATTAAACCCGGTTGAAATACTTACTTTGTATAGAGGTTATGATAATGGAAACGTCAATGATTTAAGGACTTTTATTACCAACCACCCTAACCCAAGACCAGGGTTTAACGAGAACTTATATGTAAATTATCAGAACGTTGGAAATAATGTAATGAATGGATATCTGGAATTTAGATTCGACTCTAATTATGTTTTCCAGCAGGCTATTCCACCTCAAGATTCTATCAATGGTAATTATCTTGGTTGGTATATTCACAACTTACCATCATGCGGACAAGGATTCTTTAAGGTAGAGGTGAGTTTACCTGCTACAATAAGTTTAGGAACACCTTTACAATCTACAGCTGTCATAAATCCGATAGCTGGTGATACAACAGACTTTGATAATTATGACACATTGAATCAGATTACAGTGAGTGGATATGATCCAAATTATTTAGAGGTTATTCCTAATGAAGATG
Source organism: Saprospiraceae bacterium (assembly GCA_020848695.1). GTDB lineage: Bacteria > Bacteroidota > Bacteroidia > Chitinophagales > Saprospiraceae > Vicinibacter. Next base: position 3,869 of record JADLHT010000053.1, read on the forward strand.
TTTCTCCTTCATTTGTATCAAATCAGAATTATTTATATTACATAGTGCATTTTCAAAATACTGGGAATGCCAGTGCCATTAATATTAAAACAAAGAATCAAATTGATACTAAATTGGTCGTTTCCTCAGTGGAGGTCATGTATGCAAGTCACCCTTACACTTATAGTTTGTCTAATTCAAATTTACTAACTGTTAATTTTGATAATATAAATCTTCCGGATAGTAGTTCTGACCCTTTGGGAAGCAATGGTTTTGTTGTTTATCGTGTTAAGCCTTTAAATACCTTGCAAATTGGAGATTCTATTTACAATCAATCATTAATTTATTTCGATTTTAATACGCCTATTTCAACCAACTCAGTTGTTACAAAAGTAGTTGCCCCAACAAGTATCCAAAATATTAATCATTCAATTAAATCACAATTGACGATTGAACCGAATCCAATTATTTGTAACATTTTAAAATTGGAAGTTTCAGTTATGAATCGGAGCCAAGCTGATGTTTTTATTTATGACTATTTAGGTAAATTAGTTCATACTCAGAAAAACCTTGAATTAAGTGAAGGTCAAAATAGTCTCAATATAGCTCTTCCTCAATTAAAGAATGGTTTTTATTCTATAAGATTAGTAAATCCTGATATTAATTATACTGCAAGATTTATTAAATTATAATAATCATCTTTTGCCCTAAACCAGCAAAACAAATTTGCTACTCTCATAATTTTAATATACGTTTGAATTCTCTTCAAACATATATGAGATACTTTTTCTTTACTCTGACATTTGTACTGCTATGCTCTGCATCGCATGCACAAAACTTGTTGATGTATGGTGGTGCCCGCAGTCAGGCCATGAG
>JADLHT010000054.1 GCA_020848695.1 Saprospiraceae bacterium
CAAGCAGAGCCGGGAACTACAAAGATCATACAATGAGTGGAAGATTGATCAAGGAGAGATCAGCAAAGCAGGAGTGTATTATTATCAGGTGGATTACAGATCACAGACCAAGACGAATAAGATGATTGTGTTGGAGTAAATTCAATACTTTTTAATTTTGAAATATACAAGGAGTCCGAAATGAGGACTCCTTTTTTTATAGCGGAAGTGCTAAAAGTATTGAAATATTAGAATAATTCAATCTACTTCAAGGACTAATCCTTTTAAATACGATCCTTCAGGATGATATAAATTAATAGGATGATCAGGACCCTGATGAAGCTTATGAAGTATTCTAACCTTTCTTCCGGATTCAATTCCAGCAGCAATAATGGTATTGTAAAATAATTCTTCTGTAACTACCTGTGAACAAGAGAAGGTGAAGAGAATTCCTTTGGATTTTATTTTAAGCATTGCCATTAGATTTATTCTTTTGTAAGCCTGAATGGCATTATGTCTTTTAGAAATATTTTTTGCAAATGCAGGCGGATCTAAAACAATTAGATCATATAGACCAGTTGACATTGAATTGAGATAGTGAATTGCATCATCGCAGATCGATTGATGATTTTTATTATTATATGAATTGAGTATAATATTATTTTGTAATTGTTGAATTGCTTTAGAAGAACTATCCACAGAATCAACCTGGATACAATTTCCTTTCAAGGCATACAAGCTAAAACCACCGGTATAACAAAAGGTATTTAATACAGCTTTATTAAAAGAGTAATCCATCAACAAACTTCTGTTCTCTCTTTGATCAAGAAAGAAGCCTGTCTTTTGGCTATCCTGTAAGTGAATTTCAAATTGAATATTATTTTCTTTTATTAGAATACAATCTTGATTTCCAATAATGAAGCCATTGTTATATAAATCGGTTCCGTGCGAGCTAAGTGTTTCCTTGCTTTTATTGAAAATTTGTTGAAGTTTTCCATCATACGTTTTTAATAGCGCATCAGAAATTTCATTCACCATTAAATTCATTCCTATACTATGACATTGAATAACGGCAGTCTGATCATAGATATCTATGATCAAACCGGGAAGAAGATCTCCCTCACCATGTACTAATCTATAAGCATTTGTTTTTTCATGGCGAGTAAGGCCTATACCAGCTCTCAACTTATATGCATTGGAAATCGAATCAAACCAAAACTGATCATTGTATTTGTTATCACAAAAGCCTAGGATTTTTATGGCAATATTAAATGGCTGATAATGACCAAAACCCAGATACTTCGATTTACTATCATAAATCTCCACCATTTCTCCTTCTTGGAGATTTGGTTCTTTGTATTTTAAAGCTCCGCTAAATATCCAGGGATGTTTTCTATAAATAGAAGACGTTTTATTATGATGTATTATTACACGCTTCAATAGGATCAATTGAACTCAAAAGTACGAAGCCTTAGAATTGACCCGATAATTTTTTGGCGATAAGAAATAAATCCATTTAATTTGCGGAAGATTTCACCAACAATGGAAATAAAAGAATTCAATCAGGGAAGCAAAGGAAGATGCTTTGTGTTTTTGTTATTAGGATTGTTCTTGTTTATTCTGATGCTAGTCTGGATTTACAACAAGAACTTTATTCTGGATTTCCCTAAATAAATCCTGATTAATCTTCCTCGTTTTCGAACAATAAGATTGAAGCTATTTCAAACTGACCTTCTTTAACGTAAAGGTCTGTTCCATTAAGACTAACTTTCATTGCCTCTGTTTTCTTATTAAGCAGCATTGCTTCAATCCCATTCTTATTTAGCAATACTCTTTTAAGTTCAGCAAGGTAATTGTCTTTGATTGTCATGATTTTTTTCCAGCCTTCCATAACCGTAAATTTAGTTATGACAAAGTTATATATAATATTTATATAATATATAGCATTTTCATAAATTTTTTTGTATCAACAAGTTATGAATAAATTAAACATTATAACATTAAATATTATAATAATATATAAATAATTATTAATCAATTAGATAAATTTTTCTAATAGTTTATTAAGCTAGCCTTTGCTCATTTATTAAAATTCAAAAAAAACAATAAATTTTCTGATAAATGCTTAATACATTCGATTATTGCTTGTTAAAAAGGAGGATTTCGTCCAGATACTTTCTTTCATTACTCAATCTGGGAACTTTCTTTTGAGCACCAACTCTGCCGGTAGATTTCATCCAATCTGCAAAAGTACCTGGTCGGGCAATGTTAAGTATAAGTTTAGAGAGTGCAAGGTTTTTGTAACGTTTTGCTTCATAATCACTGTTAAGACTTTGAATAGTTTTGTCTAGAAATTCTTCAAAATTTTGAAGATCGGGTGGTGTACTTTCAAATTCTATCAACCACTCATGAGCTCCCTGCGAACTTGACTCGGGATGAAATTGAGGGGCAACAGTATAGTCTTTGACCTTCACATTAAAATGCTGACAGGATTTATTTAATGCTTCATCTGTGTTTGAAACCATTAGTTCTTCACCAAATACATTGATGAATTGTTTGATTCTGCCGCTAATTTTTATTCTAAAGGGTAATTTTGAAGTAAACTGAATAGTATCTCCTAAAATATATCTATATAATCCGGAATTAGTGGTAATAACCAAGGCATAATTCTTTCCTAGCTCTATTTCTTCTAGCGTTTTAGTTTTTGATGGATTATTGTGAAATTCTTCAGATGGAATAAATTCATAGAAGATACCAACATCCAAAAGCAGTAACATTTCTTCGCTGTTTGATTGATCCTGAACGGCAAAATATCCTTCAGAGGCGTTATAGGTTTCGAAAAAGTACACTTGATCTCCCGGAAACAATTCTTCGAAACTCTTTCGATAAGGAACAAAACTTACTGCACCATGAACTAATATTTTGAATTTTGGCCAGATCTCTAGTATATTCTTTTTACCTGTGATCTGAAGCAATTTTTTACATAAGATCATCATCCATGTGGGTGATCCAGCCATCATCCTTACGTCTTCATGAATGCATTTATGGGCAATCACATCTAACTTTGATTCAGAATCTTCAAGGAGGTTAGACTGTTCGTCAGGTGTAAGAAATGTTTTCAGAACGTATGACAATCTGGAATAAATTACAGCAGAAACATCACCAATTACCGCATTGGGATATTCCGGATAATTATTTCTTATCGAGCCGGTTAAAATAATTGCCTTACCATCTAATATTCCCGGATATGAAACCTGATCATAAATACTTGCTGTTAGTCTTAGTCCTCCTCTGGTATGACAATGTTTATGATTTTCAGAGGTAATTGGAATATATTTACTCTTATCAGAGGTTGTGCCTGAAGATTTAGCAAAGTGAGTAATCTTCCCCGGCCACAAAATGGATTCTTCCCCTTTCATCATCCTATGTATATAGGTTTTGATATCGTCATATTCAAGTAAAGGAACAATGTTTTGAAAGTCATCGATAGATCGAATGGAAGAAAAATTATATTTTCTTCCATATTCTGTTTTCTTAGCTGTATTTATTATTTCTTCGAGTTGCGTCCATTGAACATTGAATGGATTCGCATTGAAATGTGAAATTTCAGATTTTGCAATCTTCAGATATTGAGTCCAAACCGAATCGATTAATCCCATATTATTCTAGGGTTCAAAAATAAATAAAGCCGCTTAATTTTTTATTGAACCGGGATTTTAATTTTATAAACAGTCTTATCTTTATTAATTAAACTACTTTTCATTAACCACGGATTGTATACTTTGAGTTGTCTATAACTTAATCCCTGTTCATGCGCGAACTTAGCCAAATTGTGTATACTACTGTCTATCGAAATTTCTGTAAATGTGTTGAATGGTCGATAAGACTCTGATGATTTTAAATAATATCCATATATATCCGGCGATTTCATTATTTCTTTTATAGCAATAATTCTAAATACGTATCTGTTCGTTTCATCACTTAAATTCAGATTATAATAATTATTCTCTTCCTGTTCCTTTAATGTAGATGCCAGAGCAGATGGTCCCATATTATAAGCAGCACAAGCCAAGGACCAGGAATTAAATCTTGCTTTAAGTTGTTTTAAATATTTGCATGCAGCATAAGTAGATTTTTCAAAATTATTTCTTTCATCAACATATTCATTGATTATAAGACCAAGGTCTTTTGCTGCTGCATCTCTAAATTGCCAAATTCCTTTGGCTCCAGCCGAAGATATAGCATTGCGCAAAGAGCTTTCAGCTACAGCCAGGTACTTTAGGTCATCAGGAATTCCTTCTTTGTGAAAGATTTTTTCAACCGTAGGAAGATACCTGCCTGCTAGTTTTAAATGCATTAATGTTGAAGTATGTTGATAGGTATTAATGATTAATTCCCGTTCCAATCTTTCAGCTACATCAGGATTGTCTAATGGAATTATTTCGTCTGCAAATTTTAAATCTTTATTCCAACGTACATTGATAATTTTCTGAGGGATGGTTTCATGATTGGAATCCGGATTGTCGGAATATGAGAAAATGGTCAAAGAAATAATCAATAAACAAAGCATAAGTAAGAAAAAATATAATGAAGACCATTTATTCATATCGCAAAAATAGTTAAGAAATTTGAAACTTCATAGGATAGGTTTAACACGAATTACCTTGTAATACATTATTTACTTTTGAGTAACATAAGTTTCTACTCTGTTTTTACAATTTGGATGTAATCATTATGTGTTATATTCTTTTTAAAAATTGGTTCCTTAATCCAAAGGATTTATTCCAATTTTCGTAGGAATAGGATATAATATTGTAATATATGTAATAATATAATATTTTTTTGAAGTGAAGATATTCGAATAATCAAAGTATGAAATAACTTCGAATATTTATATTCTAAATTTAATTATGAGTTCTGATTCTCTCTAAATTTTCAAAAAAGACTTTTTATATCCGAGGTATAATGGAATTTTTGTTCAGAATTATTCTTTATGTTTTTATAATTGAACCATAGAGCTTTCAGAATCCTCTTTACATTGAATAATCTTCAGGATTAAAGATTGTTAAAGAACTAACTTTGCATTTAATGATAAAGGATTTGTATCAAATTGTAGAAGTACTTGAATACTATGCAAATAAATTCAACAAACCTGAGTTTATCGAGTCAGATCCTATTTCAATCCCTCACCAGTTTAAAATCAAGCAAGATATTGAAATTGCCGGGTTTTTAGTTTCAATGATAGCATGGGGTTCACGAAAGGGTATAATCAGAAGCGGAAAGAAATTATTGGATTTGATGGATAATTCTCCTTATGAATTTGTTATCAATCATAATGAAGCGGAGAGAAGAAAATTTGAACATTTTGTACATCGGACATTCAACTCTACAGATCTATTATATTTCATCGAATTTTTTCAGAATTATTACAAGACACATCAAAGCCTGGAGGAGGCATTTATTAATACAAAAACAGCTTGTTCATTTGAAATCATTGAAGATTCGTTAAACAATTTTTATAAATTAATATTCAGTTCTGAAGATGTTCCTATCAGAACGAGAAAACACGTTTCTGCACCCATAAAAGGTTCACGGTGCAAACGATTGGTCATGTTTTTGCGTTGGATGGTAAGAAATGATGAGGCAGGTGTCGATTTTGGCATTTGGAAAAAGATTTCAATGTCGCAACTTCTTATTCCTTTAGACGTTCATGTTGAGCGATCTGCAAGAATATTAGGACTTTTGAAAAGAAAAAGCTTAGATTGGAAAGCGGTATTGGAGTTAGGCCAGAATTGTCGAATTTTGCGGCCCCATGATCCGGCATATTATGATTTTGCCTTGTTTGGGCTAAGTATTGAAAATAAATTATCAAACTACGAAATATTTCGTAATTTTGATCATTAAATTAGAGATTTTAATTCGCAATATTTGATAACTAACTCATAATCATATTGTTGAATTAAAATTCAAAAAATCGGATTTATTGATAATCAATATTTTAAACGATTAAAAACAAGAATAACCGAACTAATCATTTAATTAAATAACTTAGAAGAAAATGAAAAAAAGTATTTTTTTAATCTTGCTGTTTTTACCATTAGTTATAACAACAGCACAGAAAAAACCAAAATTAAAAGTTAGCACAGAACCTGCACAAGCAATGAAAGTAGAAACAAAGGAAGCTCCACCCATGAGTCACGGAGATGCAACGACAACGTCACATTCATCAATCCAGGCTACCAAACTGTCTACCGTAGAAGGTATTACGGAATACAGTTTGCCCAATGGATTTCGATTTTTGGTCTATCCGGATAAATCAAAACAGACCATTACCGTCAATATAACATACCTTGTTGGGTCTAGACATGAAGGATATGGGGAAACTGGTATGGCCCACTTACTTGAACACCTGGTTTTTAAGGGAACACCTAACCATCCTGATATTCCTAATGAATTAACCAAGCATGGCGCCAGACCCAATGGAACAACCTGGTATGATAGGACTAATTATTTTGAAACATTTACAGCAGATGATAATTTGGAAAATCTTAAATGGGCTCTTGATTTGGAATCTGATAGAATGATTAACTCTTATATTGCCAAAAAAGATTTAGATAAAGAAATGACAGTGGTTCGAAACGAGTTTGAAAGCGGCGAAAACGATCCACAAGGTATACTCATGGAAAGGGTTATGTCAACTGCTTATTTGTGGCATAATTATGGAAAAACAACAATTGGCGCAAGATCAGATATTGAAAATGTTCCCATAGAAAGACTTCAAGCTTTCTATAGAAAGTATTATCAACCGGATAATTCGATCCTAATGGTTTCCGGTAAAGTAGATGAGAAAGTAGCTGTTGATTTAATTACAAAGTATTTTGGAAATATTCCAAAACCTACAAGAGAATTAATAAGAACTTATACTGCTGAACCCGTCCAGGATGGTGAAAGAGAAGTTAGCTTGAGAAGAGTTGGGGATGTTCAGGTAGCTTCCTGTCTGTATCATATTCCACCCGGATCACATCCAGATTGTGCTGCCGTGGATCTATTGACAGATATCTTGCAGGACGAACCTTCAGGAAGACTTTACAAAGCATTGATAGAAACAAAAAAATCTTCTAGTCAATATGGTTGGTGTGCATCCTTAAATGAGCCTGGATTTGTCTATTTTGCAACACAGGTCAGAAAGGAAAACAGTCTTGAAGATGCAAAGAAAACCTTGCTTTCAACTTTGGACAATATTACAGCAACACCGATTAGTATTGATGAGGTAAAGCGTGCTAAGACAAAATGGTTGAAAGACTTTGATCTTTTCTTTAGCAATACAGAATCCATAGGCAGAAGCATTAGTGAGTACATCGGAATGGGTGACTGGAGATTACTTTTTATTTATCGAGATAACATTCGAAAAGTAAGTGCTGAAGACGTTAACAGAGTAGCAGCAACGTATTTCAAATCATCTAACAGAACAATCGGCACATTTATTCCAGAAGATAAACCACTTAGAGCTGAAATACCGGTTGCGCCGGATATTGCAACTTTAACTAAAGATTATAAAGGAGATCCTCCAAAAGCACAGGGTGAAGATTTTGACCCATCACCGATGAATATTGAAAACAGAACTCATAAGGGACAGTATAAAAATGGAATGAAATACTCTTTTCTTCCAAAATTAACCAAAGCCAATGTGGTTAATGCAAGTATTACTTTAAGAATGGGAGATGAAAAATCTCTGGCAAACAAAGGGACGATCAGTCAATTCACTTCATCCCTTTTGAATAAAGGAACAACAAGCAAGTCAAGACAAGAGATTAAGGATGAATTGGATCGATTAAAAGCAAGAGTAAATTTCTTTGGAAGTGGAGCTAACGTAACAGCAAATATTCAGACGACAAAAGAAAATCTACCTGCAGTTTTAACTTTGGTTAATGATATGCTTAAAAATCCTACTTTTCCTGAGAAAGAATTAGAAGAATTAAGAAATGAGCAATTAGCAGGAATCGAAGAACAGAAATCAGATCCACAGGCATTGGTTAGTAATGCAATCACCAAACATCTCAATCCGTATCCAAAAGGGGATGTAAGGTATGTTAACTCAATGGATGAGGACATTGAAGAGATAAAAGCTGTTAAGCTTTCAGACATAAAAAAGTTTCATCAAGACTTTTATGGAGCCAATAATGCAACAGTTAGTGTTGTAGGAGATTTTGATGAGCCAGTGATTAAAATGCAATTGGAAAAAGCATTTGGTGATTGGAAATCAAAAGCGAAGTTTAGCAGAATAGTAGATAAATATGTTGCTGTTCAGGCAAAGGATATAAATATTGAAACACCGGATAAGGCAAACGCAATGTTTCTTGCTGGCTGTAATCTTGAAGTGAGAGATGATGATCCGGATTATCCTGCAATGGTTCTTGCCAATTATATTTTGGGTGGTGGATTCCTAAACAGCAGACTAGCAACAAGAATCAGACAAAAGGAAGGATTAAGTTATGGTGTAGGATCTCAATTTTATGCTGAACCATTAGATAAATCCGGCGGATTTATGGCATATGCAATTTATGCTCCTGAAAACCGAGATAAATTGGTTGAAGCGTTTAAAGATGAAATCAATAAATTGGTAAAAGATGGTTTTACGGAACAAGAAATTAAAGACGCTAAATCAGGATTACTTCAATCCAGAAAAGTCAGCCGATCACAAGACAATACGCTAAGTAGCCAACTTAACAATATGTCTTATCTCAACAGAAATATGAATTTTACGGTAGATTTTGAGAAAAAATTAGAATCATTAACTCCGGAGCAGATGAATGCTGCAGTGAAAAAGTATATTAGTTTAGATAAGATTTCGATGGTAAAAGGCGGCGATTTCGCCAACAAACTCAAGAAACCATAGATAGATTAAAACAAATCAAAAAAAGCCTGTGTTCAATACACGGGCTTTTTTTTAAGGTGATTTTAAGTTGACAAGATTCATAATAATTTTATTTTGTTTTATACTTTCTTGTACAAATAAGCAAGAGCTATCGAAGATACCTTTGGTTATCGAAGATTCTTTGGATTATTTTGAGAATGAAATAGAAAAAAGTCCCGAGAATGATAGTCTCTGGTATCGAAAAGGTATATTTCTGATTCAACACCAATCTGTCGATACAGGAATTAAAGCATTGGAGAAAGCAATTCAGATAAAAAGAAAACCAGAATATTATTTTTCGCTTAGTGATGCATATTTATTAGCCATAGAATCGCAGAAAGCAGAATCTGTCATCGACTCAGTAAATTATTATTTTCCAAATAATATTGATGCACTATTAAAAAAAGCAAGAATTCAATTGGTTCTGAAGAAACATATGAATGCCCTGGCAACCTTAGATTATATATTCACTCTTGACCCTGAAAATGCAGATGCTAATTATTTAGCAGGCCATGTATTTTTTGAACAAGGAGATACCGGTAGAGCGATTAAAAGTTATCAGCGATCAGTTGACCTTAATCCTGAGTTTGTAAATGGATGGATTCAATTGGGAGACATCATGCTTTCATTAAAAAATAGAAGGGCAATAGATTATTATAAGAATGCGATACGTCTGGATTCAAATAATTTTGAAACTAGACATAATCTAGCTTATGCAATGCAGAGTTTTGGTCAATTCATTGAAGCTAAGGATTTGTATAGACTCAATACCATCAAACATCCGGAATACGAGCTGTCCTTTTATAATTTAGGATTGATTTTACAAAAAGAAGATTCATGCCAGCTGGCTGTAGAATTTCTCAGCAGAGCCATACAGATCAATTCCAAAGAAGCATCAAGTTATTTGAACAGGGCGAAATGTTTTTATCAATTAGGAAGCAAGATAAGAGCAATTGAAGATTTAAAAAAAGCTTTACAAATATATCCTGAATATAAAGAAGCCAAGGAATTAATCGCAAAGGTGAATCTGGGAAAGTAAAAATGCTTCGAATCAATTTTTAATTACTTCGTTGATTCAAATTTTCGTTTAGACTTCAATTCAAAAGTAATAAAAAGTTTTCTAAATTCCGACCAGACTATGATTAAGTAATTGTTATACAAATTACCGATGAATTTTCGGGTACCAGTGTTTCTCGGTTTTAGGATCTATAGGACTCGGTGGAGCTTCCATAATTACATTTGGAAATAACTTTGTTTGGAAGCCTTCAAAGTCTTTTGCCCATTCTTTATGCTGATATACACAGACTGGCAAGCAGATTGAACAATAATTATGTTTTGCAAAATAAGAAAAGCATTTACCCGTATCAACCAGATAACGATCATTACCGAGATGATCTTTACCTGCTTCCGAAGAGCGATCATCCGGTATTGCTTTTGCAGGACAATAAATTCTACAGGCTTTGCAGACATCGCAGAATTTCGCTATTCCGGCATCTATGGGTTTGTCAATTTTCAAGGGCATACTTGTAATAACACTGCCAATTCTAAACAGTGGACCCATCTTTGGATGAATAATGGAACCATGTCTTCCCAGTTCACCAAAACCTGCCTTTAATGCAAGCGGAACATGTAACACATCGCTATCTCCAATAGGATGTTCAACAGCACAGTCATATCCCAAACTTCTGATAAACCCTGCAAGCTTAATTACTACTTCACCAAGAGTAAAATATACACTTAAACATTCTATTGCTGATTCATGAGAAGGAACTTCTTGAAATTTTCTCCACAACATTCGTTTGCCGACTACGATAGCATATTTTTCATTAACTTCGCGACCGCGA
>JADLHT010000055.1 GCA_020848695.1 Saprospiraceae bacterium
AAAAAGTCGGCAGGCGAAAGCAAGTAGCCGATTACATAAAAAAGTTTGCCAGTAAATTTGGCATTAATTCAAAACCTACACCACTAGGTAAGTCAGTTCCTATGACTACCCTTAGTAAAGGGTATGAAATTCTTATTACTTCAAATTTAAGTTAATCTAAAAATTGAAAACAATTCAAAACTTCTGAATCCCTTTTCTCTTTGAGAGAATCATGAGAAAGTAAGTTTCGAAAATGGTAAACAGAACATAAACTACTAGACAGGGAATGATAATATTCTCTCTTTCACAATTCAATTTTTGTATTCCAAAGAAAATTAAAAAAACAAAAAAAATCATTTTAACAAACACAGATACTAAGAATATCCTGGTAAACAAATTTAAATCTTTTGATTGTCTGGTAAATTCAAAAGCCAAAAACATCAGAATACAAAAGACCGTAAAAAAACCAATGATAATATTCAGAATCATTCTATCGGGACCGCTCAGCTTAAAAACTTGATAAACCAGAAACCATGAAATACTTATCAGTACAAAAACAAGAATTAAAAATTTCCTTATGCTCATTATGGCTTATTGCGGGTATCTAATACGATCTTATAAATAATTCCTATAAAAAAAAATAGTACAATTAAGATTGTCATCCAAGGTTGACTTAGTCCCAATTTTCTATCTAAATATTGGCCAGCAAAAGCACCTACTGCAAGAATTCCAAAAATTTGAAATGCAAGTCCCGCATACTTGAAATATGCATTATAATCGGAAGGTTTCTTTAACATTAACCCTACGAAAGACTATTCTGATAGCTGGCACCCACTCCATTGGTACTCGCTTTTGTGCTAGACTGATGAGATGCTGACATTTTACTAACTACATTAAACTTGGCACCTGGACTAACACTTAATTTATCAGTATTGATCTCACCTTCTACCTGTGCAGTCTCTTTGATCTGAAGAAGATCTTCTATCTGCAATACGCCTTTGAACCTCCCTTCAATTACTGCATTCTGCGCCTTAATCTCACCTTCAATACTTCCGGTTGTACCAATAATTACCTTGCCCTTACACACCAGAGTCCCTTTTAGATTTCCATCGATACGGATATCAGAATCTGCGGAAACGATACCATCAATTGAAGTACCGACAACAAGGCTATTCAAAAGACCCTGTGATCCGGGACCTGAGCTTGTTTTTGGAGTTGAATTCGAAGTTGTTTTGTTATTTCCAAACATAATTTACTGATTTTGAGTGAATAAAATTTAAAACTAAGCCTGATATGTTTTGGAATGCTCAAAAATACAAAGAACATCTCAATGCTGAGATGTTCTTTGTATTTAATTATTTAGTATGGATTTTAGAAGTTAGGACAGTAAATACCTCTTCTTTCCGGTCCGCAGATATTATAGATAAAAGACAATTCAAACGAATTGTTGGCGGCACTCGCATTTCTTAAGGAAGAAGTATTAATGTCATAGGATAATCCAAATCCCATCTTGTTATAATCGAATCGAGTTGAAAGTATTAAAGCATCCATCAGAATACCTTTCTTAATTTCGGTTCCATTAATGGTTTTTTCAGAATTAGCCAATCTTGCCCATAATCCTAACTGGAACGATTGTTCATCAAATTTGGATTGCGAAAGATTAAATCTAAAACTGGTTCCTCCGTTAACCTGCCAATGGGGTCCCTGGAAGAATGATACAATACCGGGAACTATGCTGTTTTTATAACCCATCTGAAAAGTTCCCCCGGCATGGACTGCCAACTTTGGATACAATGGGGCTGCCTGAAAATTATTGCCGGAAATGTTTCTGGCGTTGTTTTGAAGGGGTTCATTGAGATGACTATAAGAACCTCCAAAATATACATTGTTTTTCTTATCCAAAACAGAGAACCACAGCATACCTACACTCACATCTGCAAATATGAAACTAGGATCATATGCAGTAGGATCTCCAGGATTGTTTGTGTTGGGACCATTTACGGTTATCTGTGATCCCCAAATGGCATTTTGGAAGCTTACGCTTCTCTGATTCAGACTACCATCAAGTCCGAATACCAGATAATTGGCAGAAGTTCTGCTTCCTGATAATCTTTTTGCGTAGGAACCTGACAATTTGAAAGATACCGTTTTAAAATCCAGAGATCCCGCCTTATCTGCCCATAATGTTCCACCAAATCCAAAATAGTCATATCTGCTGACTGGAATTTTTTGATCAAAAGACGCGTTAAAAGTATTAAAAGCATTTGTTTTCAATACGGGTGCCCATTGATTTCTAAAATTGGCAATAAATCTCATTTTACAATTCATTACACCTGTCAACGCAGGGTTTAAATTGAGTGGAGACATATAAAATTGGCTAAAATGAATATCCTGTGACCAAAGGCTTATGGGAAGCAAAAACAAGGCTATTCTTAAAATTTTGTACATACCTACTTGTTTACTGAAGCCTAAATTTACAACTTTTAGTAAAAAGCTTGTTAATTTTTTCAATAATACCTCAAACATATATTTATTTTTAATGTGTATATTATTATTTATCATTTGGTAATGCCCCAAATTGACGAATTAGCAGATCATCAAATTCATTGGCTTTTTTAAACAAATCATCCAGTATTTTGGCAGCAAACTCCGGCTTTAAAAACTGGTCATACATAATTGTAGTAAGCATAATGCTGTTCTTGTTGATCCCTAAACTAAGACCTCTCATCTCAAAATTTTGCTGCATCAACCACTTATAGATTGGCAAAATTTTTTCTTTGGGCAATTTTGCCAATATAGATTCTGCAATGATCATTCCGCTTTCTTCATGATAAGCCAGCAAGATTTTAGCAGATCCTTCCGAAATCTCCCAGTTATAGGGTCCTCTTCTGCACAGTTCAACCTCAATATGATTTGTCCTCAATATGTCTTCCAGGTTCTTTCTGATACCGGAGGCCTGATACTCATCGATTGAAGATATCAGATTTAACTGAGATCCGCAATTTGGACAATAGTTTTGTTTAAGGCTTGATTCCTCAATGATGTCGAGACAGGAAGTACATCGAACAGAAGGCCTGCTCTTCTTATTTAAAAATTCTTCAAGAGTTGTTTTCAGTATATTAGAGGGTAAGGCGAAGCCTAAACTATGTCCCTCCCTCAGAATGAAGGTATTAACACCAACTATCTGTGCCTGATCATTAATCAAGGGTCCACCGCTGTTGCCCGGATTTAATGCTGCATCATGTTGGATGTAATGTATATCTCCTTGCATGTGGCGCGTATTGGAAACAATTCCTTGAGTTGCTGAAAATTTTAATCCAAAAGGATGTCCTGCAGCAACAACACTATTGCCTTCAGTTAATGCATCACTATCACCCAGTTCAATTTTGTAATGATAAGGATTTCCCGGACCTTGAATAAATGCCAGATCAAATTTCTCATCAAGATAAATTACCGGAAACATTGCTCTTTTGAAGCCTTTTCCATCTACAACTACCGATTTATTATTTCTAACTACATGCTCATTAGTTACAATAATGTTCTTCTCAACAAGATAAAACCCTGTCCCTACCGAGAACGGTGTTGCAATCTGAATTACAAAATCTTTGTATAGATCTATTATGGGTTTCATTCTATATCAATAATGAAAATTTTGAATAAATCGAAGATAACTCACTAATAAATCAACATTGGATTGATCGTTTAGCTGAAGATTGGCTTCATATATCTTATGATTCTCAAAGTTATCTATTAATAATTGTAAAACTTTTTTCTTCAGTACTTCTGCGTTGTTCTTAGTTTGATCTATTGCAAAACCAGTATCTATACCCAGTTCTTTAAAAAACTGAGGTTCCCTTAGCTCGTAATAATAATGCATTAACTTATGACTTAAACTGGGAATTGTATGACTAAAAAAATTAGATCCAACGATATAATCGCAAATTGCTTCACAAATTTCAAAATATCGGTTATCATAATACCAGTTCATTGCATTAAATTCTACTTCAATACTATTGGCTAAGTCAGAAGTATTAATCAAATTGGAAATTGGAAATACATGATTTACCCTATATAGCTCCTTATACAAATCTGATTTATTAATTGCATTTATATCTCGAATTGACTTTAACAATTGGAAGGTTTTGTTTCCGAGATCAATTTCATTTCTATCAAAATATTTCTTATGGGCAAATTCAATTTTATCCATTAATCTTCCCTGGGGAAGAATCAAGTAATCAATCTTATACAAGGTGGATAGTATTAAGTAGATATGCGCTCCGGTAAATTTATTAAGATCAATAACGACATGGTTTTCTTTGTTGCTTAAATCATCCAGACATTTTTTAATAAAACCAAATTTAATTTCCTTCTCATGATCCGGAATTTCAATATTATACTTCGTGTTGAGTCGTTCCAATACCGTAAAATCATCTAACAAAATGTCGTCTTCTTTGTCGGCTCTTAAAGCAATTTCTTTCAATCCTTCATACAATTTATTAGGTGCAGCTTCCTGAATATAACCATCGAAGACAATTGACAAAATTCCATTCTTCTGAATACAATAGCGTCCATAAATTAACTTATAGGAAGATTCCAATAATCTTCGCATGAGCCCGATATTGTCTTCTTTGATTTCAGCAATATCTACTCTTGCTCGAAAGTAAGTTTCATCAACACACAATTCCACGAGTCTTGATCCCTGGACCAATTGTGCTTCTAACTTATTCTCTGACTTAGAAATTTGAACCAAATCCATATTTACAGCTTTCATGTAATCCAAAAAATGTTGAATACTCTCAAGAAACTGATCCGAATCATAAGAACTAATTGCTAAGTCCCAAAGACTCAACTGTTCCCGTGATTTAAGATTTTCAAACGTCCTTCCGAATGGAATATTGATTTTATCTTCTTGTTCTTTGTTGAAAAAATTAGAAAAAAAATTCAGATGCTTACATTTAGAATGCGAAAATAGAGGATAATATCCAATCAATATCAAGATTCTGAATCAACTTCTTATGATTTCTCTAAATCAGACAATGTTAATGTAAACATTTTTCTTGTAAGTGCAGAATCTGAATTAATACTATTCTACAATATGGTACAATAATGAGTAATTGGTTAAGGAATAAAAAATCCAATTATACGATAGAACTATTTCTATTTACCGTGGGTAAATTTCTCAAGAGGGTTTGTTCAAAACAATTACCCATTCTCCCTGTATTTTTTGTAAAGAGCTAATTTCCAAATATACTTTTTCAATTGATCCGTAATAATGATGTTCGTGCAATTTGCTGATTTCCTTTGCCAGGAAGCATAACCGTTCTTTTCCAAATGAAATCATTAATTCTGATAAGCATTTTAACAGTCGATGTGGAGATTCATAAATTACAATGGAGCACGGGAGTTCTGAAAGCCATTCAATCTGGGACTTTCTACCTTTTTTCTGCGGAAGAAATCCCTGATAAAAAAACTTCTCGCAGGCAAATCCAGATGCTGTAATTGCGGGGACAAATGCTGTAGGTCCCGGCAAAGCAATTACTTCAATGTTGTGATCTCTACATGCTCTTACCAGTAGAAAACCCGGATCAGAAATTCCTGGACTTCCTGCATCTGAAACTAAGGCGATTTTAGTACCCGATTTCAATTTATCTAAAATAGAATTTGTTATTTGGTGTTCATTTTGACTATGATAGCTTTGAATGGGTGCATGAACACTAAATGCTCTTAGAAAAGGTCCGCTGACTCTGGTATCTTCTGCAAGAATTAAATCAACCTGGCTTAATACTTCTATTGCTCTGGGTGTAAAATCCGATTTGTTTCCAATGGGTGTAGGAACAAGATACAACATATCTTAATCAAACCTGCTCAACTGTAAAACTAAATGTTTCAGTAATCAAATTCGCCAATAATTTTTTACACGATTGATCAACTATAGATTCTGCAACGTTCATATCTTCTGCCTGAATATTCATTTCAATATGTTTCCCTATTCTTACATCCTGAACTCCTTCAATATGAAGGTTACCCATATTTTTTGCAACTGTTTTTCCTTGCGGATCCAACAATTCTTTATGAGGCATAATATTGATTTTAGCTAAATAGGTTGGCATAAATTAATTATAAATTTTTAAGTTGAGACAATTTAATAATACTATAAAGGATGTGTATTACAATAAACACACTGGCAAAGATAAAGTTTCCCAAGGTAAGCATAATGATACAGATCAGTAGTAATACCCATAACAAGAAATGTTCTTTGAAAACATTTCTACTAAAAGTAATTTTTAAAATAGGAATTCTGCTGATCATGAGTAAAGAACAAGTAATGATTATGAGAACAATAATGTAAGGATGGTATAACCACTCTATAGTCATCGATCTCAGGAGAGAGTCAGAATACAATCCAACAATAAATATGGCCATAGCAGGCACAGGTAGCCCCTGAAAATTTTTTACCTTTCCGTCAGCTTCAATGTTAAATCTAGCCAATCGAAATCCAGCCATTACTACAAGGACAAATGAACTATACTTCAAGTTATTCCACTCTAAATTTTGATCAAGGATTTTATACATCATCATAGACGGTAATACTCCAAAACTAACCACATCGGCCAATGAATCCAGTTGAATCCCTAATTCGGATTCTTCTCTTAAAGCTCTGGCTACTAAACCATCCAAAAAGTCAAATATCAAACATAGTAAGAATAAAAGAAGAGCGTTACTAACCTTATTCATTGAGACATAGAGGATGGCAAGACTTCCACAATACAGGTTTAGTCCGGTTAAAATATTAGCTACTGAGAACATAATAATTAAGGCTTAAAAATAAGAAGGATCGGCTTGATTTGGCCTTAAACCGAGCGTTTCTCTAAAAAATTAGGTATTTAACTTATTTTTAGGCTGAAAATGAGCGAAATAGAGTCAACAATACGTTAACTAATGGTGTCTCTAATTAGTATGAAAATCATGAATATATCAATAAGAAAGCTTTATCTACTTTGTATTATAGTTCCGACCTTAAGTATTGCTCAACCCAGTAATGATGATTGTAGCAAGGCTATTAAAATTGTTGATGTTGGTAAATATTGCTCTAAGATCGGAGAGTTTACCAATGTGGGTGCTACCCCATCACTTTTTGGTGCACCAACCTGCTGGCAGAATGTTGGAAACGATGTTTGGTTTAGTTTTAGAGCCATAGCTTCTGATGTAACTATCACCATCAGAGGCATTAATGCTCAAAATGGAAATCAGAATCAGGGAGGAACCTTGAGGACTATAGCGGGTGCTTTGTACAGTGGAAATTGTGGTGGCAGCATCAGCCAGCTATCCTGTTTTAGAGACGTTAATTCGAATGGTGTCATTTCTTTTAGCCGTGCAGGATTGACTATTGGAGAGAGTTACCTGATTAGAGTTGACGGTACGAATGGGAATACTGGAACTTTCCAGTTGTGTATCAATAACTATTTTCCACCTTCCAAGTTGGAACAGGATTGTAGAACAGCAACAGTACTTTGTAACAATAACCCATTTGTGAATAAAGCTTTTACAGGGGCCGGTGTCTTTAGAGATGAAGCAAATGGATCTTGTCTTGGAGAAGGTGGTGGCATAGGATCTTCAGAATTAGCTTCTACCTGGTACACTTGGATTTCAAAAACTGATTGTGATCTGACTTTCACCATCACACCTTTAAATCAAGGGGATGACATTGATTTTGCTCTTTACGAACTTCCTTCAGGAATTCATCAATGTAGTGATAAGGTTCTTGTCAGATGCAATGCATCTGCACCACCTTGCACGCATACCACCGGACTTAGTCTAACAGAAAGAGATACTTCCGAAAACTTTAATTGCGATCCGGGCGAGAATGGTTTTTCCAAGTCATATCCCATGAAAGCAGGAACTGCATATACTCTTATTATTAATAATTTTACGCCATCCGGAATTGGATTTAATATAGAATGGGGAAGTTGTGAATTTGTAGGACCTGAGGCTAAATTCGTTACGAGACCTGATTCCGGACTGCGATGCGAAACCCTGTTTGAATTAGAAGATTTTTCGAACTTTCCGGCAGGTCAAATAGATAGTTTTATTTGGAATTTCGGTGTTGGTGCCAGACCACAGGGCGCAACAACCAAGGGGCCACATAATGTGTTTTACGAATCGATTGGTGAAAAGTTTATAACACTTACTTTGGTTACAAACCTTGGATGCAGAATAACAACGGTAAAGAGAATTTTTGCAGAACCTTGCTGTGAAGATCTACCTACAATAGGAATAAAAATTGATAGTATTTTCGATGTAATTTGTAATGGAGAAAGCAATGGCAGAATTGTTTTTAAAGGGATACAGGGCTATCCCTATACTGAAAATTCAACAGGACGAACTTATTATACATTCAGTCTGAATGGCATTGATTATTATGACCAGACAGAATTTAGGGGACTTTCCGCAGGTACTTATACTTTATATATTCAAGATCGAAAGGGATGTACTACATCCATACCCTTTACAATAAAGGAACCCGAAAAAATAATTGTTGATGCGGGATCCAATCAGGAAATCTTGCTTGGCGATTTTGTAGATCTCAATGGAATTGCATCACCCTCCGATTTTTATCACTATGATTGGATATTTGAAGATTCAGTACTATGTACAAATTGTCAAACTCTTAGATACCAACCAAGTAAAGAAGGTTTTTACAAAGTAATTGCAACCAATTCTGCGGGTTGTCAGGAAGCAGATAGTATTTTTATTAGAGTTAAGCGCGAATACAAAGTATTTGCACCCAATGTTATGTCACCAAATGGTGACGGTGTCAATGATTTCTTTAATATTGAAGGAAATCCAGCTTTGGAAAGTGTCGATAAAGTTGAAATTTTCGATCGATGGGGAGGAAGAGTATTTTCTAAAGAAAAAATTCAGAGAGATCAGTTTAAATTATTATGGGACGGCAGGGTCAACGGAGAGCCTGTAAATCCTGGTGTTTTTGTATATAGAATTTCTGCCCGATTTATTGATGGGACTATTGAAGATATTGGAGGGGACATAACCATTATGAGGTAATGTCTTTAAAATCATTTATTTATTTACTCTGGAGTATTGCATTGATTTCATGTGAGAAAGATGTAAAGAAAATATCTGAGGCGGATGCTTCCAGTTTGGTGGACAAGGAATTACTAAATAATATCGAATTAATTTATACTGACTCTGGTAAGACCGTTCTTAAAATTACAGCACCTGAAATGTTGAGTTACGCAAAAGGAAATTACTCAGAAGATGAATTTCGAAAAGGAATGCAAGCAAGTTTTTACAATCAAGGAATTCTGAGCAATACACTAATTTCTAAATACGCACTCCGCAAGACAGAAGAAGGTAAAACTTATCTCTCCGATCAGGTTGTTTTGATCAATCCAAAAGGTGAAAAACTTGAAACTGCTGAATTAATCTGGGATGAGAGAAATGGAAGGGTGAGCACCAATAAGTTTGTACGATTATCTCGCGCCGATGAGATCGTTCAAGGATATGGATTTGAGTCAGATCAAAACTTTCAGAAAGGGATTATTCGATCCATCGAAGCGACCTTTCCTGCAAATAAAATAATGTCGGAAGAAATCAAATAAATATTAAAAAACTGAATTCATTTCATTGATTAGTATTTCCTCATTACTTTTATTCATAGGAACCAAAGGCAAGCGAAGTTGATTTTCACAAAGTCCAAGTTGTGAACAAGCAGCCTTAATTCCGGCTGGATTTCCATCTATATACAACCATTTGTGTAAATTGAACAACTTCATATTAATTGCCTGAGCTTCTTTGAACTCTCCGTTAAGAGATAATCGAATCATCTTTGAAAATTCATTTGGATAAGCATTGGCAATAACGGAAATTACGCCGTCTCCTCCTATTCCAATAAGAGCAAGGGCTAAAGGATCATCACCCGATAAGACTAAAAAATGATTGGGACGGTCGCATAATATCTGTGTAGCCTGAGCTATATCACCGGATGCCTCTTTGATCCCACAGAAAATATCGGAGGATTTTGCCAAGCGGATAGTTGTATTGGCTAAAATGTTGGATGAAGTTCTGCCAGGAACATTATAAATTATTATTGGAAGAGGACTATGTTCTGCCAACGCCATATAGTGCTGATAAATTCCTTCCTGGCTCGGTTTGTTGTAGGCCGGGCTGCTTGAAAGTATGGCGTCTATTCCTTTTGGAATTAACGCTTTAAGTTCCTCTATTAACTCCGATGTATTATTACCTCCAATTCCGACGACAATTTGTGCACGTCTCCTTGCACGATCAATTGTAAACTGAATTACTTTGTATTTTTCTTTATGAGTAAGGGTTACAGATTCCCCGGTAGTACCCATTGTGATCAATGATTCTACCCCACCATCAATACAATGATCTATTATTTTTTCAAGAGCAATATAATCAACATTCCCATCCTTTTTGAAGGGCGTGATGAGAGCTACTCCTGTTCCTTTAAAGTTTGAATAATTAGGCATTTAAATAGATGTTGATTCAGTAATAAATTTTCCCATCTGACTGTATTTATTTATTCTCGAATTGATCCTATCCTCAGCATTCAAAGGTAGTAATTCATTTAAATTTTCAAGAATATGTTTTTTAAGAATTTCAGCCATAGATACCGGATTAGAGTGTGCTCCACCAATGGGTTCATTGACAATTCCATCGATCAAATTAAAGGAATGCATATGTTCTGCGGTCAACTTCAAGGCCTCTGCTGCTTTTTCTTTAAACTCCCAGGAACGCCACAGAATCGAAGAACAGGATTCCGGAGAAATTACACTGTACCAGGTATTTTCAAGCATGAATACCCGATCCCCAACTCCGATCCCCAATGCACCACCAGAAGCACCTTCTCCAATAATATAACATATAATGGGAACCTTTAACTGAGCCATCTCAAATAGATTTCTGGCAATGGCTTCAGCCTGTCCTCTTTCTTCAGCTTCAATTCCAGGATAAGCACCCGGAGTATCAATTAAAGTAACTACCGGTAAATTAAATTTTTCCGCAAGCTTCATAAGACGCAAAGCTTTCCTGTATCCATCCGGATTAGCCATTCCAAAATTTCTATAAGATCTTTGTTTGGTGGTAGTTCCTTTCTGATGTCCAAGAATTACAAGATTTTGTTCATTTAATTTTCCTAATCCTCCAACGATTGCTTTGTCATCTTTAACATATCGATCTCCGTGCAACTCGACAAAAGATTCACAAATCTGTTGAATATAAAACAAGGTATAGGGCCTTTCGGGATGTCTAGACAATTGAACTCTTTGCCAACCGGTTAAATTTGAATAGATTTCTGCTCTTTTTGATTTAATCCGGTTTTCTAATTCCGCAATTTGTTCAGACATATCAATAGAACCTTCTTCTGAAATCTTCTTTAATTGCTCCAATTGATTGTTTAAGGTCTCAA
>JADLHT010000056.1 GCA_020848695.1 Saprospiraceae bacterium
GTCCAGTCAATTTCATCCTCATCATTAAGACTGACAACAGTATCACTTCTTGTACTCAATAGTCCGGTTGAGTTATAACTCATAGACTTCACTTGGCTGTGAAAAAATTCCTTTACGTCGGGAATGTTATCATTATCAAAACCAGAAAATTGGATTGGATCTTGAGTACAATTTTTAAGGCTAATTGAAAATAAAACAGCAAGCACAACCAAGGATGCAATACGCAAGAGTCGTGTAAATAAAAAAGTTGATCTCTTCAGAGATATTTTTAAATGCTTTATTAAGAAGGCATTTCAATACAAAAATATCTAGTATTTTATTAATATATACTTAATAATAAGTATATTAATAAATGTAAACTATTGAATATAAAATATTAAAATACTTACTTAAAACTATATCTTGCACCTAATCCAAAACTAATATTTGAAATTTTATTTCCTAATGGTCCAAATCCATAAGGTTCTAACATCTTGCTATAAGCGATATCCGCCGTAAGATGAAAATAATTAAGTACTTTAACTTTTGATCGCATTCCGAAGTTAATATTTGTAAAGGCATTTCCCGATAAACTTTTATCAACATTAATTCCTCGGTTATACTCGTTAACGATTAACTTTATTTGATCATTCGGATCGTAATAAATTGTTGATACTCCTCCATTCGTCGGTTTAATGATCTCATAATCCGCTTTATTGCATATAGCAATACTTAATCCTCCAAATAAAGTTAAGTCGAGTTTATCCGATGAATACATTTTTCGATGTAACACTATTGGTATTTCCATCATGCTGTAATCAATCTTCTTGATCTGTTCAATGGTAAAAGATTCACCCAGTTGATTATAAGCAATGTAATTACCCGGTTGAAATCGAATATGATAAAATTTTAGTCCGCTTTCCAATATCCATACATTGAAATCCAGGTTAACATTAATACTCTTGTAGAAGCTTGTAGATTTATATCGTTTATTAAGAATGTAAGAAGTGTCTTGACTATTATTCTTAATCGATAACAGAGAGATTCCTGTACCACCAGTTAACCAAAATATTCTTTTGCTCTCTTTTTGAGGCTTTGGTAAAATTTTGAAATTGACAGTTGATTCTTGATCAATTTCAGAAGAATTTAATTTTTCTACTTGCTCAGATAAATTTGTTGCAGTTTCATTTATTTTATCAATTAGGCGTATTGAATCATTATCAAACCGACTATTCGTTGTAACAACTTTGTGAATTGTATCAAATAACTGATTTAGGTTCTTGTTCACTACCAATATCGAATTACTAATAAATTCATTGGAATCACTATTTACACTATCATTAATTTTGACTCTGTTATTATATCTAGGTTGATGCTTATGGTAAATCCCTAACTCTGAGACTCTATTTTTGACGGATTTGATCCTTTTATTTACCGATTCTAAATTAGTTTTTTGTTCTGAATGTTCAATCTTCGAAGCTTTTTCATCAGTAATAATCTTTTGGAATTTCTTTTCAGATTCTGCAACATCTGTTGATAGAATATCTTTTATCTCAATTCCTGCATATTCAGCTTTTCCACTTTTATTTTTTATCTCATCATGGCTTTTCTTTACAAATGTATGATCGCTAATCCAAAATAAGATAATAAGAACTAATGCTTCTGCAAGTCGGGTTCTAAAAATCTTTCTTTTCCTATCCCGATCCTCCTGGATCCTGAGTTGAAAACTATTCCAATTCGCCTCTGTACTAAACACTGTTGCACTGTGGAGTTTATCCACAATAGAGAAATCAAATTGAGACTGTTCATTTATTGATTTAATTTTCTGTTCGAGAGTATTCCAATCCGTTTTCTCTGGTGGAAATATTTCTCTATTTTGATAAGCCTTAGCAAGCTCATCCATTTTATTTTTTAACCAACTATCAAATTCACTATTCTTCATTATTACCAATTATCATTTCTCTTAATTTCTGCCTCGCCTTAACCAGATTTGATCTGGAGGTACTTTCGTTTATATGAAGAATCTCGGAAATTTCTTTATGTGAGAAGCCATCAATGATGTGTAAATTAAAAACCGTTCGATAGGTAGTAGGTAATTTTTGAATGGTTGCAAGAATCTCTTCCAATTGCATATTATCCAATGCAGACATACTTTGTTGCGTAAGCAGTTTTGCCTCCTCAAGATCTGAATGCTGCCTCTTGCTTTCCTTTCTAAAATAATCAATACAGGTGTTCACTGTTAATCTCTTCATCCAGGCCTGAAGCAAAGTACCTGATTCATAAAGATGAATTTTATTGAATATTTTTATAAAAGAATCATGAAGAAGATCTATTGCTTCATCTTTTGAGTGTGCATACCGCAGACAAATTGCATACATTATACCATAATTTTCCTCATATAATTTTTGCATTGCCCAGCTTTCCTTACGAATGCAGGCCAGAATTATCTCAGATTCTGTACTTACTACTCCAATCGATATGCCCATAAGACATTGATTTGATGAATTAACGTATGATGTATCCCTTTCGCTGCTCAATATACCAGTTTTTTGAAGAATTCACCCTAAAGAATCGAAGAAAGTCAGTTTTTTGAACCTTTTTGTAATAAAGTTCTTTTATTGAAGAGGCTTTAATGATGTTCAGAGAGATAATAAGCATAAAAAACCCCGAAATTGCTGTCCGATTCTTTACTATTGGAATTTATCCAGGAAAATTCGTTAAAATTCTTCGCAAAGCTCCATTTGGAGGTGCTTATTACATTCAGGTAGATCAATCCTATTTCGTACTAAGAAAGTCAGAATGGGAGGCACTTGAAACCAAGATTGTTGTATTTTGATGAGCAAACTATCGAATATTGCAATTGTCGGTAATCCAAACAGCGGTAAATCCACAATTTTTAATTTATTAACAGGACTACAACAGAAAGTTGGAAACTTCGCAGGTGTAACTGTTGAAAAACTTGAAGGAATATTTAGAACTTTCCAAAAAGACAAAATTCGAATAACTGACCTTCCTGGAGCTTATAGTCTCCATACTACCTCTAAAGATGAAAAAATACTTAGCCAATGCTTGCTTGATACCAATATCAATAATAAGATAGATGGTATTATATATGTTGCTGATCTGAGATATCTTCATCAGCAATTGTTATTGCTCACTCAGATACTTGATTTAAATTATCCTACAATGATTGTATTGAGTAACATGGATCAGGTTGATGATGAATTAGCATTGAAATGGCAAAAATATCTGGAACAAAAAACAAATTGTATTTCACATGCTATGAGTTCCAGATTGGCATATAGCGTAATTCATTTAAAAGAAAAATTAAATGAATTTATTTACAAAGATCATAACGAATCTTCTAAATCAAAGATTTATCAGATCCCAAATGAATTTCTAAAAGATATCAATAAACTGAAAAATTCAGAATATATCCTTTCCGATTATCATGCTTATTTAAAGATTATCGCATATTCATTAGAAGTTGACAATCAAAAATATCAGTTGGATAAATCTGAAATCATACCCCTTCAGATTGCTGAGACAATGTCGCGGTATTCAATTATCGAAAACTGGGAATCACAAATAAACTTAGAAAACAAAAACTCAAATAAATCATTTACCCACAAATTGGATCAAATTTTAACTCATCCAATATGGGGCTTAGGCATATTTTTTACGGTAATGTTTCTCGTTTTTCAAATGATGTATTCTTGGGCTGAATTTCCAATGACGGCTATTGAAGATGCATTTGCTTATACAGCCGATTCCATTAAGAAACATCTTCCTACACACTGGATCTCACAATTAATTACTGATGGATTAATTCCGGGACTTGCAGGTGTTATGGTTTTTGTACCTCAAATTGTATTTTTATTTTTGATGCTTACCTTATTAGAAGAGGCAGGCTATATGACGAGAGTAGTCTATTTATTAGACCATATTCTGGCAAAATTTGGACTGAATGGAAGATCCATTATTGGGTTAATTTCCGGTGCAGCTTGTGCTATTCCTGCAATAATGTCTACACGAAGCATATTTAATCGTAAAGAAAGATTGATTACAAGTTTTGTTATCCCTCTTATTCCTTGCTCTGCCAGAATTCCGGTTTATACTGCACTTATTGGATTCGTCGTTCCTCATGAAAAAATTTGGAATATTTTTAATTTACAGGGAATTGTGTTTATGGGACTGTACCTGCTCGGTATTGTCATGGCTTTACTGATAGCATTAATTATGAGTAAATTCCTCTCGAACAATGAGCAATCCTTCTTATTAATGCAACTACCAAATTATCAGATTCCACAATTTAAACTTGTTGCTACTACGATATTCAATAAAGTAAAATCATTTGTAATAGAAGCAGGAAAGGTAATTATAGTTATTTCTGTAATTTTATGGTTTCTCTCAAGTTTTAGTTGGCCTGGAGAATTTAAAAAAGTAGAAAATGATTTACAGATAGATCAGACATATTTATCTCTACCCATAGATGAGAAAATTAGCCTTGCAGAAAGCAAAAAACTTGAACATTCATTCGCCGGAAAAATTGGTAAGTTCATAGAACCAGTAATACAACCTTTAGGATTTGACTGGAAAATTGGAATCGCATTGATAACTTCTTTTGCGGCGCGAGAAGTCTTTGTGGGAACTATGAGTACTATCTATAGCATTGGTGATAATTCAGATGAAGCACGTCTTCGAGAAGTATTATCCTCAACCAAGCGTTCCGATGGAACAAAGTTTTTTAATATGAAAACCGCATTATCATTAATACTTTTTTATGCTTTCGCAATGCAATGTATGAGTACGCTTGCTATAATGAAACGAGAAACCGGCGGTTGGCGAGTTCCAATCCTTCAGTTTCTAACCTTTGGAATACTTGCCTACCTATCAAGCCTACTAGTTTATCAACTTCTTTGAAAAAATTAATGTAATTTAAAGGCAAATAATTATTAAGAACTATCGAGTCATCATTTCAGAAGATGGTTCAACTCTGTAGACAAAATACTCTGTATCACCAATAAAGAATAACTTAATGTATTTCTGTTTGTAGTAAAGACTTACAATTTGACCCAATTCTGATGATTTTTCAATTTGTTCAGCCACAGATTTATCTGGAACGGAAAAATGCCATATATTTTGCAAATTAGCACCCGGAATAGTATTAACTTGAGGAAATCCAAAGTTCAATTCACCTTCATATGTTTTAAAAATATAACCCTTCTTACTAATTTTTACTATATACCCTGTGCGCACACCCTCGCTGTAATTTGCAAAAAGCATAAAACAAAGCCATATAATAAACAATACAAGAGTAAATATTAAAATTCTTTTAATCCACTTCCAGGCAAATTTACCCGCTTGGGATACCGATTCATTTATACTCATTCCTAATCAATATAATGCAAAATTAGTACCTACAAATCAAATGAGCTAAAATAATTTGTCATAGCTTTGTCAATTCATTAGAACTTTGTCATTAAAGAATTTACCCACTATTACAGCTATTGCTACTGCACAGGGAACTGCAGGGATTGGGATTATTAGACTTAGCGGTTCTGATGCATTTGATATATGCTCTAAAGTATTTCAAGGTAAAAATCTTGAGCAACAAAAATCAGGAACAATACAGTTCGGAAAAATTGTTGATTCAAATTTGGAAATCATTGATGAGGTTTTGGTTTCAGTTTTTAAAAATCCACACTCCTATACCGGAGAAGATCTAGTTGAAATTAATTGTCATGGTTCATATTATATCCTAAATGAAATAATTCATCAATTGGTTAAAGCCGGAGCAAGAATTGCCGAGCCCGGAGAGTTTACTCAAAGAGCTTTTTTAAATGGAAAAATGGATTTAAGCCAGGCTGAAGCGGTAGCTGATTTAATTCATTCGGAAACAAAACTTCAACATCAATTTGCAATCAATCAGATGAGAGGTGGCATTAAAAACACCATTGCAGAACTTAGAAATTCACTACTCGAATTTGCAAGCTTAATGGAGCTTGAGCTAGATTTTAGCGAAGAAGATGTAGAGTTCGCAGATCGTACACAACTTAACCTATTAATTGCAAGTATAAAAAACAAGATTGTAAAACTATTGCAAAGCTTCTCATTAGGCAATGCAGTTAAATTTGGAATTAGCACAGTGATTGCCGGCAAACCCAATGCCGGAAAATCGACCTTACTCAATGCTTTACTGGAAGAAGAAAGAGCCATCGTATCTGATATTCCAGGAACAACTCGGGACACCATTGAAGAAAAATTAAATATCAATGGAATCGTTTTTCGATTGATTGATACTGCAGGACTTAGAAAAACAAAAGATGTAATTGAAAAAATGGGTGTAGATCGAAGTATTGAAAAAATTCAAACCTCCTCAATTTTAATTTATGTAATTGATGTTACAGAATCCAGTAAAGAAGAAATATTAGAAGAAATATCAAGATTTAATATTGTTGATCAAAGCATAATTTTAATTGCTAATAAAATAGATCTAAATTCAACATTTGATACTCAAACTTTAGGCAGTTTAATACTCCCAATTGATCAAATAATTCCATGTTCTGCAAAAAATAAAATGAACATTGAATTGATTAAAGCTAAATTGTTTCAGATCGCTATTGATAATAAATCAATATCAGACACCTCATTTGTTATAAATGCAAGACACAGGGCACATTTATTGAATGTTGTTCAGGAATTAGAATTCATTGATCAAGGATTGAAAACTGCCATAGAAACAGATCTTTTAGCACAATCCATGCGCAATGTTATTTACGAGCTAGGGTCTATTTCTGGGCAGATCTCATCTGAAGAGATCCTAGGAGCAATTTTTAGTCGTTTTTGTATCGGAAAGTAAAATTATTACATTACTTTGGTATAAAGATAATCTACTGATTGAAACTACTAATAATTCTTAAATTTAAACCAACATAATCGATAACAGTTTCAGTCTTTCATTTAAGAAGCATTAAACGTTCATATTACTGTTGAAACTATGACTTCTTAATCAATTTTAATAATACGAGTTGCAAATCTTTGCGTATTGTTTCCGATTTTAACAATATAGGGCCCTGGGGGAATTGAAGTGAGGTCTATTTTCGCTGATGATTGATATTCGTTAATCGTTTCCTTTATAATAGTTTTTCCAAACATGTCAATAATTTCTAAATTAGCATCACTTGAATTCATTTCATGAAATAAAATATTAACAACATTCTTTACTGGGTTTGGATAGAAAACAATTTGATTTTTTATAATGTTGTTATCAATGCTATTACTCTTTGAGATGATATTATTAAATACTACATACATACTTGAATCCAATCTACAATGACAAGTATGATAGGGTGGAAAAACAGATCCATTACTTAATACCGCAAATACCTTCGGATTATTAATTGAGTCAGTAAGAAACACGCCACTTCCGCTTTGTCCCTGATATGCAATATTGTTATGACAGATTAAATTTGTAGAACGCGAAAAATCCATATAACCATTCATGTAATACATTCTTTCTCCCATTTCGAAAACAGGGTTATATGTCGGATCATATGCCGGATATCCAAAACTATTGAAAACATTATTTCCTGAATAATAAAAATTACTATCTGTATTATAACTTAAATCCAACCAACCTGTTGAATTACCGATTGGTTGATTCAAGCTCATAATAGCAATATCATAATCCAGATCACCATTGGAAAGCCACTGTGTAAAAGAAAACCAATTCTTAATGGTTACACGTCCATATGGCTGCTTACCAAGATTATAAGCAGGAATTACAATACAAGAAACAGCATAGCTCGAATCAAACTTACTTTTAATACAATGTCCTGCTGTTAGTACAAATTCCGGACTTATCATTACTCCTGAGCAGGTGCCAAAAGAATTACTACCATTCGTTGGATTATAAAATGTGATAAACAATTTTACCACAGTTGAGATAGGGTAATTGGGAAATTCCCCTAACTGATCTGCAGGCTTCACTGTTGAAAAAACATATGACACCTTGTTACTATCTATTTTTGAATCAATTTTCTCTTCGCTCCTTAAAGAAGAAAATTTCTTTGAACTATAAATTGATTTATTCAAAAAATGTATTGTATCAAATTTATTCTTGAGGATATTATAAGCTATAAGACTATTTGCTTGATTGGCAGTATCTTTTGGCGGAGAATAATTCTGCAAATTCACAGGAAAATATGCATTCTGGTCGAGAATTTGTTGACCATGCAATTCAATTTCGCTTGTTAACTTTAAAAAAAGTATTACGGTTGCAAATAGCTTCATTACTTAAAATATTTGTTAGAAATATAATTTTTACTCATTGCCTAACTTCAGGCTTGAAATCATTTACAATTCTGTAAAGTTACTGAAAAATGAAATAAAAATGTTGAATTCATTTTTTTGAAAATCATTGGTTATCTTGTGTTGGCAAAACAGGGCATAGTTTTCATTTGAGAAATGCAATGATCTAATCTTTTATTTTAACTAAATGTATAATAAAAGACATGGATAAACAGCAAAGAAGAGTGAATTAGAAATATAACAAACTAAATTTTAGAAATGTATGAAATTTAAAATTTTAATTACTGGAAGTACCGGAATGGTTGGAAAAGCTGTCTTATTAGAGTGCCTGGACAATGATGCAATTGAAAAAATTTTGGTCTTAAACAGAAATCCAATTGGACTTGTACATAAGAAGCTTACTGAAATTATTTTAAAAGACTTTTCGACCATTAATACTATAAAAGACAAAATATTTGTGCCGGATGCTTGTTTTCATTGTATGGGTGTCTCTGTCGTTGGATTGTCCGAAACTGAATATTTGCATTCTACCTTTGAAATCAGCAAATCCATTGCAGATCTGTGTTACACGCTAAATCCTGATATGACGTTTATCTATGTATCAGGCAAAGGAACCGATTCAAGCGAAAAAAGTAGTCAAATGTGGGCTCGCATAAAAGGTAAAACTGAGAACTATATCATCCATAAAGGATTTAAAAAATCACTAATGTTTCGCGCTGGCTTGATATTGCCTGAAAGAGGAATAAGGTCAAAAACCTTTATATACAATCTTGTGTACTTACTTATTCGACCTTTATTCCCCGTCTTACGAAAGTCATCAAATATTACAACAACAAGTAAAATGGGTAAAGCAATGATCAATAGTTTAATGATCAAAACTATTGGAAACTATTTCGAAAACAAGTAAATTAATTTTCTTGCAACTCAAACTCTACCAAATTAATCGATTGGTATCTATTAGATTTATAGTTCATTCAAATTGAGAATGAATAAATTCATAAGACAATAATTATTCTATTCATTTTAAATCTTAATATTACATTCATTTTGTAATAAAGTATAAATGTGAAAACAAAAAACGATTTTAAAAATCTTCTTTCCGGGGTGGCCATTACTGCACTTCTATCAAGAAAAATTGATTCCTTTAAAAAACTATCTAATTATACAGAATATGAAATTTCTGCACTGGTTGGAATTGGCCCAAGTTCAATAAAATTATTAAAAAAAGGTCTGGCAGAAAATAAATTAAGTTTTAAGAAAAACGATTCCAATTTTAAAATATCTAACTCAGTTGAACAATATATTGCTCAGTTTCCGGAGGATTTACAAAAAATACTAATGAAAATAAGAGCAATTATTTTAAAAGAAGCCAAAGGATCTATCGAACTGATCAGCTATGGAATACCAGCTTATAAATACGACAATAAACCCCTGATCTATTTTGCGCTTATACGCGCCATATCGGTTTGTATGCAACTCCATCCGGACATTCTGCATTTCGCAAAGAATTATCTAAATACAAACAAGGTAAAGGTTCTGTACAATTTCTACTCAATGAACCTATTCCTTATGACCTTATAAAGAGAATGGTACAATTCAGGATCAGCGAACTCTAAATCTAATTTTTATTTAAATAAAATATATTAATAATATTTAATATTTTGATTATTAAATATTTATAGCATAATTCTACATATTATATAAATATATATGTGTTTGAATCGAAAATGGGAAAAGTCTAAATTTTGACTCACCCTACCTTTGATTTGCACTTAAATGAAAGAATAAAAAATAAATTATGAAAACAAAATTTACAATGTTGTTTGGTACAATTTTATTGTATATCAACCTCCTTGAATCTCAAAAACTCCCTTCAATAGTAATAGCTGGTTCTGAATCCAAAAACACCAATGTTTCTGCTGAAACCGTTACAGACATGTTCAATCTTGAATACAAAAAACTAAATCTTTTTGATGTTCTTGATAAACATGATGCTCAACAAATTACTTCTGAAAATAAAATTGAACTTAATTCTTGCTTTAATAAAACTTGTTTACAACAAATAACTCAAATTTTAAAAGTTGAAAAAGCAGTCTCTTGTCAATTGGAAAAATTCAACGACAAAATTTATATCAGTATAAGACAGATAGATGGCAATAGCGGAGAAGTAGAAAAAAATTTCAGCATTGAATTTCTCTCTATCGAAAAAGAGATTCAATTAATGTGTGAAATTACTCTACAAAAAATGTATGGATTGCCTGTCAATGAACAAAAGTTTAAACAACTGACTACAATTCAGTCGCAGGAATCTACAATTAATAATCCTGAAGTTAGTCGATTGAACCTTAATGGTCCCAGATTTGGATTCGGATATATATTGGGAAGGGATGGTGAATCTTTCAAAAGAGCGGAGTCACAAGGCGGATTTGATGCATTTCCGGTATTAAGTCAGTTTGGTTATCAATTTGAGGTTG
This sequence comes from Saprospiraceae bacterium, assembly GCA_020848695.1. Classification (GTDB taxonomy): domain Bacteria; phylum Bacteroidota; class Bacteroidia; order Chitinophagales; family Saprospiraceae; genus Vicinibacter. The sequence goes on from JADLHT010000056.1 coordinate 10,767, forward strand.
CCTATTTAAATCAAGGTAATATACAAGGACTATTTGAATTTGTCCCTTCTATCAGTGGAATAGAGCATGGAGCATTTATTCCCAGCATAGCTATCCTTCATGGTGTTAGATCCAATAAATCCGGTTTAGAATTTGCAGTGGGACCCGTTCTAGTTGCCGCGAAACGCACACTTGGTTACTATAATGAGAACAATAACTGGATCCGGAAAGTAGACATAAGAGGGCCCCTATCAGAAGAAATTGAAAACAAATTATCTTCGGAAATTGATCGAAGAGGGAATCTAAGAATTGAGGGTGGGCTAGTAATAGCAATTGGAAAATCCATTAGATCCGGCAGTGTAAACTTTCCAATCAATATTTACTGTATTCTGAAAAAAGACAGTCCCAGATTAGGATTTTCTATGGGATTCAACACAAAGAAGTAAATGATTATTTTGGCTTGAACAATAGATAGCAAGCCTGAAATTTTACAAAATTTAGAGTAACACTTTAATTTTTGGTACGGTCGCAGATCTTTTGATCTGCGATTTTTTTTGGTCACCAATTAATCGTTGTTCTTAACATCGTATATCAATTCAAACAATATTTATACTGAACTAGTTTTAGAAAGCCGAATCTTTAATACGGACCAACTCTTAATTGATTTCTTGTAGAATCCGAGTTTTTCAACGCATTAAACGAACATTTAATAGCTAATAGTAAAACCATTGAAAATTATACAAATTTTAATTTATTATAATGTATAATTAACTGATTACTACTTACTTTATCTAAAGAATAAAGATTCTAGAGGTCTAAGCATGAAATGTATTAATTTTGCAGCTTCAAAGATTTTAAAAAATCCAATAAAAAATAATGAAACAGATTTTTACAGTATTTCTCTTAGGATTGGTCAATCATTTAATCCATGCACAAACACTCTTATGGGGTGGACCTAATGATCCTAATTCAACGTTTGAAAATGGAATTGGAAGTTGGACTACTACAGGTCTCGGTTCATCTATCTCAGATTCATTGAGTAATGCAATTTGGAAATACACAGCTAATGGAAAATCCAGCGGGGCTTATTCAAATGAGGCAGGCGCAATTAATTCACCCTCGAAAGCAAATGGTGCAATGATATTTGATTCCGATTTTTTGGATAATGGAGGTGTTGAAGGAAATGAAGGAAAAGGTTCTGCACCAACTCCAAATTCCGGCGCACTTACCAGTCCATTAATTAATTGTTCAAATTTCAATACCGTTACGGTATCATTCTACCAATATTTTCAAAATTATTTGGCTTCCTGTGAGTTACAGGTTAGCAATGACAGTGGAACAAGCTGGATTGCTTATCCGGTTAATACAAACATTAAACCCGGAACAGGAAGTTTAAGAGGTAATCGACAAATTATTGATATAACAAATAGCGCAGCAAATAAAACGAATGTTTATATCCGATTTGTATTTTCAGGTGACTACTATTTCTGGATCATTGATGATATAACTTTACTGTCACTTCCTGAAAACGATCTAGGAATAACCAGGGTGTTTTATGCACCTTCAAATTATAGCAATATTAAAGCACAAGTTTGCAAAGAAGCATGGAACTTTCAAGCATTAATTAGTAACTTAGGCGCAAATCCACAATCAGGTGTTCAATTTAAAACTGAAATTATTGGATCAGACAGAAAGACACGAGTTTATACAGACAGTATTTATTTAAGCAATAATTTAAATAGAGATGATGATAATATTTCCGTTTCAACCCCTAAAACTTTTGATCCAGGGATATTGGACAACGGTAAGTATTTTATAAGAACTTCTTTAATTTACAACAATACAGATTTTAACCCCGCAGATAATGTAAGATTAGATTCTTTTGAAATTAGTTCCACAACCTATTCCAAGGAACCACGGGCAAGAATCGGTATCAGGGCTAACGGTGGTACTGCCTTTGCAGTTGGCGCATTATATGCAACTTCTGACTGCTGGGGACCTAATGATAAATATTATGCAAAGACGGCTACTATAGGGTTAACATCAGGATCCATTAATAGCGGCAAAGATTATCCTGTAAAAGTATATCTTGCTGAAGTAAAAAATGAAGTTGATGCAAATTTCTCCAATTTTGACAGTTTAAAAGGAATTAACAGCGGTTCATTAATCATTCTTTCCGACCAAGAACTTGTTACTAAACCAGATCAAACCTTAAAAAATTATTCTTTAAATATTAGTTCAGCAACAAATGATCCTATTGAATTAAAAAAGAACAAAAGATATTTACTGGTATGTTCGCATCCAGCAGAACCTGATAGTGAGAATCCTGATAGCTGGAGATTTCAAGTTAGCAGCAATGAGAAAGATTATCGCGGACATCCTTACTCAGTTCCGGTGTATGATAATGATGGTAATTGGTTTAATTCCTGGCCGGATGGGGAGTCGCCTGTATTAAGACTCGATATTAGTGTTATTACAAAAACTGATGAGAAACCCCTTCAGGAATCTACTCTTGTTGTTGCGCCAAATCCAATTCAAAATGAGGAATTAAAATTTGAATTGAATTTTAATAAGCCTACAAATGCTAACGTGGTGATATTTGATTTAACCGGAAGAATTCTCGATTTCAAATCCTTTAAATCCATATCTACCAATTCCTTAAGTATTCCGGTTCTAAATCTACAGGACGGAGAATACTTTATTCGTGTTTCAACAGATGAAGGAACTAAAACTAAAAAGTTTATCAAACAATAATATTTCTTGAAAGACGATATAAAGGCCAGTCGAGAGACTGGCTTTTTTTTTTTATAAACATCCCTAATAGATCATACTCTTCGCGAGATGAGCAATAATAACATATTGATATTTCAAACTACTATCATCGGATAACTGAATTTGAAATCCGGCGGAAATGAGATCCTGCTCTACATCACCTTGTGCGAGTCTCAAATCCTGGCTTGGGCCGATAGGAGTAATCTTCTTTTTAAAATCTATAATCATAACCTTTCCACCCGACTTCAATTTATCTCTTAAGTTCTTAAGATACTTTACCCTATCCTTCAAGTAAATATAAGTATTAGAAATAAATACTATATCAACTTCTTTGGTCTTTAGATTTGGATCATTCTTTTTTGCCAACCGGGCTTCAAACTTATTTCTGATTTCAGGTTTATAATAATTTAATTCATCATTCATCAGTTGAATCAAATCTTCCTCAATATCGATTGCAATTACTTTTTGTGCTGTCTGAACAAATTTAAATGAAAAGTATCCACTTCCGGCACCAATGTCGGCAATTACTTTTCCATCAAGTGGTCCTAACATTTCAATAATTTCGAAAGGCTTTTGCCAAATTGTTCGGTCCTTCAGTTCCTTTTCATCCTCAATTATCTTTACTTCAGTATTTTTTAATAAGGGTTTCAAGGAATCTGAATTTAAAATATCGGATGAAACTGAATTGCTAACATTTCTACAAGAAAATATCAGATATATGATAACAATTGATGCTCTTTTCATTGTTTACTTTATTTCTTGCTCAATGCAGATTCAAGACTGATGAGAAATTTTGAAATTTTAGTTGACAGAATATTGGTCTTCAAATCATGGTTGTTAATGATTAATGATATTGAGTAGAGTTTTTGATTAGGATAAAGTAAATATCCTGCATAAGCTCTTATTCCTTCCATACTTCCGGACTTCAACAACATTTTAGATTTAAGTTTTTTACTTGTAGCCAAATAATTAGCCAATGATCCTTCGATCTTCGCATCTCCGATTAAATTTAATATTCCCGGAGCGCCTTCTTTTGAAGCCAGAAAATTTAAAACTTCACACATTGATTGAGAACTAATAGCATTCTTTCTGGATAAACCAGAACCATCAACCAATTTAATCTTATCCGAAGCCTTTAGAATCTTATTCCAATATTTATTGAATGTATCGATCGACAAATTTCTATCCGTAGTTGCATTCCAATTCTGACCCAACATATGAACATAACTTTCACAATACAAATTATTACTTGTTTTTAAAGTATATTTGATCATTTCATCCAGATCAGGTGAATTATGATTGTACCACTCATAAGAATAGGAATTGACTTTTTGTCTTTCATTTGAAATAAATTGAATACCTCTCTCTTCTAACTGATTTTTAAGCATGAATTCATAAATAAAGGCAGGATTAGGAATGGATGCTTTAATAATTTTTTTAAAACTTTGTTTCAATGTAATATTACCACAGATCTGGTACTCATCACATAGATTAGCACCTAAAATAAAAAAATCTTCTCTACTTTGACTCAAGATATTCAAGAGATTGACCTTGCTCCTAAAGTTAGCACTTAACTCTTTAGGATAAACATGGGTAATTGAAATCTCAGATGAGTTTTCTTTTTTTTCAATATCAATAGTAGCAGTATTTTCCAATATATTAAAACCATGAATTCCGGCACCATAATAATTACCAATATCATAATACAGCCATTCGGGATTCTCTGGAATATCTTTTATAAAATCAGAATTCACGATAATTTGACCATTAATCTCTTTAATGCAATTTGATTTTAAGATATTGGCGATTGTATCAGCAATTTCAGATATTGTTTTTGTCAACTTAAAAGCTGCCGATCCAAAACTTGGATCCCCTGTTCCCCTTATCACTATATTTCCAACAAACAAAGAATCGGTAACCACCTGTCCGTTAAAATCAAATGGAGTGCTATACCTATAATTCTTACCTAGAAATTTAAGAGCAGTACCACAGGTAACTAATTTTTGTATAGAAGCCGGAATTAACTTTCTTTCTTTATCAAATCCTGCAACAAGTTCTCCTGTCTTTGCATTGAAAATACAAATACTCATACTTGCTCCTAATAGATCCTTATCTGCTGCAAATTTATCCACAACATGTTGAACTGAAGATAACTTTTGTGCAGACAAAATCTCTATACATAAACACAACAAGAAAACCTTATTTATTAATACTTTCATTAATCAGGATTGTAATGCTACATTAAACATTCCGTCACCCATATTGACCACAGGTGCATTATTGTGACTTATTATAAACCCATCCCTTGATGCATACATCCTCGATTCTTTTTGTGCATAAGGATCATTGATTATTGCAAGCAGCTCACCTTTCTTTACGAATACTCCTGCATTTCTGTGATAGCTAACGATTCCGGCATCGGGAGAACGTTCCCAAACCAATTTTGTAAAATTCATTATTGATGGTAAAATCTTTTGCTCGCCTTTAATCATCTCATGAGCAATCATAAAGTTTTTAATCAATTGCAATCCTTTTTCAACAATATAATCATCAAGATAAAGAGCTTCACCTCCTTCAAAAACCAGAATAACTTTCTTACTGTCTTTTGCAATTCTTCTGAATGACTTAGAAATCGATGGCTTAGATACTATAATTGGAAATTGACATTTTAAAGCAAACTCTTCAGCTGATTCAGACTTTGATGAATATCTAATGTGTGGATAATTCCAAAGATCTTTTCCTCCGGTGTGAAAATCAATTCCAAAATCAATTAGCGGCAATATTTTCTTTGTAAGCAATCTTGCAACTCTTGAAGCCAAAGAACCTGCGTTAGTTCCCGGAAAACTCCTATTGACGTCTTTACCATCCGGAACCTCTCTCGAGAAATTAATAAATCCATAAATATTCAACAAGGGAATACAAATCACTGTGCCACAAATCAAATCATTGTAATAATTATTCTGAATGGATCTTCTGACTATTTCAGTTCCGTTGATTTCATCACCGTGCATTCCTCCCATAAATAAAACCGTTGGGCCCGGCACCTTTGATCTGAAAACATAAGCAAATATAGAAATTCTGTTTCCAGATGGCAGAGAACCTGCATTGATTCGAACCATTCCATAACTTCCGGGAGAAAATCTTTGACCTTGTAAAATAAAATCCTCCATTAGTCAAGTTTCTTTTCTATATATTCAATAATCTTTCCGGCAATATCCATTTTTGTTGTTCCTTCAATCCCTTCAAGACCGGGAGATGCATTCACCTCTAATACAAGTGGTCCACGACCTGATCGAAGTATATCGACTCCGGCGATTTGAAGATCTAAAATCTGAGTTGCTTTTAAAGCGATTAATTTTTCTTGTTCAGTTAACTGTACTATTTCTGAACTTGCACCGCGATGAATATTTGAACGAAACTCACCATCTACAGCCTGCCTCTTCATGGAACCAACAATTTCACCATCTACAATGAACACCCTGATATCTGATCCTTTTGCATCCTGAATAAATTCCTGAATCAACACATCTTCTCCTACTCTGTGAAATCCTTCAACAACCGACATTCCTTGAATTTTGGAATGAGCCAATATTACCCCTAAGCCCTGAGTACTTGCAATTAACTTAATAACAGATTTATCTCCGGAAATATGATCATAAACTGCAGAAATACAATAATCACCAGCTGATATTCCTGTTCTGGGCACATCGATACCCTGTGAGGCTAAGATCTGAAGACAATGTAATTTGTCCCTTGCTTTTAACAAAGAATCAGACTTAACCGTTACAAATGTTCCCATGTACTCAAATTGTCGCACAATGGATGCACCATAGTATGTAGCTGATGCACCAATTCGTGGAATAACAGCATCAAAGCGATCCATAAGGTCGAGACCAATCATCAATCTAGGATTGCCTTTCTCAACAAGTATATTGCATTGAAGAGGATCAAATACTTCAACTTCATGGCCTCTACTTTCTACGGCTCTTATCAAACTTTGCGTACTATATAAAGCACGGTTTCTGGAGAGTATTAAAATTTTCATCGATTTAATATTCTACTTTTGTAATGAACAAAGATGTCAAAAAAATGTAAGTTACATCCTACTTTTTATTAGGTTTAGAAAAAAAATTACTTATCCTTGTCTCACAAATCCATTTGATGTCAGAAAAGAACAAAAAAGCAGAGTTTGGTTGGGTAATGTTTGATTGGGCTAATTCATCCTATAATTTGGTCATTTCTACTGCCATTTTTCCTACTTATTTTATTGCCGTAACTGAGACAAAAATTAACTTACTGGGATTAAACTTATCAAATTCTTCACTTTATGCATATACGGTTTCTGTGGCTTACTTATTGGTTTGCTTTATTTCACCCATACTCTCAGGTATTGCAGATTATGGTGGGAGCCGTAAAAAATACATGAGATTCTTTACTACCTTAGGAAGTATTGCCTGTATGTCGTTATTTTTTTTTAGAGGGATGGATTCATTATGGATAGGATTGATAGGATTTCTCCTGGCAACATTATCACATGGGGGATCGCTTGTATTTTATGATGCCTATTTAGCCGATTTGGTTCCTCCAAAAAGATCTGATAAACTAAGCGCTCGCGGCTATGCATTTGGATACATAGGAAGCGTAATCCTACTCATACTAAATATTCTTATGATTAAATATCCTGAGTACTTTTTTATTTCAAGTCAACAAGTAACGGACAATTATCCGGTAAGGATCTCATTATTGAGTGTTGGTTGCTGGTGGCTTGGATTCTCCCAGTTCTCTTTCGCTTATCTTCCAAAAGACAAGTTGACTCAACATCCTGTAAATGTTTTATCGCATGGCCTCCAAGAATTACAAAAAGCCTGGATGAGAATCAAAGGGAATGAAGCCTTAAAAAATTATCTGATTGCATTCTTCTGTTACAGCGCAGGAGTGCAATCTGTGGTATATCTTGCTGCACCTTTCGCCCAAAAAGAATTACATTTTGAATCAACAAGTTTGATCCTGGTTATTCTACTTTTACAATTAGTCGCTATTGCAGGAGCATTTTTGTTTGCTTATTTATCAAAAATAACCAATAATTTGTATAGCATGAAAATCATGTTAATAATCTGGGTTGTTATTTGTATTTGCGCATATTTAACACAGACACATACGCAATTTTATTTTTTAGCGGCTGCAGTTGGAATGGTAATCGGAGGAATTCAGGCATTATCAAGATCTACCTATTCCAAAATTATTCCAAAAGATCGCAATGATATCACTTGCTTTTTTAGTTTTTATGATGTAGTATATTATTTATCTGTTGTAAGTGGTACTTTCTTATTTGGATTAATCGAACAAGTTACCGGTTCGATGCGGTACAGTGTAATAAGTGTAATTCTGTTTTTTGTATTAGGATTTGTGTTTCTAAAGAATGTAAAAACTATTTTACCAAAAGACTAATCACTGAATTTTGTATTCGCAGACATGATTCCAAATTAATATAGGTAAGAAGATAAACTATCTGAATTAAGTATATAACATCGGTAATTACTGAGGCTCATTCGGTAAATACCTAAGCTTCTGATTATCAAAAATATATTATAAAAAAAGTTAATAAAAAAACCCTGAAATCCGTACTTTTTACGTAATTTCAGGGTTAGAAAATTATTTTATAATATGA
>JADLHT010000057.1 GCA_020848695.1 Saprospiraceae bacterium
CCGCAAAACGTTGTACGCAACCTTATAATAAACTATATTTGAATCGATGAAAAATCTAAAATACGAATCTTATAGAGCAGCAAACAATTTGCTGAATGATGCAATTGAAAATAAGGATTTACCTAGATGTATTGCAGCTATTGCTGTATGTGAAAGCATAATTGCCGACCGATTACAATCATACCTAAAGTATAAAACACCTGTGATATTCCTTGAAAAGGGCAAAGAAAAAATTTTTGTACCTACAGGCGTAATGGTCTCAGAATGCTTGAAACATTTTCCGGAACTCAGGATAAATATAAATTCTAAAAATCTTGGAGTAATAGAATCGAAAAATCTCTTTAATGATATAAGAATTTGGTTAAAAAGCCGTAATGATATTTGCCACGGCTTCGTAAAGTCCAAACCAGGTACACCAACCAAAGAAATTAGCGCATTTCATGAAGCTGCAATTTTAGTAGCAGCAGAAGGTATCAAACTGACCAAGCTTGTAAGTAAATGGCACAAACAACAACTTCAAATAACCAATAAAAAGAAATAATATGCATCCAGAAATTGAAAATTTAATTAACATGGCACTTGCTAATGGTGAAGTGACCGAAAAGGAAAGAGGAATTATTCTTCGTAAAGCTGAAACACTTGGGCTAGACAAGGATGAAATAGAAATGGTACTTGATGGAAAAATTGCCCTTCTAAATAAACAAAATAACATTTCGCAGACTAATTCGACTCCAAAAAATAATAAAGAAGGAGATATTAAGAAATGTCCTTCATGTGGTGCATCCGTGCAAGCATTTGCTACAAAATGCTCTGATTGTGGGCATGAATTTAGAAATATAGATTCTGCTAATTCTATCAAAGAATTAATAAAAAAACTTGAAGATGCAGAGCTCATGGCTAGAAATGCGAAATCTGGCGGAGGGTTAGTTGGCGGTCTAATGTCAATGATAGATGGAGAAACTGCAATTGAAAAAAGAATATATGAAGCTAAATCAAGTGTATTAACTACCTTCCCAATTCCAAACACAAAAGAAGATATTTTAGAATTTTTAGCCCTTAGCGTTTCTCAAGTTAATTCTATAAAAATAGGAGCAATGATTAAGCTCGCAGGAACCAGTGGAACATATGGATATAAGATAACATTTAAAAATGCGTGGACATCAATAGCTAACAAAGTTATTATGAAGGCAAGATTTTCGATGAAAGAAGACAAGAAAACACTTGATGAAATCGAGTATTATGCAAAACAGTTAAACATAAAATAATACAATGGGACTATTCAGTAGTAAAAAAGAAGGTGGCATGATGGACATGATCCGTTGTGACGAACAAGATTATCTCATCTGGAAATGGAGACCGGCAGGTAATGAAGTTAACTCAACCAACAAAGAAAATGCTATTCGTTGGGGTAGCAGTCTGAGAGTTAAGGATGGAGAAGTAGCAGCATTCGTGTATAAGCAAAAAGATGGCTCGATGCAAGATTTTATTGCAGGGCCACATGACGAATCAATCAAAACTGCAAATTTTCCTGTCCTATCAAGTATAGTTGGGTTGGCATTTGGAGGGGGAACACCATTTCAAGCTGAAGTTTACTTTATTAATCTTGCAGGAAATATTCAAATCCGTTTTGGAGTTCCCTATTTTGATGTTTTCGATCCGAGATACTTGGATTTTGGTGTTCCGATAGCTGTTAGGGGTAGTATAACTTTTAATATATCCGATTACCAAGCATTTGTTAAATTGAATCGGCTAATCAATTTTGAATTAGAGACATTCAAGCAGCAAATCAAAGATGCTGTTACAAAGTACGTAAAGGGTACTGTGGCGAATGTTCCAGCCGATTTGAATATGCCTGTTTTTCAAATTGAAAGGCGGATTTTGGAAATTAATGATTGGATACATCAGAGAATAAAAAATTCATTAGAAGCAGATTTTGCCGTTAATATTAAACGCCTTGATATTTCAGATATTGAAATTGATAAGGATGCTGAAGGTTACAAAAAGTTACGTGAATTAACTGCCGATATAACTGAAAAACTCACTAAAACACAAGCAAATATCAATGTTGATACTCTGCAAGCGCAGTCAGATGTAAATATTAAAAACCTACAAGATACACAGCGCATCAATGCGGATAATCTTGAAGAACAGCTTCGCATTCAAAGAGAAGAAATGCAACGTGCCCAGAAGTTGCAAACCGAATCTAATTTCTTCGAAACACATAAGTTAAACATACAAACCGATGCACAAAAAGATGTTTTGAAAGCAGCTGCCGAGAACCTTGGTGAAATGGGAAATGTAAATCTTGGTGGTGGTGGCAACAATATGAACCCTGCCGGAATGATGACCGGAATGCTTATGGGAGGTGCTATGGGTAACCAAATGGCCAACATGATGAATAACATGGGCAACACCATGAATCCTCAAAACACCCAAACGCCTGGCAACAATCAAATGCCACCTCCTCCTCCGGTAACTCAATATTTTGTTTCAGTTAATGGCCAACAAACGGGGCCATTCAATATGCAACAACTACAACAGTTGGTAATGAATGGTCAATTGCAACGCAACACATTCGTTTGGAAACAAGGTATGCAAAATTGGGAAGAAGCAGGTAAGCTTCTTGACCTACAAAATTTATTTGGGGCAGTCCCACCACCACCTCCACCACCAGTTAATCTATAAAATTTATCGATATGAATAATGACAATAGTTTTAATTCAATTGAACGCCTCATGGAGTTCGGAATGAGCATGGCGGTTGCGCAACAAATGATGCAAACAATGAATCATGCCATGCAAAATATCACTACTCCTCAATTTAAAAACGTAAATGTCCCTTTACCGCAGATAACACATTTTTATGCTTTAGTTAATGATATTCCACAAGGGCCATTTACCGAACAAGAATTGAGCGGGCACATTTTAGCCAACAGAGTTAACAAAGAAACTTTAGTTTGGCTGAATGGTATGCCGGGATGGATGCAGGCGCAACAGGTACCTGAAGTTGCTAAATTATTTGCATTAATGCCGCCACCTCTTAAATAACAATGGGCAAATCATTAATCTTTATCATCATTTTAATTTCGGGCGTTGCTGTTTCAGCCCAAGATAATTGTTTGTTCCGAAATCCCCTATGTTTTTACAATACGGATATTCTCACCTATTTACAAGTACTTCATAAGAATCAGCAATACGAAAAGATGGCGCCTTTCTTTTATGGGTCATTTTCAGATAACAACAAATATATTTTTTTAAATAAGCTTGGTGAAGTTGATTTCGGATATACATTAAAACGGGTTGGGGTAATAGAAATTGAGAAGAATAAGTGGTCATTAACTTATCAGCGAACTATTATGGGGACAAATGAAAATTTCAAAATAGAGTGTGCTCTTATTAATGATACTTGTAGAGTATATCTAGATGAAAAGCAATGGAGCAAAATTTTTAAATAAACCTGTATGAAAATAAATACATTCACCTCAATATTATCGATAGCGCTAGCAGGCATCATCGCTTTTTTTCTTTCCTTTTATGTTTCAGGTGAAAACAAGTGGATTGTAGGTATCGGTAGCCTTTTGACACTTGGAATATCATTAGCAGGAACAGTTTCTTTATCATTTGACTATGATAGAACTACAACTCTTACAAGGATAACATCAGGGGTCTTTTTTGTTGCATTATTAATCAGCCAAATTATTTTCACAGCAATAAATAGTTTCTTATTGCCAACATACGTTTTGGTTACCGGAGGATTGACAATATTGTATGCAATGCTTGTGTATCGTATTTCAAGATCGAAGCACTAAGGCAGCGTACAACAGCGTGTAGGCAATATTGCCTTGCCGCAGGCGCAACACAAGGCAACATCGCCTACACGCAAACCGTTA
>JADLHT010000058.1 GCA_020848695.1 Saprospiraceae bacterium
ATACTACAGGATATTTCATTGATGTTTCTACAAATTCTAATTTCTCAAATTTTGTAACGGGATATAATAACTTTTCAACTGGTAATGTAGTAAATACAAATATCACAGGACTTACTTTAAATACAACATATTATTATAGAATCAGAGCTAATAACGGAATTGGAACAAGTCCGAATAGTAATGTAATTTCTGTGACAACTTCAAATATTGCTCCTTCTGCACCAACAGCAATTGCAGCAACAAACATTGCATCAACTAGCTTCACAGCCAATTGGCAAATAGTCAATAATGCAACAGAATATAGGATAGACCTGTCACAGAATTCCTCTTTCTCAAGTTTTGTAGGAAATTATAATAATCTATCAGTTGGCAATGTGCAGAACATCAATATCACAGGTCTTGTAATGAATACTACTTACTTCTATAGAATCAGAGCAATAAATTCGATTGGTACAAGTCTGAATAGTAACGTTATCCAGGTTACAACATTGAATAATAATGTCGCAGCAAAGCCAATTGCTGTCACAGGATTTAATCATGATATCATCGCCAATGGGGCAGGTGGTGCGAATCGCGCCCTAACAAGTACTACAAACGATTTTGGAACTTTTGTATTGTACTCAAAAGATTTTCGAGGCAATAATAATCAGACTTCAGCTCCTAAATATGGCTTGGCAGATAATGGTAAAATTATAAATGCTAATCGGCCTGGATATGATTTTCAATTGGCTAATTATACAGGAAACAACGCATTGCTTTTAAAAAATGTAAATGAATCAGGAACGCTATCACTTGTTTCTCAAGACACTGTATCAAGCTTTGTAATCCTAGCAACCAGTGAAAATGGTATATCAAATGTGAATGCCCTGGCGACTTTCAGTGATGGAACAAATACTCCATTTACTTTTTCAATTAATGATTGGTTTGGTCAGCCTAATTTTGCTATTAAAGGAATTGGAAGAATAACAAGAAGTAACGATATTTTTGATAGTGGTGAAAGCGCTGAGGATCCGAGATTGTATAATCATGAAGTAGTATTTCCTGGTCCTTTTAGCAGTAAAAGACTCGTAAGCATTTCTTTTACGAAGACATCGTCAACCGGAAGTCTTGCAATCTTGGCGATCACAGGAATTTTTAAGGAGTCTGTGCAAGATTGTAAATTAACCATTCCGGATGCTAATTTTAAGTCTTATTTGATTTCAAATTCGAATATTAACATCAATGGGGATAATGCAATACAATGTTCAGAAGCCGAAAATTTTACAGGAGAAATTATTTGTCCTAACCTCCAAATAAAAGACTTGACCGGTATTGAAGAATTTCCTAATCTTAGTATTTTACAATGTAACGATAATGAGTTGTCAAAACTTGACCTAAGTAAAAATAGAAAGCTTATCAAACTTTCTTGCAATAATAATCAAATCGATAAATTGAATTTGTCTGCAAACCCTTTATTAATAGAAGTATTTTGCAGTAGCAATCAACTGACCTCAATCAATTTAGAACAGAATTTACTCCTTCAGACATTTGATTGTAATACCAATAATATTGGATTTCTGGACATCAGCAAAAATACTAGTTTGACGATGTTGCGATGTTATACAAACAAACTGAGTTCTTTAAACTTAGCCAATGGTATCAACGAAGACATGAATCTGATTGAAGCTAATAATAATCCGGGTTTAAGCTGTATAAAAGTGGATAATGCGGAGTATAGTAAGTCCAATTGGATAACGAGTTCATTTAAGTTTGATCCACAGCATGAATTCAAGTTAGAGTGTGATGCTTGTGATGAATGGAGAGAGAGATTGAATTCTAATTTTCTCATTTCATCCGATGCATGCGTAGGGGATAGTATTCATCTTATTGATTATTCAAAGATAGAACTGGATAGTAGTATTGTTTTTGCCTGGAATTTTGGAAATGGAATTACTTCAAAGGAACGCGATCCGGTAATATCTTATAGTGCGGAAGGTAACTATAAGATTAGTTTGCAGTTGGAAAATCCAAGCTGTAAAAGTTTTGAAATTCAAAAAAGCATCTCGATTAAAAGTTGTCTGACGGGTATTGGAGTTTCACTTAATTCGGCTATTTTGTATCCAAATCCTAATTCAGGAGATATTGTCTTAGATATAAACTTAAATGAAAGTAGTCCTGTATCAATTCAGGTATGCAATTCTAATGGTAAAATGGTAAAGGAGTATGAATTTTCTGAGTTTAAAGTCTTCGAAGAAAAAATCAGTATTGATGATTCTGGGATATATTTTATTGTAATTAAACATAAGCAAGGAATTATTAATTTAAAAACTATTGTTGTAAAGTAAGTTACCCTTACAATATATTCTGGATAGACCGATTGTTGTTGGATATTTATTGAAGTGAGTCAAAAGAACAATATCTTTGTTTGAGTGCTATATACAATATTCAGTTTTATATAATAAGAGGGCTTTACAAAGAATTTAGTCAGTAGCTTCATGAATTTGAGAAAATTACTCTATATAAAGATTACAATATTTTTATTTTTACTGCAATTGAACGCTCAGAATTGTAGTTTGGAATGGCAGCGGAAGTCCTCAGATAAGCTTGATTCATTTATTCTTTCTTATAGACCGATCTCGGGGCTTAACTATGCTGACTCTGTAATTAAATTAATTGATGAGTATGGCTGTGAAAAGTCAGAAACCATTTATTGGATTAATTATAAAAGGGCTGAGTTATTGGAGTCTAATTCCAAGTTTAAGTCAGCTCTCGATATATACTATTCTCTGCTGACAATTGCCAAGATGGATCGGAACTGGAAATTATATAGCTGTACGCACATATCAATAGCCAGAGTGATGGAGGCAATTGGAAGAAAAGAAGATTGTCTTCGTCATTTAAAATATGCAAAAAAAAGTATTGATACCTATAATTTGTCGGATTTGTATGCATTCTATTATGTAAGAAGTTCTAGTTATCATAGGATTTTTGATTCTAAAGACACTGCTATGCAATTAGCTCAACTTGCATTAGACTTTAGCTTAAAGTATGATCAACCTAGACAAACAGTTGATGCTTATTTGTTGTTGGGAATATTGGAGGAGAATATTGATTCATCAATTTTTTACAATAAGAAGTCTGTTGATCTATTTGTAAAGCAGATGAATTTTGACGGTGCCGCTAGTATTAGTTTAAATATAGTCATTGAACTAAAAGAGAAGAAAGCTCATGAATTAGCAAAAACTTGGCTTGATTCAGTTTATAAGTTTATCGCACTAATTCATGAAAAGAACCCTTCTTATTATTATACTAATTCAAAATACTATCAACAACTCGCCGAATTCTATAAACTTAATAGTCAGCTTGATTCAGCCTATTACTATCTCCAGTTTTCACTGAAGCATCTGGAGAATTCAAATTTTGACATCAACCATAACGATGTTTCACAGGCGGAGATAGATTTTATTACTTCGGTGGAACAGACAAAGAGCGAAGCTTTATTAAAGCAATCAAATATTCAGAAGTTACTATTAGGGATACTATTTGCTGGCATTATTTCAGGATTAGTTTTTGTAGTCAACCTTGTCAAGAAGAGAAGAAAGATTGAAAAGCAAGGATACGAGATTGAACAACAAAATCTGAAATTAGAACAATCGCTGCATCGCCAAAGTATCTTGTTGTCTGAAGTTCATCATCGTGTCAAGAACAATCTGCAACTTGTAATTAGTCTGCTTACTCTGCATTTTAACAAACTGAAAGGGAAGGTTGAATTTCAGTATCTGGAGGATGTTTCCAATAAAGTTAGGAGTATAGCATTGATTCATGAGCATCTTTATAATTCAGGTGAATTTGAAAATATTGAACTTATAGCGTACATTGTTGAACTTTTGAAATATTATCAAGAATTACAAAGTGTTGAAAATCAATTTGAGTACATTTTGGAGTCTCAAGAAGCATTATATTTGAATCTTGAGACGGTTATGCCGATAGGAATTATTTGTACTGAATTAATCAGTAATTCTTTAAAATATGCAAAGCCTCAATCTGAAAAATTGATTCTGGAGTTTAGTATTCAGAGAACAGATTCGAAGATTGTTTTAAAATACAAGGATAACGGAATACAAAGTAGTAGTGAAGTCAAGAAAATTGTAAAATCAGGAATGGGAACAATGTTAATTGAAAGCATGATACGGCAGTTACAGGCTCAATCTTCCACACTTAGTTATGGAACCTCAAAATTTAACCTTGTTTTTTACGAAAAGAAGCTGTCGTCGCTATGAATAAATTGAAAGTATTAATAGTCGAAGATGAAATACTTATTGCAGAAACAATTCGTTTGTATTTAATTGAATATGGCTATGATACATCGTCAATTTGTATTTCTTATGATGAAGCTATTGAAAAGTACCATTTGGATGAACCGGATTTAATTCTGTTAGATATCAGATTGTTTGGAGAGAAGTCAGGAATTGATATTGCACATTATCTTAATAATCAAAAGAACAAGCCTCCATATATTTTTCTTACCTCTCAATTTGATAAAAGAATACTTGATTCAGCAATTCAGACTCTGCCGTTTGGCTACATCACAAAACCTTTTACAAAGGAGACCTTATGGACAAGTATTGAATCTGCTTATAAGCTCTATAAGCAAAATGGGATAAATGCAGCCATAGAAGTATATGATGGTAAACAGGTTCACTTGCTAACAAAAGAAGAAATTCTATATATCCAATCTGAACATGTCTATACAAGGTATATTTTGAATAATAATTCGGAGATCCTTTGTAGAGTTAGCTTTCAGAAATGTGTAGATACATTAATGCGTTATAATTTTATTCGATGCCACAGGACATTTTGTGTTAATCCTAAATATATCAAGAGATGGAATAAAATTGAAATTTCAATGAAAAACGATCAGAATATACCCATCAGTAGTAGTTATAAGAGCAGTGTGCTTGCGGTGTTGCTCAATGAACTTCCTTAAATATCTTTTTTCTGAAAACTATGATGTGCTATAAACAATGGAACAATTATCCAAAGAAGCAGTATCCCAAAGGTAAAGGCAAATCCATATACACTTCCAAAGAAATGCTTGTATAAGGCCCCTGTATATCCCATCAAAGCACTTACGTCCATTTTTAACATGATAGAGACTCGTGCAAGATCTATTGGATTTAGTGCGATGAGGCCTAAAGTTATTTTTTCAAGAGGATAATCACTAAGACTAAACATAGTAAATAAGATTAACCCATCATAGATTAAACTCAAATAGAACCATAGGAGCAAAACGGTGCCAATTCCTTTTGCTTTGTCTCTTATATTTACTGTTATGGCAAAAGCAATGGCAATACATGACCAGGCGAGAGGAATAGTCGTCGTGAGTAACCAGATTCCGTCAATACCCGATTGATAAATAATTAATGGTAAACCAAGACCTGCTAAAAGTGCAACACTTAATGCGAGGCCTAAGGCAAAGAATTCGCTGGATAATATTTTTTTTCTACTGATAGGTTGCGCCAGCATGAGTTCAATAAATTCATAAGAATTGTAATAATGAATAGCAGCAAATATCATGGAAATCAATGGAGTTATGATTAATGCCATATTCAATATGCTTAGCATAGCTTTGCTTGAATTTTCTTCCAGATTAAACAGTACAAAAGAAACAGCGAAAAGAAATATCGATAGTGCGATTACTATTTTGTTTCTTAGGATATCACGAAAAATGTATAGTATTAGCTTGGGCATTTATTGGATTTATTGAGTGATATTGCTTTGTTGAGATCTCATTAAGTAAGCAATGGCTTTTCCTAATTTTATTTCATTACTCTTTAATTGTAAGTCCTCAAATGAACCATTGAATATTAAGTTTCCTTCTTGCATGTAGGCGACATGAGTAGTGATCTCATCAATATCACTGAGTATGTGCGAACTAAGAATGACGAGTTTACCTTTTTTGTTTTCTGTACTAATTTTATTTTTTAAAATTTCCGAAGAAATCGGATCTAAACCTGAGGTTGGTTCATCCAGTATGAGAATTCTCGGATTAAATAAAAAGGCAATAGCAGCATTTACTTTTTGTCTCATTCCTCCTGAGAGGGTTCCCATCGCCTTATCCCTAAAGCTATTAATATTAAATTCTAAATATAGATCCTCGTCCAGCATATGGTCCGGGATTTTTCTTATATTCTTTAAGAGGTCAAATATTTGATAGACTTTTATATGGTCAGGAAAGCGTCCGATCTGCGGCATATAGCCTATCGAGGTTCGATAATTATCATCATTGCCAATATTCTTTCCTTGAATCTCTATTCGGCCACTAGTTGGCTTTACAAGACTCAAGATTGATTTAATTAAAGTAGTTTTGCCAGAACCGTTAGGGCCAATTAATGCAGTTAGCTGCCCGCCAAGCAATTCCATTGAAATATTTTTTAGTGCATTTAATTTTCCAAATGATTTGCTAAGTTCTGCTATTTTAATCATAATGTGTTTTTATTAATTCTAGGCTGGAAATCTTTAAGGTTCTCAGGAGTTAAGCTGGGAATGGCCTTTTCGGCTTTATCTAAAAAGTTGATAAGTATGCTTCTTAAAAGAATCATTGTCCCGGGAAACTGTTCCACTATAATAGAGTAGAGACTAACCGGATAATAAGGAATATCACCAATACCATCCTTGTTAAGATCGTATCCTTCATACTTGTCCCAATAGTTATTTGTAAATGTGTTTAATACAAGGCTACCATTGGTAGCGACATCGAAACTGTTTGCAAGGAAATTATTATTATTGAAATGATTTTCGGAACAACTTGCCTGAACTTTCATGGCCCATCCGTTTGAAATAAATTCATTTCTCAATATTTTCAATCGGCTCGTTCCTTCAAAGTGTATTCCAACTGTGTTTTCAAAAAAGTGATTTTTTTCAATTTTGGAATCTGTAATATCCTTTAATAAGATACCATAAGCAGAGGCACCCCAGTTTTTGTAAAACAGATTTTCCTCCATAGTGACATTTTTGGAATACATTACTGCGACACCGGCTCCATTTTCTCTGAATTCGTTACAAAGGTACTGATCGTTGTGAGAAAACATGAAATGAAGTCCGTAGCGAATATTTGTATAACTTTTATTATCCTGAATAATTGAATGGGTTACAAATTCAAAATATATACCATCCCTATGCCCTGTAATGTAGTTGGAAAAAATTTTTGCGCGATTACATTTCCATAAATGAATTCCATTGCCAGTATTTTGTTCTGCACCCGGCGTTCCCACAACCTCATTATTCTGAATAAGTATGTCCTCAGAATTAGAAACATGAATTCCAAAATGACAGTTAAGAACTTTATTCTGAATAATATGGATGTCTGAAGCGTCAATACATCGAATTCCTGCTATATCATTCATTGCCGAATGACCGCTATTTTGGATTGTAATGCCACTGAGCGTAATATTTCTACCACTTATTGTTATTGTCACATTATTATGCTCACCATCAATAACAGGATTACCTACTCCAATAAGATGTATGCTTTTCGTTATAAGAATATTATTTTCTCTATATAAGCCTGAATGTATAAAAATTGAATCACCATTAATTGCTTTGGCAATAGCTTCTTTTATTTCAAGATTTTTATTCAGAGGATAAACATCTATTCTTCCTGCAAATGCACTTGTTTTAAATAGTGTACAAAAGAATAAAATGTAAGGAAGGGAATATTTCGGATTACTGGACCACTTCATTGATTTGCTTCCAATTAAATACTTTTCTATCTGCTTGAGAATATACTGAATCCAGTTTGCTCTGATTAACAAATGCTGCAAAATTAAAGTTCATTGGACTGTGGAACATTTCTCCCTGCACAAAAATCGCTTTATCAACATCTATCCATTCCTTCCTTGTGACAAAATCGGCTACCAATATTCGTTGGCAGTCTTGTTCCTTAATATTCTCGGTACGCATATGATATATCAGACAGCCTATATCGTCAAATTTATAAATTTTTCCTTTTTTACTAATTATTTCTGCGCCATATTTTGTATCCATTATACCCATTTTGCAAGCATAACATGTGTCTTGCCCTGCTACTAAGGGTTCAGGTTCCACGGTGCAAGATGTTAATCCAAGCACCACAACTAATGGAATAATTGCTTTTTGAACAAGAAAGAGTTTTTTTCCTAGTTTATGGTAGGTGGATAACCAAATTACTGTCATAATACTTGCCGCGGCTATGACAATCCATCCCGCAATATCAGGGTAAGAATAAGCATCAAAATTTAAAAGCCGCTTGTGTCCTAAGACAGGAGGTTGGTATGTCAATCCAGGAACTTTAATTGCAGCATTGGGATCCAGATTGTGCCCATATTCATAACCCCAACGGTAGAAATCAAATAAAGCATATACACCACCAAAAGCAGTAAATACCAAATAACAAATTAACCAGATTGTGCTACCGTTCCAGGCGACTATTAATCCTAGAAGAATGTAAAAAGCAACTATATACACTAAAAAGGAGAATTCCGGAAACATATCAGCATGTATGTGCTTCATACCGATATAATGATTCAGACCATTTATTATTTCTACATCTCCTGTTATACGATTAAGCCAAATATTCATTGCTAATCCTTCCGGATATTGCGGCGCAAATAAGTAGATAACCCAGATTGGGAAGAAATAGCAAAGAATTAAACTTATGGATGCTCCCGCAATAATCCAACGTGCTCTTTTATTTAATTTTTCCATTGTTTTTAATTTAAAAAAGAACAGGCAGCACCAGCTTTTTGATGCTGCCTGAACAAATGTAAGCCAAGAGTTAATTTTATTGAATAATAAATAACCTTGTATTACTATAGAATACTACACTACAAATTTCAAATCAGTAAGTAAGACAAAAGTGTCCTTAATCATTTTGAATAAAAGTATTATTTAGTGGGTGGCAATAATACTTCATCAACTACATAAATTAGCCCATTCGAGGCAGGAATAGTAGCTACAACATTGGCTTTGCCATTAATCATCATTTTCCCATCTTTAAGACCAACAGTAATGTTGTCGCCACTAGCCATAGAAATTGATTGTCCATCCTGTAGATAATCCTGCTTGTATACTCCAACTGCCACATGATACTCTAATATTGTTTTTAAAGCATCTTTCTGATCCGGTTTCATCAATCCATCAACAGTACCACTTGGCAATTTGTCAAATGCAGCATTTGTTGGAGCAAATACGGTAAATGGACCGGCATTGGCTATGTCATTGACATATTCTGCTTGTTTTAAGGCTGCAACTAAGGTTGTATGATCTTGTGAACCTACAGCTACTTTTACAATGTCTTTTTGTGATTCGTCATCTTGTACACCTGCCTGACCCAGATCCTCTGAATTGGTTTCAGTATTGCTTGAAGCTGTGTTAGAGCTAGTTGTTGGGTTTGGTGTATTGCAGGATATCCAGAGAAAACACAGAAGAATTGAATAAAAAAGATTTATTTTTTTCATACGGCATAAATTTATATTCATTGACTTTATTGTACTGGTGCAGTTGGTTTGGCAACATTTCCAGTGCTAAATGAAAGCGGAACATTAGAGTTTGCCGGACTAACTCGAACATATCCCTGCATTTCTTGGTGTAGCGCAGAACAGAAATCGGTACAATACATAGGAAACACTCCAATTCGTTCAGGCTTCCAGGCTAAAGTTTGAGTTTCACCTGGCATTATTAGCAATTCCGCATTATTAGCTCCTTTTACGGCGAATCCATGTGGTACGTCCCAGTCCTGTTCAAGATTAGTAACGTGGAAATAAACCACATCTCCTAATTTTACACCTTCAATATTGTCAGGAGTAAAATGTGAACGGATAGATGTCATATAAACATGTACTTCATTACCTTTCCTTTCGACTTTTGAATTTTTTTCTCCAGCAGTAACATAAGGATGTTTGTTTTCTTCAAGCTTATAAATCTTAGTACTGTTTTTGCTTAGCAATTCAGCGGGGATAGCTTCAGCGTAATGCGGTTCTCCTATTGTTGGAAAATCTAAGAGAAGCTTCATTTTATCACCTTCGATAGAAAATAACTGAGCGCTTTGAGTTAATTCCGGCCCTGTTGGAAGATAACGATCTTTAGTTATTTTGTTGTAGGCAATAACATACTTTCCCCATGGTTTTTTGGTAGGTCCGCCAGGTACACATAAGTGTCCAACTGAATAATAAGTAGGTACACGATCTACAACCTGAAGGTCACTAATTCTCCATTTAACAATTTCAGAAGAGACAAAAAATGAAGTGTAGGCATATCCATTCGCATCAAATTCAGTATGGAGAGGGCCTAATCCAGGCTTTTTAACTTCTCCATGGAGTACAGCATCATATTTTAAAACCGGTAAGCCTTCATAATCTCCTTCATAGTTTTTGGACGAGATAGCTTCTTGCATTTTGGTAAATGAGAATACCGGAATTACAGCAGCTAACTTACCTGATCCAACGATATATTCACCGCTTGGATCTGTATCACAACCATGGGGAGATTTTGGACAAGGAATCCAATATACAATATCAGGAAATTCTTTAGGATCCAAGACGATGGCTTCAGTCTCAATCTTGCTTGTCGCAGAATGCTTGCTTTCATCCATTTTATTATGTGTGTAGCGAACATTCTTTTTCATGCCCTTACCGGCTTTAATATATTCTTCAGCTTTTTTCCAATTTACGGCCATAATAAAATCTTTATCCTTTTGACTGGCATTAACCTCTAATAGCGTATTGGCACGTTCTGAATTATAACAACTAAAGAAGAACCATCCATGAGATTTTCCTTTGCCTGCTCTTGCGAGGTCAAAATCCACACCGGGTAATAAGATCTGAAAGGCAAGATTCATTTCACCACTTTCTTTGTTGACTGAAATAAAACTTACGGTTCCCTTAAAATTCTCTTTGTATGTGTTTATTGCAACATCCGTTTTATCGCCCATTGGAACGCTAAATCGTGTACCGGCTACAACGTATTCGGTATTTTCTGTAATAAAAGGAGAAGAGTGATTTCCTCCACTATTTGGAATTTCAAGTATTTCTGCGGTTCTAAAAGTTTTTAAATCAATACGTGCAATTCGCGGTGTATTATTGGCATTTCCAAAAGCCCATTTTCCATCGTGAATTCCATCAGTAGTTGAGAGGGCAATGTGATGCAAATCATCCCAGGGTACAAATCCATGCGATGTATTTAACATAGGTTTTGATTCTTCAGAATAACCATACCCTTTTTCAGGATCTACAGAAAAGACAGGAATCACACGGAATAATCTACCGGACGGAAGACCGTAAATGGACATTTGTCCACTAAATCCGCCGGAGACAATGTTGTAGAATTCGTCATATTTTCCGGGAGGTACATAAGCTTTAACCGCGGAATCACCACTAACGGCAGATTGTACTCCTTTAGGCTTACAAGCACTGAATAGACTCAGTATTGCTATGATAGAAATAGAATAGAAAATTAATTTTTTACACATATAAATTGAATTAGGTTTAAACTTTTTACTGTTCCCCATCATTTTTGCGCATAAATTCAATGATAGAGCGCGCTTCTTCTTTACTTACGTTCTGATTAGGCATACGAACCAGACATTGTTCAAGAAGCTTTTGAGCTTCAGGATCTGATTCCAGCATCATGTCAACGTTGATGATCATGTTCATAATCCATGTGGGCTTTCTTACTTTTGTAACCCCTTTCCAACCTGGACCAACTAACTTTTCATCAGTTAGTTTGTGACAAGCCATGCATTTTAAATCATAAATATTCTGTCCTTGAGTTACCCATTCGCTATTAAGAGGCGTCGCAAATGTAATTTCGCCTTCTTTAATCTCTGTTCCATGAACTTCGGGTTGATTCTTGGTAAGTTCTTCAACTTCGACGGCTTTGTAATCTTTTTTTACTCCTTTATCGCATTGCCAGAAAAAAAGTGCACATAGAAAAGAAATAAGGAAAATTTTGTTTTTCATTTTTTAAATAATTTAATTGAATTTAATGACTTTTTACAGTGTAAAATTAATCTTTAATTCAGAATCCTTATTGATGATTATCATTTGAATTAATGATTTTTGGCATAAAATACAATAGAAAATTTTGACATTTTACTAGTATTAACAATTCTTTATAATTTAATTTGATTAAATTGATTGAATAAAATAATTTGTTAGTAAATCTTAAATAATAATCATCATAGAATACAAGTATAAACTACTTATTATAATTAGAAATTAGCTTACTATTAAGTTTTTATAGGGTTTGGATAAAGTAGCTGATAAGTATCATATTTAACATTGATTAAAGTCAATGTTTATACATAAAAATTTATTGACATTTGACGCAAATAAGTCATTATGTATAAACTAACCATTGATCAATTAATTTTGAGATACTACTTTATGATGGCAATCGTAATCGGTTCATTCTATTTTGGTATTCCTTGGCTTTCAATATTAGCCTTTCCAATTTTATTAAGTGCATTGGCAGGATGGAAGCGAAATACCATGCTATAAGTTTTATCTATTTAAAAGAATAAGTTGTAATATTAGTTAAAACCTTTAATCTCAACTTTGAGTACATTTTTCATTGTCGATTAGATAGGTACTTGGCAGCATAAAAAAATTAGTCGGAGACTCCTGAATTATATATGATTAACAATTTGAAGGGATTAGAGAAGAAGTTTGGACAACAAGTCTCCAGCATTTACTTAAGGGCATCCTCTTCCAGAAAAGATTCACTTTCCAAAGTATTAAGTTAGGTGCTGATGTATGACACGAGATAAAATCTTTGAACTATTAAATGTCATAACCTGTCCTGAAAATTCAGGTGTAACCATAAGTGAGTTAGGTATGTTGAAAGATGTTCAATTGGATGATGATAAAGTTATTATTTTAATTTGCCCTTTAGAAAATGAATGTAGTGTAATGAATATTATTCTGAAAGACATTGAATATGTTTTGAAAGAGAATAATTTAAATAATTTGTCAATAATCTTCGATCAATCTGCCCAGAGTTCAATCAACATGCTTTTTAATAGTAAACAACCTGAACCGATAGTAAACAAATTTGAATCAATAATTCACTTCGGTCAAGATTCAATTTTACACAACTTGAATGAGTCATACATAAAGAATGGCGATAAGAATTCAGGGAGAATGTCTTGCCTAGGAGAAGGTTTGTCCCTTACTTGGTCTACTTGTCAGAATTATTGTGCGCCATTTGATTTATATTTTAAGGCAATTTAAAAAATTTATCTCATATTATAATTGTTTGTTATATGTTAAAAGAAGAATTAAGTAAGAATTTAAATACAAGAAAATTTATTATGAATAAAAGGAATAAAAAACAACAACTAAAACAAGAACTTAAAATTATAGCATTAGATTTGTTGCATGAAGAGGATCATCAACCTCCAAATGGTCACGATGATGAACATTGTTGTGGAACTTGTAAAAATTCAGGCAAGTGCACAAATACAGTTACTCACATCGAGCCATTAAAAGACAACAATAAGGATCATCCTAAAAAGTAATGACAAGTATTAGTCAGCAAAATAAATGCCTGCATTGTGGTTCTGATAGCGGAGAAGCTATATTAGGTATAAATAACGAAATCTTCTGCTGTGCAGGATGCAGATCTGTTTACGAAATTCTTAATCAAAATAAACTTTGCGCTTACTATACTTTAAATACTTCGCCAGGTATAAAAATGGATGAAGTAGCAAGTAAAAGTTATTACGCATTTTTAGAAAGACAGGAGATTGCAAATAAACTAATTGCTTTTAAAGACCATGAGGTAACTCATGTTAATTTTTACATTCCGCAGATTCATTGCAGCAGTTGTCTTTGGTTGCTTGAAAAATTACCTCAATTACACAAAGGTATAGTTAACTCCAGAGTTCACTACTTTAATAAAGAGGTGCAAATCGTCTTTAATCATAAGCTAATTACATTAAAGATGGTCGCTGAAATACTTGCATCAATAGGTTACCGACCGGAAATAAATCTGGATAGTATCGCCAGTGCACAGAATGAATTTGTAAATAGCTCATTAGGGTTGAAAATTGGTATTTCCGGATTTTGTTTTGGCAATATCATGATGATGAGTTTTGCTGATTATTTGTCAATAGGAACTTTGGAACCTGTCATATATCATTTTTTTAGATTTTTAAGTGTAAGTCTTTCTTTACCCGTTTTGTTTTACTGTGCTTCTGATTTTTTTCAATCTGCATGGAACGGTCTTAAAATTGGGGTATTGAAAATCGACTTACCTATTTCGCTTGCAATTATTATAACTTTTGCAAGAAGTATGTATGAGATTGCTAATCAAAATGGATTGGGATATTTGGATAGCATGAGTGGCATAGTATTCTTTATGCTTGTAAGTCGATGGATCCAGTCTAAAACTTACCAAAAAATATTTTATAATAAAGATTATCGAAGTTTTTTTCCCGCATATGTAACACGTATAAATGATCGGCGTGAGGAAGTTATAGATTTAATTGAATCTAAAACCAATGATCTCATTTTGGTAAGATCCAATGAAGTTATTCCTGTTGATGGAATATTGTCTAAGGGTAAAGCTTATATTGATTATAGCTTTGTAAATGGAGAGAGCCAACCCGTTGAAGTTAAAATTGGTGATCAGGTTTTTGCAGGTGGTCGGCAAGTCGGAAGTTCAATAGAAGTTGTACTGACCCATGAATTTTCAAGTAGCAAATTAATTAGTCTCTGGAATAACTCAATTTTTCGAACTTCTAAAGGGGTTCAATATGATAAATATGATTATTTGGCAAGTGTATTTACAATCGTTGTTTTGTCACTTGGATTATTATCAGGTCTTTATTGGTATTTTCAGGATGATACACAGAAGATGTGGAGTTCTATTATTACGGTTTTAATAGTTGCGTGTCCATGTGCCTTGTTACTTACAAAAAACTTTACCCAAGGTAACATTAGTAAAATACTTTCCATTAATGGATTTTTTATTAAGAATAGCGATGTGTTGATGATGTTCAATCGGATCAATACCATTGTGTTTGACAAAACAGGGACATTGACCTTACCTCATGAAAATACTATTCAGTATGAAGGAATAGAGCTTCCGGAGTTTATAAAAGAAGAAATTGCCTCCGTAATAAAACAAAGTAGTCATCCGTTGAGCATGGCTGTCTATAAGTCATTTGGAAGTATTAAACCTTTTGAGGTCGTTCATTTTAAGGAGCATATAGGTCTGGGAATTGAAGCTTGGGTTAATGATAAGCACGTCAAAATTGGATCTTCCTCATTTGTGAAAAGTAACAGTAATATTTCTAATGGTTCAGAACTGTTGGTTGAATATGATGGAAAGTATATTGGCAAATTTGTTTGTTACAGCAACTACCGAAAGAATGCAGGTAAGGTGATGTCAGAGCTGAGTAAAAAATACAAATTGGGTGTCTTGTCAGGAGATAACGAAAGCGAAAAGCCTCAGGTACGGAATATTATGGGGGAGAGCGCTTTTATTAAATTTAATCAGGACCCTATTAATAAGTTGGAGGCAATTAAGGAGCTTCAGAATCATGGTTCAGTTGTTATGATGGTTGGAGATGGCCTCAATGATGCCGGGGCATTTAAGCAGAGTGATTTATCGGTCTCAGTTACTGATAAAAGGGTTAGTTTTACACCTGCGTGCGATTCTGTTATTCACGGAGATCGATTGATTAAATTAGCTTCAATTATTAAGTTTATCATAGACGCTCATCATACGATTTATATTATTTTTGCCTTGTCCATTTTATACAATATGATCGGTTTGTTTTTTGCACTTCAAGGTATCTTATCTCCTTTGATTGCGGCTATTTTGATGCCTTTAAGTTCAATAACCATAATTGGTTTAAGTTACTTATGGTGTCAGAAATTAGCTATGAAGAATGAATTAATAAGTACTCAATGAAAATTATAATAATACTAGTTACATTAAGTTTTATCATTGCATTTGGTTTTCTCATTGCATTTATTTGGAGTGTTAAGTCCGGACAATATGATGATATCGAATCACCCTCTCATAGAATATTTTTTGATCAAACTGAAACGAAGAATTAATATTATGCATACAGAAGTATTTTATTACGACAACAAATTTCCAAAGTATTTTGCCATAGCCACAATTGTTTGGGGAGTCATTGGAATGCTGGTAGGTGTTATTGCAGCATTTCAAATGGTATTTCCGGTTTTGAATTTCAGCGAATATTTTCCTTATCTGTCTTTTGGTCGACTAAGACCTGTTCATACTAATGCAGTAATTTTTGCATTTGTTGGAAATGGAATCTTTACAGCAATATATTATTCAATTCCTAGATTGCTCAAGACAGAAATGTGGAGTAAGAGATTAAGTGCTTTGCATTTTTGGGGATGGCAATTGATTATTGTTTTAGCTGCTTTAACCTTGCTTGCTGGATTTACGACCGGAAAGGAATATGCTGAATTGGAGTGGCCGATCGATATTTTGATTACTATTATTTGGGTAATTTTTGGGTTTAATATGTTCGGAACTATTTTAACCCGAAGAGAAAGACACCTATACGTTGCAATCTGGTTTTTTATAGCATCCTGGGTAACTGTTGCAATACTTCATATCACTAATTCTATGGAGTTGCCTGTGTCTTTATTTAAATCCTATTCGGTATATGCTGGAGTACAAGATGCATTAGTTCAATGGTGGTATGGTCATAATGCGGTTGCGTTTTTTCTTACAACACCTTATTTGGGATTAATGTATTATTTTTTACCTAAAGCAGCGGACAGACCTGTATATTCCTATCGACTTAGTATTGTGCACTTTTGGAGTATAATCTTTATTTATATATGGGCTGGTCCTCATCACTTGCTATATACAGCGCTTCCGGAATGGGCTCAGTCCTTAGGAACGGTTTTTTCTATTATGCTCATACTCCCTAGTTGGGGCGGGATGTTGAATGGATTATTTACTTTAAGAGGAGCATGGGATAGAGTAAGAGAAGATCCTATATTGAAATTTATGGTTGTAGCCGTTACTTGTTATGGTATGGCCACGTTTGAAGGGCCAATGATGTCCTTAAAGAATGTAAACGCCATTTCACATTACAGTGATTGGACTATTGCACACGTTCATATAGGCGCACTTGGATGGAATGGATTTCTGACATTCGGAATGTTATATTGGTTGTTTCCAAAAATGTTTAATACAACACTCTATTCAAGAAAATTGGCATCTACGCATTTTTGGATTGGAACATTAGGAATCGTACTTTATGCAATTCCAATGTATTGGAGTGCATTTCGCTCTTATTTTATGATGAAGTCCTTTACGCCAACCGGGCAACTTGAATACCAGTTTATGGATATTGTGCAGACCATTGTGCCATTTTATTTTATACGAGCAATTGGAGGAACATTATTCCTTGCGGGTGTAATTATTATGATCTACAATTTGTGGAAAACAGCGCAAGAAGGAAAATTCATTGAGAGCGAAAGAGCAGAAGCTGCTCCTTTAACCAAACAGTATGTTGCTCCAGCAGGAAGCTTATGGCACAGTATAATAGAGAGAAAGCCGTTAATGTTATTGACCTTTAGTTTAATTGTCGTAAGTATTGGAGGAATTGTAGAAATTGTTCCAACCTTTTTAATTAAGGAGAACATTCCACAACTGACCAGTGTAAAGCCTTATACTCCTTTGGAATTGCAAGGGAGAGATATCTATATCAGAGAAGGTTGTTACACCTGTCACTCTCAAATGATCAGACCATTTAGATACGAAATCAGTCGTTATGGTGAATACTCTAAAGCTGGTGAGTTTGTTTACGACCATCCATATCAATGGGGGAGTAAGAGAACTGGTCCGGATCTGGCAAGGATAGGCGGAAAATATAGCGATGCCTGGCATTTTAATCATATGTTAGATCCGCAGTCTATGTCTCCAGGAAGTATTATGCCTGCTTATCCGCATCTTTTTGAAACAGAAATTATAAAGTCAACTACAATTTCAAAAATTCATGCAATGCGTCGTTTGGGTGTTCCCTATGCTGAGGGTTATGAGTCCCAATGCATTAAAGATATGGAAATACAAGCTGACAAGATTTCCAATAATCTGTTAAAAGAGAATAAAATTGAAATCAAAAGCGAAAGTGAAATTATAGCCTTAATCGCTTATTTGCAAAGACTTGGAACAGATATTAAATTAAAGAAATAATTATGAAGTTTCAACATTATCTTGAAAGAATCAGTGGAATTCAAATATTTCCATTTATCTCCTTGCTTATTTTTGTATGTTTTTTTGTCGGAGTAAGTTACTGGGCATTTAAAATTCACAAATCTAAGATCAAAGAGTACGAAAACATTCCCTTTAATTAATTTAAAAATCACTTAATATGAAAAAGATATTGGTCATTATAGGTCTTCAAATCATTCATAATATTGCTTTTGCAAGTTCAAAAGCAGAACCATCAAAAATTAATGTAAAGTTGGATGACCCACATTTATGGGTTAGCTTAATTATGATTTTTCTTCTTATACCACTTTTTATTATTGCTAGAGCATTTCTAATTTTGTTAAAGAAAAAATACACGGAAAAAATTAAACAACAGTTGAATGACAAATCTGCAATGTTTCCAGATTTAATGGTAATTTCCTTATTGATTGGAAACTTGGAGTCCCTGAAAATAAATTGGGCAAATGTTGATTGGGGTTTATGGGTTATGATTTTTGTGATTTTAGTTGAAATTAGCTTGATTTGTTTTTTTGGAATTCAGCTAATGAAACTAATAAACTTCGATAATTATAAAAACCGGGTATATGAAGCTGCTCAAAGCTCAGATAAGTCTTGGTTAAAACAATGGTGGTATAAGTTAAACAGATTTAGATCAATCAAGGAGGAAGGAAGTATAGATATTGGTCATAATTATGATGGAATCAGAGAACTGGACAATGTTACTCCTCCATGGTTTACTTATTCTTTTATTGCAACTATAATTTTTGCTATGGTCTATATGTATAGATACCACATAGCCGATTCTGCCCCTTTGCAAATGGAAGAACTAAGGATGGAAATGGATATAGCATTGAAACAAAAAATGGAAAATGCAGGAGAGCAAGCTGGTGGTTTTGATGAAAACAATCTGACTTATCTGGATGAAACTGAGAGAGCAGAAGGACAGCTGATATTTGAAAGCAAATGTGCTGTATGTCATGAGAAAAGCGGAGGTTCAAAACCGGGAGGTGTTGGACCTAATCTCACAGATAAATATTGGCTTCACGGTGGATCTCTAAATGATATTTATTATTCTATAAAAAATGGCTGGCCTGAAAAAGGAATGATTGCATGGGCAGATCAGTTGTCTCCAAAACAAATGGCACAAGTTTCATCATTTATTCAGTCATTGCAAAATTCTAATCCTGCTAATTCAAAAGAACCGCAAGGTGAAATTTATACTCCCACTGAGCAAACAACTAATACATCTTCCGATCAGCCTAAAGGAATTGATGAGAATAATTTAACGTATCTTGATGAAACAGAAAGAGCAGAAGGTCAATTAATTTTTGAAAGCAAATGTATGGCCTGCCACGACAAGCATGGAGGTTCAAAACCAGGTGGTGTCGGACCTAATCTGACAGATAAGTATTGGTTACACGGCGGGTCTTTAAAAGATATATACAAGACAATTAAGAATGGAGTACCGGAGAAAGGAATGATCTCGTGGGCAGATCAATTGTCATCGATGCAAATAGCGCAATTGGCTTCCTTTATTAAGTCGATACAAAATTCGAACCCTGCCAACGCAAAAGAACCTCAAGGCGAAGTATATACAGAGTCGGAAATCAAATAATCCAGTGAATGGTCATTTATAGTAAAGTTGTGATTAATATTGAAAGAAGAGGAAAAATTTTACGAAGAAACTTTTAGAGATACAATAACCACGGTAGACAAGGCTGGAAAGTGGAGATGGATTTATGCAATAAAACCAAAAGGACGCTGGTATAATATTCGAAAAGTTGCTGCTTACCTATATTTCTTATTATTTGTGCTTGTTCCATTTATTAAGTTGGATGGCAATCCGCTTCTAATGATAAATATTTTGGATTCGAAGTTTTCAATATTAGGTAAAATGTTCTGGCCCCACGATATGTTCATTTTTGCAATTTTAATGATTGCATTAATAGTTTTTATTGTTCTTTTTACAATTGCATTTGGTAGATTGTTTTGTGGATGGGCCTGTCCTCAAACGATTTTTCTTGAGTTTATATTTAGGCCTATTGAATGGTTAATAGAAGGTTCTCCATCTCAACAACGCAAGTTGGACAAGGCTGAATGGACTATTGAAAAGATTATTAAAAAGACTTCTAAACATATCTTGTATCTGTTGATTTCGTTTGGTATAGCCAATATCTTTTTAGCCTATATAATTGGAATTGATGAACTGTTTGTTATGGTCAGAGAACCCTTATTGGAGCATAAAAAAATGTTGTTTGGATTAATTGGATTTTCTATATTGTTCTATGTAGTCTTTGCTTTTGTCCGCGATTTAATTTGTACTACAGTATGCCCCTATGGAAGATTGCAGTCGGTTATGGTTGATAAGAATACCATGCAGGTAGCCTATGATTATAGTCGAGGTGAGCCTAGAGCCAGATTCAAAAAAAATGAAATTAGAACTCAAGGGGATTGTATCGATTGTTTTAAATGTGTAATGGTATGTCCTACCGGAATTGATATTAGAAACGGAACACAAATGGAATGTGTTGCCTGCACAGCATGTATTGATGAGTGTAACACTGTGATGACCGCAATAAATAAGCCTAAAGGACTAATTCGTTATGCATCCGAGAATGAGCTGGAAGGAGGTGAAAAGATACACTTCAATGCTAGGATGAAGGCCTACAGTATGGTTCTGTTTCTATTAGTTGGGCTGATTGCTTTTTTAATTGTTTCAAGAAATTCGGTAGATGTCTTTATTTCAAAAGTTAAAGGACAATTGTATCAGGAAAATCCTGATGGAACTTTTAGTAATCTCTATGAATTAAAGATTTTTAATAAGAATAAGTCTGCAGCTATAATACAGCTAATTCCTGAGAATTATAAAAATGCCTGGGTAAAAGTAATTGGACAACAGGTTTTCAATGTTGATGCGGAGAAAATGGCTGAATATAAATTTTTCGTTATGATTCCCAGAGACCAGGTCTTGAAAAGATCGAATGACCTAACTATTGGCTTGTATCTGAATGGTAAAAAATTTAATACTGTTAAAACAAAGTTCTCAGGACCATTTAATTAGTATCTTATGAATTGGGGTCATAAATTGCTTATTGTAATTATTGGATTTGTATTAATGATTGTTGTTTTTGTTTTAATCTCATTTAAAGAAACGAATCCGATCATCGAAGAGAATTACTATGATAGAGAATTAAAGTACCAGTCCTTAATTGATGGTTCAGAAAACATGCTGTTACTTGATTCTAAATTACAGGTTCTAAAAGAAGAAAATAGCACTGTAGTCATTCTGCCACTTCCGGAAAGTCAAAGGATTGATTCAGGAAAAATTGAATTTATTCATTGGCAGGACCCAATTAATGATTTAGCTTTGGATTTACATCCAGGCCAGAGTAAGAAAATTGAAATTTCGGATGATAAACTCGGAAAGGGTAGTTATCTGGTAAAAGTTACTATACATAGTTTGCAGAAATTCTATTATGCTGAAACAAAATTTCTGAAGGAATGAATGTAGGGCTTTGGTTTGTGTTTTTATCGGGACTCGGTGTTGGAATTGCAGGAAGCTTACATTGTATTGGAATGTGTGGCCCTTTAGTAATTGCAGCTGCCGGAAGAATAAATTCTTCGTCTTTTCATCCTGCGCTTTCAATGCTTGTGTATCATCTAAGCCGAGTCATGGCATATGTTGCAATCGGAGTGATCATGGGAATTATTGGTAAAGGCTTGTCATTGGTAATCTTGCAACAATGGATATCAATATTCATTGGTATATTTTTATTGTTTTATCTGTTTATACTTCAGAACAAATTTGATTCAAATATCCAAGCTTTGAAACCGATTGTCTGGTTAAAAAACAAAATAGGAACCATGTTAAGCGGTAAAAAAAACTTAACAGGTATGGCGCAATTGGGTTTTTTAAATGGGTGGTTACCTTGTGGTTTGGTTTATATGGCAGCAATGCTTTCAATAGCATCAGGTTCATTGGTCGCATCGATGGTCTTAATGTTGGGTTTTGGCTTGGCAACTATTCCCTTATTAATTGTATTGATGATATTGGGGAACGTCATAAATTATAAATTTCGCAAGGCAATCAATAAGCTGAGTCCGGTAATCATGATTGTAATGGTGTTTATTTTTCTATTGCGAGGAATGAATCTTGGAATCCCTTATCTTTCTCCTAAGCTGGATTCTAAAGCATTGAATTGCTGTGAGAAAGCTTCGCATTAAGGATTAAACTTTAGATTAAAATTCTGCAGATAATTTATTTTTATTGATAAGCTTTATTCCTTCAGGATTCAGTTGAATGAGTTTCTCATCTTTTAGCTCTGAAAGCATTCTTATTAATGTTTCCTTTGCCATTCCGCAATATGAGGCCAAATCTTCTCGGCTAATTGAGATAGGTGTTTCCTCAAACAATGAAAATAATTTTATAAGATGATAACAAACCTTTTCTCTTACGTTGCCATAAGAGTTGATCGATAGTCTTTCATGTAGTTCTTGGATGGTGTGGTCAATATAGGCATGGTAGGATATGACTAGATTTTCCATTTCAATGATTTCTTCAAATATTTTTTTAGGAATAGCAATTAATTTTGATTCTTCAACAATTTCTAATATGGTATTGTGTTTTTTTTGATAGATCCTGTCGAGACCGATAAAGCGAGGTCCTTTAGAGAATTTTAATATCAGATCTTTAATAGCGACTGTTTCAATGTACTCCTTTGTCAGTCCAGATTCCAGGAAGTACAGATTATTCATAAAATCTTCAGTTTGCCAAATAATTGAACCTTTCCCATATGTTTTCTTCTCGCAGGAATTTAATGTATCTTTAATTTTTTGATTTTTCAGCAGGACTTCTTCGTTAAATACTCCTTCAATTGTTCTTGATTTTGATTGATGTATTTTATGATATTTTTTAAGCTTTATTTTAATGACTTCCAGTAAGTCATTAGCTTCAAATGGTTTAATCAAATAATCTTCAGCACCGAGATTCATTCCCTTTCTAAAGTCATCTTTGTCCGTTTTTGCAGTTAGAAAAATTAATGGAATGTGAGAAAGATTTTCATCATTCTGAATAATATTTAACATCCCCAGGCCATCTAAATTTGGCATCATAATATCACTGATTATTAGATCAGGATTAAATTCTCTAGCCGCTTGAATGCCCTTTAGTCCATCTTCTGCAGTTCGTACATTATAATTTGATATTGAAAGAATTTCGCTGATGTTTTCACGCATTTCTTCATTGTCTTCTACAATGAGAATTTTATATTGATTTTTCATTGTTTGGAATAGTTAATTTAATTTGAGTTCCTTTGTTTTCCGATGATTTAATCTGAATAGTTCCATTTAATAAGTCAAGATATTTCTTAACAATATTTAAGCCCAGGCCGGTGCCTTGAATATTTAAAACATTGGATGCTCTGAAAAATATATTGAATAGAAATTTCTGTTCTTCTTCCGGTATGCCAAGCCCATTATCGGATATATTTATAATAAAATTTTTATTTTCTTTATCAAGAGTGATTGAAATTTGAGAAGAATCACCTGAATATTTTATTGCATTATTAATGAGATTACTCATAATGTGTTTTATAAAGTTAGCATCTGTATTGCAAAATATTTCTTGATTGCTCAGGTTTGTATAGCTAATTGTCTGATTTGGTTTTTTAATTTGAATTAAATCTTCTGTTATATCTTGAATGAGATGGCTCAGTTCAACGGTAGTAAAATTACTGCTAATTTTACCTTGTTCGATTTGCGTCATAGACAAAAAATCGTTTAACACTCCATTGAGGTATTGAATATTATTTTTAATTTTTGAAAGATGCTGCTGGCTTTTTAATGGATTAGAGTTTTCCTGATAATGTTCGATCAGATTTATCGAACTTAGTATATTGGCAAGAGGTGTTCTGAATTCATGAGAAGCAATACTGACAAAACGTGATTTTAATAGATTTAAACTTCTCTCCTTTTCTATTGAAGTAATGAGTTCGACTTCTCTTTTTTTTAGTTTTTCTTCAATAAGAATTCGTTCGTTAATTTCGTTTTCAAGATTTCTGTTACTCTCGCTGAGCTGATTAATGCTTTCCATCAATTGACTGGTTCTGGAATCAACCAGATTTTCTAGATTTTTATTAATGAATACCAGTTTCTGTTCCGTTTCTTTTTCCCTGCTTAAATCGTGAATTACACCTGTAAAAAAATATTGATCTTCCCAAATAAACTTACTTAAGGCAAGTCTTACCGGGAAAGTTTTCCCGTTTTTCCGGCATCCTGTCACTTCCCGACCAATTCCGATAACCTTATTGATTCCTGTTTCAATGTGATTCTTTATATAATTATCGTGAAGTGTTCGATGTGGTTCCGGTGTTAGTATTTTAACATTTTGGCCTGTTAATTCATCCGGATTGTATCCAAACAAGTCTGCAGCACTTTTGTTATGCATTATAATGATTCCTTCTGCATCTATAATAACGATTGCGTCGGAAGCGGTATCCAATACTGATTTTAGGAAGTATTTATTTATGTTGCTGTTATGATGATACTGCATTATGATTTAAGTCATAGATTAAGTTGACAAAGATCATATGTTTAGAATAATTACTGCAATAATTTTGAGGAAATTAATTAATCATGATATTAAAAACTCCTGTTAAAAGTATAATGGTAACTAACTTGGTTACTTTAAATTCAGAGGATTCATTGCTCAAAGCGAAAGAAATGTTCGATGAATTTGGAATTCATCATATCCCAGTGGTTGATTTTAAAAATCTGGTAGGTCTTTTAAGTAAATCTGATTTTCTCCTTTATGTTAATTCTTCCAATGACGGTAAAAATTTGGAAGTTGTTCCGGATCAGAAATTAAGCTTTACTAAAGTAAAACAGCTTATGGTTACCAGGCTTGGTAAACTTGAGGAAGACGATCGAATTGATGTTGCCATCGATATTTTTTTGAAAAATTATTTTCATTGTCTTCCTGTTGTTAATGGGAAGGAATTAGTTGGAATTGTTACGCCTTTCGATATTTTGAAGTATATTTCAGAAAATTTAAAATAGTTGTATGAAAAATATTTTAGTACCTTATGATTTTTCAGATCATTCAATAAGAGCCTTGAGCTGGGCTTTAAAACTAAACGAAAGTTTAGACGCTCAATTGACTGTAATGTATGTATTAAACAATCCGGTTTACTATGATGCTTCAAATCCAATGTCAGGGGTTCAATTTTATGCAGAAGATATGTTGTCGGTGATACGGGAGAAGGATAAGAAAGAATTGAAAAAGTTGATGGATAAGACCCATAAGAAATTTCCTGACATGAATATCAAATCAATGTTTGTGGAGCAAGATGATATTGGAGGTAGTATCTTAGAAGCTGCCAAAAAGCTTAAAGCAGATATGATCATTATTGGTTCTCATGGTCGAAGAGGATTGAGACGATTTTTGTTAGGGAGTATTGCTGAAGAAGTGTTGAAAAATGCTGATTGCGCAGTAGTTGTAATTAAGTAAAAGTTTCGTTCTGGAAAGAATTCAATTTGACAGAAAAGTTTCCGGGAATCTTTCTCGAAATGGGTATTACTTAAGAGAGTGGATTTGCTGGTGAATTAAGTTCAATTTGAGTTTTTATACTTGTAAAAGAGTTTGGTATAAAAAACTCAAGAATCCCTGGGAACTTGACACTTCAATATAAGAACTTGTTTCGATCTGAATTTTTAGCTTCTTTAGCTGCATGAATAAAATCTGCAGCTTCTTGATTTTGTTTGTCTAATGTCCAATCATCCGTTACTGTTGTTTCAATCCAAACATTTCCTGACTTCCTGAATACCTGAATGTTGAGTCCATATTGATCATGAAATATTTGCTCAAGTTCGGTAACCGACATGGATCCGCTTATAGATATGGGTGCACTATTTTGAATCAGACTGTGAATAGCCTTTACCTTCAAATCATTGGGCAGCAAACTGCTCTTTCCTGAAGCTTCTTTATCTTGATGAGGATTTTTAAAGAACTCTATCTTTAAAAATGGAAATCTAAGACTAAATTCTTTTTGAATATCAGACAGCAGCATATCCTCATTAATAATTATTTGCATCTCGGCGATTTTAACTATAAAAATAGTTCAATCGCATTCAAATGAATAACACCCTGATCATATTCAAAAATGATAATTATCATATTGATAGTTAAGCAACTCCGTTCGAGTTCTGTGAATTTATCAAATTAACAAATGTGTCACATTCTTGAGAAAATATATTATTTATATCTTTCTTCAGCTCTTTGTAGTCGAATCCTTCGGTTCAGAGTTGTTCTAAAAAATCCATAGCCAAGAACTAGTGCTATGGGTAGTATAAAGTTGAGATATTTGTACGAGTTTCTTGAAGCTTCATCAAGTTCCTTGATCGGTCTTGTTTCAACGGCTTTTGTTCGTAGTTCGATTAATCCTGTGTCATCACTTAAAAAGTCGATCGCATTAACAAGCAAAGAAACATTATCTTCATTTACCTGCTGTCGGCCTTTTCCAATCGGAAAATCAGCGTCTCCAAAAACTATTATTTTTCCGGTCGAGCCGG
Organism: Saprospiraceae bacterium; assembly: GCA_020848695.1. Lineage (GTDB taxonomy): Bacteria > Bacteroidota > Bacteroidia > Chitinophagales > Saprospiraceae > Vicinibacter. Next base: position 26,797 of record JADLHT010000058.1, read on the forward strand.
TAGCACTTTCAAGTAAACCTCCAACACAAATATTTTTCTGAGTAAAATCTGCTTCTGTCCATTGTTTTTGAATATCAATAAAAATTGGATATTTTACAACGTTTGATTTGTCAGATGTATAAACCAACGGCGTAAACTTTGTATTGGCAAGATTTTCAAAAATTAATGGGCTGGCAAATTGTAAGATTACTCTTTCTAATCCTCTTGTTACTGGATGATTTGGGAATCTTTGAATAAGCGGGAGAAAAGGTAGTTGAACTGGCGTATTAAAAGTAAAAAAACCCTGTTGTTGTTGAACTTGTACTGAACCACATGCCGCATCAGTGACCAAGGCAGAATCAATACGCAAGCCTTTGGATAATAACCATTGGTCAGCACCGCTTACATTGATGCTCGATTGACCTGATTGAAGATCATAGTTGATCTGATTTAGTCCTAAAATTATATTTCCACCTTTGGAGATATAGTCATCAATCATATTTAAATTTTGAGGAGAAATCGAATCTTCCGGTTTTAATATTACCAAAGTTTTAAATTCACTCAGATTAACAGTATCACTTAGGTAAACCGATTGGATATCATATAATATGCTTAATGATTCATATACTTGTCCCAATTCCTGTATAGCTGCTTCCCGATGCCCTTGAATAAATCCAATCTTAGGTTTGTTGCTAATGCTTAATTTTTTTATATTTGTAGCAAGCGCATACTCCATTGCGGTTCCCGGTTGTATAACTGGGATTACTTCTTTTTTGCCGTTGTAATCAATTGTAGCGCCCAGAAAAGCTTTAAGCTGTTTGGATTGATCTTTTTCCCTTACATTTATCATTACAGGCTGAATTCCTTGCTGCATTGCCTGTTGTTCTTTTTCAGTACTTTCGTTTGGTGAAATGAATTCAAATTCGACCTTCCCCTTTGAGATATTGGAAAATTCAGAAAGCATATTTCTAAAATCTTCTTTAACTTTGGCAACATCGGTGGGTAGATCATTTGAGAAGTAAGCTTGAATTTTAACTTTCTCTTTCAGATCTTTTAAAATATCTTTGGTGGCTTTGCTTAAGGTGAATTCACGATTAGCGGTTAAATCTAAACGGTAAAATATATATTTTGAAGCCCAATTTATTGCGATAAAGGCTAGAATTCCTATAGCTATTTTTGTATGTAAACTTTTCATCTTATTTAAAATAAAGATTATTAAAAAATTTCTGACGCTTCCTATTTAGATTTGGAAACATATTGTTCTGAAAGGAATAAGCCAAGAACAGTTAGTGAAATAAAGAATAATACATCTTTTGTATCCAGAACTCCTCGTGATATGGAATCAAAATGCTTGCTGACACTTAAATCATTTAAAATGTTGCCTAATATTCCACGCGATCCTGATCCGAGTACATCCAGAATAAAATGAAAGACAATTCCGATCAATAAGGAGAACAAAAATGCAACAATCTGATTATTGGTTATACTGCTGGCAAATAGACCAATCGCAATATATGCTGAACTCATCAGTATTAATCCGATATATCCACATATTGTTGCTCCGTGATCTACAGCACCAAGTCTGCTTATAGAAAAATAATAGGGTAGTGTAAAGGCAAGTGTAATTAGGATTAATAAAAGACAGGCCAAATACTTGCCCAGCACAAGCTGTCTGGAACTTACTGCTTTGGTTAAAAGTATTTCAATTGTTCCTGTTTTTTTTTCTTCGGCAATCATTTTCATCGTAATTGCAGGAATAAAAAAGAATAAAGTCCACTTAGCTATACTAAAAAAAACAGCAAGGTCGGCTTCTTTTCGGATGAAAACATCTGCTCCGTAGATCCAGGTAAAAAAACCACTGAATCCCAGAAAAGCAATTAACAAGATATACGCCATAAGAGAATCAAAAAAAGATCTTAACTCTCTAAATGCAATGATAGAAATAATGCTGTTCATATTTTTGAATTTAGTTTAGGGTTAAGTCACGGAATATGTCTTCTAATTTAGTCTCCATTGGAGTCATTTCAAGTAATTCCAGGTTATTTTGTACACACAGCTTGAATATTGCGCGATTCAATGATTCATCCGAAGTTGACTGAACCTCAAATCGATTACTTTCCTTATTGATAAGATCAACATGATTAACTCCCGGAATTCCTGAGAGTGCTTTGTGAATCTGGTCAGAATCTAATCCTTCAATACGAGCAAAAGTAATCTGACGGGACTCTGTTTGTTTGCGAAGATTGCTGACAGTGCCATCGGCAACTATCTTTCCTTTATTGATAATCAGAATTCGATCGCAGGTCGCTTCTACTTCTGATAGGATATGCGTTGAAAGAATTACTGTTTTTTCTCTTCCTAGTTCTTTAATCAGTTCTCTGATTTCGACAATTTGATTTGGATCCAGACCGGTAGTTGGCTCATCCAATATTAATACCTTAGGATTGTGTATAATTGCCTGTGCAAGGCCAACACGTTGACGATAGCCTTTTGAGAGTTCTCCGATCTTTTTGTGTTTCTCTTCATCCAGACCGCATTTTCTTACCATGTCGCGGATTTTGACAGGAATTTCAGAGGTTTGAACTCCTTGCAACTGAGCACAAAAAGCAAGATAATCCAGGACCGGCATTTCTTCATAAAGCGGATTATGTTCAGGAAGGTATCCTATGGAGCGTCTTATATCAACATTGTCTTGATTTCGAGAGTTTCCGTACCAGATACTTCCGTGATCCGGATGAATATACTGTGTGAGCATTTTCATCGTTGTGGTCTTTCCTGCACCGTTTGGACCCAGGAAGCCAACAATTTCACCGCTTTTTACTTCAAAGGAAATGTTGTCAACTGCTTTCTGATGTCCATAAGTCTTTGAAAGATCATTGATTTTTAAATCCATAAGTCATTGATTTACAATAATATAAATTTATTGTTATAATTGAAGTGCGAAGTTAATATGGTTTTAATTTAATACATTTTTTTTAAGATCAATTTAACGAAATCAGGTTTGATCAAGGATATAGATTAATTATTTTTATATATATAATAAATTATTATTTTTGCACTTAGGTATAATATAAATCAAATATTTATATTCTTTTAATAATGTAAAATATTGGTTTATAAGGAAATAGATGCAAGCTTATATGAAAGATCCCAATTTGCAGGATTCAATGATTAAGACCATAATACAAACCGGGTATTCACTTCTGCGAGAGATAGCTACAAGCTTGAACGTTTTTTTGATAGTTGGAATGGCTCTAATAAGCTTTTTTACCTTTAGGAAACTTACAAGTCCGGATCGATATATTGCCAGAACGAGCTTTATGTTGAACGAGGCGAGTGGTAACGGATCCGGAATATCAGCTATTTTGGGACAGTTTGGGATTCAGACTCCCGGAGAAGGAGTAAGTCTTCAAAAGGTCATAGAGATAGCAAAAACCAGAATCATCTCAGAAAATGTTTTTTTAGAAAAGAAAGTTGTAAATGGTAAGGAAGACTTATTGGGTAACCACCTGATTAATACATTTATTATTTCCGGAGATTGGACAAAATTCAATCTGAGCTATAAAGAGAATCCACTTAAAAATTTTAAATTTATCAAAACTGACTTGAAGAGTTTTTCCGAATTAGAAAATGCAGCATTAAAAAAATTACATGCTCTCTTTTTAAAAAATTTGATGACAAATTTTAATGAAAGAACAGGAATTCTTGAGTTGAATCTGACTCTTCCTGATCATGATTTAAGTTATGTAGCTGGAAATGTTCTGTTTGAAAAGTTAAGTCAATTTTATATTGATAAATCAATTGAAAAGCAACAAGAAACTTATGATAAATTAAAACTTAAAGTGGATAGCATTCACCGATTAATGTATAAAAAAGATTTTAATTTAGCAAATCTAAAGGATGGATTTAGAAATACCTGGACTTTTCAGGATGTTGTTCCTCAAACTCAAACTGACCGTGACATCCGAATGTTAAATATTATTTATACAGAAGCATTGAAAAATCTTGAAGTTGCCTCTTTTACCTTACAGAATCAAACACCTTTAATTCAAGCTTTGGACTTACCCATAAAACCACTAGAAAGTATCAAAATAACATGGCTTGAGACAATATTAAAATCATTTATTTGGACCATCTTTTTAAGCATAGTCTTTATTATGATAAGAAAAATTTTAAGAGATAATAGTTAATTTTTATTCTTGAAAAAATTGCAAATTGAAAGATGAAAGTTGTAATACTTGCCGGAGGAATTGGAACAAGATTAATGGAGGAGACGACATCAAGACCCAAGCCAATGGTAGAAATTGCCGGGAAGCCTATTTTGTGGCACATCATGAAAATCTATGAATCGCAAGGATTTAGCGAATTTATTATCTGTCTTGGTTACAAAGGATACATGATCAAGGAATACTTTCTGAATTATTATCTGTATAACTCTGATGTTACCATTGAATTGGAAAACAATAAAGTTGATGTGCATTATTCGAATACAGAAAAATTTAAAGTGAGTTTAATTGATACTGGATTAAATACAAATACAGCAGGAAGAATCAAGAAAATTCAGCCTTATGTTAAGGGTGAGCGATTTATGTTAACCTATGGAGATGGAGTAAGTAACATTGACTTAGTAAAATTGATCAAATTCCATATTCAGTCTAAGAAAATTGTAACATTAAGTACAGTGCAATCGCCCGGGAGGTTTGGTCAGCTTGAGATTGATGTAGAGGGTACAGTTGGTCAGTTTTCAGAAAAGCCCGAAGAGGATGGGATGTGGATAAATGCAGGCTATTTCGTAATGGAGCCTGATGTTTTTCAGTTTCTTAATGATGATGTCGACGCTGTTCAATGGGAAAAGGGACCCTTATTGAAAATTGCTGAGTCCGGACAACTAGGAGCTTATAAACATAGAGGATTCTGGAAATGTATGGATGCAATGAGAGATAGAATAGAACTGGAGGAATTGTGGAATTCAAATAAAGCAGAATGGAAAATATGGTAAGAAAATTCATTTTCATAATCCAAAATTTTAAATATAGTTGACCGGAATTACAGAATCAATTATTCTTTAAGAATGAAATTGAATCCAACAATTATTAAAGGTGTATTTATTGTAAATACTACTATTCATGAGGACGAAAGAGGATATTTCTATCGTGCATGGGATTCTAACACAATTAATTTGGACGGAGAGAAACTAGTTTTTACACAATTTAACATGTCTTTTAATCGAAACAAGGGAGTAATCAGGGGAATGCATATGCAAATCGAGCCTTTTGCAGAAACAAAATTAGTGCGATGTGTTAGCGGAAAAGTTTTGGATGTAGTCATAGACTGTCGAAAGAATTCAGAAACATTTTTGCAGTATTATGCCATCGAATTGAGTGAAAACAATACACAGGCGCTTCTTATTCCGGAAGGTGTTGCACATGGTTTTCAGGTATTGGAAGAAAATTCAAGATTGCTATATATGCATACACGAGAATATTCTCCTGAACATGAGTTTTCGATAAATTGTCAAGACCCAAGAATTGGTATAAAATGGCCGATGAAAATTTCCTTAATTAGTAAAAAAGATCAAGAAGTTCCAATATTGACCAACAACTTTGATGGAGTATGAATTGTCGATTTTGCAATAAAGAGCTTATATATGTTATGGTGGACCTGGGATTTTCGCCACCAAGCAATTCGTTTCTAACAAAGGAAGACTTAAACAAACCCGAGAAGAATTATCCGCTGAAAGTCATGGTCTGTCATCATTGTTGGTTGGTTCAAATAGATGAATTTGCTTTACACAACGAAATCTTTTGTGAGGATTATATTTACTTCTCGTCATATTCAAGTTCGTGGCTAAGGCATTGCAAAGAATATTCAGATAAAATCACAAAAAAGCTAAAGCTTAACGCAAGCACTAAAGTGATTGAGCTTGCAAGCAATGACGGTTACCTATTGCAATATTTTTATAAAAATGGAATTTCTGTACTTGGTATAGAGCCATCTGCCAATACAGCTAAGATAGCCATCGAAAAAGGAATTGAAACGAGAATTGAATTTTTTGGAAAGACTTGTGCGGAGAACTTGGTTATAAAAAACACTAAAGCAGATCTTCTTATTGGAAATAATGTGCTCGCTCATGTGCCTGATATAAACGATTTTGTTCAAGGACTCAAACTAATCCTGAAAGATGAAGGTACAATTACAATGGAATTTCCTCATCTTTTGCAATTGATGAGAAATAATCAATTCGATACGATTTATCATGAACACTTCTCATATTTGTCACTATATACTGTTCAATTTATTTTCAGACAGAATGGTTTGGAGATTTATGAAGTAGAAGAGATTCCGACACATGGCGGAAGTTTGAGAATTTATGCCAGACACGCAGAATATAAAGAACTGCCGTTAGATAATTCTGTGTCCCGGATTATTTCGAAAGAGCAAGAAATGGGATTGCAAAACATTTCTACTTACCTGAATTTTCAATCAAGCGTCGATAAAATAAAGAATGATTTCAATAGCTTGCTTATTGATTTTACCAACCGAAATAAAAAAGTGGTAGCCTATGGAGCAGCAGCAAAAGGAAATACCCTTCTTAATTATTGTGGAGTCAGACCTGATTTGATAAAGTATATAGTAGATGCTTCACCTTATAAACAGAATAAGTTTGTTCCGGGTATGCATATTCCGGTAGTTCACGAGAGTGTAATTTCTGATACGCGCCCGGATTTAATAGTTATTTTGCCTTGGAACCTTCAAGATGAAATAAAAACTCAGTTGAGTTACATTAAAGAATGGGGAGGGCAATTAGCAGTTCCTATTCCTCAAGTCAAAATTCTTGACCAATGAACCTTATCAGCGGTGCAAGTGGATTTATCGGAAGGAGTCTTTGTCAGGAATTGCGAGACAGAGAAATTTCTTCTATTGGTATTTCACGGGACCACCAACAAGACCAATTGTTTTTAAGTTGGATTCAGCAAGATATTGATCAGGAATTTACAGGTAAGAATGCAGAATTAATAAGCCGATGTGATTCACTAATTCATCTGGCGTGGTCAGGATTACCAAACTATCAGGATTTATTTCATATTGAGGATAATCTATTAAGACAATATAGTTTTATTAAAAATTGTATTCAGTCCGGAATTAAAAACATAACCATTACAGGAACCTGTCTTGAGTATGGTCATCAGGAAGGCGAATTAACAACTGAGCATGATGCAAAGCCAAATAATGCTTATGCCCTGGCAAAAGACTGTCTTCATAAAATGTTGAGAATATTGCAAAGTAAAATGGATTTTAAGTTGAAGTGGGTTAGATTATTCTATATTTATGGAGAAGGACAATCTAAAAACACATTGTACGGACAGCTTAAAGACGCAGTATCCAATAAGCAACCATATTTTAATATGAGCAAGGGGGATCAGATCCGGGATTATCTTCATGTATCTCAGGTTGCAAAATTTTTAGTTGAATTAAGCGATTACACAATTCGTGATGGAATTTTTAATTGTTGTTCAGGATTACCTGTTTCAGTTTTAAACTTTGTTAAAGAAAGAATTAGTCTTGAGAAATTGAATATTGAACTTAACACAGGTTATTATACAGTACCTGAATATGAACCCAAAGCATTTTGGGGAAAACCGTCTAAAATATTTTATTAAATATGAATCCTGTAGAACAGTTTGAGTTAGAAAGAGAAGAAAGAATAAGGACCTATCCAGAAATCGACGATTTGGTTTCTGCCGCACAACAATTCAACCTTGTGTCCAATCGTGAGAAATATTCATACAATTTTTCATGGATGGGAAGACCTATTATTCAATATCCACAGGATATGATTGCCATGCAGGAATTAATTTGGAGGATAAAACCGGATATTATCGTTGAGACGGGTATTGCACATGGGGGGTCTTTAATTTATTACGCTTCAATTCTGGAACTTATAGGAAAAGGAAGAGTAATAGGTGTCGATATTGATATTCGTGAACACAATAGATTAGAGATTGAGGCTCATCCGATGTATAAGAGAATAACCATGTATCAGGGATCCTCAATTGACGATAATGTAGTTTCTAAAGTTAAAGCCATCGTAAAACCGACGGATGTGGTGATCGTTTTATTAGACTCCAATCATACCCATGAACATGTATTTCAAGAATTATTGAAATACCATGAGATGGTTAGTGTTGGCTCATATCTGGTCGTATTTGATACGATAATTGAGAACATGCCGAAGGGAATGTATGATCGTCCTTGGGATGTAGGAAACAATGCGATGACCGCAGTATTTGAGTTTTTAAAAAACAATAAAAATTTCGAAATTGATTATCAAATAGATAATAAACTTTTAATCAGTGTAGCACCAAAAGGGTATTTGAAAAGAATCAACTAAAGCTTTGAGTAAGATTGCAAAAAATATTATATCGAATATAGGATTACAATTCTGGCTCGTTATTTCGCAGATAGTATTGGTACCTTTATATATCCATTTTTTAGGGGTTGAAGCATTTGGTTTGGTCGGATTTTATACAAGCTTAACAGCAGTTTTTTTTCTGTTAGATTTTGGATTTAGTGCAACTCTTCAACAAGAACTTGCTAAAAGTAACAAGGATGTAATATCTCCAAATGATAGAATCAATCTTATTAGAACCTTAGAGTTAACTTACTTGATCTTGGCAGGATTAGGAATTGTACTGATCCTCCTGTCAAAAGATTTTTTAACACAGAATATGATCCTCGATTCTAAGCTGGGTGCGGAGACCATATTGAATTGTGTAGTAGCAATTGCTTTTCTCTTGGCTTCAAGAATGTTAATTGGACTTTATATAGGAGCGCTTAACGGATTGCAACAACAGTTTAAATTAAATTTGATACTTATTATTCTTGAAGTTATTAAGTTTATTTCTATAGTCCTTTGTTTGGTATTTTTTTGGAACCATATTTTAGCATATTTTTTAATAAACATTATTATTGGTGTTGCAACTATTTTATTACTGAACAGAATAGTTTGGAAGCAGGAGAATCCTGATCGACTTAAAGCTCATTTTCAATTTCAAGTAATCAAGAATAAATTAAAGTTTACTCTAGGAGTTTCGTTGATTTCTATAATTTCAGTTATTTTAACACAGGCTGATAAATTTTTATTAACCCGGCTTGTTAATCTTGAGGAGTTTGGTTATTATACTTTAGCATTCAGTATTGCAGCTATACCCATGAAGTTTGTTTCTTCTGTAAGTGCAGCAATTTATCCTAGAATGGTATTTGATTACTCGTTAGGTAATGAAGAATCCTTATCAAAGACTTATCAAAAGTCTTGTCAACTTATTTCCTTTGTTATTGTGCCGGTTTGTCTGGCTTTATTTTTTTATACAAACCCGATTCTTAGTTTATGGTTTAAGAATGAACTTGTTGTTAATAAGATTGAATGGTTGGTAAAAATTTTTGTCTTAGGTTTTATGCTAAACGGGATCATGACCATGCCGTATTATCTTCAACTTGTTTACCGGTGGACATCACTTTCAATAATTAAGAATTTGGTTGCACTAATTATATTCATACCATTACTTATTTATCTTGTCCGCAATTTTGGCGTTATAGGAGCATCGTGTATTTGGTTAGTGTTAAACGGATTATATGTAATAATCGAAATACCAGTAATGCATTCGGTGTTACTTCCGAGAATTCAGTTTAAATGGTATCTTAATTGTGTTGCTATTCCAATTCTTGTTGCCGGAGCCTTTTATTATCTGGGGCAATTTGCCATAAGATCTGATGTTTCATTTGGAATTGTTGAGTGGATATTAATTTCTTTACTAATTTTAGTATCAATGTTTTCAATCAATAAATTAATGTCTGAGCAGCCCTTGTCATTTTTAAACAAATTGTTACGCGCGTGAATCCAAAAATTACAATTGTAATCCCGACGAGAGACAGAGAAGAATATTTGCCATCATCTGTTCAGTCTTGTCTGGATTGTAATTATGAACATTTGGAAGTATTGATTTGTGATAATTCTTCAACTGACAACACTCTTGATGTTTTTCATTCTTTCGCAGATTCCCGCCTGAAGTATGTTAAGGCACCTACTTACTTATCTATGGTTGCTAATTGGGAATTTGCATTAACACAAATTCAGAATGGGTATGTATCCTTTATTGGTGATGATGATGCATTTATTGCACAGGGTATTGATCGGGTTGTTGAACTTATAAGGAAGCATCAAGTTAAAGCTTTAAGCTGGCGTTATGGCTCCTATCGATGGCCGGGAAATGAATTTGCAAAAATGAATGAAGTATATGAATTGCCTTTGGGAAATGGATATGAACATCGTGATCCGGCTAATTATATACAATCAGTACTTGATGCTAAGCTCCATCCAAACAACCTTCCTTGTATTTATCACGGGCTTGTGCATATGGATATAATTGAACAAGTCAAAAGTACGGGTAATGGAAAGTTTTTTAACTCACGAATACCCGATTATTATGCTTTGATGGTTCTGTCATTATTTGTTAAAGATTATATATATAGTTATGAACCCATTACAATTGCAGGATCGAGTTCTAAGAGCAATGGAAACACTCAGGTTAAGATTGAGAAAAATTTTGAAATCGCTCGTGCTGAATTTTTAAAAGGTGAGGGCGATATAGAGTTCCATTCAAAACTTAGATTTGTTCATGTATATTCAAATTTGATTTGGGAATCTTGGCTGCAGGCAAATGACATTTTTCAATCCAGAATATTAGGAGTAATTGAAAGTAGTTTGCAATTAGAAAGAATAGTAAAAGAGACAGTTGTATTTAATATTTTTAATTATGAAAAAGAAAAGATAAGTGAGATTGCAAAAAATTTCAATCTGCCTCAGGTGCCCGATCCAAATCGATTTCTAAAGATATTGTATAAATTGCAATATCATTTTAAGCATTATTTATTCTTTTGGTCAACCAGTTTGTTTGTTGATTGCAGGAAAGAAAAGATTACAAATGTCTTGGAATCAAGTAGACAACATTTTGTGCTCAGGAAGAATTACGGATCATTGTTTCGGTTTCCGATTTATAATATTACGACTTTGTTTAATAGACTTGAAATTAAAAAGCTCTTTGGCTAGTTTGTTGTGGATTTAATTATTTGTTGTATGGTGATTTCTTTGAGGAGATGATAATAAGTGTTTAATGAAGCTTTCAATCTATACAAATATACCAACTCCTTATCAGGATGATTTTTTTAAAGAATTAGATAAAGTTTTAGAAGTATTGGTGGTGTATTATTCAACTACTGAATCTGATAGGCACTGGAGCTGGAATAAGTTTGATTATAAAGTAAAGTGGATTAATAATTGGAAAATTCTTGATTTTGTACGAAAAAAGTATAAGGATTTTCATTTTGGATTTTGCATTATTCCTACTGCCATTCAAGAAAAATCCAATTTTATTATACTTTCCGGAAATTATTTTTGTCTAAACAATCTTTTTGCACTTCTGATTTTGAAAACAAGAGGAAAGTCTGTTTATTTCATGAGTGAAAGAATCATTTTGCAGAAAGGTTTTGTTGGATTTGTTAAGAAGCAAATCGTTAAGCTCTTGTTTTGGCCATATAATGGAATGCTGTATGTGGGAAATTGTGCAAAATCTTCATTTGAGTCTTTCGGGATTAAGAAAAAGTATGAAATTATTCCATATAATATCAACATAGCTAAATTTAATGAAAACCAAAATATTATTAAAGATCATTCGGGTGATAATAGTTTTAGAATCTTGACTTCTGGTTCTCTTATATATAGAAAAGGAATGGATCTTGCTATTAGATCATTTCAAGTATTTCGAGACGAACTTAATGTGGACTGTGAGTTGCATATATTAGGAGAAGGTCACTTAAGAGATGAATTATTACAAATGGTAAGACCCGGTGATAATATCTTTTTTCATGGATTTGTTCAGCCGAATGCAATTGTTGAACTTTATCTAGAATCAGATCTGTTTTTATTTTGTAGTCGATATGATGGTTGGGGATTGGTAATAAACGAGGCAATAGCTGCAGGACTTCCAGTTATTACTTCTGATCAGGTTGGAGCGTCAGAATGGATATTGAACGGGTTTAATGGTTTCTTGTGTAAATCCGATATTATTGATGATTATGTTAAATATTTAATACTACTGTATAAAGATAAAGCATTGCGGAACACTTTGAGAACGAATCAACTTGACTTCGGAAGAACCACTACCTCTTCGTTTTTTGCAAATACATTAGTAAAACACTTCGAGCAGAACATATGATGAATTGGACTCTCTTTTTTGCTTTGCTTGAATTTTTGGTGTTGGTGCTTGGGTTTGTTTTAATAGCTTTCAATGGATGGAGACGCAACCTTGTATTCTTGTTTTCATGGATGCTGATTTCAATTTATTATTTTGTTACTCCACTCTATTTTTATTTAAATGATAGAAGGACAATATGGGGAAATAATGATATGGAGGGATTGGTAGGGGAAGACATTTACGATTTTTATGTTTATGGATTTGCCTATTTTTCATTAGCAAATTTGGTTTTTTTATTAGGTTATTTTATAATTAAGCAACCGAAAGCTTTTGTTATTCAAAGATTTAATTTTCGTAATACAAACTTGATCGTAAGTTTATTTGTCTTATTTTTTACAATCGTTGTTTTCAATTTTTATATTGATGGAATTAACATAATTGAGGTACTTACCGGCAGTTCAGAGAATGTAATTGCAGGAAAATCTGGGGGATCTAACTATCTTAAGAATTTGTCTGACTCAATAATTACTACGATTTTGTTAGCGTACATTTATAGAGTTGATCGGAGATTTTTTATAATCATGCTTGTTCTATCAATTGGACTTTTCTTGTTGATGGGATTTCGATACAGAATTATTTTAATTATATTAGGAATCGGATTGTATAGATTGTATGAGCTTAGATCATTTCGGTTTTTGAGAATGGGTACGATTACGGTTGGAATTCTCGTCTTGTATATTATATTATTTATAACGGTTAATCGTCAAAATTTTATTTATTCAAACTATAGTTCTGTCCAATATAATCCAATCAATTATCCGGTTGTATCGCTATTAGCAGAACAGACGCGAGGTGCTTTAGATGACATCAACATCATTAAATACTATAAAACAAATTCTAATCCCCAGTATGACCACGGAGTTACCTTTTTGTATTTCATTGTTAGGGCAATGCCGCGTTCAATATTTGGTGAATGGAAAGATAAGATGTATCCTCCTCCTGCTTTTTCAATAATTTACGAAGCGTATAATTTGCCAGTCTCTTGGGGAAATACCGGAGAAGCTCCGCTTCCATATTCTTATTTTTTAATTGCCGGAGGATTTTGGTTTCTTGTTGTGGGTGCATTTGTGGTTGGCTTGCTACTCAGGATCATTACTTTGAATAGAGATTGTGATTTGATTCAAGATAGAGTATTTTTAATTATTATTTGTCTAGCATTGTTTATGTGGTTGACAAGAGGATATTTTCCTCAATTTGTTGACCATTTGGTCTTTCTTTTGATTCCATATCTGATATATTATTCAGTCTCAAACAAAGCTAATGTCTAAAGTAAAATTTTCGTTATTTGCTGGACCTTATCCAAATCCTCTTCATGGGCAATCTTATGCATTTAAACTTGCCTATGATCATTATAAAAATAGTAAAATTCTGCTCTCACAGAATTTAGAAGGATGCTCTAAATTTATTAAAATTGTTTATACCTTTAAAGCAATATGGGGTTATTTTAAAGTATTTTCAAAATACAATATCCGTGTAGTTTATATTGCTGGATCTCGTTCTGCGATGGGTGCATTGAAAGATATTGTTTTAATCTCTTTAGCAAAATATAAAAGGGCTCGTATAGTACTTCATATTCATGCTGCGCGATTTGATTTATTCTTGGATTCTCTTCCATTCTTTATTAAGAAATTATACATACGAAGCTATCAGAACGTTGATGTTTTTATTGCCCTGTTACCTAAAATGATTTCAGAGTATTCGCAGTTTTTACCAAAATCTAAAGTACAGATAGTTGGTAATTTTTATGACCCGATTATGGATAGCTTTACCTTGACAAATGTGAGTAGCTTTAGTGAAAAAGAATTTACTATTTCATATTACTCAAATTTGCTATTTTCCAAAGGTATCTTCGATCTGCTTGAAAGTTTTAAGGAGATAAGCAAGAAATTTCCATATGTAAAGTTACAGATTGCAGGAAGTATTGGTTCGGATCATTTTATAGGAGCTTCGGAACTCAAAGTCAAATTCGATACTTATCTTGTAGATGCAAAAATTGAATACGTTGGAATGCTTAAAGGTTATCAAAAAATTGAGTTTCTTCAAAAATCTCATTGCTGTGTGTTGCCTACTTTTCATTTTACGGAAGCATTTCCAATTTCTTTAATTGAAGCAATGCGCTGCGGGAATGCAATTATTGTTACGGATATCAATTATCTTTCTGATTTGGTTAGTTCGCAGAGCGGCTTTGTGGTTCCTATAAGAAACATACAATCGATTTCGAATGCCATTGAAAAGCTGATTTGCGACAGAACTCTATTGGATCAGATGAGAAAATATAATATCCAATATACTAAAGATCAATTTAATGTCTTGAATTACAATACCAGATTAGAAAATATAATTGATCATTTAGCTTAAGGATATGTGTGGAATATTTGGAGCAATTGGGGACCTTAGTCGCGTAGATCAAAGTAAAATAGATCATTTGCTTTCCCATAGAGGACCTGATGATAAAGGGGTATATCAGAGAGACAATGTTCTGTTCATGCATTGGCGATTAGCTATTCAGGACCTAACGGATTCCGGACATCAGCCGATGATTACGGATGATGATAATTTATGTTTGATTTTTAATGGTGAAATTTATAATCATTGGGAAATTCGAAAGAATTTTTTGCCGGATTATACTTTTCGTTCTAATTCGGATACTGAAACCTTATTATACGCATATTCGAAATATGGAAGTGAAATTTTCTCACAACTAAATGGAATATTTGCGTTAGCTTTTTTAGATCGAAAAAACAAGACCCTAGTACTGGTCAGAGATCATTTCGGGGTAAAACCTTTGTATTATAGTGCTTTTGGTGATATTTTTCTGTTCGCAAGTGAAAGTAAAGCAATCGTTGAAACTATAAAAGATCATTGTACGGTTAATTCCACCGGAATTAATAACTATTTGCAATTATTATGGTCTCCAGGAGAATTAACCGCTTTCAATGAAATTAAAAAATTGGAACCGGGACATTATCTTACAATTTCTTATGACAACATTACTGATATCCGATTGACAAAATACTATGAATTACCCTTTGGGCATGTTCGTGAAATTAAAGATTATAAATACTGGGAAGAAGAATTGGAAGTTAAATTATTAGAAGCTCTTGATAGACAACTATTATCTGATGTCCCAATAGGGTTCTTTTTGTCCGGAGGTCTTGATTCAAGTCTCATGGTTGCTTTGTATCGTAAATTATATCCCAAAAACAGGATAAAAGCTTATACTATTTCAACCGGTAAAGCATATCAAGACGAAGGATTTTCTGATGACTTATATTATGCTCGTAAAGTTGCGGAAAAATTTGACATTGACTTAACGATTTGTGATTCTAACTTAAATCTTAGTGAAGAGTTTGAAAGAATGGTGATTGCATTGGATGAACCACAAGCTGATCTTGCTCCCTTGCATGTTGAGAATATTTGTAGAAAAGCAAGAGAACAAGGATATTTTGTTTTGATTTCCGGAGCAGGGGGAGATGATTTATTTTCAGGCTATCGAAGGCATGAAATGATTACCCATTATAAAAGATTGAGCTTTGTTCCATTTGGAAGACATTTGTTGAAAATTATTCGACAGTTTGCAAAAAATGCTGACAGAAGAAGAATTGATAAATTTTTGTCTTTGTATCATGATAAGAACCTGATTTATTCTTTGGCTAATTCTTATTTATGGCTTGATCCTGAAAAAATTTTAACTTTATTTTCATCGGATTTTAAAAAAGCACTTCAGACTCTGAGTCCTGTTGATTTTCTGATCAATTCATTGAGCGATATTCCCAATGAGATGAATGAACTCAATCAATGTTTATATTGGGATATGAAATTTTTTTTACCGGATCATAACTTGAATTATACCGATAAAATGTCCATGACTCAGGCAGTTGAAGTTCGGGTTCCTTTTTTGGACAAAGAATTGGTAGAGTTCAGTGCAAAGTTGCCTATTGAATATAAAATGAAAGGGACAACAACAAAATATATTTTGCGAAAATTGGCAGAAAAATATCTTCCTTATGAAGTTGTGTATCGGTCTAAGACAGGATTTGGAGGGCCGCTTCGGTCTTGGATTAGAAACAGCTTGGATCCATGGGTTCAATCACAACTTAACGAGGAATCAGTGACGAAGTTGAATATATTTAATTATAGTGAACTTAGAAAATTAGTTGAAGAGAACAAAACAGGAAAAATAGATGCATCCTATACAATTTTAAGTATAATTGCAATACAAATGTATCTTAGGTATTATACCATCGAAAAGAATAAACAATTTCTTCCATAATTTCAATTTGTAATGAAACAGATTATTCAGGATTTGAAAAATGGTGAAACGCAATTCATTGAAACACCAAGCCCCTCCTTAAGAAAAGGGCAAGTACTTATTAAGACTCAATTTAGTCTTGTGTCCAGTGGAACTGAAAGAATGTTGCTAAACTTTGGGAAAGCAGGATGGATCGAGAAAGCCAGA
Organism: Saprospiraceae bacterium; assembly: GCA_020848695.1. GTDB lineage: Bacteria > Bacteroidota > Bacteroidia > Chitinophagales > Saprospiraceae > Vicinibacter. The sequence continues at coordinate 43,546 of JADLHT010000058.1, forward strand.
CTACAGCCAGAAAAAGTTAAACAAGTTTTATCAAAAATAAGAACAGATGGATTTTTTCCTGCTCTTGATGCGGTTAACCGCAAGCTTGACAATCCTATACCTCTTGGATATTGTAATGCCGGAGAAATAGTAGATGTTTCAGATGACATCACAGAATTTAAAGTAGGAGATCGTGTGGTATCTAATGGTAATCATGCGGAGTTGGTTTGTGTTGATAAAAATCTTGTTGCAAAAATACCGGATGATCTGAGTTATGAAGAAGCAGTCTTCACTATTATTGGTGCAATAAGTTTACAAGGCGTCCGACTGGCAGCGCCATCTTTTGGTGAAGTTATTGTTGTTCAAGGTTTAGGTCTGATCGGCTTAATTGCTATTCAGATTTTAAAGAGCAATGGTTGTAGGGTTATTGGAATAGACAGAGACCTTCAACGAGTCAAACTTGCTGAATCATTCGGAGTTAATGCTGTTCTTGTTTCAGAAAACGAAAGTGGATTGAATGAAATTCTCGAAATGACAGATCAGCATGGAGCAGATGCAGTCTTAATAGCGGCATCATCTAAATCAAATGAACTAGTTTCTCAGGCGGCTAAATTCTGCAGGAAGCGTGGAAGAATTATATTAATTGGCGTTGTGGGCTTGGAACTTAATCGTTCAGATTTTTATGAGAAAGAATTGAGCTTTCAGGTAAGTTGCTCATATGGTCCAGGGAGATATGACGAACAGTATGAACACAAAGGAATCGATTATCCTTATGCATTTGTTAGATGGACAGTTAAAAGAAATTTTGAAGCAATACTAGATGCGCTTACACGAAAATTGATCGATGTCAAATCTTTAATTAGTGAAATCGTCGAGTTTGAACAATACGATAAAATCTATTCCAAACTTACTGAATCATCTGCAATAGCCTCGCTGTTAAAGTATTCCAATGAAGTTCAAATACATTCAAAATCATTAAAATTATCAAATAAAAAATTTTCAAACAATTCTTCAATTATTGGTATTATTGGCAGTGGAAGTTTTACATCAGGAACAATGTTACCATTGCTATTCAAACTAAAAGCTCCAATTAAATCAATTTGCTCTAATAACGCTTTAAGTGCAACGCAACTTGCTAAAAAATACAGTATTCCTATTGTTTCGTCGGATTTTAATGAGTTGCTCACAGATAGTGATACAAAGGCTCTTATTATAACAACAAGACATAATACCCATGCAGAACTGGTTTGTGAAGGGCTGAAGCAAGATAAGCATATTTTTGTTGAAAAACCATTGTGCATCCGTGAATCCGAATTGTTAGAAATTTTAAAAACTTTAAAAAACAGCTCAGGAAGTTTAATGGTAGGATATAACAGAAGATTTTCACCAGCTGCAGAACTTCTAAAGGAAACTTTACAGAGTAGTAAGGTTCCGGTTCAGATTTTAATTTCAATGAATGTTGGAATTGTTCCTCAAGGCCACTGGATTCAAGATATGGAAATCGGAGGAGGACGAATTCTTGGAGAAGCCTGTCATTCTATCGATTTAGCTTCGTTCCTAGCTGGTAGCTTGGCCGTAGAAGTTAGTGCATTGAGCTTGGGATCAGAAGGAATTAATTCTGATAATGTAAGTATTTTGATAAAATATCAGAATGGATCAACTGCGGTCTTGCATTATCATTCTCATGGAAATAAAAATTTTCCTAAAGAAAGAATAGAAGTGCATCAGAATAACTTAACGGCTGTGATAGATAATTTTAAAAGTCTAAGTTTTTTTGGTGGTTCATCAAGAGCTTGGTCTGGAACTCAAGACAAAGGTCACTACTTACAATACCAACATTGGCTAAAATTTATTGAATCAGGGGGGAGTGTGCCTATCGAGATTGAGTCAATACTCAATACCAGCAGAGTAAGTTTTGCAGTTTTGCAAGCATTGAAGGAGAATGCTGTGCAAAAAGTCATAGTATAAAAGTTAAAATACTAAGGCCAATTATTGATTAAGACTTACTTATTCATCTTTAATTAATGAGTATTTTTGCATGATGGATGAAGTCTTAGTTAATCTTGAATCGTTAAGAATTGATATAGGTCAGAAAAGAATTCTAGAAGATCTGAATTTAGAGGCAATGAAAGGTCAATGGATAGAAATCGTTGCCAGAAACAGCGTTGGAAAATCAGTTTTATTGAATACGATTTATGGTTTGAATTCAAATTATAGCGGATCTATAGAGATACAGCAGCTCATACTTAATGCAAATAATTTGTCAGAGGTGCGTAAGAAAATAGGCTTTTGTTCTGATTCATTGCCACTTTTAACAGATAAGACAATAAGGGCAAATCTATCAATTGCGCTCAGCATTCATGATCAAATACTTGATGTTGAACAGGATGAGTGGGTAAATGGTCTTTTGGTAAAGTTTGAATTGAAAAGTAAATTATTTCAGACCATAAATTCACTATCATCATCACAACAAAGTCTTGTCAAATTGATAAGAAGTCTCATCCACAAGCCTAAAATTTTGTTATTGGATTGTATCTATAGAAATCTGGATATGAGTAATTCTCGAAAAGTAACCGAAGTCTTAAGTGATTATCTCGGCGCTGAGCAAGCTTGTGTAATCATAACAATGGATGAAGCCGGAGATTTCGATAATGATGTACGAAGTTTGTATTTATTAGAGTCCGAAAGGCTTAAACTCATTCATAAATAGTGCTTTCCCTTTATTATATTTGCGCCCTCAATTGAATTAGCATGTTTGAGTCTTTAAATGAAAAACTAGAATTAGCTTTAAAAGGTATTCGTGGTGAAAGAACCCTTACAGAATTAAATATTGCAGAATCAATTAAGGAGATAAGACGAGCCCTCGTTGCTGCAGATGTAAATTATAAGATTGCGAAAGAATTTACTGACAAAGTCAAAGATAAAGCACTCGGTACAGAGAACGTCCTCAAGTCCGTAAAGCCGGGCGAGTTGATGGTTAAAATCGTCATGGACGAACTTGTCGCCCTGATGGGTAGCCAATCAGAAGGAATTAATTTAAACGGGAATCCTGTAGTCATATTGATTTCGGGTCTTCAAGGATCAGGAAAAACAACCTTTACCGGAAAACTAGCTCAGTTTTTAAAAACAAAAAAAAATAAGAAAGTCTTAGTTACAGCTTGTGATGTTTATCGTCCTGCTGCAATAGATCAACTTACAGTTATTTCTGAACAAATAGGCGTTCAGATTTTTAAGGATCCGGATAACAAGGAGCCATTAAAAATTGCACAACAAGCTATTGAGTTTGCAAAATCCAATAAACTGGATATAGTTATTGTTGATACCGCAGGTCGAACATCAATTGATGAGGACATGATGACTGAAATTTCGCTTTTGAAGCAGAAACTGCAGCCTCAGGAAACCTTATTCGTTGTTGATGCAATGACCGGACAAGATGCCGTTAATACAGCAGAAGAATTTAATAAAAGAATCAATTTTGATGGAGTTGTTCTATCAAAAATGGATGGCGATACAAAAGGAGGAGCTGCACTATCCATTAAATACCAAACCGGCAAACCGATAAAATTTGTAAGTACGGGAGAGAAAATGGATGCCCTTGACGTATTCTATCCTGACCGTATGGCTCAACGAATTTTGGGTATGGGAGACATTGTCTCTTTGGTCGAAAAGGCACAAGAACAATTTGATGAGAAAGAAGCAAAGAAGATTGAAAGTAGGATTAAACAAAACAAATTTGACTTCAATGATTTTTTAATTCAGATGGAGCAAATTAAAAAAATGGGCGATCTTAAATCAATTATGGGAATGATACCCGGAGTTGGATCTGCATTAAAGAATGTAGATATTGATAACAACGCTTTTAAGAAAGTGGAATCCATTATTCAGTCAATGACTCCGCTCGAACGATCAAATCCTGATCTTCTCAATATGTCAAGGAAAACCCGAATAGCAAAAGGATCTGGAAAAACCTTGCACGAGGTAACCGCCTTTATAAAGCAGTTTGAAGAAATGAAAAAAATGATGCATATGATGTCTAAGGGAAATAATATGGCAAATATGATGAGGAATTTGAGACGTTAGAGACGATCCTCCAGTATCAATTTATTAACTCTGATAATTTTTTTTGGTTCCTTTCAAAAGGTCTTATTATATTGTGACATAAATATTTCCTAACATGAGATATTGTGCACTTACTCTTCTTTTTATCACATTTTTAAATTGGAAATTGCAGGGTCAACTGACCAATGGTGCTACAGCTCCGGATTTTTCAGTGACAGATATAAATGGAAATTCCTGGAGCTTATACTCGGAAATGTCTGGTGGTAAATCCGCTTGTCTCGATTTTTCAGCGACCTGGTGTGGTCCCTGCTGGTCATTTCACAAAAGTCATGTGTTGAATCAGGTAAATTCAAATTTGTCTAATTACACAACTGTATTATTTCTTGAAGCAGACTTAGCAACAAACACCAATTGTTTATACAATCTTTCTCCTTGTAATAAAGGCACACAAGGCAACTGGGTGACCGGTACAACATATCCGATTACCGATTTAAGTTCTACAAATGGAGTTGGACTTAATGGAATGTATAACATCAGTTATTTTCCGACTCTTTACGTAATATCTCCCGATTATAGAGTTTGGAATATACAAAGTAGAACTTATCAGGAATATTATGACTGGATCGTAAGTTCCTTTTCACTAAATGCGACTGAGACTATTCAACATTCAACTTGCGGAGACAATGGTTCTATTACAATGAGTGTAACTGGAGGGTTGGGAACAAAAAAGTATAAATGGAGCAATGGATCAACTTCTAAAGACCTTACAGCAATATCCGGAGGAACATACAAATTAACCATTACAGATGCCCAAGGATATTTTAAATCGTTTGGGCCATTTGTAGTAGATGGGCCACAAAGACGAGTTACCATAGTTTCTTCTCAAAAGTCTGATAATAAGTGTTTTGGAGAGACAAACGGTAGTATTAAACTAAGCGTTGCTTATGGAACCCCCGGCTACAACTATCAATGGAGTAATGGCGAAACTGGTTCTCAGCTGAATAAGCTGCCGGCCGGAAGTTATACTGTAACCGTAACCGATGCAGTCAATTGCACAACTATTGCCACGTATTATATTAGTGAACCCCTTCTCTTGACAACTAAGATAACTCACTTTAATGAAACTTGTGAAAGTAAGAATGGCTTTATAAGTATTGTATCTACAGGAGGAATTAGTCCTTATACCTATTGGCTTGATCAGCAAAAAAGCAATATTGGAAGCTTTTCAAAACTAAAAGAAGGAGAGTATACGGTTAAAGTTACTGATCTTAATCAGTGTGAAACCTCTGACATCATTCAACTGACAGGAACAAAAAAGCCAAAGTTGAAAATCATCGCTCCTCAATTGTTAACGTGTGAAAAAGATACAATTGTTATTTTAGGACAGGATTCGGACAATGGTTCTGAATTTGTATCAGAATGGAAAACGCATAATGGTAAAATTATAGACGACAAGTATAATTTGAATATTAGAACAACAACAAAAGGGACATATGAACTAAAAATAATCAATACGCTCAATAATTGTTCTTCTATAGATAGTGTGATTATACAAGAAGATAAAAAATATCCGGAAATTCATACAAAAGGAATAGATCATTTGAATTGTTATTTTCCCGAAACTGAATTAGTTGGGGAAACATCAAATCCTAGATCTCTATTTTTCTGGACAAAACTTAATAGTATATTTAGAGAAAACAAATCCAGGATTGTCATTGCAGACAGTGGATACTATGTGTTTCATGTAAAGGATACAGTGAATTTTTGTTTAACAAAAGATACGATTGTAGTAACGGCTGACAAGACAGAACCAGTTGTGGTTATTGATTCTCCGGAATCTATGAATTGTAAACGATTGGAAAGCATAATTCATGCCGATCAATCAGAATTGGAAAGTAATTATGAATTATTATGGTACACCAGTAATGGAAATTTTGTATCAGATCAAAATACTCTTCATCCTAAAGTAAACAAAGCAGGGACTTATGTATTAAAATTAATAAACCTTATTAATGGATGTGAAAAATCTGCAGCGGTGGAAGTTCTGCAGAATACGGAACTTGCAGAAATAAAATTGGATACGCTGATTGAAGATTTAAGTTGTATTCGGCCAACGATACAAATTAAAACTAAACTTTCTGATGATTATGAAATAAAGTGGACGACCAACGATGGAAATATAAGATCAGGAATAGATCAAAATAGTGTTGAGATTGATAAAGAAGGTGATTATCAACTCTATTACCGAAATATTTACAGCGAGTGTGAGAAGAAAATAGAATTTAATATTCAAAGACAAAATTTATTAAATCCAAAGTTTCAATTCATTCAGAACGAATTAGAAATAAGTCTGACAGACCTTACCGAAGGAATCGTTTTGCGTAGAGAATGGAAATTCAATGATGGTACGCTTATAAAAGATTTGCCAACCGCAAAACATACATTTCAGTCTGCAGGAGAGTATCAGATTTGTCTAGAGGTAGAAAATGAATGTGGCGTTCAAACTACTTGCATGAATATTTCTGTCGTTGAGAATGGTGTTCTGAATCTGGCATCTTGGAATATTCATCCTGTAAGCTGTTTTGGGGGGAATGATGCTCTCATTACATTGAGTGTTCAAGGAGGAAAGGAACCTTATCAGTATATATGGAGTAATGGACAAAACGGGAGGGAGCTGTCTGGTATTGTAGCTGGAGTATATACGGTAACCGTCACAGATGCTTTGAATTCAAAAACAGAAAAGACTTTTGTAGTAACTGAACCGAATGAAATTAATCTGAATCATTTATCAATCAAACATGAAAATTCCGGATTTAACAACGGTTCGATTCTTGTAAAGATTGCAGGTGGAATTCCCGGATATCAATATCTTTGGTCGAATAGTCAGACGGGTGAAGAAATTTTTAATTTGTCTGCCGGAAATTATTCATTAACAGTTACCGATGCAAATCAATGTGTTAAAGTCTTTGGTCCTTTTGAAGTCAGGTCGCTAAGCTCGGTACTTGAACTTCAGGAAAAAATTGAAGTTAAGCTTGAGCCAAATCCGGTTTTTGACGAAGGTAGAATAGTAATTGATGCTGATAATCTCAAAGAGCAAAAAGTAATTTGCTTAATAGATCCTTTTGGGCGACTATTGAGTCAAAACGAAATTGTAAATGGAATAAATATACTTCCGATGAAAATGGGTTTATATCCGTCAGGATTGTATTGTATAACTGTACAAGGAAAGAATACAATTTTTAGAAAAATTTGGATTAAGATTTAGAATATACTGGTCTTGAAACTATTGTTACAGCAAACTTATTGAGAATTGAATTGCCTGATTAAACCAGATTTTTCAGTTGACTCTCACTACGAAACTCAACTGAAAAATCCGGGTTAAATGTAAAAATCCAGAATAGTACAAAATGAAAGTATTAAGCTTGCGATTCCGTTGGTTGTAAAAAAAGCAAGATTGATTCTATCGAGTTTGTTTTCAGAAATGATTAAATGTTGATAGATAAGTAACAACAGAAAGCAAAGCGTTCCCGCACCCATAATGTAGCTAAGTCCAAATTCAAGATTCAAAAGATAAGAACAGAATAAAATAGCTATTGAACAAATCATGTGAAAGCAAATGGAAATCCATAATGATTTTCGAATTCCAAATCGACTGGGTATGGAATGTAATTTTTCATTCTGATCAAATTCAATATCTTGTAAAGCGTACAATACGTCAAAGCCCGCTACCCAACTTACTACCGCTATTCCATACATCAAGGGCAAAAGACCAAAACTTGAACTTACAGCCAGATAAGCACCCACAGGTGCTAGGGAAAGGCCAAGTCCGAGAAAAACATGGCTTAACCACGAAAATCTTTTAGTATAACTATATCCCAGGATGACAAAAAGCGCTATGGGAGATAAGTAAAAACATAATTTATTGATAAACCAGGCACTGAGAATAAAGAGAATAGAATTGACGCAAATAAAGATTAGGGCGGAACCCGGGCTAATGATTCCGCTAGGTATTTCTCTGTAACGGGTTCGGTTGTTTTTATTATCTATGAATCTATCAGCCCAGCGGTTGAAAGCCATTGCAGCATTTCGGGCAGTGATCATACAGACGATTATATATATAAGTTTGTCGAGTTGCAATTGACTTGAATTGTTTTGATGGATTGCAATAAAAAAGCCAATTAATGCAAATGGAAGTGCAAATATGGAGTGAGAAAACTTTATTAAAGAGAAATATGCCTGTATGGTTTTGACAAGTTTCATTGTGCAATAGTAACAAAAAAGGCTTCTGATTTTCTGTCAGAAGCCTTTTTTTATTTGTTAAACAAAATAATTTTATTAGTGTGAGACTCCGCCTTCTGCTTTAGGAGCTTTAGGATCTTTCTTAACAACACCTGAGATTGTTAAATAAGTCTGTGCTGGATTGGTATTAGCTGTTACTGTTACTCTTTTAGATTGTTTTTGACCATCATCAGATCCTTTTCCTTTAGAATCGAATTGAACATTGATTACTCCTGTTCCTCCTGGAGGTACTGGTTCTCTTGGCCAATCAGGAACTGTACAACCGCAACTTCCTTTTGCATCTGAAATTACTAATGGTTCATTTCCTGTGTTTTTAAATTTGTATTGGTGCTTTACCATAGAACCTTCCATAACTTCACCAAAATCGTGAACCATTTCTTCAAATTCAACTGTTGTTGTTGGTCCTGTTGGAGCAGGAGGAGTAGCTTCTCCTGTTGTTCCTTGAGCGGCAGCAACATCACCTGCAGCTGCTGTAGTTGCTCCTTCAGTAGTTGACTGAGCATCAGTCGAGGCTGCCTTATCATTTTTACAGGCAGTAGCACTAAGAATTACAGTTAAAGCTGCAAAACCGAGTAATCTTAAATTCTTCATGTTTTTTTAGACTTTTTAGATTTAATAATGAATTGGATTGTAAAAGTAAAAGAGGTTCAATAAATGTCTTTTATCCTATCTCTAATGTGTTGTTAATGTTTTTAAAAACCCTCAAATATTAGGGCTTATTCTAAAAATTTAACATAAATTTTGGAATTGAAGGATAGGCCTTTACTGTGCTGCGCTTATTTCTGAACAAATTAATTCCCCCTTCCGTAGATTTTAATATTTTTTTATTTTAGTCCATTTAGAAAATTCAACTGCATTTTTCGTGTTGAGACAATATTGCTTCGTTAGTCCACCTTTTCGGGATGCTAAAGTTCCAAAATGTATATCTTGTATTCCTTTGAGATTATGAGCATCCGGATTGATTGAAATGAGGACTTCCTTATTCATTGCATATGTTATCCAGCTCCAATCAATATCAAGTCTTACCGGATTAGCATTTAGTTCAAGGGCTACCTGATTCGATGCGCAAGCATCTATTATTTTTTTATGATCCACTGGATATCCTCTTCTGGATAAAAGTAATCTGCCGGTAAGATGACCAAGAATTGAAGTAAACGGATTTTCAATTGCCTTTATTAATCGATGCATTGCTTTTTCTTCATCCATATTTAAATTGCTGTGAATGGATGCAATGACCAGATCAAATCCTTTTAAAATGTCTTCCGGATAATCTAGAGCTCCATCGGTAAGAATGTCCGATTCAATAGACTTAAATATTTTGAATGGACTTAGCTCAATATTAAGTTGATCGATTTCTCTCCATTGCATTTCAACCCTTTCTATCGCTAATCCGTTGGCGTAAGCAGCAGTTTTTGAATGATCAGAAATAACCAGATATTGATATCCAAGTCGAATACATTCTATTGCCATGGTTTTTAAATCATAGATTCCATCAGAATAGGTACTATGGCAATGAATGACTCCTAATATATCTTTATCTTCAATTAGTTCGTTCAGTGAAAATTTCGAGAAATCTGATAAATCCCTGCTTTCCGGCGGAATATATTCTAAATTCGATTGTATGAAATAGTCTTCTTCAGATGAAACGTGATCAAACTTATTGCCCATAATCAATTGAATAAATTCTTCTGAGCCTCCTGTTGTGCTAATCAAAGATTTAAAAAATGAATTTTCTGGGCTGATAAAAATTTTGACAGGAAAATGTTCGCGCCATTTACCTGCAATTTGTTCATTAGATTTTTCAGACAATTCGAATTCTTCCGGTAGAACAAGTTGAATCTGATCAGTAATAAGTTCAATAGATGACAAGACAGGCATGCATCTCCTCAACTCTCCCGTGCTCTGTATTTTACAGCGCGGATTCAATTTGAATAAGGAATCAATCAATTCATCGGCAAGTAATTTTATTTTTGGAAACAGGAATGAATTTTGATTAGATTGTATATATTCAATATTTTTAATGATCTCTTCTTGGATTTTTGGGCCAAAGCCTTTGTGTCGTATGAGCCTGTTTTCTTTACAGGCATATAGTAATTCCCCAACTGATTCAAGATTCATTTCTTTCCAAAAGATCACTACTTTTTTGGGTCCTACACCTTTTATTTTTAACATCTGACGAACACCAATAGGAGTTTTGTCTCGCAACTCTTCAAGTGCTTGGATTTTTCCGGTTGAAGAAAGTTCATAAATTTTCTCGGCAACGCCCTTATTAAGACTATAAACGGTGTTTAACTCTTCTTTTGTTTTATCCAATAACGAAATATCCATTTTTTTAATGGTTATGTAAGCATTTGAATACGATTTAGCTCTGAATTCATTTTCGCCATGAATTTCCATTAGCGAACCTAACTCTCCAAACAACTCACCAATCTCTTTATTTGTCATTCTATTGAAATATATCGTAAAGCTATGCAATTGATCAACCATGCTGTCGAAAAAACATGATGAATTCTATTAATTCTTTATAATTTTGAGCCATTAGTTGATAAGTTATGCATTATTATTCTTTAGGTAAATTTCCACAAAAAAGACATATCCAATTCAGGAAACCGGATGGATCACTTTATAGCGAAGAATTATTTTCTACAGAAGGATTTTCAGATACATATTCATTATTGTATCATCTTTATCCGCCAACAGAGATAGTTCAGATAGATCAACCCTACAGCATTGCAGCAAAAACGGTTCATGACAAGCAGTTAAAACATCGATGTCTAAAAGGATTTCAAATATCTCCTGAGGAAGATTATCTTAAGAGCAGAAAGCAATTGTTTGTCAACAATGATTGTAAAATTTCAGTTGCAGCACCTCAAAAAAGTATGACAGAATATTTTTACAAGAATGCGGATGCTGATGAATTGCTATTTATACATGTTGGAACCGGAACTTTAAAATCCATGTATGGAAATTTGAAATTCGGATATGGAGACTATCTTGTTATTCCCAGAGGTACGGTTTATCAATTGCATTTTGATGATCAGGATAACAGATTGTTAATTGTTGAATCTGTTGGCGGACCAATAACTTACCCTAAGCGATATCGGAATCAAATGGGGCAGTTGCTCGAGCATTCTCCTTTTTGTGAAAGAGACATTCGCAAACCTCAGGATCTTGAAACCCATGATCAGAAAGGTAATTTTCTATTATATATTAAGAAGCAGGATATGATTTATCCTTATCATTACTTAAGTCATCCTTTTGATGTGATTGGTTGGGATGGTCATGTTTATCCATTTGCTTTTTCAATACATGATTTTGAACCCATTACCGGGAGGGTTCATCAGCCTCCTCCTGTGCATCAGACTTTTGATGGACATAATTTTGTAATCTGTTCTTTTGTTCCAAGGTTGTTTGACTATCATCCGCAAGCTATTCCGGCTCCTTATAATCACAGCAACATTGATAGTGATGAAGTATTGTATTATGTTGATGGAGATTTTATGAGTAGAAAACATGTTGAGAAGGGAATGTTTACCTTGCATCCTGGAGGAATTCCGCATGGACCGCACCGGGGATCTGTTGAGAAGAGTATTGGTAAGTTAGAAACACGCGAATTGGCTGTAATGATTGATACTTTCAGACCCTTGCTAATGACTGAACATGCAGTTCCAATAGAGGATAAAGATTATTACTTAAGTTGGCTGCCAGATAATGCTGAAGGTGGAATCAACATGAATACGATTACTTCATAAATTTATTGATCGAGAATTATTTTGTTGTTTTTAATGTTGTATAACCTTCAGATGTATTTATTCTTAATAAGTATAATGTGTTAAAATAACTATTTTTATTGATTGAAAAATAATCTGAATTTATCTTAGGTAACGATGAAATAATTCTTCCCTGCAGATCAATAATTTGAATTGACTGTAAGGATTCTCCCTGAATTATCCATTGATCTTCTGTGTTAATGAGTTGAACCGAAACATTACCAGGAATATGTTTTGAATGCAAGGTAGAGTAGGATCCTTTTCTAAAATTAATTGTCCTTGCATTGTCATCCTGCCATACAACGAAAATTGAATTGCTATTGATTGCAACATCGACATTGCTGATATTCAGTTCATCAACAATTTGAAAACTTGTATTAAATCCTTTCGTATAATCACTGGTAAACCAAAGTGGAATTTGAACTGTTCCTGTATTCACGGCCTGCGTACCCGTTATTACAATACTTTTATCGCTTCCGGCTATTCGGGGATAATTTTGAATGCGCAGATTTTGAATATTGTCTGCTAGATTATAGGACTCAAGAACTTTGTTTTGAGAAATTGAAGTTTTGCTGTAATAGTTTCGAAATAAATTTCTTGCTCCGTTCATAAATGAGCTAAATATAAAATCCTCATGAATTATTACGGCAGGTCCTGAAGCAGGACAGTTGCTTATCATCCAGGAATTGTTGTCTATATTCAGTCCGGTGTCAAAACTCTTTCCATTATTTTTTGAAATTGCAATCCAGTTATCACGCATGTTCTTGTTGTTGTCTCGATAACTTAATATACATACTTCTTCCTTACAGGAAAGGCTGCCGGGACAACAATCACATATTTCTGCCGAATTGTTAAAACCGCTTGCTTTAACATCTGGTTGAAAAGTTTTACCATAATCTGTCGATCTTGTTACTACCCATCTTGAATCCCTAAAGTTTGAATCAAACTTCATATAAGCGACTATCGGATTCCCGTCAAGATCGATTGCTATTGTAGGAAATCTGGAGATATCAGTACCAATATTATCTACTTTAATTGGCGTGTTAAAATTTCTTCCTCCATCAAAAGAGCTGGTTAAATAAATATGACTATTACGATCATCTTCAGGAACGGCTTTCATGACAATATAAATTGTGTCATCTCTAGATGCAAGGTCAGGGCCCATCCATGAGGCGGTAGCAACTTCAACCTTGTTCAAGGTCTTCGGAGTACTAAAATTTGTTCCATTCCAAATTGAAAATTGTAATGATTCGTCAGAAGTCCTTCCCCAAACAATATAGGCTTCTCCATTATTATTGCAACTAATTCTTGGGTGATTATTCCCAAAATGACTGGTTGCGATCGTAGTAGTATTTTCCCAATTGATTGAATATTGAGCATTCAGCTTAACAGATACGATTATAATAAAAAATAATAAAGATCTACTCATTATAAATAATTTTTTAGAATAAATTCAAAAAGGATGACAAGATACAGAATTGTCAGGTTTGTAAATAATATCATCGTCCCAATATCTCTGCTAGTTGAATATAATAATCTCCGGGTACTTTTTTGTTTAAGACCGCATCATCAAAATTGGTAAACGTGATTTGATCATTTATTAGTCCGGCCATAACATTGTATTGACCTCTTACTATGGCTTCTACCGCCTCATATCCCAGTCTGCCGGCGAGAATTCTGTCGAAAGCGGTAGGAGATCCACCCCTTTGTAAATGGCCTATGATTGTAACGCGAATATCATATTCAGGAACCCTTTGTTTAATTTCTTTTGCTATTTCATGTGTTTCTCCCAATTCATTTCCTTCCGCAAGAATAACCAGTCCAAACAGTTTTTTCCTTCGCAACGATTTTTTTAAGTTATTGACCAATTCGTCGATTGTAGTTTTCTTTTCAGGAATAACAATTGCGCTGGCTCCGGATGCAATGGCAGTATGTACAGCGATATAACCGCTATGTCTTCCCATTACTTCTATAAGAAACAAACGATTGTGTGATTCGGCGGTGTCGCGAATCATGTCAACAGCATGAACTGCAGTATTGATTGCAGTATCAAATCCAATGGTAAAATCTGTACCATATAAATCATTATCTATGGTTCCGGGTAAGCCAACCATAGGGATACCAAATTCTTTATAAAAAATTGAAGCTCCTGTAAAAGTTCCGTTACCGCCAATTGCAATAAGCCCATCTATATCTCGTGCTTTTAGATTCTCAAATGCAATTTTTCTTCCTTCATAACTCATGAACCTTTCACTTCTGGCAGTTTTTAAAATCGTGCCACCTCGCTGGATTATATTTCTAACTTCGTCGTCACCGATGAGTTGAATGTCATCATCAATCAATCCTTCAAATCCTCGGTTAATGCCATAAATATGTAAATCATGATTGGTGGCTGCTCTTATAATGGCTCTAAGGGCTGCATTCATTCCGGGTGAATCACCTCCGGATGTAAAAATTCCTATCCTTCTTATTTCAGACATATTGGGTATGGTATTGAATTAATCCTTCGATGGGTCTTGGATTGAAATGTACTATGTAAAATCCTTTTTCTAAAAGATAAGCTAAATATTCTTCTTTCAGAGCATTGCCGACATTCCCTACAATGTATAAAGGAAAAGAGCTTTGATCTTCATAATTTTTAATTCGCTGTTTATAAAACTCTGCTATTCCTTCCTGAATTATTTCCTGGATGTGATTATTGTGTTTATGCCGGATTAGAAATGGAAAAAATTGAGCTAGTTCATAACTTATTCTGGGATTGGAATACAATGCTGAAAGATAATCTTGTTGGATAAATGGGAATTCACTTTCTAAAAGTTCAATTAATTCCCTGCTTAATTCTGAATAGAAGTATGCCGTCAGAATTTTTTTACCATAGTAATTACCACTTCCTTCATCTCCTAACAAATATCCCAATGATGGTTTTTGATCGATGATCTGATGTCCATCACTCAAACAGGAATGACTTCCGGTTCCAATAATTGCTACTATTCCTTTTTTAGCTCCGCATGAACTTCTGGCAGCTGCGAGCAGGTCCGATTCCGCTTGAATGTTCTGAAGATTAAAACAATATTCCAGCAATTCTCGGATAACAACCTGGCCCATTCCTTTACAGCCTGCACCATAAAAGTTTATTGCATGAATTGAATGTGATTTAAGATTTTGTTTGGCAATCTCAATGATTGAAAGAATATTGCTCTTGCCCTGAGTAGTAGGATTTATTCCTGCTGTGGTAAATTCAAAGACAAGCTTTTCTCTATTTATCAGGCACCAATCCGATTTTGATGTTCCTGCTTCAACTATAAGCTGATTCACTCCACAAAGAAAATTCTTAATGTTGGTATTACCAAAATTAGGTAAATTAAAATCTTCTGTTACATTTGCGCAAAAATCAGAGAATGAATAATATTACGGTCATCGGAGCCGGTACAATGGGCAATGGAATTGCTCATGTTTTTGCACAATACGGTTATCAGGTAATTCTTTGTGATATTTCACAAACAGCACTGGATAAAGCCTTGGTTACCATAGAGAAGAATATGGGTCGTATGGTTGAAAAACAAAAAATTTCAGAGCAAAGTAAACGAGATGCTCTGGGTCGATTGACTACTTCAACTGAGTTGTCGTCAGCTGTGAGTAAAGCGGACCTTGTTATAGAAGCGGCAACTGAGAATCTAGATTTGAAACTAAAAATATTTGCACAGATCGATCAATTCTCACCTGAAAATGCCATTCTGGCAACAAATACTTCATCTATTTCTATTACGAAAATTGCAAGCGCAACAAAACGTCCTGAAAAAGTTATAGGAATGCATTTTATGAATCCGGTGCCGGTTATCAGACTGGTAGAAGTTATACGTGGATTCAGTACATCCAACGAGGTGTGTGAATTAATTTTTGAAATTTCAAAGAAAATAGACAAAGTACCTGTCGAAGTGAAAGATTATCCGGGATTTGTAGCTAATCGACTATTGATGGCAATGCTCAATGAAGCTATTCATACCTTGTATGATGGAATTTGCGGTGTTGAGGAAATCGATACGATCATGAAGTTAGGAATGACACACCAGATGGGACCCTTGTTGTTGGCTGATTTTATTGGTTTAGATGTATGCTTATCCATCATGAAAGTTATCCATGAGGGATTTGGTAATCCGAAATATGCACCAAGTCCATTATTAATCAATATGGTCAATGCAGGATTACTGGGTGTTAAGAATGGTAGTGGTTTCTATTTGCATTCTAAAGATTCAAAAGAACTGGTTGTGAACCCTAAATTCTTAAGTCGATTTTCTTGATCATTTTACACAATTAACATACTAGAGTGATCAGGTCCATCTTGCAACTTAAGTGTCCTTCGTGTCACACCGGTTATCTTTTTGAGACGAAATCCAGATTCTTCAGTTTTAATATTCAGATGCACAAAAAATGCAAAGTGTGCAACGAAAATTTTTTCAAAGAACCCGGATTTTATTTCGGAGCAATGTTTATCTCCTATATCGTCTCAGGAATTATAAGCCTCGCAATTGTAGGTGTTTTAATACTTGTATTTAAAATGGATTGGATTAAAGCATTAGTAATCTTGTTCCTGATTCTTGCCTTATCCTATATCTATTTATTCAAAGTATCACGTGTAATTTGGCTTAGCTTTTTTATTGATAATAAGTAGTATTTGTTATTGAAAAATGCAGGTCATCACTTAATCAAATTTTTATTTCTATTTTAAAATCATTTTTGAAATCAGCTATTTTCTAAAATCAAATTTTAAATATCAATTATTCATCTTCTTTTATAATCTCTCCATTTCCTACTTTGGATTCTGTCAGTTGAGCCTGTCCTTTATATTGAATATTTCCATTGCCAAGTAGTTTGGCATCCAGGGATTTGTTACAGGTCAGATTAATACTTCCGTTTCCGGTTAGTGATACAAGAGCTTGCTCTGACGGAGAATTGGTGAAATTGATGTCACCATTACCCAGTAAGGTCAATTCCAGGTTCTCTGATTTTCCATGATTGATAATTTCTCCGTTTCCGGTTAGATTTATTTTAATGCTTGAAGAAGACCACTTTGAGTGTATTCCTCCATTGCCAACAGCATTTATTTCTGCGTTGTTCGTCTCAAAGCTGTCCGCAAACTCTATGTTGCTGTTTCCGGTGGATTGAATTTTATTTAACTCATTAGAATAGAGATCAATTTTTATTGTGCCGGATGTTCGAATATGCAATCCACGAGAATCAGACTTAGGTTCAATGTACAGAGTATTGTTTTTAATTTGTAAAGTCAAATTTTCAATAATGTTCCGATTCCCTTCCATTATGTACTTAAATTCGCCTTTGTGGACCCTAATTTCAAAATTACCTGTAACCTGAATTCCGCTAAAGCTTGATAATACATCTTCTTTTTTAATTATCTCTTTAGACCCTGATTCTGTATATAATCTTGTTGCGCTTTTCAAATAGATCATCCCTGTTAGGATTAAGGTTAGAATAATGGATAATCCTGAAATTAATAATTTGTTACTTGTTTTCATTCTTGTAGATTGTTTTTTGAATAAATAGTAATTAAAGTTTTTCGTAAATATTGGCTATAGTTTCTATCCCTACGTTTAATAGTTTTCCGGTGCGCAAGGTATTAGGAAGTTCATCCCTCAGGTATTCCTCCTTTCTGACTTCCATAGTTTTTTCATACACCTTATCGGATAGAAAGAAACCAATTCCTCTTTTTTGAAATATGATCTGTACATCCTGAAGCCATTGGTAAGAACGCTGGACTGTATTGGGATTAACTTCAAGAGATATCGCAAGTTCTCTTACAGATGGAATGCGATCTCCATCACTGATTTTTCTTTCCAGAATATCAGACAATATCACGTCAGCAATTTGCATATAGATAGGTTGATGTTTACGAAAATCCATTAGAGTTCTTTTTCTTTAAGTTTGAAATAAGCCACTGTCATCAGAAACAAACTTCCAACAACAGCAGAAATTTTGAAGAGTAATCGAAGATTCTCCTGAGTTATCCAGTTGAAATTTAGTTCCAGATCCTGCTCACTGAAAGATATAAATCCGCCATTCGGATTATTCCCAATAAATATCAACTTAACAAAAAATGCGGATATCAATCCGATACTGACAATGGTCGCAAATGCGAATAAAATGGTTTTGAAAAGTGAATATTTAGGCCAGCTTATAGAGCCTAGATAAAATATACTCTGTACTACTATCAACCACGAAAAACCCTGGATAATATCTTTTATCACAAAACTAGGTTGGTCAATATTTCTACTGCTGAATATATTTATTCCGACTGTACAGAGATAGGCATACACAATGTACAAAATGATAAATAATATGGGAAGTATTAGTGATATGGTAAACCACTTGCTTAATAATTTTTCAAAATGACTTGCCGGTATACTGAGGTAATGTTGTCGTCCTGAGGTGTTGATTATTTCAACAAAACTAATGCTAGCCCATATTATACAAAGAAAGGCTAATGACACGATCAGGTTGTCTGAATTAAAACCATTGCTTTGCACAGCTTCATACCAATGAGCCCAGCTCATTCCTAAAGTAATAATGCCTACAATGGATCCAAGTACAACCAATAAGACCTTGTAGTTAAGCAGTACCTCTCTCTTGACCAGAATGATGAATCGATTTGAACTAAAAAAATTGTTCGTTGACATTGTTGATAAGTATTTAATAGTTTAGAATTTTATTTTTTTCAAGAATGGAAAGTATTTGTTGCTTGTTGTTCAATACAGCATTGAACAATACTTCTATATCGATTTCAGAATCAGCATCATTCGTGTTTTCAGATATGCTCATGTACCCTCCACTGATACGTTCAGAGTAGAGAACATCAGTAGGTGGTGTCATCGAATAATGAATTTCGAATCTTAATGCTTTAGAGATATCCTCAAGAGAGTAATTAAAAATGATTTTACCGTCTTCTAACATTAATATTGGATCAATAAGATTAACCATATCTCTTACCTGATGGGTAGAGATTATAACAATTCGGTCATCCAACATGGCTTCTGTAATGAGTTTTCTAAACTGACTCTTGCTGGGGATATCGAGTCCATTTGTAGGCTCGTCAAGGATTAATATTTTTGCCTGTGAAGCAATTGCAAAGGCCAGCATCACTTTTTTCTTTTGACCAAAGGATAACTTATCCATTCGTTGTGTGCCTTGTAAACCTAACTCAGTGACTAAGCTTAAAAATTTGTCATAATCGAATCTGCCATAGAATGGGGCATAGGTGTATAAATATGAAAGGATGGTCATATTTGGAATTAAAGGTTCCTCCTGAATAAAAACAATCTCCGAGAGCATCTGAGGAAATCGATGTGTGGCATCCATATCCAGTACATTAATTTCCCCAACTTGTGGAAAAATCAATCCATTGATGAGTCTTAATAAAGTTGTTTTGCCGGCACCGTTTCTACCCAATAGTCCATATATCTTTCCGTGCTCTAATTGAAGATTCAATCCATTGAATAGTGGTTTTTTCTTGTTGTAGCTAAAATGAAGGTTTTGAATATCTATCATATTTGTTGTTTTAGTGTATTACATAACTAATACACCACAAATGTATGATGCCATTTTAATATTGCCCAAGTTTTTATCCCATTTTTTTTACATTTTTATTTATTTAATATATAAAGTAAAGTAAAACAATAAATTAAGAATGAAGATTATATTGCTGAATGATTGATTAGTAAGACTAACAGTAAAGTTTAGTCTAATTAAGAAACACAATTATTCTACCTAGAGAAAGACAAGTTTTCTAAATGATTAAACATTTACTAATCAGAACTTGACTAGTTTACCTAACAGAATTATGTTATGTGGTTGATTCATTACCAGTTGATAGACACCTTTGGTCCAATTGATGCTATTTATTCGAATACTACTCTGATTCAAAGTAACAGATTGTTCGTAAACAATTTTACCGTGAATATCCATGACCAATAATTTAAATGGTTCTAAATGATTGGCGATTGTTACATCGAAATACTGATCGAATGGATTTGGTTTGATCCCGATGACTGTTGAATTGGAAGTTTTAGAATTCAGCGTAACTAATTGTGTCTTGACGATATTGCTTATAGTCGGATTATTACAATTATTATGCATGAAAGCAAAATTTTCAATTATCGAATTGGATTGAAGATTAGTTTTAGTTCTGGTTGTAAATTGAATAATACCCTGGGATGCCAAGAAGTCAGAATTTTTTGAAATCAGGTCAATATTCTCAAATACAAAGAATAATTTGTAAGCATTAATAAATTTGAAAGTATAAGGATGGCTTGCATGTATTATTCGAATACTTAAGGGATCAATTTGATTGCTAAGAGAATCTATTATATGAATAACTTTAGAAGTTGAGGAGTCGGTGTTTTGAAATTGAAGGGTATAGCAAAGTTCATCTGATCCCTGAGTGATCCAAGAAATTCTTTCTTTGTCAACGAGTTTTCTAATTTGTTGTGATTCAGATTGAATGCGGTCTTTCCATATAAATACATCATTTTCAGGATCGGCATCACCAGTAGGAGCGAGGCTAGCTTTAAGTTCAAATGAAGTATTTGGAATAGCAGTAGGAGGTACGTTCAGAGTAATTATAAAAATCTGTTTTTCATTGGGACCCATGGAGCTTTGGACGTTCCATTGCACAAGTTGCTTATTAATGATGCTTGCAGAAGGAGAACTAGATTCTATTATCCAATCTGAAGGGATTTCAAGATTAATAGTTACTCCGGATACAGCCGTATTTCCTTCATTTCTTAAAGTCAAGTAATATCTTCCTCTTGATCCGGGAATAATTTGGGTGCCCGCAATTCTGATGTCCAGGTCAGTCATTTGTCTTTTACGCACTGCAAAATCTATTATACCTGGCTGAATGCCTGTTGAATTGCCTTGAGTCCAGGAGAAAATAGAAGGACTAACTGTATAATATTTAGGATTATAACTTGAAGCATAGATTAGATTTATAACCTGTGGTGTAAGTTGAATTGTAAATCCTGTTGTATCTGATATGGCTACAAAACTTTCAGGATCTGTTCTGATAATTGCGTCAGATATTAATTTTTCACCGGGTGTGTAAATCTGATCATTGTTAGAATCCCAAAAAACTCTTCCTTGTGCAGCAGGATAGTCGGTGCAGTTATCAATATATTGAGGAAGGGATTCTTCAGTTTGTTCGCAAATCTGGAAAGTACAACTTTTTTGAAGTTTATCTAACTTGCCGATCGTGGTAATGTCAACACAGTAGACATCTCTGCTTGTGACTTCAAGAATTTGTGAATTGCTTAGAATATTCTTACTGGTGTCACATCTTCTATACCACTTGTAAGATAATGAGTCATGATAAAAACCATTAGCTTGACAGGTGAGATCTTTTGGAATAACTTCGTAGATGATTTTTCCATCCTGGCAATAATTAGTGATATTTCCTTCAAGATCTATAAATACGGTAGTTAGATAGTAAGCGCTATCGCACTTATATGGATTAGTTGATCTTTTAAGTTCGATCTTAGTATTATCTTGACAGGTATTAAAAATCTTTCCAGTTGTTCGATCTCTGTAAGAATCGCCTTTACAGCCTAAAAAATAAACCATTGGAATCTCAACTTCAGGTAATACATTGAAATATACAATTGAATCATATTCACAACATGTTTTATCGATGAAGTGAGCGGTATATTCTCCGGTGGCATCAATTATCTTCCCCTGCCAAGAAAATGGAACATTCTCAGAGCAGATATATCTAGGTCCATCTTTTCGATCCTTATTTTGTCTGACTTTGATTATTATACATTTGGGGCCTTCCTGATCACAAATAGAACCGGACTGTGGGTTTCCAATGATCGCAGTAACACATAGGGTAAAATCACCTTCATCAGGAAAGTCCAAAAGAACATTCTTGTTAAAATTGTCGGAAAATTCAACTCCATCCAGTGTCCATTGCCAGACTGGCGCACAAGCTCCTCCACCTAAAAGATTAATCGAATATCTTACATTACAAGCTCCCTTACACAAAGTTGTTGGACCTGTTAAGTTATCCATTGGTGGTAAAGTTTGAAGAGTACCCCCAGGGGTGTTAATAGTAAAATTACACACAT
>JADLHT010000059.1 GCA_020848695.1 Saprospiraceae bacterium
CAATTTTTTATAGTAAGTTGAGAGGCTATTATTGAATTTTTAGCGTATTGATCTTCAAAAATTAGCTAACTTTGCTTACATCCAAATCACAAATAAACTAAAAACTGCTCTCATGAATTTCTCATTAATAAAGTTTCTACTTGACGGCTTTCTAGATGGATCGGGACAGCCAGTTCAACTTGAAAAGTTAATCCGTTACTATTTATCATGTTTAGATGGTAGAATTAACTTTCCTAAGAGTTGATCATAATGCTAAAAAACGAACCAACAAATAATTTACATATGAAACGATTATTAAAATTTCTCAAATGGACAGGACTGGGACTGATAGTTTTATTCCTTGTATTTTTCATCTTCGTTCAACTATCTTCGAATAAAAAGCATGATGCACCTTATCCTGACATAAAAGCAAGTGCAGACTCAGCCGTTATCGCAAGAGGAGCTTATTTAGTCAATGGACCTGCACATTGTGGTGGATGCCATTCAAGTATGGATGAAGTCATGAAATTTGATGCAGGCAAACAGGTTGACTTCAAAGGAGGTTGGGAATTAACTTTTCCAGGGTTCGGCACTTTTACTGGGCCTAACATTACATCTGACAAAGAAACGGGAATAGGTAAATATTCAGATGCCGAGATTGCAAGAAGCCTCCGATATGGTGTTGGGAAAGATGGTAGAGCGTTATTTCCTATGATGCCCTTCCAAGGATTAAGTGATGCTGACCTAACAGCAATTATCTCTTACCTAAGAACTTTACCTCCAGTAAACAATAAGGTTAAACCAATGGACTTTGGATTTTTATATAAAGCACTCTTAGCAGTCGGTATGGTTAAACCTGAAGGACCAAAATCTACACCTCAAAAATCTGTTGCTATTGAACCTACAGCAAATTATGGGAAATACCTTGCTTATCATGTGACAAACTGTTTTTCATGTCATACTGAAGTGAATCTAAATACAGGTGAATTTATAGGAAAAGATTTTGCTGGCAAGGCATATTTTGAGCCTGATGCTTTTTCTGATGGATATTCCTTTATATCTCCAAACCTGACACCCGATAAAAAAACCGGAATAATGTCTGGATGGACAGAAGAAACATTTATTCAGAGATTTAAAAATGGAAGAGTTCACAAAGGAAGTCCTATGCCATGGGGTGCATTATCAAGAATGGATACTACAGAACTTCAAGCCCTTTATCGCTTTTTCCAATCATTAGAACCAGTTGAAAATCCAATAGAACAAATTGTTTTCGCACCTGGCGACAAACCGAAAAAATAAAGCGTAGCAAAAAATATTAAACACAGAATTATACTTTTGTAAAATGAAATCTATAACACTAAAATCAACTGGTGAAACAATCACCTTTGTAAAGACAGGTAAAGACACTGGAGGTGTTTTTACAGAAATTATCTGCACCATTCCAGCTGGAAAACAGGGTCCACCACCACACATTCATCCATTGCAAGACGAAGTATTTGAAGTTATTGAAGGCAAACTTGAACTTTCGGCTAAAGGCAAGAAAATTGTTCTTGAACAAGGACAAAGTTTTAATGTTACCGCAAAGACGGCACACACCTTTTCAAATCCGCTTGACAGAGAGACAAAGTTTAGAGCGACATATAAACCTGCACTTGACATCGAATATGTGTTGGTGCAGGGGTTTGAAGTATTAAACAGTCAACCTAATCCCGATAAACCGAGTTTTCAGATGATGGTTGATTTTGACTTTTTGCTCGAACAAATTCGCGGACAATATAAGTTTGCAGGCATATCCGGCATTATATTCACGATTTTTGCAGCTATCGCAAGATTATTTACCAAACCTAAAGTGAAGTCGCTTAAAGACCACAATGCTTCGTTCTAAAATAGTGAGACAATTATTCAAACAACTTTATGAAGAACCGATTAAGTTAGACTGACAGGCTCACATAAGAAGTTTAAACTGCCTGAATAATTCAAAAGCAGATTTTTCTGAAAACAAAATCCCGTAACTGAATACAATCAGACTGTATTCATCTAAGCAGACGACATACAACTCCAAATTGTAAGTGGACAGAAGGGCATCCGCTAATAACTAAGATTTCGTTGGGTCCGGAGTACAGCTTGTCCCGCTGGCGGGAAACAATGAAATCTCTGTTGGACGAAACCTGCTGGTTGAAAGTAATGTATTATGGAGTTGTCAAGGGGGAGTATGAAAGATTATCAATCACATTTTATAAAAAATTTGGCTGTTTAACTTTCTTTCGATATGAATAGATTAAAAATGAAGCAGTGTACCGAAGGGCGTAAGCTTGAATTGTGAGGGAAATAATATCGCTATTAATGAGTTGATTCAATTTCATCAGTAAAGTATCAATCCATTAAATATTAATTGATTGAACAAATTCAGTACTACTTAATAGTCTCTTATTTATAACAGATTACAATACCAAAGCCAGGAGCATTTAATTTTTTTAACTCTGTTTTCTTAAACCCGGCTTTGCTTGTTAAAACATCAATCTCAGCCTTAGAATAAGTTTTTCCTCCGGCCTGATGCAGTAAGTTAAGAGCCATATAAGAAGTTGTAGCCTTAGACATTTGTGAACTGCCTCCTATACCTTTGATCTGATCAAGAATTACATAAATGCCACCTTCATTCAGTGCGTGATACACCTTATTTGCTAAAGATTCATTTTCTGAAGGGTTCAATCCATGTATAATGTTAAATGCCAGCACTACATCAACGTTTTTAGGTATTTCTTCTTTCATAAAGTCTGATGGAAGAAAGGCAACATTTCGCTGGGCATTATGCTCGGCAATGCACTCATCAGCATATTTTTTAACCGGTGGAAGATCTAATATTCTTGCATTTAAATGTGGATGTCTTTTAGTCAATTCTATACTGTACAATCCATGTGAACCTCCAAGATCCAATATATTCTTATAAGACTTAGCTATTGGTATTTTTCCGCATACTTCCTTATAATTAGTTCGTGAAATATCAATCATCGCTCTGGAGAACAACTCCCAATCATAATCACTCATACTTTCAAGCATACCGGACTCTGCTCTTTTACCAAGTCTAATGGTTTCATCCAATTTTAAATATCCTTTATACAGATTATCGCAAAATAGGATGAAGTATCTGAAATTAGTAGGGGATTGGGGAGAAAGGTTCTTATATCCTCTCTTTGTAAAAGCATACTGATTAACCTTTTTTTGAACATATCCCATTGCATCCAAACAATCTAAAATCAGCTCGGCACCCAGCTCGCTGACATGAGCTGCTTTTGCTATGTTTTTGAGATCATTATATTCTAAGGTGAGTTGGTCAGCGATTTTTAATTTGACTGCACTGCCTAATGCAAATCCTAAACCAACTGAAAATGATGCATCTGCAAAAGGGTGAGGAATAATATCATTGGACAATAAGATCTTTTCGATCAGAGAAAATTTGTAGATCATGTATTTTTTGAATTTTATGCAGTGACAAAGATGATGTAATCCTTGAAAGAGAAATTGTATAAAACGGACATTATCAAATTATTGAAATATATGACCAGGAACTCCTCTCTTGGCATCCCTATATTGCTTTGGAGTGAGATCCGTAAATCCTTTGAATTCACGGATAAAATGAGACTGATCGTAGTACCCTGCATTTAATCCGATTTCAGTTAAACTATCATTCGAATTGTGGAGCAAATTCAAACTAGTGATATATTTGTTATATTGAATGAAATCGTCTGTTCTCATACCCAGCCAATCTTGCGAAAATCTTCTTAGCTGACGTTCAGAAATAAAAATCTCCTCACTCATTTTTCTTACTGTAAGTTGACGGTAGTCAAAATTATTAAGTCTAATTCCTCTTTTTAAATAAGTGTGCAACTGAATACCTGCTATCTTCTTTCTTAACCAGCAAAGGATAATTTCAACTTGTTTTTCAAATTCATTATAAATGAATAATTGATCTGACAATCTTTCTAATTCAGAACATATTAATCTGCCATTATATACATTATTGTGTAATTCCTTCGGAGATATATTGAAAAGTTGTTTAAGGCTGATGCAGTTCAATTGTATTCCAACAAATACTTGTCTGCCAATCTTGTATAATTCAAAAGGTTTGAAATTTAAACCATTAACAAAAACATTTGGAAGTTTCATTTGTGCCTGTGTGAGAGGACTGTAATAATTAATATTTTCAGAGTAATTAAATATTACTTCAACTGTTCCCTTGGGAAGTATAATTTCCTTTCTACTATTCAGTGTACTATCTGTTAAACGCCAGATATTCTTAAGAAATATTTTCTCAAATTCATTGGTTGGATAATAAATATTTTCAACCACGTTCATGCAAATCAGATTGACTTCTTATAGAATTCTTAATACAAATTAAATACCATTTAGTAAAGTTACAATTATTTTATTTACTTTAAAAAAAATTTTCTACAGAACATAACAACAGTTGATGATATAACTCTCTTCTCAATGAATCTCAATGATTTTTGATTTTATTTTCACTGGGTTCAATATGAATTAATACATGTCCTAATTGTGGTAAAACATTTCTCAATTTGTCTTTTAATTTATGAGCAAGATCATGACCTTCTCGGACGGAAATATCAGCATCAACAATTGCATGTAAGTCAACATGATAGATCATCCCTGCTTTTCTTATAAAGCATTTTTCTGTAGCCACAATTCCTTCAACAGTTAAGGATATGGTCCTAATTTCTTCCACAAGATTTTCATATAGATGTTCGTCCATAATTTCTCCGAGTGCAGGTCTAAATATTTTATAACTATTGTAAATAATAAAAACCGAAGCAAATAAGGCAGCCCAGTCGTCTGCAGCTTCGTATCCATTTCCAAAATACACCGCTATTGAGATTCCAATGAGCGCCGCCACTGACGTAATTGCATCACTTCTATGATGCCAAGCATCAGCCTTTAGTGCTGAACTGTTGGTTTTCCTTGCTTTTTTCATAACCAGCTGAAATGAGATCTCTTTCCAGGCAATTATTGGCAAAAGGATTAGTAATGTCCAGGTTTTAGGAAGTTCATGATCTTTCTGAATATTAACTATACTCTCGTAAGCTATGATTGTCGCAGAAGTAATTAAAAAACCAACGACCAAAAAAGTAATTAATGCCTCTGCTCTTCCATGTCCGTAGGGATGATTTTCATCTGCCGGCTTACTCGCATATTTTATCCCAAATAACACTAAACAGGAAGCAAAAATATCTGTTGTAGATTCAATTGCATCTGCTATCAGCGCATAGGAATGACCGAAGAATCCTGCAAATCCTTTTACCAGTGCTAGCATAGTATTACCTATTATACTGAAATAGGTAATTCTGATCATTTCGTTCTGATGTGTTTCTTTCAAGGCTTATTGTCGAGTTATGATTTTAGTTCCATATATACTGCAATTTACACTCTTCTGATTACAAACCATAACCAAAATGGATTCCAATACTTATATGATAATCTTCCGGATCATATGCTATCTCAAATGATGGTCCATAATGAAATTGGTGAAATTGCCATTCATAGGTCGATTCTAAATGCAAGGCAAATTTTCCATTGTTATTACCGTTCTCAAAACTTATACCTGGTGAAAAGATTATATTCATCCTGTCAATAGGCTGATAACTTCCTATAATTCCAAACGTATGATGACTATGCTTGTCGAATATTCGTTCATATCCAAGTCCTAGTCCAAACTTTGACTTTAAAATATTTCGTACCCAATGAAAATGTAATCCATAGGAGAATATATTTTCTCTTAGAAAATAAACAGGTGAGTTTGCAATTCCAAGCTCATTATAATGTTGATCATGTTCATGTTCTTTACGAATCAACAAGGAATCAGTTTGTGAATACGTCTTACTTGAAATCAATAAGACAATATATATAATAAACACCTTACAATTCAATTCAATTAGAATCTTTAAGTTATACAAATACCTAAACAATAAGTTAGTATATTAAATATTGAACTATCTGTCAGTAAATACATTTTATCCAAAGATTTTTAGATAGACTAAACACCATCAAAATATTTTACTCTTCTTTTTCTCCCAGTTCTTCCCAGTATTCTGCTGCTCTTCGTGTATGTGGAATGCAGATCGATCCCCCAACCATATTGGCTATTGCAAAAACTTCATAAATTTCTTCACTGTTAACCTTACACTCGTAAGCTTTTCCCAAATGATATTTTATACAATCATCACATCGCAAGACCATAGAGGCAACCAGTCCAAGTAGTTCTTTAGTTTTTACATCGAGGGCTCCTTCCTGATACATCTGATGATCCAGGCTAAAAAATCTTTTCAAGGGAAGATTATCTTTTGAAAGTATGACTTCATTCATTCTTTCTCGATAATCATTGAATTCTTTTATCAATGACATACTACGAATTTAGTTAAATTATTAATTAATGACCAATTCCAAATTCTCTCAAAGCAGAATTAAGTGAGACCTTTTTATCCGTTGATTCTTTTCTCTTTCCGATGATTAACGCACAGGGTACCTGATACTCTCCTGCCGGATACTGTTTGTTATAAGAACCCGGAATAACGACTGATCTTGCCGGGACTCGACCTTGATATTTAACGGTCTGCGAACCACTGACATCGAGTATATGTGTAGATCCGGTGATAACAACATTGGCTCCCAATACTGCCTCTTCTTCAATAATGGTCCCCTCAACTATGATACATCTTGAACCAATAAAACAATTGTCTTCAATAATATTAGGACTTGCTTGTGGAGGTTCCAATACCCCGCCAATTCCAACTCCCCCGGCAAGATGTACATTGTTTCCAATTTGTGCACAGGAACCGACTGTCGCCCAGGTATCAACCATCGATCCGCTTCCTACATAAGCCCCGATATTTACATAAGAAGGCATTAGTATTGCGCCTTTCTCTATAAAGCTTCCGTATCGAGCAATGGCTGTCGGAACTGCTCTTACTCCAAGTTGATCGTAATTGGATTTGGTTGGTATTTTATCATAAAACTTTAAATCTCCTGCTTCGATTACACGATTTTCTGTAATCGGGAAGTACAAGAGTATTGCTTTTTTAATCCATTCATTTACAATCCATTCACCTTGTAATTTTTTTTCAGCTACTCTTATTAAACCTTGATCCAATAATCGGATGGTGTCATGAATGAATTTTCTGCTTGACTCCAATTCTAACAAAGATCTGTTCTCCCAGATTTCTTCAATTTTGTTTCTGATAGTATCAATATTCATAAATACTTATTTAATGTGCAATTTGATAAGAAATAATATTGGAAAGTATAGCAACCAAGATGCCTCCGACAATCTCATTCAGAGTATGTGCGCCGAGAATCATTCTGCTTGTCATTAACCATCCTGCAATGATAAAAAGAATCATTAGAAAAAATTCAATTGGAAATATAAACTTTCCAGATAATAGTAAAAATCCACAGGATGAATTGTTGCAGTAGATAAGCGTAAATACCATCCAAAAAATAAGGCTACTCACAATACCAAATGTGTGTAAACTCACCTTAATCCAATTATTCAAAGCTAAGATGATTGCAAACCCAACAATAGAACACATCATTAAATAAATCCACATCGAAGGAATACCAAGATCCTGTTTTAAATTAACCCACAACCAGAGGTAAAATATCATACAGCTGATGAGAGGAAAGATTCTTTCATGTTTCTCTTTGAGTTCAAATGTTTTAATAACCCCTAACAATTTCAACATCAAAACACTGATACCTGGTATAAACACACTGTAAATACCTACGAGTATAATGAGTAAGCTTTTATCTGTCCATTTGTTTACCCCAAACCAATGGGGCCTTATCATTAATATTAAGATCAAATTGATAAGTAATAAAAACAAAGGATGAAATAAATATGCAGATATTCTTGCAATAATATTAATCACTTTGGTTTCGACTACTTCTTGATGCATTATCCTTTCTTAAGGATTTTCTTTTGAGGAATAGTATTGGTATTACTTGGTCCCGCTTTATCTGGATTGTTCTGCGTCGGTTTTGAACTATTGGGAATTCCCGGAGTCTGACTTCCGGAATCGGATTGCTCTGATGGTTTATGAGGAGGAGGAACGATATTTTTTATTAAGGACTTAATTTGATTGAACGTTCCGGTATTTGAATCTTTTCCCATACATTTTAATTCAGAAGATTTAGAGTCAATAGATTTTATTCGATTTGCGGGACTTGGATGTGTACTTAGCCATTGTGGTGGCGTTACCTGTCCTTCAATTTTTCTAAAAAATCCAGCTGCTCCATTTGCCTTCCAGGACGTTGGACAAAGATACTTTACGGAAAAGGAATCGGCTTGAGTCTCATGTGCTCTACTAAAACTTAAGACTAACAAAGCTCCGGTAACCTGCTTGATAACTTCCTTTTTTCCCAAGGCTGCATCCAGCAAGAGCTGAACTCCTAATGATTTGGTAAGTTGCTTTGTTGAATGTCTCTTTGCTGCATGGGCCATTTCGTGACCCATTACTCCTGCAAGTTCATCTTCGGAATCAAGAAAACTAATTAGACCGGTATACACATAAATGTGACCACCCGGCGTACAAAAAGCATTTAAAGTTTTTGGATCATTAATAATATTAACCTTCCATGCAAAATCTTTTGTGTAATCAACCAAATTTGTAGCAAGAATCTTTTGGACAAGTCCATTTACATAGTTATACAATACTTCGTTTCCTTTTTCCTCAAGAATGGGAAATTCTGATTTATTAGCCGAAATTTCAGCTGCGACCTGTTTGCCAAGCTCAATATCCTGTGCAACTGGAAAAACATTTAGGTCATTCCAGGAATTTTTAATAGTGCTACATGAATTTAATATAAAAAATAACAGCAATATACTTAAAAACCTATGTTTCATACTTTTCAAAAAAAATAAAAGACAAAAATACATGTTTTGTATGTTTTATCGGGCTATTTATCCTTATCTGAGGGTTTAAAATGTACCTGATTTTGCAACTTTTGCGTTTAATTAGTCTCATTATTAATACCTTCGCAGTTCCATGGGATTTATACAATTAATTTGCTGTGCCTTTTGATCCGCAACTATGAAAAAATATTCCTTCCTCTTGATTTATTTTTTTTGTATTGATTTTATTTCAGCTCAGATTTCAGATTATATTCAATATGATAGAAAAAATTATGAAATTCAATCTATTCATGTAAGCGGTATTAAATATTCTGACGCAACTGCAATAATTTCTATATCTGGTTTAAGAATTGGACAAAAAATCTCTGTGCCCGGGACAGAAATTCCCTCAGCGATCAAAGCTCTCTACCGACAAAAGTTATTTTCTCAGATTGAAATTGTTTTTGATGAGATCAATAACAATTTGGTAAAACTGAACATTAAATTAACAGAAAAGCCAAGATATACGTCTCATTCGTTCAAAGGAGTCAGAAAATCCAAACACGAAGAACTCAATGAATTATTTACTTCACAGTTAAATAAAAATACTATTATGACGGATGATGTTAAAGAAAACATCATTTACAAGATTTCTGAGTTCTATGTTAAAAAAGGTTATCTGGATGCAAAAATAAAAATTCATGAGATCGTTGATGAGTCACAAAATAAAGTGAAACTTATTGTAGATATCAATAAAGGTAAAAGAATTAAAATTGGCAAAATCAATTTTACCGGTAATGAAACTTTTACAGATGCTCGGCTAAGAAAAAAAATGAAAGAGACAAAGCTTTGGACTCGTATTTTTTCAAAATCTAAGTATGTAGAGAATTTATATGAAGACGATAAGCAAAAAGTACTTGAATATTATTATTCTAAAGGTTTCAGAGACGTAGAGATAGTGTCAGATTCAATTTATAGAACCAAACGGGGAAGAATTGGAATTGATATTAATCTCGCAGAAGGTAAAAAATACTATTATAGAAACATATTTGTTAAAGGAAACTCACTTTTTTCGGAAGATCAGATTAAAAAAATTATCAATATCAATCGAGGAGATGTTTACAATCAGGATTTACTTCAAAAAAGGCTAAGCTTTAGTCAAGATGGAAGAGATGTAAGTTCGCTTTATATGGATGACGGTTATTTGTTTTTT
Organism: Saprospiraceae bacterium; assembly: GCA_020848695.1. GTDB lineage: Bacteria > Bacteroidota > Bacteroidia > Chitinophagales > Saprospiraceae > Vicinibacter. Next base: position 10,092 of record JADLHT010000059.1, read on the forward strand.
AGGGCTGAACCTGTCGAGATTGGAATTTCCAACGACTCTGTAGATGTTGAAGTAAGAATTTTTGAAGGACCTCAAGCAACCATTGATAAAGTTGTTATAGCAGGCAATGATCGGACTAACGAACACGTCATTCGTCGCGAATTAAGAACTAGGCCCGGACAAAAATTCAGTCGTTCCGATATCATTAGATCACAAAGAGCTATCTTGGCTTTGGGATTTTTTAATCCTGAGAGCTTAGGTATCAATACTCCTGTAAATCCTAAACGGGGCACCGTTGATATAGAATATACTGTTGAAGAAAAACCTTCCGATCAGCTTGAGTTATCTGCAGGTTATAGCGCATTCGGATTAATTGGTACTTTAGGAGTAGTATTTAATAATTTCTCAACGAAGAATTTTTTTAAAAAATCTTCATGGAGTCCACTACCACAGGGAGATGGTCAAAAGCTTTCTCTTCGTGCACAGTCTAACGGAAGATTTTTCCAATCTTATAATTTTTCGTTTACAGAACCTTGGTTAGGAAATAAAAAGCCGAATTCATTTACAATAGGAGCGGTATATAGCTTGTTTAACAGTACTTCTTCAGAAAACAGTAAATTTTCTACTATCAGAATCAGCTCGGCATTAGGGTCTCAATTACAATGGCCGGATGACAACTTTACCAGACTGACTGCACTTAATCTGGAAAGAATCAGGCTTACAAATTATCCGGGATTTTTTGCTAACAACCAAGCAGTAACCAATGGTGAATATTATAATCTTTCACTTAGACATACCATTGCACGATCTACAGTAAATGAACCATTGTTTCCAAGATCAGGATCAAGGCTCAGTCTGTCTTGTCAGCTTACTCCTCCTTATTCAATATTTAAAAATAACTATAACCCAGACTCTTTAAGCAATCAGGAAAGATATAAATTAGTTGAATATCACAAATGGAGGTTTGACGGAGAATGGTACTTTAATCTTGTGAGCAAATTGGTAGTTGCTTTTAATGCGAAGATGGGTTATCTTGGATATTATAATAAAAAATTGGGTGCACCTCCATTTGAAAGGTTCAGACTTGGGGGCGATGGTCTGAATAACCAAAATATCGGATTAGCGGGTCGTGACATTATTGCCTTGCGGGGTTATGAAGTGGATCAGGTATTGAGAAGAAAAGCAGATGATCCGGCGAAAGAAGAAGATGGTACCATCTTTAATAAATTTACCCTTGAACTTAGATATCCGCTATCCTTGAATCCAAGTGCAACTATTTTTGCAACTACTTTTTTTCAGGCAGGAAATCAATGGAATAGTTTTAAAGAATACAATCCGTTCTTATTAAAAAGATCAGTAGGAGTTGGGCTCAGAGTCTTTCTACCGATGTTTGGTTTGTTGGGATTTGATTATGGATTCGGTTTGGACAAGCCCTGGCTTGATTCAAATTCTCCTCTTAAGTCATTCGGAAGGTTTAGTTTAGTCTTGGGATTTGAACCGGATTAATTTAAATCCTTTGAATATCAAACCCAATATCCGAATCATCAAATAGTTCCAACATTTCCGGTAAAGTTTGATTCGTTAATGTGATTTTCTGAGCCAGAACTTCATTTTTAATCAGATTTTCAAATTGATTCAAGGCAGGCTGAATTCTTTCATCTTTCTGAAGAATTAATTCAATCTTGTCTGTAACATTCAAATCTCTTGTTTTTCTTAAATTCTGAATACGATTGATTAATTCTCTTGCCATGCCTTCTTGATATAATTCCTCGGTTATATTAATGTCTAAAGCTACGGATATTTCATTGTCTGATGCGGCTAACCATCCAGGAATGTCTTCTGAGTAAATCTCGATGTCTTCCTGAATTATTAAATATTCTTTACCAGAAAGAACCAATGGAAATGCTTTTCCTGATTCTATTGTTTTTATTACATTCGGATCAAAGGATTGAATTGCCAAGGATGCCTGTTGCATGTCTTTCCCCAGCTTTTTACCTAATATTTTAAAGTTTGCTTTAGCTTTTTTCGTGATGAGGCTATTCTCCGCATCAACATATTGAATAGATTTAATATTTACTTCAGCCATGATCAAGTCAGAAACTTTTTCAATATCAGAGCGGAATTCTTGATCAAGAATCGGAATGATAATTTTCTGCAATGGTTGTCTGACCCTGATTTTTTGTCCTTTTCGCAGAGATAAAACGAGTGACGATATTCTTTGAGCATAACTCATCCTTCGTTCAAGTTCAACATCTATGTTTGACTTTTGACCGATAGGCAAATACTGAATATGTACGGAATTTAAGCCATTTATTCCTGTTAAATTTCGAAACAGCCATTCAGAAAAGAATGGTGCAAAAGGAGAAATTAAAATACTGATATTATATAAGCATTCATACAAGGTTTGAAATGCAGATAGCTTTTCATTGGAATGATCTGTTTTCCAGAATCTTCTTCTGGATAATCTAACATGCCAGTTTGATAAATCATCTGAAACAAACTTTTCAATAATTCTTGTTGCTGATGTGGGTTCATAATCTTCCATCAGTCTTTTATATTCAATAATTAAACTGTTCAATTTAGAAATAATCCATTGATCCAATTCCGGTCTTTCAATAAGCTTAATTAAATGATCCTTATCATAAGAAAACTGATCAACATTTGCATAGATGGCAAAGAAGTTATACGTATTGAATAATGTTCCAAAAAACTTATTTCTAACTTCTACTATTCCATTTAAATCAAATTTCAAATTATCCCACGGATCAGCATTATTAATCATGTACCATCTCGATGCGTCAGCACCATAGGTATTTATAGTCTCAAATGGATCAACAACATTGCCTTTTCGCTTTGACATTTTCTCTCCATTTTTATCTAATACCAGTCCGTTAGATATTACATTTTTAAAGGAAATACTATCATTAACCAAAGTTGAAATTGCGTGTAAGGTGTAAAACCAACCTCGGGTTTGATCAACTCCTTCTGCAATAAAATCTGCAGGGTAATGTTCATCGCTTAATTCTTTGATGGAGAAGGGAAAATGCCATTGTGCAAAAGGCATTGCCCCACTGTCAAACCAAACATCAATGAGGTCTTCTTCTTTGAATAAGGTTTCTCCATTTGCTGAAACTAAAACGATTTTGTCAATAAATGGTCTGTGAAGATCTTCCGGGATACCTTGATTCAATCCTAATTGCTTGTTGGCTGTATCAATTTCAACTTGCAATTCTTTAATCGATCCAATACATTTATTGATAGTACCCGATTCATTTCTCCAAATTGGCAAAGGAGTTCCCCAATATCTTGATCTTGAAAGATTCCAATCCTGAAGATTTTCCAGCCAATGTCCAAATCTTCCTGTTCCTGTAGATTCCGGTTTCCAGTTAATAGTTTTATTTAATTCAACCAATCGGTCTTTAATAGCAGTAACTTTAATAAACCAACTATCCATTGGATAATATAATATTGGTTTATCTGTCCTCCAACAATGTGGATAGTTGTGTGCATACTTTTGAGAATTAAATAATTTTCCTTCTGACTTCAATTTAATCACAATTCTTTCGTCGACAGAAAGATATCTATTCAAGCCTAGTCTTTTAGTTTCTTCAATCTTTTCTTCTTCTGAGAGAAATGCTTCTTTGACATATTCATTTGCAAAATCAGTAACCTGTTCTACAAATCTTCCTGTAACATCAACTAAAGTTAGTGATCCGATACCATTTTTCTTGGCAACCCGCATATCATCTGAACCGAAGGAAGGAGCTGTATGAACAATACCTGTACCATCTTCGGTCGAAACAAAATCACCTAAAATTACTCGATATGCTTCTCCATTTTCCGGAACAGCATAATTGAACAACGGACTATATCGTAAGCCTTCAAGTTGTTTTCCGGATAACTCGATTGACAATTGTTGATAGGGAATATTTTTAACAACTTCGACTTTTAATTCACCTTCTTTAACTTCATTTTCTTCTTTGAACCATTTTGATATTAAATCCTTTGCAAGAATAATGTGCGTTTTTTCTTTTGTATATGGATTAAATGTTTGAATAATAGCATACTTTATTTTTTCTCCGACGCTAAGTGCCGTGTTACTGGGCAAGGTCCATGGTGTTGTTGTCCAAGCTGAAATTCTTAGATTGTCTAAATTTTTTAATTCTTTGTTTTGTTCAGTGATTGAATTTGTATCCACTTTAAATAGAACAACCGCTGAAACGTCTTTAACTTCTTTGTAGGTTCCCGGCATGTTGAGTTCATGTGAACTTAAGCCAGTTCCTGCGGCGGGTGAAAAAGGTTGAATCGTATAACCTTTGTACAATAATCCTTTATCAAATATTCTTTTAATTAAATTCCATACGGATTCTATGTATTCGTTCTTAAAAGTGATATACGGATTATTGAGGTCAACCCAATATCCCATTTTTGTTGTCATGTCATCCCATTCATTTTTGAATCGCATGACCGTCTCTTTACACTTTTGATTATATTCTTCAATGCTTATTTTAACACCAATATCTTCTTTATGTATTCCTAATTCTTTTTCAACACTCAGCTCAATAGGTAGTCCATGAGTGTCCCATCCTCCTTTGCGAATTACTTTCTTTCCATTAAGTGTCTGATATCTGCAAAAGATATCTTTTACAGTTCTGCTCATCACATGATGTATTCCAGGTTTTCCATTGGCAGACGGAGGACCTTCATAGAAAACAAAATTTGGCATTCCTTCTCTTTGAGCAATACTCTCTTCAAATATTTTATTTTCTTTCCAAAATTCTAAAATCTCTTGATCTATTTGCGGAAGATTCAAGCTTTTTATTTCTTTATATCTCATTTGCAATTTATAATAAAAGGCGCGCAAATATAATGCCGAATTGATCTAATTTTTACTGAATATCAAGCAAATAGTTATGGAATATGGCTATATAAGTAAGACTATTTCTTATTTTTGTCGAACATTTCTGCAATGTCTTCTCTTCATTATTTGACAGCTGATCCTCTTTCAAAACATTATGTATTCATAATCAATCCCAATTCAGGTAAGAGAAGAAAAATATTTTATGATGAAATCATTAAAGAAGAATTTAAATCGTTGTCATACCAGATTATTTATACTCAAAAAAGAGGACATGCCACTGAACTGGCTTCTCAATATGTTAAATATAACGATCATAATATTATTGGTGTAGGAGGTGATGGAACAATTAATGAAATTGCTCAGGCATTGGTTCATCAATCTGCCAGTATGGGAATCATTCCTACGGGCTCAGGAAATGGATTTGCAGGTCATGTTATTAAAGATATTGGTTTAAAGAATAGCCTGGAAATATTAAAATTAAATCGAACTGCCCTTTGTGATACTCTTTCAATTAATAATCTGTTGTGTTGTAATACTTCTGGTATTGGATTTAGTGCATACGTTGCAAAAGTATTTGATCATTCCCAGACAAGAGGCTTATCAACATATGTAAAACTTGGATTAAGCGAGTTTAGTAAGTTCCCTTCTTTTAATCTTTCAGTAAATTCAAAACTTTACCAAAATCAGATTTTACTTGAACTTACAAATTCTTCTCAGTTAGGCAACAAGGCTTTTATTTCACCAGACGCATCTATACAAGACGGTATTGCTGAATTGGTATTTCTAAAAAAGCCAGGATTTTTGCAACTGCCTCATCTGATCTACGATGTATTTTTTGGAAATTTGAAAAAAAACTCACTTACACAACACGCAACTACACAGCACGCTAGTATTGAATTAGAAAAGGAAAATCATCTTCATATTGATGGAGAGTATAAGGGATTAACAAAGTTTATTGAATTAAAAATGCAACCACAATCCTTACGATTTATTTGTTAGTATTTAGACAATAATAAAATGAAAGAAAAAATAAATATTGGAATTATTTTTGGTGGCAAATCCACCGAACATGAGATTTCTGTAAGATCAGCAAGAAGTATAATTTCTTCTATAAATACTAACAAATATAAAATAAATCTTATCGGAATTGATAAAACCGGAAGATGGTACTTAAATAATCTTACACAATTTCTCAGTGCAAGAAACCTTTTACAAGCTACTCCTTACGAATCGATCACTGAAGAAATTATCATTACCAAGAAAGATGATTTTACAGGAGCAATTTCTATGGATTCACATCAGTATATTCAATCGTTAGATGTTGTATTTCCGATACTGCATGGTTCATTTGGCGAAGATGGTACCATACAGGGAGTATTAAAAGCTCTTGATCTTCCTTTTGTTGGTGTTGATCTATTGGCATCGGCAGTAGGAATGGACAAAGACTTTACCAAACGATTGTTACGAGATGCACAGATTCCGATTGCAAGGTATCATTGTTTGTACAAGCATAATCCACATAGATTCAATTATCAGCAACTCATTGATGAATTAGGAAGTCCAATTTTTATAAAACCGGCCAATGCAGGATCTTCTGTTGGAGTTCATAAAGTAAGCAATGAATCAGAGTATCATGTTGCCATTCAGGATGCATTTCAATACGATATTAAACTGCTCATTGAGGAGGCTATAATCGGCAGAGAAGTAGAATGTGCTATTCTTGGAAATGAATTTCCAAAAGCCTCCGTATTGGGAGAGATTATTCCGAAAACAAATTTTTATTCGTACGAATCCAAATATTTAAATTCAAATGACGCACAATTAAATATTCCTGCAAATGTAGATGACGCTGTAGCTGACGAAATTAGAAATACTGCTCTTAAAGCATTTCAATGTATAGGAGCTGAAGGATTGTCAAGAGTTGATTTTTTCCTTCGGAATGACAATTCTTATGTACTCAACGAAATTAATACCATGCCTGGATTTACGAATATCAGCATGTATCCAAAACTTTGGGAAGCCAGTGGAATTTCTTATACAGAATTAATTGATCAACTGATTCAACTAGCTTTCGATAGACACAGTAGAAATAAGAATATTGTAACAAGTATTTAAACGGTTTTCAATTCTAGCTGTTAAAAATTATTAATACTCTTTTTTCCGTTCCCAATAATTTTGGGATTCAATCTCTTCTAGAATATTGAGATAATTCTGGTAACGAAAAAAGTAGACTGATCCATCATCTAATCCTTGTTTTATTCTGCATTCAGGTTCATCTCGATGTGTACAATTTCTTCCAAATTTGCAGGCCTCTGATAGCGTAAAAAATTCCCTGAAATTATGGGCTACATCCATAATTTCCAGATTATTAAAACTTAATGTTTTAATTCCTGGAGAATCTATAATATATGAATTACTATTTAGCTCCAGCATTTCTGCAAAAGTAGTTGTGTGTGTTCCCTTCCCTGAGAAATCAGAGATTTCATTTGTTTTCTTCATGGCTTCAGGTATAAGTAAATTAATAAGACTACTCTTCCCTACTCCAGATTGCCCTGAAATTAAACTTACTTTATTTTGTAAGTCCAGTTCTAATTCCTGAATACCATCTTCAGATTCACAGGACACCAAACGAACTTTATATCCAATTGATTTATATATTTTGCTTAACAAATCATACTCTTTAAGATCTTGTTCGTTGTACAAATCTGATTTGTTGAATATAATGAGAACCGGAATATCCTGTGGTTCAGTGGTCATAAGAAATCGATCTATAAATCCCTGCTTAAACATGGGTTCTCGCAAGGTGGTTATTAAGACGGCAAGATCAATATTAGCTGCTAAGAGATGCAGCTGATGCTTGTTTTTGGGACTTTGTCGAACGATATAGTTTTTTCGTTTTTCGATTTCTACTATAATGGCTTGCGTCTCATTTTCTTTCTCAAGGGAAACATAGTCCCCGACCGCTACAGGATTAGTGAGTTCCGATTTATACAGTTTCAATCGTCCTGCCAATCTTGAATGGTAAACTTTTTCTTCTTCTTTTACAAATACTTCATACCATAATCCTGTGGATTTAAATACCAATCCTCTCATCTTATGGTTTTTGTTGTTCTATATAACTAGATTCTTCTTTAGCACTAACTATTTCTGCAATTAGAGACGGATCTTTCTCTATGGCGTTGCCTACTACAAGGATATCAGCACCTGCCTGATACAGTTCCCTTGCTTTATAACCATTAGTAATTCCCCCTCCTACGATTAAGGGTAATTGAACCATTCCGGAAATTCGACTTATCATTTCCTGACTAACAGAAATTTTTGCACCACTTCCAGCGTCTAAAAATAACAGATGAAATCCAAGATACTTTGCCGCTAATGCAGTTGCCAATGCGGCTTCAGGTTTATCATTGGGAATGGGTTGTGTTTGGCTAATATAAGCTGCTGTATTACTGTTTCTTCCATCAACAAGCATATATGCCGTTGAAATTATTTCAAGTCCGGTAGTCTGTAGTTTAGGTGCAATTTCAATTTGTTTACCTATCAGGTATTCCGGATTCCTTCCGGAAACCAAACTTAAAAATAATAATGCATGTGCGTGATGACTGATTTGAAATCCACTGCCAGGAAATAGTATTGTAGGAATAAATGAATTTTCTCTGATTAGTTTGAGGGTTTCTTCCAATCTATCTTGAAGAATTAAGCTTCCTCCAATAAAAAAATAATCTACGTCCTGTTTGTTGGCAATATTTATTATTGTTTCTAAATTTTTAATTTTTAAATGATCGGGATCAATTAATACGGAAAATCCTTTTCGCTTTGATTTTTTATTATGTAATATTTGTTGATAAATAGTTTCTCTCATACATTGACAAAGATATCTTAAAATTCGTTAGTATTTTTGTCAACAGGATAAATTCATAAAACTAATCAAGTTCTATCCCATTCTCTTTTAAGCTCTGAACAAAGCTTAAACTATCCAAAAGCGCTTCTTCTCGCAACACGTTTTCAATCTCTTCTTCGTCTGTCGGATTTGATCTGTATTCTTCAGTCCCTTTCACAATAATAAAACTGTCCTGAATAGAACTTTCTGGTTGTGATTCAAACTTGTTCTTCTGATGATATTTTTTAACTATAGTATAATCATCTTTTTTCATTGAAAATCTTCTCTCATTTCGAACGGATTTTTCCTTCGAATTTTCAGAAAATCCCTCAACATGACAGCATAATAGAAATAAGAAAATTGTACCCAAAACAACCATTGATCCGAAAAATGACAAAATCTTCATACCTATGAAATTTCTTTCTTAGACCAAAAATGGATAGAAAAATTTAATGGCAGAGCTGTTATTTATTCTTCAGAATTAAGAGTAGCGTGGGGGAGGCTTGAACTCCCGACCTTGCGATTATGAATCGCACGCTCTGACCAGCTGAGCTACCACGCCCTCTAATAATTTTCCTTTGAACCAGTGTAGGTTTCAAAAGGACGGCAAAAATATGATTTTTAGTTCAATCCTGTGATATTTTAAGATTTACATGATAATCTCTGAATTCCCGATTTAGCTTTTTGATGCAAAGACTTACGAAATTGATCTGGTTTTTTATCCAAAATTTCATAAAAAATCTGACAAGCAGCTGATTTTTCTCCGTTTTTCTCCAAAATATATGCCTTGTTTAACAAGGAAAAGCTACTCATATAATTCTTGTGATTAGGATCAGAAGCAATTACATCGTTAAAATAACTTATTGATTCTCCATAGTTTCCTAAATTCTGGCAAATTCGCCCCATTCTGTAGCAAAATTCTGGATAATTCTCCGTATTATAATAGTTTTCTGTACTATTTGAAAGAAGGTGATAGGCTCTCTTGAAATGTGATCCATCAAACAATAAGCGCGCTTTTAAAAGCTTCAGATCAGGTATTTTCTTTAGTCGGGCTTCTTTTTCAGCAAGTCGGTCTTCCTCTGTTAAAGCCTTTCCTTTAAGACATTTATCAATATTTAGATAATATCCTTGTGTAGATCCCTTTATCAAAGAGATCCAGGCCAACTTCTGATAACATTCTTTGATATATGATCTGCCTTTAAACATTGCCAAATATTTTTTAAAATCTACTTCACTAGCGGCTTCCAATGATTCAAGTTTTAGCAGACCACTTATAAAAAAGAAATAAGGCATTCTAACTTTTTCTTCTTCTTTCATAGCTTCTAATAGTATTAAGGCATCCCCTGACTTTTCTGCTTTGAGTAGAAGTTTAATTTCAATAAATCGGTGTAGCATTGAGGATTTTTCTTTAATCATATTTTTTCTCCAAAACTCATAACCAGTTTGAGCTTGGTTATCCAAATATGAAATAATGAACGAGTAGGCTGCAACTGTCTCGGGAATAAAAAACGGATTTTCCTTATTACAAAAGGCAAAGAACTCTTGCAATTCTTTTTTTCCTTCAATTAAGCTTCCGCTAAATCCTAATAATTCCGATATCCATTCAAATTCATTTGGAATGGTACCAATAAGTGTATGTAATATTCCAAGTGATTTTTTGTAATATGGAAATTCAGGAAATTTCTTTTTACAAGTAGTTAGATTATCGTATGCCTTACGAACACATTGATAAGCTAAAAAATTCTCACCGTTTTTTAAATGTATTAATGACCAATGTAGGAGGATTTCGCTTTGGAGAAATAATGACCACTTCTCTTGTAGGTTTGATTTTTTAATGAGGTTCAATCTCTTTTGTTTGTTGGAAATAAGCACAGAATAGTCCATTGGATCTTCATAGATAAATAGCTGATAAAAATCTATGTAATCTTCAAGGAGTAAATAGGCAAGATTATTTCTTGATTCAGGCTTTGAATTAATTAATTGTCTAGCTTCCTTTAAGTCAAGATTTATTATTTTAAAATAGACTTCATTGATCTCACTGTTAAATGTGCAATGATGATTTGAGAAAGCAAACGAAATCTTTAATACTAATAATAGAATTGCTAATCTATATTTCATAGCAAGCCACACAGGGGCAGTGATCAGAAAATCGAATTTCTTTTAAATGGTAATAGTCTTTAACTAATTTTCCGAATGGTTTGGAGATAGACTGATAGTCGATTCTCCAGCCTTTGTCTTTTGCGTAAGAGCCTGCACGATAACTCCACCAACTATACTCTTTAAGTTTTGGTTTAACTACTCTAAAGCTATCATCAAACAATTCATTGAACCATGCATCTAGCCATGCTCTTTCTTCAGGCCGATATCCACTAGGGTTGTCCTTTCTTTCCGGATTATGAATATCAAGTTCTTGATGAACAATATTGTAATCACCTACAACAATTAATTTCTTATGAAAATAGAGTAACTCTTTAAACCAGGGGTAAAGATCTTCTAAAAATTTCATCTTAAAATTATGTCTTTCTTCACCTGTTGTCCCTGATGGTATATATATATTCAGAACGCTAAAGCCATCAAAATCTAATCTTATTATTCTCCCTTCTTCATCATAATCGGGTATCCCACATCCGTATTCAACATTTATTGGGCTTTCTTTGGATAACACTAAAACCCCACTATACCCTTTCTTTTTTGCACAATGCCAATGTGCTTTATATCCTTGAGTATAAAAAAGATCAGGATCTGCATAGGAATCATCCATTTTTGTTTCCTGAATACAGATGATATCAAATCCACACATTTTAAGCCAATCATTAAATCCTTTTTGAACAGCTGAACGCAATCCATTTACGTTAAAAGTAACAATTGTCTTCATTGCAGATTCATTTTATACTTATTAATTAGCAAGTCCCAATTGATTCTCATCAAAGCTACTCAAATCTTTAAACTGTTCTAGACGAATATAGATTTCCTCCTGCGAAAGATTCTTCAATTTGTTCAGACTAAAATTTTCAACACAGAAAGATGCCATTGTTGAACCATAAATTAATGCAGTCTTCATATTATTAAAACTTATATCGTCTGTTCTGGCCAGATATCCGATTAATCCTCCGGCAAAACTATCTCCTGCGCCTGTTGGATCTATTACTTCTGCAATAGGTAGTCCTGGAGCAAAGAACATTAGGCCGTTATGAAATAATAGGGCTCCATGCTCTCCTTTCTTTATGATCAGATACCTGGGTCCGAAACTATGTATTTTTTGTGCTGCCTTCAACAAAGATCTTTCACCTGAGAGTTGCCTGGCCTCTTCATCATTGATGGTAAGTACGTCAACCTTTCTTAAGACGAGATAAAGCTCATCCAGGGCGGTATCCATCCAATAATTCATGGTATCGAGAACAACCAATTTGGGTTTGATTGGTAACTGATTCAATACTGAAAGTTGTATCGAGGGTGTTAAATTCCCTAACATGATGTACTTACTATGCAGATAAGATTTTGGTAAAACCGGATTAAAGTCCGCAAGTACATTAAGATCAGTAACCAATGTATCCCTCATATTCATATCATTATGATACTTGCCTGACCAATAAAATGATTTCTTTCCTTTCATTCTGACCAGCCCATCTGTCGAAACACCTCTTTGCTGAAGGCTTCTGATCTCATCTTCAGGAAAGTCATCTCCAATAATTGATACCAAATTGATCTCTGAACACCAATATGAAGCTGCCCAGCTGATATAGGTACAGGCTCCACCTATTACCTTGTTGACACTTCCATAAGGAGTTTCTATCGAATCGAAAGCCATTGTTCCTACAGTTAATATACTCATATCATTTAATTCAATAATAAGTGTAAAAATAAAAAAGCCTCGCATGTGCAAGGCTTATAAAATTATTTGCGCCCCTTCTTGGGCTCGAACCAAGGACCTGCGGATTAACAGTCCGACGCTCTAACCAACTGAGCTAAAGAGGCGTCAAATTTAATTTGGAGCGCAAATATACGAATGCCTTGAATGTTGACAAAAGTTTTTTAGCGTCCTAGGTATTTATTGAAGTACAACTTTCTTTAAACCCCAGAAATTTGTTGAGTTATGAGCTACGACTAGATATACTCCTCTAGGCCAATTGCTCACATTTATTTGTTGATTGTTAGAAAATATTTTTGACTTATATATTATCTCAGCTTTTTCGTCCAGTATCTGAATGTCTGTAGCTTCATTTAGGGTGTTATTAATAATAATGTTCAATTCATCGTGGACTATATTCGGAAATAAATCAATGTTTAAGGACTTATATCTTGAGCTATTCTTGTTTGAGGTAATCTGGACTTGTAAATTATATGCTGTAGTATCATTTTCTAATTCATTCTGAAATTCAGATTCGAAAGCTGAATATTTAAAAATATCATAATCAAACCCTGGACTAATCCATCGATATTCATCCAAAGTTGAATTCAACAAGGGGATCCCTGCAAAACTGCCTTGCAAGGTTGTAACCGTCCGAAGACGCAAACAGGGATATGTTGATTTAGAGGTTTTAATTTCTCCCCAAGCTTCTACAGCGGTTCTCCCTTCTTGTTCAACTTTTACATTGCCAAATCCAGGTGCAGGAACATTATACGTGGTCTGATCTTCCAAATTAGAAGTATCAGTCAAAGGAAATATATTATTAAGAAATTTCTTATCAAACTTAACAGAAATGGTATCATCAACATATACCCCTACTGAATTTTGTTCTGCATTATTAACATCATAATAGATTCCCGTAAAGTTTGGGCTAAACGGATCAAGAACGAAAAGATTTGATCCCGCAATTGGTTTTGCTAGTTGAAAATCCTCCGGCTTCAAATATTTCACAGTATCACTCGTAAGAATATTGGTCAGATGGCTAAAGTCCCAGGTCTTATTACCCCCTTTGATCTTAACTTCTGTATTGAAATTCAATTTGTCATACTCTACTTCTTCAATTACAAACTGTGTTCCCACTTCCGGATACATATTTACACTAACCTGACCCTGAAGTTTTAGAAAAGAAATCAATAATAATGGTATTAGTCTATTCATTTGCCCGTTTAATAAATACCTGCGAAGATATAACATTCTTAAAAATTAAAACCTTAAGTATTTGCCTTGAGTCTGGTACAAAATGTATAAAAAGAATCATTCATTACAACGATCTTTTAATAATTTCTAAAAAACTTTACAGCTATAAATAACTTCTATTTTTATAAGTCGCACATAGTGGTAAGCTGTTTTCTTTTTTTAAACAATAGCAGTTTCAAATTTATGCTTTCAACTTCCTAGGAGTTTTGAAATTTAAGTGAGTCAATTATTTTGAATCTTTTGATAAATGATAGATAATTATCAAATGCTCTTTTTTGTTTTTTTAAACCAAAGGCAGGGTTCTAATTCTTCAAATAATATGATTTAATTTTTTAAACTAATTAATAATTCGTCTAATTTTTCAAGCGTTAAACTCATTCCTTCTTGCATACCCATATTAATAATGGTTTCTAGATCAGACAATGAATTGTAATAAACAACGGTTTCAACAATTGTATTTTCGTTTTTGTCAGTGAATGCAACTTCCCATTTCGCTCTTGGTAAATCTTTATTTATCTCACCCGCTTCATTGCAAAATGCGTCGAGAGTTTCATAGTAATCTATAGGCAATATATTGCTATATTCAGTATATCCCCAATAATGATTACCATCTTGGTCAATCATTGCATAGTGCCAATGTCCACCATTAGTGAAATTCATTGATTTGGTTTTTGTGGTGAAAGGTTTGGGAGCAAACCACTGATCTAAAAGTTCATGCTTGGTATGACAGTCCCAGACTAATTGACGTTCTGCTGCAAATTCTCTTCTGATTGTAAGCGTGTTGTTGTCCTTGTTAACAAGGAAGTCAAATTGTAAATTGTTATTCATTTTTTTACTTTTTAATTGTTGATATTAAATGGTCCAATTGATTGAATTTTGTTTGCCAAATCTTTTTGAACTGTTCTAACCACTTCTCAATTTCTTTCAATCGTTCAATTTCCAGAGAGTAGTATATCTCTCGTCCTTTCTTCTCGAATTTTATAAGCTCGCATTCAGTGAGAATGCGTAAATGTTTTGACACTGCTTGTCGTGTCATTCTGAAGTTGTCGGCTATTGCGTTTGGTGTAAGTGCCTGTACGGCAATTAAGACAATAATTGCCCTTCTTGTCGGGTCAGAAATTGCCTGAAAAATGTCACGCCTCATTTTGATATGGTTAGTATTTGAGAAACTAATCGGTTGCAAATATATATGCAACTATTCAGTTTCACAAATTTATAATCAAGTATTTTCAAAATATAAAATTTCCCAGCAAACTGTCAAATTGTAAATATCAAAGAAATTACACATTAAATAATGTAATATTGAATTAACTTAACAATTGAAGGGCTCACATTTTTAGGTTGTCTCGCTAAGCTCTTGGATTAAAATCAGCAATAGATGTACTTTTTTATTGTTGCTACGGAATATTTAGTATTCATCAATTTCTTTTTATCAATCTCTATACCAGTTAAGGATTTTCCCCTTTTTAATTCTTTTGAATTTGAATTGTCATACTATGATATCGTATAATTAATTCAAAATTCCAACAGCTAACTCTACCCAAATAATTAAAAAAATCAAAAATATAAGTCCACATAAGACAATTTTTTGCTTAACATTTTTTGCTTTTCTTAGTACTAGTCCACAAAGTAATCCTGTTCCTATTAATAAAACTCCCATTACTATGAAGTCAGAAATTTTCCAGTCAACAGCTTTGCTAAACTGCATTAAAATTAATGGGATTAGAAGTAAAATGGCTATTGTTGCTATAAAATATATTAATCTCTTGTTCTGAGTTGTCATAATTGTTGAATTTTAATTTAGTTAGTGATATATGTATTGGAGTATTTTTGGTTTGAATAAAAGTAATACTTCATTTTTGAAAAGCCGATTGCCTCTTTTGTTTTCAAATTCATCTAAGTAATTCTGAAATGAAATATTCTGGCCACACTGAAAACTTACAACCCAAAACTGCCTGAGACAGCATATACAGATTCGATTGTATAGCTTGAGTATAAAATTGTGACAAAATACAACATAGAATTAACAATGAATACAAATCATACCATCCTACAATTAAAATCCCTGAAATTAATTGGCATGGCCAATACCTATGATTCGGTCATTAATCTGCCAGCACATCAACAACCAGATGCTCTCCTCCTTAATGCTTAAATAACTGAATCAGAAGCCTACTATAGACAAGATAATAAAGTGAAGTATATATTAAAAGCTAGTAAATTAAGATATCAAGTCACCCTACAAGAAATCATTATATCTCTCCAAAGAAACATATCAAAAGAATGAATCTCTAAAGTTATTGATTATTCATTTATAAGCAAAGGAGAAAACATTATCATTACAGGACCATCTGGAGTTGGAAAAAGTTATCTCGCTTGCACTTTAGGCAATACCTTGCTTTGCGATAGAAAAAATTTCTCACTGGTTTTGGTTTACTGTATGGCATGTGCGACTTGCGAGAGTGTGTTTTTTTTGAGATCTGCTTGCTTATGGTCTATATTATTACTTTATTAAGTGTGATTGCAAAAACGCTTCCTTTACCTATTTCGCTTTGCAGTGAAATTTCGCCTCCCTGTGCTTCAATAAATTCTTTGCAGATGGCAAGACCAAGCCCGGTGCCAGATTGATTGGTTTCAGGAACCAAATAATAGCGGTCAAATATTTTTGATTGATATTTTGTATCAATTCCTTTTCCGAAATCTTTTACGGTAAAGTGTACTTTATCACTTGTTTCAGTAATGCTGAGTAACACTTTTGAGTTTTCATAAGAATGACGAATGGCGTTTGTCAAAAGATTAATTACCACCCACGCTGTTTTTTCACCATCAGCATTTACATCTGATACTGCATTTGGGATACTTGTTTCAATAGTAATGCCTTTTTGCTCAGAAGGAATTTTCACTGCATCCAATGCATAATTAATTATTTCAAGTGGTGATGTTTTCTGAAATCTCAATTGAATTTTTCCGGTTTCTGCCTGAGTAATATCAAGTAATTCACCTGTGATTTTCAATAGTCGCTCACTGTCTTCGCGCACACTTTTAATAAGTTGCTTTTGTTCTTCGTTAATGTTTCCAATTCTTTTGTTTTCTAATAAATCTAAGCTCATTTTAATGGAAGCAATGGGTGTTTTCAGTTCATGAGAAATGGTGGCAATAAAATTTGTTTTCGCAAAATCAAGCTCTTTGTATGAGGTAATATTTCGTAATAGAATAACAATACCAATTTGTATTTCTTCTTTTTCGCCTGTGGGGGTTATATTGATAGGAATAATTTCTTTTTCGAAATAACTTTCTTTATTGTCAGCAAATATTTTGAGTGGCTGCTGTTGTTTTTCTGTACTGCTATTGGGCTTCAAAACATCCTGAATTAGCGAACGGATTAAATCATTATACACAGCAATATTTTGAGCAGACTTTCCAACTGTTTCTCCGCGTTTTAATCCTGAAATTTTCAATGCTTCGTTATTGATGAAAAGAATGCAATGGTTTTCGTCTAAGCCAATTACAGGGTCATGCATGTTGTTTATAAGGGTTTCAACTCGCCTTTTCTCTATCATCAGTTTTGCCAAATTGCTTTCGTTGTATTCCTGTAATTTTTCAGCCATTACATTGAATGATTTCGAAAGCTCGCCAAACTCATTATGTTCATCTAAATGCACACGCTGAGAGTAGTTTTTAGCCGCAATTTCTTTTACGCTTTCATTCAGTTCTTTAATAGGGTTTGCAATACTGGATGGAAGATTGATAAGCAAAGTAAATGCGAGTAAAAAACAAAATGTTCCTACAGCGGAAAGCATAATTGTGGCAGATTTAGCCGTTTCTTTAGCTATTTCGCTTTTGCGTTCAATGGCCTGCATATTAACCAACATTACATCAGCCAAATCTTTTCGTATATTGATATAAAGATTTCTATCGGAAGTATTTGATTTCAATTTTTCAAAATCAACCGTAAGGTTTGTTGTGCTTTGTTGCTCACTGATTTCTGTAACATTGTTTTGCTGCTTAATCAGATTTTGCTGGAAATAATTTTTAGCACTGTCTGATAAAGCAACCTTATCTAAGGCAACCAGCATGTTTCTGCAATAGTCAATACTGTTGTAGTTGTCTTTAAGAATGTTTTGCGTTTCGCCTGAAAGCTGATTAGAATATTTTATCCCCACACCAATCAGAATAATGATTAGCAGGAATAGGAAGCCAACGCCTAGTGCAAGTTTAGTTCTTATTTTCATTTTATGAAAGTATTACAAGGTCAATTTCAGATGATGAAAGTTTTTTAAGTAGCTCTTTGAAAATATTTGTTGCCAAAATTATTTTTACTAAGCTCAAATGCGGCTTACCAATACTTATAGTGGTTATGCTGTGCAGCTGTGCTAGATTTAATATAACCGCGGGGACATTTTTCCCTTGTGTCTGTACAACTTCTGCCCCCAGTTCTGTGGCAAGTTTGAAATTATTGATCAGATGTCGTTGTTTGTCAAGCGGTATTTTAGCAGTACTTTCGTTAGGTGTTTGCACATATAACACAAACCATTTTGCATTATAGTAACTTGCCAATCTTGCTGTTTTACGGATTACGTTTTTT
Organism: Saprospiraceae bacterium; assembly: GCA_020848695.1. Classification (GTDB taxonomy): domain Bacteria; phylum Bacteroidota; class Bacteroidia; order Chitinophagales; family Saprospiraceae; genus Vicinibacter. The sequence continues at coordinate 28,501 of JADLHT010000059.1, forward strand.
GCTGTTTTCTCATTGCTACTGATACAAGCCATTATTTTTTCACTACGCAAAGCAATATTTTTTGGCACTTCAATATCTACCTTTCGTTCAACTTGCGAAGCCACTTCTTTTAATGCCAATTGGCGTAATTGCAATATATGTTCAGGTCTAAAAAAATTGTTGAGGGCAGTTTGTATTTTTTCCGTCTGATAAATTTTTCCTTCTTTCAATCGGGCAATTAGCTCGTCAGAAGTTAAATCTATATTTACTACCTCATCTGCCAAGGCTAAAATTTTGTCCGGAATGCGTTCTGCAACTTCAATGCCTGTAATGGTTTTCACTTCATCATTCAAACTTTCTATATGCTGAATATTTACGGCGCTTATTACATTAATTCCTGCATCTAAAATTTCTAACACATCTTCCCAACGTTTTTCGTTTTTGCTTCCTTGTATGTTGGTATGTGCTAACTCATCCACAATAACCACTTCCGGTCGTAACGAGATAACTGCCTGCACATCCAATTCCTGTAGTTCTTTCCCTTTATAAAAAATAGTTCTTCTTGGAATGATGGGAAGTCCATCTAACAAAGCATGAGTTTCTTTGCGGTTATGTGTTTCTATATAACCAATCTTAACATCAATTCCGTTTCGAAGAAGCGAATGTGCTTCCTGCAACATACGATATGTTTTACCTACACCGGCACTCATACCAATGTATATTTTAAACTTTCCTTGTCTTGATTTTTTAATAAGGTTTAAAAATTCTTCTGCCGATTTTCTTTGCTCTTCCATGCTTAAACTATTACTGTTTGAATTTTTGTTCGAGCTGTTCTATTTTTTTTTCCAAGATTTCTATCCTTGCTTTATCAGAAACTTGAATGACTCTATTTTCTTCTGCTTTCCATTTATCGTAAGCTATATACAATCCGGGTAGTAGCATGAGCACTATAACTATATCCCACAATACAATATATTTTAGTTTTTGTTTAGAGCCTAATATCTGATTGAATTTAAAATATCGGGTTAATAGATATGTTGCCCAACCTATGAACATACAGTTGATGATATAAAAATAAAATCCTCCTAAAATAAATTTATAATCTAAATGAGCAAGGCCATAAGCAGCAGTGCATAGCGGTGGCATACATGCGGTGGCAATGGCAACACCTGCAATTATTTTTGTTCCTTCTTTTTTCAAAATACCAACGAAGCCCGCCATTCCGCCAAAAAAAGCAAGAAAAATATCAAATATGGATGCTTTTTTAAACGCATCTAACATATCGGTGCTGTCGTCAAATGGGTTTATTAAAAAGAAAATACTTGCCGATATCAAACTTGCACTTGTCATCAGAATCCAATTTTTTAAACCCTGAATTTTTAGCGCTCTATCATTGATGGCTAAACCAAAAGCCATGCCTATGATTGGACCCATCAATGGAGAAATAAGCATAGCACCAATTACTGCACTTAATGAATCGGTAGTGAGTCCAATGCAGGCTATAACCATTGCAAAGCCCAAAATCCAAAGGTTATAACCCTTAAAATTGGTTCCTTCTTTTATTTCAAGATAGGTCTCATTTTCTGCTTCCTCTTTAGTGATGCGGATTTGAAGACTTAGATACTTTTGTATGATTCGCCAAGATTTCATTGTTTGTATATGCAAAAATTTCTATTGCCTTTTAAATATTGATATGACTTTTTTAAACAAAGAATCAGCTGCTACAACTTTTTTATCCACTTTAGAATTTATTTCCAAATCCACAATTTTACCGGTACGCATATCAAATATCCAACCGTGAATTTGTGGATAGTCGACAGTATTCTTTAACGATTGTACACAATCCATTCCTTTTACATTCTCGGTTTGTTCTATCACATTCAATTCAACCAATCTATCGTAGCGTTTCGTTTCATCTTTTATCCTCTCCATTTCCGTTTTATGGATACGGTAAATATCTTTGATGATTTGCAACCAAGGGCTATTTTTACCGATCCCTTCATCTTGCATAGCAGCTTTAATACCACCACACCCATAGTGACCACAAACAATGATATGTTTTACTTTTAGGTTAGTGATAGCGTATTGAATAACAGAAGCTACATTCAAATCAATAGGATTAACAATGTTAGAAACATTGCGATGCACAAATACATCTCCTAAACTAAGACCTGTAAAAGTATCGGGATCTACACGACTATCTGAGCAGCCAATAAAAAGGTATTCCGGTTTTTGTTCAATGGATAAATTATGAAAAAAATCAGGATTAGAAGCAGTTTTCTCCGCAATCCATTTCTTATTATACTCAAATATTTCTTGATAGGTTGATGCCATTTCTATATTGTTTTGTTTGTGCTATTTGGCTCTCATCACTTTAAGTGCATTACTCCATTTTTCAAGTTCTGCCAATGTATGTTCTGCGGATTTGTTGATAATTTCAGTGGATTGGAACACGCCATTTTCATCAATCAATTTGGCAAAAAATGGAATGTTCACTTGTGCGGTTATTGGCATCATACTCATAGTGGTTACTACTTGTTTGAGCATTTGGGTAGCACGCAAACCACCCGAAACACCACCATAACTTACAAATCCCACAGGTTTGTGCATCCACTCAACAAAAAGAAAATCTAAAGCGTTTTTGATAGGTGCCGGAAATGCAAAATTATATTCGGCTAAAACTATAATGAACGCATCAGCTTCATTGATTTTGGCACTCCATTTTTTTGTATGCTCATGCTGATATTTTTGCATACGAGGATGATTAGGCTCATCCATAAAAGGTAAGTTGATGATGGATAAGTCCAACAGTTCAACATCAAAATTTGCTTTTGACTTTGCATATTCTGTAATCCATTTTTCAATCGCTACTCCTTGTCTTCCTTCACGAGTGGTGGAAGTAATTATTTTTAGTTTCATTGTTATTATTATTTTTTATTATGATAATATATTGGCTTCAGGTGGTTCTGATGGTTTGGATTTATCCTTGGGTAAGGGCACAAATTCTTTGTCATCATTAGGAGGTAAAATAATTCTTCCTTGTTCCCAATCGGCTTTGGCTTGTTCAATTCTTTCTTTACTAGAGGAAACAAAATTCCACCAGATGTATCGGTCGCCCAAAGGCTCACCACCTAAAAGCATCAAGGTAGTTTTTTCTTTGGCAAGAATAATAGGAGATTCATTTTTATCAAACACCAACATTTGTCCGGCTGTATAAATCTGATATTCTATTTCAACGCTTCCTTTAATGATATAAATGGCTCTTTCGGTATAGCTGGTAGGTAATGTTGTTGTAGCTTTTGCCTCTAACTCCACATGAATATAAAACAGTGGTGAATGTGTTTTTACATTATTTGTCAATCCATACGCATCTCCGGCTATGAGTCGCATCCAAATTCCTTTATCAGAAAAAATGGGCAATTCCTCCGGATAGAAATTAGTAAATGCAGGATCTGCTTCTTCATCTTTTTCGGGCAATGCCACCCAAGTTTGCAACATTTCCAAATTAGCTTTTGCTAATAAATCGGGGTCTTCAAACCGTTCGGAATGGGAGATGCCTTTACCTGCCGTCATCCAATTGACTTCACCGGGACGAATGATTTGCTCTACACCCAAACTATCACGATGCGTAACTTGTCCATCCAACAAATAAGTAACAGTAGAAAGCCCGATATGCGGATGAGGCAATACATCTAAGGCTGATAAATTATTTGAGGGAACGTTTACTGGACCGGCATGATCTAAAAAAATAAAGGGACCCACCATCCGTTTTCTACGAAATGGCAGAATACGTTTCACGCTCAATCCGGTGCTGAGTGCGGCTGTGCGAGCATCTATTATTAATTGTGGCATATTCAATAATTTTGAAACCCAATAACTATCCCCTCTTACTACAATTCAAACTAAATCATATTTTTGGCATCAATCATAATGGGATAATACTTCTTGGTATTAAAATTCATTTCAAAAATAGGCAATGTATTGTATCCTATTAAAATGAAATTGCCAATGAGGTAGTTACAAATGCATTATTATTTGTTGGCTTATCATTCATCATAAACACATTATCTTCACTTGTGAAACCACGTCCTTCAATACGCCATAAAACATTGTTGTGTATTTGATAATCGAGGTTTAACGAATAACCAAAGGTCTGAAAATTGTTTGGCGTTCCTGTGGCAATAATTACTCCGTTTGCATCGCTGAAATATTCACCACGAGCAGTTATGCTAAACTTATCAGTTGGTTTAACTTTTAGTAATAACACCGGTGTAAACCAAGTATTATATTGGCTACTGCCTTTACTTTTTTGTTCCGCTCCAATATCGAAACCTGCTGTTATTCCATATTTTTCATGTACTTGAAAAATTCCAAATAAATTATGAAAGTAACGAATTTGTCTTGTACTGTCAGGTTTATCATTGCCAACAAAAGAGCTGCTGTTTAGTGTAATTTTTGAATTAAGCTTGTAAGTAAGTTGATGACCAAACGCAGGTAAATTATTTCCATCTACACGTTGTATACGTTGCCAGCCATTTAATATCAATCCACTTAAAAACCACTTTCCGCCTGAAGTTGTATAAGAAATTTTTGCTCCGGTTTCAAAATAGGGAGAGTTGTCGGCAAACAAACTTCTTGTAAGTGTCCAGTTATCTTTACCTACTGCACTTTCAAAACCAATGTGCGATGAAAACAATCCGGCATCAATCCACAAATCATGCTTTTTAGAAATTTTAAATCCGGCATTTGCTTCAAATAAATTCTTTAATACATTGGGCTCGGCAGCATAATTAGCATTCATATAAGTTCCGGCTGCCAATGCCAAATTAGATCTAACTTTATTGGTTACAAATGCAGCTTTAATGTAACCCAAATTCAAATTTATTTCATTGTGTCTGTTATGCGAATAGGTAAATGCCGGGCGAGTATGATTTTCAGGGTTACCAAAGTCATAGGTGTAATAGGTTTCTAAATATACAGAAACCGAAAACTCATCAGAAATTTGACCGAATGGTTTTTCTGATTTATTGTTCAAACTATCCAACACTTCTTTTTTTACTTGCTGAACCATGTATTGTTTTTCATTTTCAGATAAAGTAGATTGTGCTTTAGTAACATTGCTTGCTGATGATAACAATCCAAAAACCATAATTGTTATCAGTGCTTTATTTAAGTCTTTCATTTTAATACTATTTAAAATTGTCTAATGCTATGTTAAGTTTCAATACATTTATTCTTTCAGGACCAAATAAGCCCATCAATGGTTTTTCGGTATTAGAAACGATGAGTTTTTGCAAATTTCCTTCTGCGACACCTCTGATTTTTGCTATGCGTTTTACTTGAACATTAGCAGCCTTAACGGAAATATGTGGATCAAGTCCGCTGCCACTTGCTGTTACAAGGTCAACAGGTATTTCAGATTTTTTTATATCAGGATTATGTATTAAAAAAGTATCAATTCGTGCCTGAACTAATTGTAAATGCTCTTTATTGCTCGGAGCTTTGTTGCTTCCACCTGAACCTGCTGCATTGTAATCAACAGCCGATGGACGAGACCAAAAATATTTGTCATCGTTAAAAGTTTGTCCGATGTTGGCATAGTACATTTTTCCATTTTCTGTAATGGTTTGGCCATTCCCAGAACCTGATGTGAATTGGGCCATTCCCCAAACTATAATTGGATAAATGACCATTAATAGTATGATTAGTACTACTGTTAGCTTGATAGCTGATAATATTTCTTTTTTCATTTTATATTTTTTTAGATGAATACTGAAACAACTAAGTCAATTAACTTTATTCCGATAAAGGGAACAATTATACCTCCCAATCCATAGATGAATAAATTTCTGCGAAGCAATGCACTTGCACCGATGGGTTTGTAAGTAACACCCTTTAGAGCAAGAGGAATGAGCAATGGAATAATAATAGCATTGAAAATGATGGCTGAAAGAATAGCGCTTTCGGGGCTATGTAAATTCATAATATTTAGACCTTGCAGTGCCGGAATAGCCGCAATAAACAAAGCCGGAATTATAGCGAAATATTTTGCTACATCATTTGCAATACTAAATGTTGTAAGTGTTCCTCTTGTCATCAATAATTGCTTACCTATCTCTACTACTTCAATCAATTTTGTTGGATCATTATCTAAATCCACCATATTACCTGCTTCTTTGGCTGCTTGTGTTCCGCTGTTCATTGCTACACCAACATCGGCTTGTGCCAATGCCGGGGCATCATTCGTTCCGTCACCCATCATTGCAACTAATCTTCCATCAGCTTGTTCTTTTTTAATGTAATTCATTTTGTCTTCGGGTTTTGCTTCGGCAATAAAATCATCGACTCCTGCTTTTTCGGCAATGTATTTTGCTGTTAAAGGATTGTCTCCGGTAACCATTACAGTTTTAATTCCCATTTTTCTTAAACGGTCAAAACGCTCATGAATACCGGGTTTGATGATGTCCTGCAACTCAACAACGCCCAAAACAATTTCATTCTCAGATACAACTAAGGGAGTTCCTCCATTGCTTGAAATTTGAACAACTCGGTCGGTTATTTCTTTTGGAAAAATATTATCTGCTTTTTCTACTAAATTTTTAATAGCATCAGAAGCCCCTTTACGAATACGTGTTTGATTATAATTGACACCTGAACTCCTAGTTTCGGCTGTGAATTGTACGAAAGTTGGTGAGATGCGAGTTGTAAGATGTGAGATGTCTTTCTTCATTTCACCTTTTACATCTAACTTTTCACTCAATTCAATAATGGATTTCCCTTCCGGAGTTTCATCAGCCATAGAACTTAGCACAACAGCTTTGATAAAATGCTTTTCATCTATTCCGCTAACCGGATAAAAATTTGTTGCCTTTCTGTTCCCGATAGTAATCGTTCCGGTTTTATCTAACAACAACACATCAATATCTCCTGCTGTTTCTACAGCTTTTCCACTTTTCGTGATAACATTGGCACGCAAAGCTCTATCCATTCCTGCAATACCGATAGCAGAAAGTAAGCCACCAATAGTTGTAGGAACCAAGCATACAAATAATGAAATGAATGCAGCAATAGTGATAGGCGTGTTCGCATAATCAGCAAAAGGTTTAAGCGTTACACAAACGATGATGAATACTAGTGTAAAACCGGCTAACAATATAGTAAGCGCAATTTCATTGGGTGTTTTTTGGCGGCTTGCACCTTCTACCAAGGCAATCATTTTATCCAAAAAACTTTCACCGGGTTGCGTAGTAACAACAACTTTAATTTTATCGGATAATACTTTTGTTCCTCCGGTAACAGAAGATTTATCACCACCGGCTTCGCGTATAACAGGAGCACTTTCACCGGTGATTGCACTTTCATCAATGGTCGCCAATCCTTCAATAATTTCGCCATCGGTAGGTATAATATCTCCTGCCTCACACAAGTAAATGTCTCCTTTTTTTAATTGCGATGAAGCTATTATTGAGATGTAAGATGTGAGATGTTGATTGTGAGGTGAAGTAAATTCTGATAAACTTTTCACTACTCCATTTTCACTTTTTACCAGTTTGGCAGGAGTTTCCTCTCTTGTTTTACGCAAACTATCCGCTTGTGCTTTTCCTCTTGCTTCAGCTATGGCTTCGGCAAAATTTGCAAAGAGCAGTGTGAGAAATAAGATTACAAATACAGTGAAGTTGTAACCGAATGAACCTTGTCCGGTGGCACCAAACAATGTCGAGAAAGAAACAAAAAGCATTACGGCAGTGCCTACCCAAACGGTAAACATTACCGGATTGCGAAACATTATTTTTGGATTGAGTTTAATGAAAGATTGCTTCACTGCATCATTCATTACCTTGGCTTGAAATAGCGATGTATTTTTCATTTTATATTTGTAAGTTGTTTATTGTAAAATGTGAGATGTTTAAAATATTTTGTTTATAATTCTTTATTGTTATGAAACCTCATCAGAGATTGAATGCTTGGGTTAAAAGTTTTAATTTTGTAAAAGAAGTATATGTCATTACAAAATCATTCCCGCCAGTAGAAAAATTTGGACTTGTGTCGCAGATGCGAAGAGCTGCGGTATCTGTACCTGTAAATATTGCTGAAGGTTCTGCAAGAAAAAGTAAAAAGGAATTCATACAATTTCTACATATTTCCTTAGGCTCTTTAACCGAATTGGACACTTTAATCCTATTGAGTAGAGACATTGGTTTTATTTCTATTGAGAGATCAGAATTTTTAATAAACGAATTAGATATCATTGGAAAATTAATTTATGGATTAATTAAAAGCATTGAGAATAAGGTGTGAGATGTTTTATGTAAGATGTTGTATGTGAGATGTAAAATGTTTTCTGTAAAATGTTGAAGGACCGCAATGCATTTTCCTTTTCACATTTCCCATTTCCCTTTTCACATTTCCCTTTTCACATTTCCCTTTTCACATTTCCCATTTCCCTTTTCACATTTCCCATTTCACTTTTCCCTTTTCACATTTCCCATTTCCCTTTTCACATACTAAAATATTCTGCAATAGGGCCTAAAGCCAAAGCAGGGAAGAACGACAATGCTGCAACGATGGCTATCACCGCAAAAATCATTACACCAAAAGTGGCAGTATCTGTTTTTAATGTTCCTGCGCTTTCAGGAATGAATTTTTTTTGTGCTAATAAACCAGCAATGGCAACAGGACCAATAATGGGAATAAAGCGACCAAGTAATAATACTATTCCGGTTGAGATATTCCACCAAGGCGTATTATCCCCCAAGCCTTCAAAGCCACTACCGTTATTGGCTGCCGAAGAAGTGTATTCATACAGCATTTGACTAAAACCATGAAAACCCGGATTACTGATTGCAGCAGTACCAACCGATGGAAATGCTGCTGCTAAAGCAGTTCCTACAAGGATGATAAAAGGGTGAGCTAATGCAACAATCATAGCAATTTTCATTTCACGGGCTTCTATCTTTTTGCCCATAAATTCAGGTGTTCTCCCTACCATTAATCCACTGATGAATACAGCAAGAATAATGAAGATGAAAATGTTTAAAATGCCTGCACCAACTCCTCCATAAAAAGAATTGATCATCATTGCCAACATTTCGTTCATCCCGGAAAGCGGCATAGAACTATCATGCATAGAGTTGATAGATCCTGTGGATATCACTGTGGTTACGATGCTCCAAAATCCGGATGCCGCAGCACCAATACGGGTTTCTTTACCTTCCATAGCTCCGAGTGAATTGTCAATACCCATAGCTGAAATAGCAGGGTTGCCTTTCATTTCCATTATAATATTAGGAACAGCAAGCATTAAAAATCCAACGGTCATTACGCTATAAATCATCCATGCGAACTTTTTTCTTCTGATAAAAAATCCGAATGCAAAAACCATTGCCATAGGAATAATAAATTGGGCAAACATTTCAGCCATATTGGTCAGATAAGTTGGATTTTCCAATGGATGTGCACCATTTGCTCCAAAGAAACCACCACCGTTTGTTCCAACGTGTTTTATCGGCACAAATGCAGCAACGGGACCTGTAGAAACTTGCACGGTATCACCTTGCATATTTACTATGGTGTCTTTCCCGTTAAATGTCATTGGTGTTCCTTCAATTAAAAGTATCGCTGCGATGACCAAAGAAATTGGCAACAAAATTCGTGTGCATGATTTCAAAAAGTAATCGTAAAAGTTACCTAATTGCGTTGTTGATTTTTCTTTAAATGCCTTAAAGATGACCACAGCTGCAGCCATGCCTATACCGGCTGTTACAAATTGCAAAAACATCAACCATAATTGACCTAAGTAACTTATGCCGGTTTCGCCTGAGTAGTGTTGTAAATTACAATTCACTAAAAAAGAAATCGTAGTATTGAAAGCTAAATCAGCCGACTGACTTGGGTTATTATCTGGATTTAAGGGTAGCCAACTCATGTTCATGAGTATAAGCATACTCATTAAAAACCAAAGCAGGTTAATGGTAAGCAATGCTACTAAATGCTGTTTCCAGGTCATTTCATTCTTTGAATTAATACCTGATACTTTGAAGAACAATTTCTCCAAGGGATTAAAAACATGATCGAACAAGGTTCGCTCTCCGGCATATACTTTAGCCATATACTGCCCTAATGGAATTGCCAGTAGTAAGGTGATAGTAAACATGGCTATAATGCCTAATATTTCTGTATTCATTGTTTAATGTTTATTTATTGTATTCTGTTAAAAGTGAGAAGTGAAATGTGACTTCACCATAGACATCTTACATTTCACATCTCACTTCTCACATCTCACTTCTCACATTTCACTTCTCACTAATTAAAATTTTTCCGGCTTCAGTAATACATATACCATGTAACCAAATAGCCCAATTGCGATGATGAATAATGCTGTCATGTTTTATATTTTTTCAAAGTAGTTTACAAGTGCGAAAAAAAGTGCAAAAAGAATAACGCCTATGATGATGAGTATGGCTGCCATGATGTATGTATTAAATGCCTGATGAATAAATTTGTCGATAGTATTCTGCTTTAAGTTGTATTGGTAAAAGCTGTAAGTAATCTATACCCCAGCTATAATTCATTTCTAATAAATGGGTCAGCGGTAGTACGAAAGTATTAGAGATAATGGCTTTGGTGTGGTTGTCGCCTTTGGAAAAAATGGTTTCAATCTTTTGGTATAGTTGAATGACTTTATTCTTCTTTCCTTTAAAAATGGCTTCCTGTGCTTCCTTCTCTAATATTTCAATTTCCTGAATTTCTTTTTCTTGTTTCATCTTGAATTGTTTTTGTTGTATGGGTAATACTATATTTGTGCCACAACTCTGAAACATCCCGTAAAGCATTAAAAAACAATGTATTAGAAGAATTGACAAGAAACTGTCCTCACTATTACCGTTGCATTTTGCAATGGTTGGGCATAGCGTTTTGCTATAGTTTTTTTAACTGAGATTGTATTCGTCCAGTTTACGATAAAGTGTGGTGGTTGCAATGTTTAACAGCCGTGCTGCTTCGGTCTTGTTACCATTGGTGTAGTTCAGCACTTTTTGAATATGCAGTTTTTCGGCACTGGCTAATTCAAAAGCCGAAAGTTGTTTTCCGGTTCTTGATGAGCCGGAAATGTTTTGCAACTCAACAGGAAGATTTTCCAATGTAAGTTCATCGAAGTTAGAGAGAATGACACTGCGTTCAATTACATTTTTGAGTTCCCGAATGTTGCCCTGCCACTGATGATGTTTGAGGGCTTCTATAAATTCAGGAGAAAGCGACTTGGGTTTCTTTCCCATTTTAATTGAAAACAAATTTACAAAATGTTCGGTCAGAATCTCAATATCAATTATCCTTTCACGCAACGGTGGTAACTTAATTTGAAAAACAGAGAGGCGATAAAAAAGGTCTTGACGAAAATGACCTGCTTCAATTTCTTTTTGCAAATCACGGTGTGTAGCAGCAATGATACGCACATTGCATTTACTTGGTTTGCTTTCGCCTACTTTAATAAACTCACCAGTTTCCAACACGCGCAATAATTTTGCCTGTAACTCCAAACTCATTTCACCTATTTCGTCCAAAAAAATGGTTCCGGTATCAGCTTCGTCAAACAAACCTTTCTTGTCTTTTGTAGCCCCTGTAAATGCACCGGCTTTATGACCAAACATTTCGCTCTCCAAGAGTTCTTTGCTGAATGCCGAACAGTTGATAGCAACAAATGGTTTGTTAGCACGATTGCTTGCATTATGAATAGCCTGCGCAAAAACTTCTTTACCTGTGCCTGTTTCCCCAAGCAGCAAAACAGTCGTATCTGTTAGAGCCACTTTTTTTGCAAGGTCAATAGCTGCAATAAATATTTTTGATTTGCCAGTGATATTATCAAATGAATATTTGTTACCAATTTGTTTCTGTAATTGTTGCACACGTTTTGCCAGCGTAACCTTTTCCATTGCGCGGTGCAGTAGCGGAATTATTTTATCATTATCATCCCCTTTCACAATGTAATCGAAAGCACCGTTTTTAATTGCCAGCACACCATCGGCAATATTCCCATAAGCGGTAAGCAAAATAATTTCAATCTGTGGAAATCTGTCTTTGATTTTTTTAGAAAGTTCCACTCCGTTGCCATCCGGCAACTTTACATCGCAAAGGGCAATGTCTAAGTCGAACTGCTCTAACTTCTTTAGCGCAGATTTACAGTCGGCAGCCTGCACGACCTCAAAACCTTCTAAACCGATAATACGAGCCAGTAGGGTTCTAAGTTTTTCTTCATCGTCAATTAGTAGTATTCGGCTCAAAGTTCTTTAAATATTTTCTGGGACAAAGGTAGAATTTTAGAATGGTGAATTTGCTACTAAGTGGAATAAAGCGCTGGTGATTACACTCTTTTGACATTGCCTTTAGGTTGATTTCGTGCAGTTGCAGTCAAAGGCAAATGTGTGTGATATGTATAGACAATAAAACTTCAATTTTTTTACGCATGGGAAAAAAAAAAATACGAAGCAGGGGCTTGTAGATTAAAAAAGTGGTGTCCTAAAGTCTTAAAATTATCCTGTCAGCAATTTGAAAAGAACCGTCCTTTGAAGTTGCTCGGTAGCTGCAAACGAACTGCCAAAAGTGAAAAATAAATTTGTTTTCCAGCTTTGGTCATCTCTTGATAACGATTGGCAGCTATCTCCATAAATACAATGTTGCCAGATTTGAAATTCTCCATTTCTTTCACCTCATCTGATTTCATCTCTTCCTTTCACAATGTTTTTTACTTCTTAAGTATAACTTAGTTCAGTCAGCTTTTTATAAATCTGCTTCTCCATACATTTCCTTTCTCGTCAGTGACGAGTATGTAATAAATTCCAGTATTCAGATCAGTAGTTTTTATTTTCGTCTTATAGGAGTGGGATTGTGTCTTGCTAAATAATATTGATTTGCCTTGAATGTCTCGTATGAAGATAGAGCTGATCTGCTGGTATTCATCTGACAGTGCTATATTTAATTCTATGCTTGCAGGATTTGGGTAAACAAATAATTCTTTTGAATCACTCTTAAAATCAACATTCCAGGTCATTTGCAGTGTGCTGTCACACACTGGTTCGTATCCCAATCGATAATTCACAAAATTAGGTATGCTGGCATGGTTTCTCGCAGGAAGTCGTATGCCGTGTTGCTCAAAATTACAGGCTTTGCCTTTTTCG
>JADLHT010000060.1 GCA_020848695.1 Saprospiraceae bacterium
CAACTTCAACTGAATAATGTATCTCATTGGAACAATTATCTATTAACCAGGCCGGTGGAACTTCCCATCTTCCGTTACATGAATATGACTCCATGTTGATTCTTGCAGAATCCGGATAGAGTACCTGCGGTCCTTCTGAGTCTCCTACTTTTATAGTTTGGTTATGACCTCCGATAACTCCGGTACACCAGTCCATCACTGTCCATTTACGCAATAATTTGTAACATCCAACTGGACCCGCATCACAACCTGCAGGAGTAACTAAACTAAATACGATATCTTCGTAGGTAACTGCGAAGTTAAAGCACTCAACTCCACCTGGTCTTCCAGTACCAATCCACATGATATGTGTATTAGGACCCCAGCAAAGTGGGTTCTGTGGTGACCACTGTCTGTGTTGAGGATAATATACAGGATCAGGTGATGGATGACGATAGTTAGGATCAGTCACATCATCGATGCAATTCCAACCAAGTACTCTTGGTAATCTTCTGTTCGGATAGATATTAGGTTGATTAGGATTAGCCAACCAATATGCAGAATCCAATATATAACCATCAGCACACTCAGGGAAATCTGACATGTGTGGTGATACGTCTTTATTTCTGTCAATCTTTTCGTTGCAATTCAACATTGGAGCATCCAGATTGTCAAAGTTTCTAGGAACTGTAACATCAAATAAATCTCCGATTCCGACAGTTATAAGTTGACTACAAGTGGCTCTGTTACCAGAAGCATCAATAGCAGTCCAGGTTCTAACTATTCTCCATGAATAACCTAGTGCACAGCTTCCTTTATTTGCATCATCTCTGTATGACAAACTAACACCACCACAATTCTCTACCACTTGTGGTATTCCGGTTACTGCAGGTGAAATACCAGCTGCACAGGATACTGTTATGTTTGCAGGACAGGTTAGTCTTGGAGCCAACTTGTCTTCTATCGTTGCGTGAGACCAGCAGCTGTTTCCGGTTGCTGTATCAATCACTGTAATTCTAAAGTCACGTCCAATATCATTGCCATTCAATTGAACTCCGGCAAGATTTGGATTTCTGTCAATTAATCCTCCGCTTCCTATTGTAGTCCATAATCTGGCCTGGATTCTATAAGCATCGTAACACTTATAAGGACCTCCGGACAAGAACATATCAGGATGTAAGGTAATCTGACAGCTTTCATCAAGGCTTAACTGTACATTGTCATGACAAGCCAAGGCTGTAATCGGATTAGGATATGCATTAACACATACGTTGAATTCACAAGTAGCAACGTTGCCTTGAGCATCTGTAGCTCTGTAACACAATCTTGTGCAACCAATCGGGAAGAAACATCCCGGAGCGTAAGGCTGACCGCAATATTGTTCAGGTATGATCATATTACCTCCAGTAGCTGTGAATATATCACCTGAGAAACCCCATGATGCACAATGGAATTGACCTCCTATCTGTGCATTGCTATTGTGTGTAATATATATACCATTAGAACCAGTAGGGTTAATAGCTAAATCAGCATTTCCGGTCTGAGCTAAACAGGTATTGAAATCACCTATCCAAATTGATCCATTAGATCCAGGAGCACCAGCAAGGAAACATCCTCTGATCTCACCTGGAGCAAGTACCAATGCAGGAGCGATTGCTGTATCATTCATAGTTCTACCGCAGACAACTCTTGAAGTTACCTGTGCAGAACGTAGATCAAAGGTATCATTGTTGGTTGCATTTGCACCGAACAATACCCATTGACGAGCGCTGATTCTGTCATCACCCAATCGAATACCGGCAGGAACTGCCTTGTGAGTAGCTGAAGTAGCTTTCAATGTCCATTGAGACAATGGCCATGAAGTTCCTGAAATACAGCCACCGTTTCCGGCTACCGTACCAACAGCTCCCGGTCTCCAACCTGTATTGGCAGCAGTTTTTGTCCAGAATTGGTAAGGTGCATCAGGAACGGAAGTTGGTGGTTGAGAATGGCAGAACCAAGATCTTAAACCAACCACACCAATTGTAGAAGTTCCTATATTTCTTAAATCGAACATCAAACCTGAGGTAACACCTTCTACTGAAGCAAAACGACCCGTAGATGGACATCCCCTAATCAGATTTGCACCAGCGCCAAAAGTACTGTTGGCTGGACAGTTATCCATTGCCATGAATTGTGGAGCATCCCAAGATACCTCACATTCACCAGGACCTGCATTCAGACTTACCAAGTTGCCTTTAGGACAAGCCGGTAAGAATGTAGGTGGTTCAAGGTCAGCCACCTGAATAGGTAATACTGCTCTGACCAACTGACAGTTCGCTGTAACACTTCTGAATACTCTGTAATAACGTCCGGCAGAAGCTGTAAACGTATCCAGAGGACCAATCTGCATACTATCCTGACAGGCAACATATCCACCATAGGTTCTCAACTGGAATCTTGGTTTACCTTCACCAAAGGTAGTAGCACCCCAATTGGAAACCGGTCTTACAAAGTTATTACCAACTGTGTAAGCTGCAGGAGGAACCGGTAAGGTATAAGATACGTTACCATTTCCCAAAATAATTGATGGTGCTAAAGTAGTCCAAGGTCCTCCGTTGCTAGGACCTATTTGCAAAGTATATGCTGCAGCACCAAATGTAGCGGCACAATTGTTAGTAACAAATAATGCGGCCGGAGTACCTACGTGCAAATTAGCACATACTCCCGGAGGTGGTGTCGCCGGTGGAGGAGTAACAAAGGTTGCAGGACCTACGACAGTAGTAGTTGTTACACTCTGACAGCCGAAAGTTGTATTACAACCCCAACCACCAAAAGTACATCCTACTTCTGATGCATCCACTGCAACTCCCTGTCTGTTCTCCTGAAGAGAAGCACAACCGGGTACATTTAATGGTGGCTTAGGAACTGTGATTAAAGCAGCACAGCTACCCGGAGCCAATCCGATGGTAACAACCGGAAGGGTGTCATTGGTATTAACACCTCCTATAACAGTCTCACCTACAAAGAAACAAGTTCCTGATTGTGGTAAGGTCTGGGCAGTTACCCTTTGATTCCAAGCCAAACAGCAGACTAATAGTATGCTCAGTTTGACCTGTAAAATTTTCGTTAATAAATTTTGTTTCATGAGATAATGAGTTTTCAATTTTTTATAAATGGCTTGTGGAAATTATTTACTGTTTTACTCTTAATAGTATTTCTGTGAAGTACGGATTGTACTGCTGATTATCGAAACCCTCATTATTAATAATCTGCGGAAGTACGCTAAGATTATGCATGTTTGAGATTGGATAAATAGCTTTTAGAATTTCATACTCATTCATCCAGGGCATATCTATGATGTAACCCTTGATTAAATTGTAAGATTCCATTAAGGCAAAAATTCGCTTAACACAAGGAGCGGTAGGATCCTGAATAGTACAGGATTTTTGTCTTTCCTCAGACAAGCTGGCAATTTGCTCATCGGCGACTTGGGCGATTTCATTCTTTGTTTTGAGAATAGGTAATCCGAAGCGAGCCTGAGCAGAAACTTCTGAACTCAGACTTACACAGAACACCATTATCAAACCAACGAACACCCCAAACAGATTCGGTAGAGATTTAAAATTCGTCATTTTCATGAGATTTAGTTTGGTTAATAAATATGTTTTAAAAATTAATAATTACAAATATTAAATCAGTCAATAGACCCTTAGACCTATTACTTCGTGCTATACTTCATTCAGTATGACACTCTTATCTTCAATACAAACTAAATTCTAAGTATCAGAAATACTTTGTTTTCAGTTCACACTGGATTTTCAATAAAATTAGACTGGATAATCAGAGAGGTTGCTTCGCCTGCCGAGAGAATCGAGTCTGAGCTTGGTTTATAACTAACAAATGTACACTATGTACACATGCATTAAGTTGCAAAGATATTGACATACACCTGTCTTAATATACCTACATTTAATAATTTTTTATATATAAAAAATGTAACATATATAATATACTTTAAAATCAATTAATCAGTTCTTTTCGTTAAATAAAACTTAATTTGAGCTTTTAATAGAAATCAGCTGGATAGCCGAATTGTTATTTGCAACAAGTATCATTGGACTTCCAACATAAGTATTTTCAATCAAAGCGATGTTCTTAACATCCCTGTCTATATAAAGACCCGATTGATAGGACTCAACGACATTAAAAGTACCGTCCTTCAACCCTTTTAAATATAGTCCAACCCCGGAATCACAGTTTCCGGTTTCAACTTCTGATACATCTAAATTACCTCCTAATACAAGGTCTTTGATACCGTCTTTATCAAAATCAAAATAAACTATACCATTAACAGGAGAGGTCTGCGCCCGATTAGGCAAATATTTAATCTCAAAACCTGACCCCGTATTAATTAGGATAACACTTGAAAACATCTTGGCTTCATAATGCAAAGCATCCACCAGGAGTTCGCCATAAACTTCCTGCAAGGTTGATTTGCCATAAGAATCATAATTTTTAAATTTTTCCAAAATCATAGGCATTTGTTCACTGCTACATTGACGTCCTCTTACCGGGAAGAGTTTTCCGTTCCTTTTATATTGCCCTAATACAATATCAGACTTCCCGTTACGGTCAAAATCACCTGCGTAAACCTGGAATGGTTTCTTCTCATTGGTCTTATATTTATAATTGAGTCCCAGATTGCCTACTATGAAATCCTGATCGCCATCCTGATCAATGTCTGCGGCAACTATTCTGTTCCACCAGCCATTGGTTCCTATTAATCCCCATTCATTGGTTGATGGAATCAATTTGCCATTGTGGTTTACAAAGGGAGTAATTTCCATCCACTCACCCACAACCATTAAGTCAATTTTTTTATCACCATTTATATCTACCCATTCTGCATCCGTAACCATTCCCGCTTCTGACAAGCCTTGGGCCCAATCGGAACTGACATCCTTAAATACCCCATTGTTATTTTCCAAAAGATATGAACGACCCGGGAATGGATATTTTCCTGGACTTAACCGACCACCAACGAACAGGTCCAGATCACCATCAGAATCAAAATCAGTTGCTTTAACACAAGATCCCGATCCTGAAATTTGCGGCAATGCATTTGTTTTTGAAAAAACACCGGAACCATTGTTTTCATAGAGTCGGTCCTGATACAATTTTGGGTCATCCCATTCATTTCCACCGCTCACTACATACAAGTCCTTGTCACCATCACCATCCTTATCGAAAAAAAGTGCTCCTAAGTCTTCGTACTTCTTATCCTCATCAAATACCTTATTTTCAGATGGACTAAAGAATCCTGAAGAATTTTGAGTGTATAATACACCGCTTTGATCTGCTGCTCCGCCAATATAAAAATCATCAGCACCGTCTGCATCAACATCAGCTACAGCAACACAGGGTCCAAACTGGGACATTTTATGAGGAAGCAATATTTGTCGTTTGTGATAATCATCAAAAACATTTTCCTTATGTACAAATGCAGGTGTTATAAATTCATTGCTCTCAGAAAAAATCTGTTCATCTTTTTTACTTTTTGAATTGGATTCTTGCTTTGCATCAGAGTATTTCAATGTAAGCAATTGATCTACCCCAAGCTTTTCCAATTTTTGAACTTTTCCATCTGACCAGATTATTTTCAAAGTATTAATTTGCGATTGTCCATTTAATCCAAAGTATAGATAATCATCCACAACAGATTGATATCCTCTGGTTGTAATCAGTTCATTAACTTGTAATCCATTATTCGTTTCAATTTCAACTTTTGAATTAAGTTTAAATGCATACTTGGGCGACTCTAATTTAATTTTTACAAAATGGTTTTCTGATCTTTGAATTGCGTTATTCTTATAAACCAAAGCCGGCTCATCAATATTATTGACAACCAAATCCAAATCACCATCACCATCTAAGTCACCGTAAGCAGCACCCGATGAAAATCCGCTATAGTTCAATCCTGATTCTGCCGACTTATCTGCAAAGGTTAAATCACCTTTACTTTCATAATAATAGTTCGGAATTTTTGTTGAACCCATAAGTTCATTCTGTTGTCTTAAAAATCTTCTAACCGTAGTTTCAGATTCTCCTTTTTGGTTCATTTCATGTGCTTCCTCCAGAGTATGTCTGAACTTATCTTTATTTAAAAAATCTCTGTAGTATCCGTTTGAAATAAAAATATCTTTATTACCATCAAGATTAAAATCATTCATTAATACGCTCCAACTCCAATCGGAATTGTGTATTCCGCTCATTTGACCAATTTCGATAAATTTTTCATGACCTACATTTAACTGGAGCATATTTCTCATATATGCATAATGATATCCTGCATCTACATAATTCCAAAAGCGTTCAATATTCATGGAGGCCATATTAACTTTCTCGCGATAGTTATCTTCAGACAACATATCCAATACCATAATGTCCAATAATCCGTCGTTGTTGATATCTGCCGCATCGCAACCCATACTACTTAAAGAAGTATGTTTGAATGCTGAGTTTACAATATTTTTAAAAGTTCCATTTCCCAGATTTTTTAAAAAATAATCCGGTTGTTCATGGTCAACTGAAATATAAATATCGGGATATCCGTCACCTGTGATATCAGAGGTTACAATACCCAGTGTCCATCCATAGGTCAATAATCCGGATTCTTTGGTTACATCTGTGAATGTTCCGTTTCCATTATTTCTGTATAAATGATTGGAAGTCTCCATAGGCGGATTTAACCATCTTCTGTAATGAAATTTCTCTTGAATTAATCTATCAGGAGGATGATTACCTACAATCAGGTCTAAATCTCCATCACGTTCCATATCGAAAAAGCTGGCAGTAATACTTAGACCATTATCATTAATCTTCATTTCGCTACCCTTCTCTGAGAAAGTATTATTCTTATTATTGATAAACATCAGATTTTCACGATCTTCCATGTTAACTGTTAAGAATGATCTGCAAACATAAAAATCCAAATAGCCGTCATCATTGATATCTGCAACTGCCACTCCTGTTGACCAACCTTGAAATTTGCCAATACCGGAACTTTCGGTTATATCTTCAAATTTAAAATTTCCTTTATTCAAATACAATCTATTCTGGACAATATTACCTGTCAGTAAAATATCGGATAAGCCATCATTGTTGATATCAAAAACCGCAACACCACCTCCATTGAAAACATTGATATACTCAAATGGATTTGGAAGATTCTTAGGATCTAAATTATTGGCAAAGGTAACGCCACTTGTTGTAGAAGGTATCAATTCAAAAGACGGAAGATTTGGATCTACCTTAGTTCTCTTTAAAGCAGAATCGCCGCATGAGATGACAATAAATATCAGCAAAATGCTAATAAAAATATTTTGGCTTTGCTTCATGATTTTTTCACTTTTCATATAATACTATAATTATTATTTATTCAATTCATTCATATATTTTGACACTTCTAATGAAACACAAATAAAAATGAATTATTCAATTCAAAATTTATCAATACTTCCTATTCTTAAATCTATCTACTGCATTTTCTAATATTCTAATTAGATTAGATTTAAATAAGGAAAAAATACTTTGAATCTACCTACTACTAACTCTTTTATTAAAGCTAAAATCCCTCCAGATCATTTAAAAAATTTGAATCTAATTTTTAAATATTTGATCTAGTTTATATTTTGAAAATAATATAAGGCATTATTGTTGACACCAACCAGTAAGCTATATTTACCTTCAACTTTAATGGCTTTTATATCCTTCACATTGTACGGAACAAAAAATCCTGATTGAGCAGGACCAATGGGATATTGCATTATACTTTCCTTAGTTCCTTTCAGAAATAATCCTACTGATGCATCCGCTCTTGTAGTTTCAATTTCAGCATTAAAATTATTTCCTGCATATACAAGATCATCAAATCCATCTCCATCAAAATCTTCAGATACAATTCCTTGTATAGTTGAAAATTGTGCAATTTTCAACATTGGCTCTACTTTAAACTTACCATTCTCATTCTTAAACACTACACTTTCAAATAATTTGGCACCATAATGGATTCCGGATTTCAAGCCTTCTCCATAAATATCACTCAAATTCGCATCCGCAAATGAATTGTAATTAGGAAACTTTGTTGCAATACCCGGTACTTGTTCCGATGAACATTGTCTTCCTCTTATTGGAACCAGGTTTGAACCATTAAATTTTGCCAAAACAATATCATAGGTTCCGTTTGCATCATAATCATTACAGTAAACCATAAAAGGTTTTTCAGGAGAAGCATGAAACTTATAATTTTCACCTAAGTTTCCTCCCACAATATCCAGATCATTGTCGTGATCAATATCTACAGAATATATCCTATTCCACCAACCTTCTGTGTTTGTAAATCCATATTTTTCTTCACTTACCTTTTGAAGTCTTCCTTTATCATTTTCGAAAACGGTTATCGGCATCCATTCTCCGGCAAGTATCAAATCAGTTTGTTGATCATTATTTACATCCTGAGTAATCATTGAGGTTACCATTCCTATGTTTCGCAACTCAGATGCTTTTTCATCTGTCACATCTTTAAAAGTTCCGTTTCCTTGATTTTCCAGATAATAAGACTTTGGTGGATAAGGATATTTATTAGGGATTGTTCTACCAGCTCTAACTAAATCCAAGTCTTTATCACCGTCAAAATCAAATGCAATTACTGAACTTCCACTGGATCTTATTTTAGGTAAACTTTTTAAATCTTTGGTAAAATTTCCTTTACCATCATTTATATACAATCGATCTTGATAAATAGGCATCTCTTCATCAAATTCCGAACCTCCTGATACAACATATAAATCATTATCCCCATCACCATCTGCATCAAAAATCAGCGAACCCATATCTTCATACTCCTTATCTTTTTCGAATAGGGGAACTTTCTTTGCAATAAATTTTCCTGAATCAGATTGAATATAAAGTTGTCCAGCTGTGTAATGAGCTGCCCCCACATAAAAATCTTCTTTTGTATCACCGTTAATGTCACCCACAGATATAAATGGTCCGAGTCTGCTCATCGATGAGGGCAATAATCGTTGTTGTTTGTAATCATTAAAGTTGTTTTCTGTGTGATAATATGGAGGACTTATCTTATTCAAGGTATTCTCTGCAAAAATATTTTTCTTATTTCTTGCCTGAGGATATCTTTTTACTCCTTTGCTGTAATCAATCGTTAGCGTTTGATTAGGTGTTATATCGGTAACTTCAACGCTCGTAAAATCCGGCCAAACTACCGTAATTTTATTTATTTTATCTGTCTTTCCCAAACCAAAATGAGCAATCGGTTCGCTGGCGGATAAATATCCTCTTGATGTTTTAATTTGAACATACTGCATTTGATTGCCATAATAGATATTAACCTTAGCTCCTTCACCTAATAAATTACCTGGCGCTCCTGAACATTTTATTCTAATATAATTCTCATTGGAGTTGATTTGATTTTCATAAATAAAGGCAGGATCGTCAATATTATTAACAACCATATCCAGATCTCCATCATTATCCAAATCTCCGATTGCAGCTCCATTAGAAAAACTATTTTCTTTAATTCCCCATGAAGTCATCATTTTTTTAAAGCTTAAATCACCCTGATTTCTAAATATGTAATTTATCAACTTCACGGAAGGAAGAATTCCAAGAATCTGTTCAACACTGTCAATTACATTATTGTGCTTCTCTAGATACTGTCTCATCTCTTCATTGGTATCCTTATCATAGACATCTCTGCGATATCCATTGGTTACAAACAAATCCTTAAGTCCATCGTTATCGAAGTCGCTGAACAAAGCTGCCCATGACCAGTCTGTTTTATCAATGCCCGCCATCTGTGATATATCGCTGAAAAAACCATTCCCATTATTGAACTGTAAAATATTGTGCATATACTGAGAATGAAATCCCATACGTTCAATCTTATCAAAGAAACCCGGTTGCATGTTAGGCATTGTAGTTTTGGATCTTTTATAATCCTCTGGTCTCATTTCAACAGCAATAATTTCATCATTACCGTCATTGTTGATATCGCCAAAGTCAACACCCATACTGTAATAAGGGACATGGTTGGTTAAGGCTTTAACCATCTCTTTGAATGTTCCATTAGCTTGATTGATGTATAAATAATCATTCTCTATGAAATCATTTGATATATAAATATCCTGGAATCCGTCTCCATTAACGTCACCTGCGACAGAGCATAATCCATATCCATAGGACGGATATAGACCAACTTCAACACTTTTATCCGTAAATGTATTATTTCCATTGTTTAAATAAAACTTATTGCTCACCAATGGATTGTACTCTTTATTTTTAACAAATTTTTCCTTCTCTTTTGCAATTTCATCTTCCTGAATTCCCCAGTGATCAGGTCTGTTGGATATAAACAAATCGAGGTCTCCGTCGAAATCAAAATCAAAGAAACTGGCAGATATAGAATAACCGGGGTCATCGATTCCATAGGCTTTGGCTTCTTCTTTGAAAGTTAGATTTTTTTGATTTATGTAAAGTAGATTTGAATTTTTTACTGAATCATTCTGATATCCTCCTCGGGTAACATATACGTCTAGATAACCATCGTTATTGATATCAACCAGACTGACTCCATTACGCCATCCATTAGTATTGACAATACCGGCAGATTCTGATATATCTTCAAACTTCAGATTACCTTTATTTATATATAGTTTATCGGCAACCTGATTACCAACAAAATAAAGATCCTGCAATCCATCATTGTTAAAATCTCCTATTCCAACTCCGGCCCCATTATAAATATAATTAAAAGTATAAATATGCTCTGATGGAGTTTCAACTATTGTATTATTAAAGCTTACTCCTGTCTCCTCTGGATTCTTAAGCTTGAATAATTCCTCCGAAAATCCGGTGTTAGAGGCATCTTTCTTACATGAAAAGAAAAATAATAACAAAATACAAATGAGTGTATTCTGACAAAGTAATCCTTGAAATCTTATACATTTAATAATTTCCGGAGTAAACCGATTGAAAATCTTTATATTCTCTTTAGCAATCATATTATCAATTAATTATTATTCATTTCTTATTTTAAAGAAGCAAGTTAAATTGTATTCAAACTGATTAAAATAAATTTTATCTAACGAACCTCATTAAAGTTAACAATGCACTGACTTCATCTGACATATCATAAGCAACGATCTCTTTAACTTTATCTTTATCATCCACGAAAACCTGGATAAATTTGTTTTTTGTATTATTCTTTAAAAAATCTTCATCTACCAGCTCACCTTTATCATTCTTCTTGTCATACTTCTCAACATCAAATGTTCCCAAATCCAGAAAATGAAGGATTTCCATTAAGTTCAATTTTCTCAACCCACTTGGTACATAGACATTTGGCAGAGTAGGAATAAGAAATCTATTTTTCTTAGCTTTTTGATTAGGATATTTTGAAATATACCCATCTGAAGGAGTATACTCTTCTTTTACCATTTTTTTAAATTCGTCGGTAACTTCAAATGCAACACCATCTGTAACTTTGCCGGTATGATCTTTGTACAGTTGAACAATTAATTTCTGTGTACTAAACGGACTAAACAAGGTATCAAAGGGTGTAACAACTCCTTTATTGTTCCTAAACACGATACTATCCAAATTTCCTTGCATTTTCTGATTGTAAATTATCTGTTCTAGAAAACTCAATTTAGACAGACCTTCCGGAATATATACTCCTTCAGGGGTTGGAAGCATATAGCGATTTGGGTCAAAAAGAGAATTATATTCTTCTTCATTGAACTCATTAGTAACTTGAGATAAGTCGTTTTTTGACTTACAAGATATGAGTAATGAAATCAGTAAAATGGAGATATAGTTAAAATAATTCATAAAATATAAATACCAAAAGAAGATTTAATTTTTAAAAAAGAGGACAAATTTAAGGCTTTTCAAGACAATATTGATCTTCTGAATTGATGTGCACATTATAATTTCAATTCTTAGGAATTTATTAAGAAAATCAATAACTATTTGGAAAAATATTCATTTCAAAATCATAAACTTATACATTTCTAATACTAAGCATCTATTACTAATTGAGTATCAATATTTAACATGTGCATTCAAAACTATTTAAGTACAAGTACCTTCAAGCATTAAAGTTTGGAAGAATTAATTAAATTCTTTAATCTGTTAGAAGATTTGCATCAATGCTGATAATAAATAATAAAAATTCATTAAGTTTATACTATTGATTTCCTGAATTTTAAATATTTTAATTTTAGAATTGAATCATTGAATGATTCGGAAAAATTTACTTTCTAAAGAATTAATGAATAATAATTAAAAATCTTTTCAATTAAACTTACTCTTTAAACTTTATTATCAATCAATCCTTATTTATCTATAAAAAAATTTGTAGTTATCTATTCAGATGATTATGGCTAATCTAGAATTATTTAATATATACTAAATTATCTGCAAATAGCATATCCATAAAAATTCCGAACTAATTTTGCGAAAATTAAAATATAAAAAAACATGGCATTCAATTTACCTGAATTAAAATATCCGACAAATTCACTTGAACCGCATTTCGACCAAAGAACCATGGAAATACATCATGGAAAGCATCATGCAGCATATACCCTCAATCTGAACAATGCAATTAAGGATACGGTATTAGACTCACTTAGCATTGAAGAGATTCTTAAGGATATGGATATGAACAATATGCCATTAAGGAACAACGGCGGTGGTTATTATAATCACAATTTATTTTGGGAAATTTTATCTCCAAACGGGGGAGGAAGTCCTCAAGCAGAATTGGCAGAAGCGATTAATAAGAATTTTTCAAGTTTTGATCTCTTTAAAGAAAAGTTTAGTGCAGCAGCAATGACACGATTTGGTTCAGGCTGGGCCTGGTTGACTGTACATAAAGATGGAAAGCTTGATATAGTTTCAACTCCAAATCAGGATAATCCACTTATGCCAAATACAGCCGGAGGTGGATTTCCGGTTATTGGTCTGGATGTATGGGAACATGCTTATTATTTGCAATATCAAAATCGCCGCGCAGATTATGTTTCAGCATTCTTCAATGTGATAAATTGGGATGAAGCCAATATGAGATTTCTTCAAGGAAGGGGCTAATTCTCTTATTTAGACATTGAAGCTCTTATTCGATACAGTTTTAATGATTTATTTCAAGATCAAACCTAGCTGTTTTGGTAACTTTTGAATTATGTTGTTCAAATATTCATTCTGTTGAAGTCGCCAGCATTTACAATGTTGATGGTATTGAATTGTGTTCGAATCTTTCTCAAGGAGGAATAACACCTTCATTTTCATTTATTATAACTGCAAGAAAAATTTTCAATTCTGAACTATCATTATTAATCAGGGCTCGTTCAGGAAATTTCGTTTACTCCGGGCTCGAAAAAAAAATAATGTTAGATGATATCAAGGTTGCTGCGGATTGTGGAATTGATACCCTTGTATTTGGATCACTAAACGAAAACAAGACTCTGGACGAAGGTTTTATAGAAGATGTAATAGCTGTGTCATCAGGGTTAAAATTATGTTTTCACAAAGCATTTGATGAAACAGATGATATTTTTCATTCTTTGGAAATACTAAAAAATTATCAGATTGATCGGCTTTTGACTTCAGGTGGAAAAAATACAGCAATCGAAGCATGTTCTGTTCTTAATAAATTAAATGAGCAATCTGAAAATAAAATTGAGATCATGGCAGGTGGATCTATTAGACCTGAAAATATCTTACCAATTATACAAACTACAGGAATAAGGAGAATTCATGCTGCGCTAAGAATTAACGATTCATTTCAAATAGAAGAACAAGTAAATCTAGATTTGCTCAAAGAATCAGTAAGAATCATATCTGAGGTAAAAAGTCAAACTACCCTCTAAATCAACTCAGTTATCAAAAAAATTTAACCCGGATTTTAAAAAAAATCCCCGCTACGATAAGATAGCGGGGACGCATTTCATGAAAACTTACCCTATTTAGATCATCTGATAGCGTTGTAATTTTTTGCTATATCAATACCTTGCTTCTGACCAGCTTCAAGACTGAAACGGTAGTGAATTCCACCCAATAAATTAGAATTCAATACTTCTTCAGCCATATCCTGAAAAGATTGGAAGGATCTTGGAGAACCATCAATGTCTTTACGATATTGATAAGTTTTATCTGTGAATGCGTAGTTATAACCAAACAAACCACCTAATACTTCTGCTGCTGCTGCACTGACAGCTGCCTGACCTGAAGAATATTCAGGAGTAGCTGTTGCATTACTTAATGACAAAAAATCTCTGTCAATATATTGTCTAATATAAGTCTCAGGTCTCATGGTATAATAAGTGTACTTTGTCTTCCATGCTGCAACTGTTGCATCATGCATTACAGTTGACAATCTCATCATTGCATAAACAGCAAAGCCCAAATCCTTATTCTCGTTTTCAAGACTTTGACATAGGATGGCAAGCATATGTCCTGCCGGAGTAATATCGCCTTCTCTGTCATCATCCCAATACTTAACCAATACTTCATCTGAAAAATTCAAATTCTCCGCTCTGTTTCTAACTTCTAATGCAGAAGCATACAATAACGAGTTTTTATCATCTGAAAACTCCGGAGGTGAAACCATATTCATGTCTTCCGCATGATGTTTGATAAAGGTTCTTACTTCTCCCCACTTGGGTTGTAATGGTTTCTTGTTGCCATGTACAGAAGGTGACCAGATTCCTTCACGATTTGGTGTGTTAATATTTTCAATGTAATTATTCAGGTACGATTCTGCCTGACCATCCGTTACAGAATATTCAAAAATAGCGTTTGCCTGGGCAATACCGTATTGTTTTGAATTTTGCATAACGTCTTCACCATAGAGTTCAACCAATCCGGTCTGAAGTTTTGTGTACAATTCTTCAATTTCTTTTTTTGCTTCCGGAGTCGAATTGATAAATAATCTTTTGTAAAGATTATACATGCATTCATTAAATGAAGCTTCCCATGAAATTTCACCATAAGCATTAGGATGCTTCATGGTTCCTTTACTAAATCCCTGATACCGTCCCTGCATACTGGTATAGCCTTTGATTCCGGGAACAAGTACTTCGTACATCGCTAAACTTAGATAAGCGTAATTTCTGGCTGCAACGGGAGAAGTAAATCCCGGTGTTTCTTTCGTTAACACGAAGCTAAGGTTCATCCACTGTACAGCTAAATCGTTGTTCAGGTTTTTGAGTTCTTGGGTTTTTGTGTAGCTGTCGTTGATGTTTTCATTCTTAACACAGGAGGTAAAGAATAACAGGCCAGCTATTGCTGACATCATGATTCTGGTTGTTAATTGAAAAAGCCTCATACAATTTAGATTTTATAGTTTTCTAAAAATAATTTACTAAAAAATCCTGAAACTCACAATTGCTCATTTCAGGCAATGTGATTGAGGCATTAGATCAGACAAGATCTAAAGACAAAGGGAAGAATACGCGACAAATTTAATACAGAGTTTTTAAACAAAGCAAGTTTTTTACTGCTTTTCGAAAAAAATCAGGGTTTTCCCTAGATATATATTTGTCAAAATCTGCAAGCTAATAATCTAACGTATTAACTTGATAATCAGAATATTAGATAATAAGTGAATAATTCTATTATGAATTAATATTCAGAATATAAGCACAACTTTTATTCATATAGTATTGATAATGTATGATTTATATAATAAATATTGACATATACATTAAAACTAAATGTATGGTAAACACTGGCAATTTTTCTAAACATTTTTAAATCCTAAAATACCAGATTGTCACGTAATCGGATCAAAACCTAGTTCTCAACAAACAGCTGGAATTTTATAAAAGTATTTGCAGGTTGAGTATTGGCCAAAATATCTAGGTCAACAATTTGTAATCCCAATTTATCCCTTGAATCATAACTAATTTTCAAGGTTCTTCTCTCTCCCGGTGGAATGGGTAAGACAGGCCAATCAATTGTGGTACACTCACAAGCAGAAATTAACTTTATTTCTAAGGGTTCGCTACCTTTATTGTAGAATGGAATTTCAAATTTTAATTGTTCACCTTGTTTTACTATCCCTTTGTGGTAGTAGATGCTGTCAAATTTGAATTTTGCAGGTCCTAAGTCAGTTGCTACCGTATCTTTTTTTTCTGGCTTTGAATATTTTGCTTTGTAATCTTTTTGAATATTTCTAGAACTGTTACATCCTAATAAAATTATAAATACCCAAAAGAAACATTTCCCAATACTCATAAAAACATAAAAGAAATCCCTGTTTATTTCTTATTGGTACCTGCTTTTTTATTCAGAACCTCTTTTTTAACCTCAATAGTAGTTGGTCCTGCGACAATTACAAACTCGGTTCTACGGTTCAATTTATGTTCTTCCTCCGTACAATCTTCTCCATTCGTACATCCATTTAATATTTGTGTTTCTCCAAGTCCTTTACTCTTAATTCTCTTACCGTCAATACCTTTATTCATCATCCATCTTCTCGCAGAAGAGGCTCTTCTTTCACTAAGCTTTTGGTTATAAGCGTCATCGGCTCTTGAATCTGTATGAGATCTTAATTCGATAACCATGTCAGGATATTTAGTCATCAAGTCAATTAAAATTTGAAGATCCTTTACAGCATCCGGCAATATTTTATCATCATCCAATTTATAATAGATGTTATTCAGTCTTATAGGCTCATTAATTGAAATAATTTCAAATTCGGATTCTGCAGGTAATGCCCGTAGGATAAATTCTTTTTCAATGGTTTGATCCTTATCAATTCCAACAGTATTCAGGCTTATCTCTTGTGGGAAATATCCATCTTTAGTTACTACTACTTTATAAGCCTTATCTTTATCCAGAACGCTACTGATGCGATTACCTTCGTTGTTAGTCTTGGTCTGAACATCGCTTTCCCCATCTGCATTCATTGTAATGAGTTGTACGCTCGCCCCCTTCAGGGATTTACCCATTGTGTCTTTGACGATAGCAATTAATTCTATCACCAATTTTCTCTTGTTAACTAGATAAATATCATCACAACAGGTTTTACTTTTTAATGACTTGGATTCAGGATCTGGTCTGTTCGAAACTAAAAATCCGCGATCGCCATCTTTTCCAATTTTATAAGAAAACTCGTCTGTACAGGTATTAAATGGTATTCCCATATTCATGGGTTCTGACCATTCAGAACCATTCCATCTTGTTGAGTAAATATCAAGTCCGCCAAGTCCTGGTCTTCCATCCGATGAAAAATAAAGAATTCCGTCCAGATAATATGGAGTTATTTCGTCTCCAGCGGTATTAATTGAACTCAGATTAACCGGTGCAGAATAATCAATCTCTCCAATCTTCGTAGCATAATATAAATCCATCCCTCCTTTTCCTCCCTGCATGTTAGAAGTGAAAAACAATACTTTGGAACCATAAAGCTCACCTTCTATCGGATGAGTTGCCAGATAGTCTCCATTTACACCATTGACTTCAATAGCAGGACTCCAGCCGGAAGCAGTCTTACTACAGGCATATATCTTGCTTTCTGAACTAAGACCTCCTTCAGACAAGGTTCTAGTAAAAAACATTATAGTCCCATCCATACTTATACTGCTATTCGTTGTATGATATCCTTCACGATTAATTTCCTCCGGTAATTCAACTCCTTTTTCATAGCCCTTTCCTTCTGAATAGCTTGAACTAAATAATTTGGCATAGTGGACACCGTCATCTTTCGAATCTTTCTTTAAGGATTTATCTGTTAATGATCCATAATACAATTCATTTCCTTCCAAAACCGGACTGCTTTGAGATTCTGAATTATTCACATTATTTCCAATATTCTTAATAATAATGGAAGGATTATCTTTCATTGTCTCCATCATAGCAATACCGGCTAGTTCCATTCTAGCTTGATCTTTTAAAGATTCATCTACACCTGTTGCAATATAGGAATTAAATTCTGAAGCTGCTTCGGTACTTTGTCCGTTCATTTTCAATGCCCGTCCATAAGCAACTCTGTTTTCAAAAAATTCATTTTTCTTATCCCTGTTTAATATTCTAGAATACCATGTTGCTGACTTATTATAATCACGAAGCAGGAAATGTGTCTTTGCAATCTGAATGGCTACATTCTTATCCTTCAATTCCTTATATGATTTCTCAAACAAATCAAGTGCATTGTAATACTGTCCAATAGCTATTTGCTCTTCACCTGCTTTGTTTAATTTAACAGGTGTATTCGAATTTGCAGGTTGTGTCCAACCGATGGATAAGCTTACAGCCGAAAATAATAGTAGGAAAAATATTTTTCTCATGAAGAGATTCATTTAAAAAGTAAATAGAATAGATTAGAATCTTGGGCAGAATACCTTGGGTTTAGGATTTGGTTTCTTCGTTATCACTCCAATATATCGTGCCCCAATTTCTACTGCACCAAGTCCTGATGGACTTTGAGCCGCTTTTATGCTTGACAATGATTGGTCTATTGCTAATTGAAAAGAAAGATTATTTACATCAGCGCCAAACATAAATTGCAAAGCATCGCCGGTACGATACCCGAGTCCTGCGTTAAGTCTAATCTTTTTTTCAATGTTGAAAAGATAACTTGCAACGCATTGTGGAATAATTTCTTTACTTGATTTCAAATTTCGAAACCAGATATTATTCCTCAAGTCTAATTTTTGATTAAGATGGTAGATTAAACCAATGTTTCCGGTCAAAAGGGAGCCTAATTTTTGGGCTGAACCTGAATTCAAATTGGTAACACTAGGATTATTAATCCGGGCGACGGCAAATCCGATGTTCAAATTATGTTTGGCCGCTCCAAGAGCAGTTGTCAAGTCCGCACCAATTGTTATGTCTTTGAATTTAGCACCATTGTTAAAGCTTAATGGCTGAGATCCGGGTGTAGTAATCTGAGATTCGGTTATTGCCTTGTCCCCGCGCTTTACATTATAATTTGAAGAACCGTATTGTCCACCTATGGAGATTGTTGTTTTTGGATTAATAGATAAATGGTAAGCTGCCTGCCCAATAAAACCACCACCACCAAAGCTAATTTCTCCGCTTCGGTCTTCGACAAAATTGATCCCGATTCCTACCCAATCGTTCTTCCGTATCTTCCAAGGAAGGGTGGCGTCCAAATAAAAATTGATGGTCTTATAAGCATCCGGACTACTGATTGCAAATGCCTGATCTCTAAAAACTCCACCGATTCTATAAGATCCAGAAAACAATCCAGCATTGGCCGGATTAACGTGCAAGCTGGCAAAATTATATTGATTAAAATGAACATCCTGAGCATCTATTACTGTGTATAAAAAAAGTAAGATGAGGGTTCCAAATATTCTATTCATTGAAATATAAAATATGGTTCAAAGCCGAAATATACTCATTTTTTCAATATGCCAAACGCCAACAATACAAATTGCACTAAACTCAGAACTTTATTGAATTTCGAAATTCATTTCTCCATATAAATTTGTTACTTAAACTTGAGCTTTTGTCTCGCAGAATAAATAACATTCGTTGACCCTTCAATTGAATATAGAAAAGATCCATTGAAGGAAGTTACCCTTTTATAGCCCAAGAATCTGAAAATGGAACATTACATCGTGAACTGATTCAAGCTAAATTATGCAATTGGATGTAATGACATTTCCTTCAGAATTCAATTCCGTAAAGAGATATATTTTATCAATTATTTAACTATTAGAGTAGGTGCAAACAATCTATTTTTTCAGTTAACTTTGCTTCGAGCAATATATTCAATTAATTTTATAAAATAATCATGAGTAAATTTGAAGAAAAAGTAAATGAATCCCTGGATGCAGCAAAAACCTTAGGTATTAAGGTTGATTCATCCCTATTAACCAAAGTAGCAAAAGCTTTAGGTCCAAGTATCTATAAGGTGGACTCAGCCTTGGTTGCCAGTTCAGATAAAACTGAGATTGAGAGACTTAAGAAAAACTTTCTAGAAGGAAAGCTGGGAAGTTCAGATGATTCTAAAAACAATGCAGCAATAGCCCACGCTACTAAAGCTTTTGGTTCCAGCAGAAAAAAGTACAGAATATTATTTTATACTTTATGCGTTGAATTCCTAGGCAAATCAGGAATTTACAAATAAGAAAGAAATCCGATCAGGTTTTTATTGGGTAGTATAGCATTGCCAAAAGGTAAGGTCTGTTGGTAATATTTATTTATTAGCTTGATAAATCCGTGATTTAAACAAACTATGCACTCGTATAAAGTTAGGATTTAACTTTTTCTAAGAATAAATATTGTCTTATTGTATTTGATAAAATATCAAAAACGATTGTAACAGGGATATTTTTAATAAAGCAAGTCAATATTTTTCAAGTGCTGTAAAGTGTAATTGGATTACCATCCAGGTCCTTTTTACTTAATGAAATTATTAGGAGAAATCTTTAGGAATTCTGTTTTACTACTTTTTATCAACAAAATCAACCAACTGCTTAAGCAGATCCGAAGTTGGGGGATAATTGATAAGTCCCATACTGCTGTCAAAAATTAAAGTGTAACCTTCTTTGTCAGCGAATTCTTTAATTTTACCAGACAACTTATCAAGAAAAGGTTTTAGCAATTCTGCATTTCTTTTCTCTAAAGATTCATTGGCACTCTTCTGATAGTTTGAAATTGAATTTTGTTCGACTTCAAGATCTGATTCCATTTTTTGTCTTTCTTCCTGGCTTAGACTTCCTTTACTAACAGAATCTTGATATTTTTTAAAATTATTCTGAAACTGGGTGATCATTTTCTGTCCAACATCCGTTAAGGATTTTTCATAACGGTTCAGTTGATCATTAATTGATTTTCCATCATTTAATGAATCAATCAACATTCTGTAATTGACATGTCCAAATTTCTGAGAATGTAAATCAACTGAAACAATTGTTACTAATACAAAAGCAAGTATTACTCTTAGCATTACAAATTCTAAGTTTTCTAATATTAGGGTTAAAATTATCTTATCGGTTGTCTGTTAAACTTTTTCTTTCAGCGTCTTTAATGCCTTCCTGAATTTCATCATTAATTGCATTTTTAGCATTGTTAAATTCGCGAATTCCTTTTCCTAGCCCTCGCATCAATTCAGGTATTTTTTTTCCTCCAAAAAAAAGTAAAGCAATGAATCCCAATAAAAGGATTTCGGTAGTCCCAAGATTTCCTAAAAATAATAAATTCATATTCAATATATTTAATTATGTGCAAAAATACTACTTTTTCAGGCCAATTTCCATTAATCTTTCGTTAAGATAGACACCTGCAGTAATTGGATTATAATTCAATGGATTATTGATTTCTACGCATGAATCCAAACAACTCAGGTCCATATTGCTTCTCGGATGGAGAAAAAATGGTATAGAGAGTCTTGGTATATGCCAGAATTCCCGAGGAGGATTAACTACCCGGTGAGTGGTTGATTTTAATACGTTGTTCGTAAGTCGTTGAAGCATATCCCCAACGTTTACTACTATCTCGCCTTCCTGTGGAACCACATCGATCCATTGATCCTCTTTGGTTAATACCTGAAGTCCGCCTGCAGAAGCCCCAACCAACAAGGTAATTAGATTAATATCTTCATGTTGTTCTGCTCGAATTGCAGTATCCGGTTCTTGAATAATCGGAGGATAGTGAATTGCACGAAGAATGCTGTTTCCATTTCTGATTTTTAGTTCAAAATAATTCTCAGGAAGCTTCAATCCTAAGGCTATTGCTCCTAATAAATGTGCTCCGGTTTCTTCAAATTTTCGATACAAGCTGTTTCCCAAACTTGTAAATTCCGGAATATCAGTTGTCATGACATTATTTGGATATTCTTTCTGTAACTCCTCATCCCCGACTACGGATTGTCCTATCTGATAAAACTCCTTCAAGTCTGCTACTTTAGACTGTTTGGCGTGTTCTTTGCCAAAAGAAGTATATCCTCTTTGTCCTGCGAGACCTGGTACTTCATACTTTCTTTTGACCGATTCAGGAAGGCTAAAAAAATCCTTAGCTCTCAAATAAAATTCTGAAACAAGAATATCAGGAATTCCATGATTTATTACTCCGACAAAAC
This sequence comes from Saprospiraceae bacterium, assembly GCA_020848695.1. Lineage (GTDB taxonomy): Bacteria > Bacteroidota > Bacteroidia > Chitinophagales > Saprospiraceae > Vicinibacter. The sequence goes on from JADLHT010000060.1 coordinate 22,097, forward strand.
CAATTTCAGTAAAAGCTCTATAAAGTTCAATCACAAAATTTTGTCGCTGAGTAGCATCTCCGTTAATGAACATATTCAGGTCTACAAGAGGAATTGCTCTATTACTCATCATTAATATTAATAAAAATCAAATGTTACCATGCAAATATAGAGTTTTTCTGCATTGAACAATATGGAGATAAAAGTAAAAGAAATCGATTTTGTACTATTTAAAAATCTACTTTTCTTTTCTATCCGTTTGATGATTTAGAATAGTACATAAACTACTTTTAATATTATAAATCCGGGAATCTTGAATCTTTTGGACAATTATTTCAAATAAACTTCGTAATTTTTCTTATCGACTTCTTACAAAACCAACCGGCATATTCTCATCATAATCACCGGCAATTAAAGGGGATTGAGCAGAACCAGAATAATCTTTTACATTTTTCGAAACATATTCAAAAAGTTCTTTGATGGTTATTGTTTTGTTCTTGTTGATGTCTGCTTCACCTTTTAGTCCTCTGATTAAAAAGTGTGAAAATATACCTTGTCTTAATCCTCCATCTTCCAATGAATACTCCTTGCTTTTAGATGACATTAGAAATGCGGTTCCTCCTAACGATTTATCCAGTGCATCATAGAAGAAATTGAGGTCAGAGGCAAATGGACTTTTTGCAGCAAGTAGCGAACCGGAATGACAGGCATCCGCGTAACAGACCTTGTGCTTGGCATGACTTTTATTCAACATATCTCTAATCTCATCATGCTTCAAGGCATTCTGATATCCATCATAATCTATTGGAATAAAGTTGCCTTCTAATCCATGTCCTGAAAAATAGATCATTACTACATCATTTTCATCTGCTTTCAAACTTATTTCATTGAGTGATTTTAAAATATTATTTCTTGTTGCGTCTTCATCAATCAACAATGCTATCTGATCATCAGGAAGCGCTCCGCCTTCCGGGCTTTTAAGAAAGGCAAAAATTTTATATGCATCATCATCAGAATATTTTAAAGAGGGCATGTGAGCATATCTTGATATCCCTACAACCATTGCCCAGATTTTAATCTCAGGATTATTATCAGTTTTGATATTTGCATTATAAATGAATTCTTGCTTACTGGATAGTTGCTTTTTTGCTACACCATTCTCCCATAGCGCACCATAAACCAATCCGGATTTAAAATACATCACGCCTTCACCATGTGGCGCATGATTACTCCACATCCCTTCGTACCGGTCTCCATTGACATAATAACAAATTCCATTTCCTTTAGGCTCGCCATTTACAAAATTTCCAATATATTTTGATCCATCAGCATAATCCATTCTACCACGACCGCTTTTGCAATAACTGGTGTTGCAATTTGGAAGTCTCTCTTCCAATAATTTGTTGTCAGCTGTATTTTCTTTAGGTTTATTGCTCTGAAGAGCTTGAGGAACTAAAGCAGAAGAATCAGAAATCTCAATTTTATTCTCAGTTTTCTGAATGGGTACATTTTCTGTAGTTTCAATATTCAATAATTCTATTGGATCATTGTCAGAATCAATTTGACTGGCATTCCAAAATCTAGAATTTACTTTCTCATTCTGTATTGTATCTTTTGTCTGATCGACTATAATAAGTTTACTGTCTGATTTTTCTTCGGAATGGATTGCATTTTCACCTTCAAGTTGTGCTAAGGAAGTTTCAATAACTTTCAAAGGTTGATCCTTCTCCCATAAACCTTCCAAAGATGTTCCGTTAATATCAACATATTCGCCATAACCGTTTCTTTGATCGTCTTTCCATTCTCCTTCATAGTAGGATCCATTGGTGTAAAATAATTTTCCTTTTCCATTATACCTTCCTTTCAGAAATTCACCTTCATATCTTTCGCCGGAAGCATAATAAAATGTACCATTCCCATTGGGTTGTTCATTCTTCCAATCACCAACGTACTTATCTCCTGATTTATAAATCATTGAACCAAATCCATTGATTCGATCCTGAGAAAATTTTCCTGAATAAATATTTCCATTACTATACACTAACTTCCCTTCACCATGTCTTTGATTTTTAAGCCAGAATCCAATATACTTGTTTCCGTTAGCATAATAGAAAATTCCTCTTCCGGACATCAAACCTGCTGTGAACTCACCTGTATATCTACTATTGTTTGGAAAGGTCATAGTTCCAAATCCCTGTGTACAATTACCTCTGAGACATTTTTGTGCTTCAAGCCTACATAGGCTTGGAAGAATCAATGATAATATGAGCAAGAATTGTTTCATAATCTTTAATCTTTCTTGTTATTATAAAAGCGCAAATATATTACAATTTTTTATAATATATTATAATGCTTTGATAATCTTAACTTTACAAGTTCCCTTATTTCTCCAAAGCTGTAAAATTAGATATAAGCATACTCTATCAAAGCATAACTACTTATTCCTGATTTTTATTACTTAAGTTCTGAATATCTTTGCCAAACAAATAAAGTTTATGAAAAAATTAATTTGGATTCTCTTTCCTCTATTTGGGTTAGCGATGTGTAAGAATAAGCTCAATAACCCGGAAACGGTAATTGGTACTCAAGACACCGTTTTGTATTATGGTGATTCAATCTCAGCTGAAGGTGTGTTAACAGTAGCAGATGTTATGAATCAACTAAAAACGACAGATAGCATTAATTGTGCAGTGAAAGGTTTTGTGACCGGAGTTTGTAAAGTTAAAGGCTGTTGGATGACCCTTGCCAATACAGAGAGCGATACCAATGTTTTTTTTGTAAAGTTTAAAGATTACGCATTTTTTGTTCCAAAAGAATTGTCCGGTGAAGTAGTTGTTCGCGGAATTGCTTACAAAGAGATTACTTCTGTTGATGATTTAAAACATTATGCTGAGGATGAAGGAAAATCTGAGGAAGAAATCGAAGCTATTACTCAGCCTCTTGAAGAAATGAAGATAATGGCTACAGGAGTTCGAGTCGAAACAAAAAACCAATAAATACAATATTACAATTCTGCAAAATGTCAAAAATTAATATTCAAGAATTACTAGGAGCACAGGCTGCTTATCTATTAGACCATGAATGTAAAACAATCAATCAATCAGATCTTCATCTTCCTTCTAGTAAAAATATTGAACTCATTTGGAAGGATTCAAACAGAAATAATCAAACATTAAAAAGTCTTCAATCAATATTTGCAACAGGAAGATTAAAAAATACCGGATATGTATCAATATTACCTGTAGATCAGGGAATAGAGCATTCTGCCGGAGCTTCATTTGCTCCCAATCCAATCTACTTTGATCCAGAAAATATAATTAAATTAGGAATAGAAGGTGGTTGCAATGCGGTAGCATCTACATTTGGAGTATTGGGCATGTTATCGAGAAAGTATGCGTATCAAATTCCTATGATTGTAAAGATAAATCATAATGAATTACTCACCTATCCGAACAAAGCGGACCAGATATTATTTGGAACAGTAAAAGATGCCTGGAATATGGGAGCAGTAGCGGTTGGTGCAACCATTTATTTTGGTTCGGAAGAATCCGGAAGGCAATTGGTTGAAATTGCTGAAGCTTTTGAATATGCCCATGAACTTGGGATGTGTACGATATTGTGGTGTTATCTTAGAAATCCTGCTTTTAAAATCAATGGGGTAGATTATCATACTTCGGCAGACCTCACAGGTCAGGCTAATCATCTTGGGGTGACTATTCAAGCAGACATCATTAAACAAAAACTTCCGAGCAACAATGGAGGTTACACAGCATTAAATATGGGTAACTCTTCTTACGGGAAACTAAATCCAAAAATGTACTCTGAATTATCTTCTGATCATCCGATTGATCTGTGCAGATATCAGGTAGCAAATTGTTATATGGGCAGAATAGGCTTAATTAATTCAGGCGGTGAATCAAAAGGAGCTACAGATCTTCAGGAAGCAGTCACAACGGCAATTATCAATAAGCGTGCAGGTGGTATGGGTTTAATTTCAGGCAGAAAAGCTTTCCAAAAACCAATGAAAGAAGGAATTCAGATTCTGGAAGCAATTCAGGATGTATACCTTGATAGTAGCATTTCTATTGCCTAAGATTTAGGTCAATCCGGTTTGTCGGTTTGAAATAAAATAGCTTTGATGTAGTCAAAATCCAAAGGTTTGGTAATAAAGCCTGCGGCTCCTAGATCTTTCGCCATATTCATATTTTCCGGATCGCTATAGGCAGACATAACATAAGTCGTAATATTTTGAATATACGAGTTTTGATTAAGCTTTCGTAGAAATTCAAATCCGGTCATTCCCGGCATATTTAAATCCGTAAAGACCAAATTAATATTTGGCTGTTTTTCTATTAAAATTTGAAGTGCCTCTTCAGCTGATTCTGCGTAACAAAATTGTAAGGACCTGTCTTTAATCTGCTTTCTGAACTTTTGATTAAAAAGCCATGACACATCATGTTCGTCATCGATGACGAGAATAATTCTATCATTCATACTTTAGATAAATTTTAAAACAGCTACCTTCATTTGGATTTGATTCCACTTTAATTTCACCATCATGTCCTGCTTTAATGATATTGTAACTCAATGAAAGTCCAAGCCCTGTACCTTCACCTGAAGGTTTTGTAGTAAAGAAAGGTTGAAAAATTTTTTCAATATTTTTGGAAGGGATTCCGTTCCCATTATCACATATTTGAATTTCGACCCTGTTATTGAACAGACTTGTTTTAAGCAAAACTCTGGCTTCAAAATGATCCGGATTAAGTTTTTTCTTCTCGAAGGTTGCATAAAATGCATTGGTGAATAAGTTGAGAAAAACTCTTGAAATTTCTTCTTCAATGACAGGAACTAAGGGCAAATTACTTGCCAAATCGGTTTCTAGGGTTGCGCTGAATGATTTTTCTTTAGCTTTAAAACCATGATAGGACAGTCTCATGTACTCTTCGGCCAAAGCATTAATATCTTTTGCAACTTTTGATCCTTGAGAATTCCTACTATGGGTAAGCATTCCTTTAACAATTGAATCTGCCCGATTGCCGTGAAATACAATCTTAGACATATTCTCATCCAAATTGCTTAGAATCTCTTTAATCTCGTTATTATCATTATTATCCAATGCGTCTTTTAACTCAGAAATCAATTCCTGGTTAATTTCAGAAAAATTCTTAACAAAATTTAATGGATTTTGGATTTCATGAGATATACCTGCAATTAGCAATCCGAGTGAGGCCATTTTTTCAGATTGAATTAGATGGTCCTGTGCTTCTGCAAGCTGTTCCAGAGTTTTTTCTACAACTTTTTTTTGGTCCTCGATTTCTTTCTTTTGCAGATTCAACAAGTCAGCATCTTTCTTTTTATGGCGATATGAAACAATAAAATAGACAATAAATCCCAACATTAAAGCGATAACTACTAATCCGGCCAAAACAAAAAAAATAACCCCTGAAGATTGAAGACCTGAACTATCCATGGTGGATTAAATTTGATTGTGGCTTTATTTTTTCAAGATACAATACAATAGAAAAAATTAAATATAACATTCCACTAAAAACAAGATTAATGTCATACATTAAGTTTGGTGGATTTGCGAGATTGTATACCTTCAAATTATGAAATCCCCAGATCATGATATTAAATGCATAATATATCAGAATAATGCTATTAAACCAAAAAACTGGTTCAGTTAATAAGTTCTGATAGGTCGGAACTTCTTTAATTCTTATAAAAAGCATCAGTGAAAGTGTAACTAAAAAAATATTTTCGACAATTATCGTATTTGTATTGGATTGATGAATACTCTGTAAAAAAAATGTATTTATTACTTCAAATACAAAAATGAATAAAACTAAAATACTGATAACGATTTTTAATTTTTTGTCCCCAAGTAATTGACTATAAATAAATCCATAAATAAAAAATTCGAATGGCGTAAATATATGATAGACGAAATTATTGGATTGATGCCAAACATAAGATACATATTTAGCAAACAATTCGCTAATTAAAACTAGCCATACTAAAAGTATAAGAAAAAGAAAAGGTCGCGAAACAATCCTAAAATACATGATTCCGAACCATGCCGCCAGGAAAAGACAACAGTAATAGAAGGAATGAGGAAAGTCTGTAAACATTTATCTTACATCACTCTCCGGGACAGAATGGTGGACATGGATCAGCTTTATCAAATACGGAAGACTTCGATGGATCATTCTTATCATTAACATTTGCAGGAATCATTAGCTGATTGTTTTTCATTCCGACCGCTATCAATTGAAATGTAGGTAGGCTATTACCATCTGTGGGGTCCTTTGCTCCTAAATAAAAGACAACATGATCTGCATTATAACCATTTCCTGATTTATTGTTTTGTATAATTTCTAACAAATTAGTTGCGCTAATTTTAAATGCTTCAAGCGTATTAATCTGTTTGCCATTTTGACCATTATACTCAATCTTCAAAGGTGCCAGTTCCTTGTATTTGTTTCTCATAGACATTGCTTCATTCCATGATATTGCACCACTTTCATTACTATTTATTGAAGTAAGGGTATTCTTACCTGTAAAAGAAGAACCTATCATTATTACTCCGATAAGGCTGAGATAGAAAAGATGCCAACTAAATTTCGAATTTGATTTCATTTTGTATTTGTTTGAATTGTTAATAAATAGGAGGCAAATTACGAATAAAAATCTTCATTTCAATTTAAACTCAAATTTTACAGTTGATTTTCTATATCTGCTTTACTTCTTTGAAAAAAGCTTCTGCGATATTCGATTAAAACAAAAGCCCTTGATCAGTTTAATCAAGGGCTTTCTGTTATCACTAAAAATTTTCTTGTTCTTTATCTATCTCGCAACCGTAAATTTCTTATTGATCAATCCAGTTGCGGTCTTAATCTGTAAGTTGTATTGTCCAATTGCAAAGATTGAAGTATTGATTGCTTCTCTATAGAATCCGGCTTTTCTGAATCCACCAAATGGATTGGTTAATACATTCTTACCGGCCTCATCGAACACTCTCACTTCAAGTTCGCCATCATCTGCCAAGCCAAGATCGATTGTTAAACTCTCATCCGTCGGATTTGGATAAATGCTTAATGTCATTTCTCTAGCCTGTTGTACTTTGATACTTATCGTTTTACTGTAACTAAATGTACCATTTCGGTCTACTTGTTTAATTCTGTAATAATAGATACCGCTTCTTGATACATCATAATCATCATGATTGTAAGTATGAATCTTTGCTGCTCTATCAGAACTTGCATCAACCTGAGCAATCTTACTAAAGGCTGCTTCTGATTCATGTCTTCGTTCAACATCAAAGTAATCATTGTTAATTTCAACACCTGTTGACCAATCTAACTCAGTAAAACTTCCATTATATCTACCATCGAAACTCAACCATTCCAATGGAAGTACCTGGAACACAAGACCCGCGTCTACGGTTGGTTTTTCATCACCGGCGTTAATTCTATATGTCCTGGTTGTGCCATATCCGTTGGTTCCGTCAACATCAGAGTCGATTGGATCAGAACCGGCTTTCGGTGTTGTAAATCCATAACTTGATGGTGGTTCAAATCTTACATAGTAATCTCCCTGCGCAATACCGTCCAAATTAAAAGTACCGTTAGGTTGAGTCATAGACTCTGAAACAATAGTTCCATTAGGACTTACTGCATAAACATGAACATTTTCTATAGGTTCCTCACCTGAATCCTGAACACCATTTCCATTAGCGTCTAACCACACAAAGTCACCCATGACTGCTTTATCACTGAATCCTGCGCCAATGTTCAATAACATATCACCTGATACTACAGTGAGTTTTCTTGAAGTATTTAAGCCATTCTCATGACCAATATCTGAATCTTTGTTTCTATCTGTTCCTCTTAAAGGATCACTAGCAGCCAAATGTCCAGGTCTTTCAAATTTTACATAGTACATACCCGGTCTTACACATGGAAACTTATAATATCCATCATCAGAAGGGGTAGCCGGATTAACTGCGGTTTTTAATTTAGCCACCTGAGCACCGGTCATTGCATTAATCAGATATACCTCCAGACCATTAATACCATTCTCACTGTAATCAAATATTCCATCAATATCCCTGTCATAGAATACTCGACCACCAATCATGATGCATTTAAACAATCCCAAATCCCAGGTTAAATCATCTTCTCCTGGAGAAAGATATGTTGTTGCATTGGTACCAGGACCATTGCTTCCATCCACATCACTATCTTTAAAATCAGGACCAAGATTTGGATCTGTTACCGTCCAACCTGCAGGTGCTTCAAATTTAGCATAATAGTTTCCTGGATATAACTTTTCAAATTTATAATATCCATTTCCATCAGTAATTGTTGTCCTAATTGGCAAGTTAGTATTGGCATCATATAAGGTTACTTTCACATTCGAAACACCTTCTTCTCCAACTTCCTGCATACCATTACCGTTTTTGTCATGCCATACGTAATCTCCATAACTGGCATAAGATACAAGTCCGGCATCGTAGGTACTATCTCTCTCACCCGGTTCAATAAATGTACAAGGTCCAACACCTGTTGCATTTACGTCACTATCTTTTTTGTCATCGATACCACGATTGTCAAATGTAAAACCACAATTAACCGGATCAGGATTTACAAATGATACAAAGTAACTTTTTAATGGTATCAAGAAATCAAACAAATAGTTACCATTTACATCCGTAGTATCCTTTTTAAGTATTGATCCTGTTGCGCAATCATAAAGAATAGCAACAACGTTAGGAATACCAGGTTCTCCAGGATCTTGAATACCATCTCCATCAAGATCTTTCCAAACTTTATCTCCTAATGCTCCAGTCACCTTAACTTCTTCCGGATCGTTATCGTCTTCATCTTCATTTTCTACTTGACCCTGTCCGTCAATAATGTTATCCCAAGGATCTCCAGGTTTAACAAGATTTTCATAGTTTGAATTACTATTTGGTTTACTGTCTGCATCATCATTAGATCTGTCTTTATTGTCACTATCCTTAGCAGATTTGATTTCTCCATAATTCCACCAATCTTCTATAGTAGGACTTGCGGCAATGGTAACTTGAAGATTCAAAATGATTTGTGCGCTATCACCCGGTACTAAAGAACCAACATGAGTATATTCTACAAAATTACCGGTCTGACTCCAACCTGGATTTGAACCTGGCAGGAATACATATCCTTGTCTTACAGAATCTCTGACAGTCACTGATGACATCGTAGTATTTCCCTGATTGTAGACACTCAAAATATATGGAACATTTTCTCCAGGAAGGTAGAAACTCTTCTTATTAAAGATCCACTTTCTTAAGGCAAGATCCACTATACTAGGCCTTGCTGGATCATGGTCGTCTTCATCTTTTATTCCGTCGCCGTTACCATCATTACCATCGTCACTGATATGGTTATCCGTATTGGTATCCGGAACTCCACCATTATCATTGTTCGAAATCATATCAAATTTCGAATCTATATCCTGTAGTCGAACCAATCCTGTTGTATCCTTACTTGATTTAATCTCACTATAATTATCCCAAGCTTTAACTCCTGAATAATTAACCAACACCTTAAGATAGATGGTCAGTTTAGCGCTATCTCCAGGAATAATCTTTCCTCCATAAGTATAGCTTGCCATTCTGCTTACATTATTATAAGTCCATCCAACATTAGGAGCAACAACCCAATCATAACCTACAGGAATGTAATCTACCACTGCAATATCTTGTGCTGATCTATTACCCTGATTAAATAAAGTTATTTCAAACGGAATAACGTCATTATAATGTATTGTTGAACTTCCTTTATAAACTTTTCTTAAAGCAAGGTCATATACTTCAATACCAACCGGATCATGATCGTCTTCTTCTCCTCCTTTATCAATACTTAAAATATTATCATCAGCAGGATCACCAGGATAAACAGCTCTTTCTCCTGTTCCGTCGCTTCCAGGATTACTATCTTCATCATCAGCTGTTCGGTCATTACCTGAAAGATCAATTGTTCTTACAATCTCTCCATAATTGATCCAGTCTTTTGCTCCTCCGTTACTAGGAATTAATTGAAGTACAACATTCACCGTCCGGCTCGTATGTGCTGCTAATGGACCACCAGGAAGTATTCTACTTATTGTTGGAAGCACCCCTGTCCATCCCGGATTATCAGCAGGAATAAATTGATATCCAGCCGGAACATAATCAGAAATCTCAACTGAGCTCATAGAAACATTACCCTGATTAATTACTTCAAATTGGAAAGTAAGTTTCTGATAATAACTATATGGTCCCGCTGTCAGAATTTTCTTTCTTAGTGCAAGATCGACGATCTCAACATCCCTACATACAGAATCTCTTTGATCCGGATTTCCATCATTGTTTACATCTAAGGTTGATTCATTGAATAATCCTTCACCTTTACTAGGCACACCAGGAAGACTTGTTCCGCAATATTTATAAATCTCATCACCCGCACTTCCAGCAGTTTGAAGATCAATTCGAACATTCATTGTCAGATTATAGGTCTGTAATGCTCCCGGGTTGATTGTTTGATCATTAGAAAGTACCCAAGGTCCAGAACCTGCCAAAGCCAAAGGTCCTGGATTAGCTGGATGTCCCGTTGCCGTGCTTGTATAATTTGCATTTAGTATTTCAAAATCATCATCCGGACCCGGGTTATCTTTAAGATCATATTGACCAATTGCACCACCTCTGTTTCTTACGTCTACTCTATATTTTACAGTATATAATCCTAAACCTGTTTTTGTGACACTGGTAAAGAATTTTTCGTGCTCAACATAAGGGAGATCTGCGCAGACTGTATCTCTCATATCTGCAATTCCATCTTTATCAAGATCAAGTCTTGATTCATTGAAAAGACCTTCACCTGCAGTTAATCCATTTGGATTTGCTCTTCCGCAATGATAATATACTTTATCACCAGTACTAGTACTTAGATCAAATTCTACATCTACTGAAAGATTGTAAGTCTGTTTAGCTCCTGCTGCAATATTTACATTAGTTGAAAGTGTCCAAGGTCCAGATCCAGCCAAATTCGTTGGTCCTGTAAATCCTGGAACGTCACTGGTATAATTAGCTCCAATAATATCAATGTCATTATCAAATTGAGGAGCGTCAGCCAGTCCGTATGTACCTGTAGTTGTTCCTAAATTCTTTACTTCTATTTTGTAAATTACTTTAAATGTTCGAGCACCAGTTTGCGTTGTGGACACCAAGAATTTTTCATGTACAATATATGGCAAATCAGCACAAACTGAATCTTGTCTGTCAGGTGTACCATCTCTATCAAGATCCAGTAAACTTCGGTTGAACAATCCTTCTCCAACTCTTGGTATTCCAGGAACTGCCTGTCCGCATGACTTCAATACATTATCTCCACCGCTTCCTGCAGCAAGACTAACTGTTACATCTACAGGTATCGTATAAGTCTGTGTTGCTCCTGCATTGATGTTCTGATTCGTTGCCAATGTCCATGGTCCGGATCCTGCTAAATTCACAGGACCAGGATTACCGGCATTACCCGTTGCATTCGTACTATACTGTGATCCTGTTATCGTAATATCATCATCAAATCCCGGTGCATCACTCAAATTGTA
>JADLHT010000061.1 GCA_020848695.1 Saprospiraceae bacterium
ACATCTCATTAATTTTTATCTTTATGCCATCAGTTCTTTATAAAATTTAAGGGTGGGTACCATTACGCTGGAAAGGTGGGTACCTTTACTCCGGAAAAAGTGGGTACCTATGTCAGGATTTTGCAATAAGATTATTTCGTAAGCTCATTGATCGTTTGGATATAAAAGGTATCATCTTGTCTGAAATAAAAAAGTATTCAATTACTACTCTTTAATGCAAGTTTTTCAATTGACTTTCTATTGCGTGCTAATAAGTATTCAAATACTGGCATTTTCTAATTCCGCTTTCGCGTTTCCTTCACTTGTCGTGCTGTAGCAAGCAATTCCGATTTGCGGAAATCGTTCAGTCATCCTAAAAAAAATAATGACAATATCGGCAGTAAAAATATTCTGTGAACACTTGACTTTAATGGAATTTTGGCTCTCATGACGGTTCTCAACTGAAAAATTTGGATTTAAAAATATCGAGAACTAATAAAGGTATCTAATATCTGCTATAGAAAATTAAACCGGTACAGCGAGAATATCAATAGGATGTTGATTCTGAAAATTTTGAAAATAGTGTTAGTGTAATTACAATAGTAAAAAGTTAAAAAAACCCGATCTTACGACCGGGTTCTTTTTCCTCTTTTTATCAAAACATTTATCTTTGCTTTATCCAGCGTGATTTCTAAATCAATTTTATACTTGATTCAATTGTATGATTTAGTTAATTGATTGTTTAACTTTAGTTTGCTCAAGCCCTATATAGTATTCTACTTCAAGTATATTATTCACATGTTCTAGAACCTTTCTTTCAAATCCCGGCATTGTGATGGTTACAGTAAAACAGTTAGTCGGTGCACCATGTAATATGAAGTATCCGTTTTCATCAGTTAAGGTATTGACCTTGGTTTGGTCACATTCTATACTAATGGAAGCTCCTTCAAGCCTGTGTCCGGTTTTTAAATCGTAGAGAACCCCTTTGAATTTGTTGGGATTTATTGCTGGTGTGTTAAGTTGAGCTATTGAAATGTACGATAGCATCAAGAAGGTTAATAAGAAGATATTTTTCATTTTCACTCTAATTTTATAGGATTAAGGTTCTCGAAGTTTACTTTTTGTTTCAAAATCGAGAATAATTTTTTCAGTTTTCAATATTATAGACAAGTAAAATGATGAAAATGTTCCTTTTATTGTGATTGTGCAAATTAAAGTCCAACTAATGATTTGGTTAAATCTAAGAGTAATTCCTCTATATTTGATAAATATATATTATTAAAAAAATTAATATAAAAACCAAATCAATTAATTTTTAGATTTATATTTTAAAATATAAGTTATTTACAGAATAAAAATTATAATATTCGCCTTTTTAGTTGAATAATCAGAATTAAATAATTAATTTCTTAAAAAAAGAATAATTATTTGAATATTTAATAATATTTGGAATATAATTCTGTAAGTTAAAGAGCTGTTAATAAGTAAACTTGAATTCTCCAATAATCTTTAGTCCAATCTGAGCTCACCCACAAAAAGCCATGCACCCTTTCCTTCTCCCGGTACACCAGTAGGAATAATCCCATAGTTCTTGACCAATATCTTCCAGTATCTGGATGATACCGGTTTGTCCAGATTCATAATCAAATTGATGGATCTTCCGGGTCTTAGACCTGGTTCAAAGATTTTTAAAGTTTGGTAATTTTTACCATCTTCAGAGGCAAGAAGTTCGATTTTTGAGGGCATATAAATCCATGAACTTTCTTCCTGAAAGACTTGAATAGAGAAACGGGATATACTATCTGCCTTTTCCAATTCTAAAAATGCTTCAAGATCTGATCCGTTATCAAAGCCTAGCCATTCAACACCTGAAAATTTGTTTTCTGGCGCATCAATTCCATTGATAAGGGCAATGCTTCCACCTGAACTATATTTCTTAGAGGGTTGATTAATCAAAATTAATTTTGATGCCGTGGATTTACTTTTTTGATATTGAATAGACAATGACCTTCCCAAAGTATGATCAGCCAACTGATACCAGCATTTAAATTCCTTAGATGCCAATAAATTGATGCTATCTGAATGTAGATATTCCTGAAATAGACCTTCCTCGTTTGATTTGCTTTCCATAAGAATTTTTCCAGGAACAGGAGGTTTGGTAAAATATAAGAAGAGTCCTTTCTGATTAAGATTTGTTTTATACTGAAGGTCTAAATATGCCTGGGAAAGATTAATATTATTTCTAGAGAACCAAGCGAAATGATGTTTCAATCGACCTAAAAAATCTTTATAATCTTTGTTTTCCGTCTTTGTCCAGTTCACTTCCGCCAAAGCTATTGCCCTTGGAAATGCCATGTATAAAGCTTGTTCATTAGTCGGAATATACTCAGTCCATACATTACCCTGTGAACCTAGGATGTATTTGGTGAATTCAGGTTTTAACTCAGAGGGAACAGGTTGAAATGAATATACTTTTTCTAGAGACGTATATCCACCGATAGCTAGTGGTTCATCCATGGAAGTGGATTGATAATGATCAAAATAACAGTGTGTTCCGGGACACATGACTACATCATGCTTCTGATTGGCAGCTGCAATCCCTCCTTCCGTTCCTCTCCAGGACATTACGACTGCATTTTGTGAAAGTCCACCTTCTAAAATCTCGTCCCAACCTATGAGTGTTTTTCCTTTTTTAGTTAAATGAAGATCCATTTGTTTGATAAAATACGATTGGAGTTCTTCATAATTTTTCAATTTTTGACGTTGCATTATTTTTGAACATTCCTGACTATTTTTCCACACGTCTTTTACTACTTCATCACCCCCGATGTGAATAAGTTTTCCGGGAAACAATTCGCAGACCTCATTTAAAACATCTTTCATGAACATCAAGGTGGTATCGGTCGGACAAAGGGTATTATCAGATACTCCCCAGGTTGTAGCCACACCATACGATTTAGCAGGATTACAACTTAAATGTGGGTAGGCTGCAAGAATCGCCGCTGAATGACCCGGCATTTCAATTTCCGGAATAATCTCTATGTATCTTTCTTTGGCATATCGAACAATCTCCTTAATTTCTTCCTGAGTATAGAATCCTCCATATTCCGTATCATCGTACTTAACCGGATTAGAACCATAGGCTCCAATAAGCGTTTTTTTTCGGATTGATCCTACTTCTGTGAGCAAAGGATACTTCTTGATTTCAATTCTCCAACCCTGATCATCGGTCAAATGCCAATGAAACTTGTTAAACTTATATCGTGCCAGCAGGTCAAGATATTGCTTAATAAAGTCAGTAGTAAAAAAATGCCGACTTACGTCAAGGTGCATTCCGCGATAAGAAAACTCTGACTGGTCTTCCATCACCAGAAAAGGAATCTTAATAAAATTACTTTGCTCAGAAAGTTGTATAAGAGATTGTAATCCATAGAACAGTCCTTGTTCGAGTTGTGCACTGATCTGGATTCCAGTTTTGTTTACCTGAATAGTATAAAGATCCGGATGCCTGTCAACGAAGGGTAATTGAAGTACAATACTCTTGACTTTTCCTGGTTTTGGAGATTTTGATTCAACAATTTTTACATTGGGAAGATTGAGTGATTTTTGATAGAGACGGGCTAATAATTTGATTTCATTATTATTCTCCGGGATAATAATTTGTTTAACTTCAGATAATTTCAAGAAGCCGGGCGCAATTCTAATGGATAAGGGTTGCGGAATAATAGAATGAGAAAAAGCAAGATTCAAACGATTCTGTTGATTAACATGATTTTGTACAACTTTTTGTATTGTCCGTGCAGAAGTATCGTCGGCTTTCGCATAAGTTGAAAAACAAATTAAAAAAATTAATAATAAATATTGATTGAGTTGCATATTTCAAAACGATAAGAATATTAAAGACCACAAATCAACGAATTTTTTAGAGAATTGTTATCTAAGCACAAGCTCACTAGAAAAAAGCAACTACCTTTGCAAATAATTTTTTGAACAAATGTTTACAATAAATATATATCTCAAGTTTGCAATAATATTCATTGGATTGATTGGAGGAGTAATATTATGGTGGGCATATGGTTTTTGGTATGCATTTCCATTTATGTTGATAGGAATTCTGATGTTGGTAAGTTATCTCATGTTGGGAACGATCCAATCTGCTTCACAATTGATGCAAAAGATGGATTATGATGCTTGCTTAAAAAGACTCAATCTTACACTTAGTCCTAAATTATTATATGTAACCAACAGAGCCTATTATTATTTGATCAAGGGTTCAATAGAGGTGCAAAGAGGTGATAAGAATGACGCAGAATTTTGGTTTAATAAAGCCAGCGCACTCAAATTACCAACAGATAACGAACGTGCTATGATCTTAATGCAAATGATCAATATTCAGATCAATAAAAATCAATGGACACAAGCAAATAATTCTTATCGGGAATTAAAGAAATTGAAAATAACCACAGATTTATTTAAAGAACAGATCGATATGCTCGATCAGGCGTTCAAACAACAGGGAAAGGTAAAAATGTCAGGTCAAATGGACCAGAGATCAATGTTTAGACCGGGTGGAAAAAGAAGGATGCCTCGCATGAGGTAATCATTGTAAGTAATACAATCAATTCAATAATACAGAATTCTACAATCACATTTTTTCATAAGTCATAAGATTATACTTAAAAGGAGGGATTGCTATGATAAATATTTCAAACCGATTATTGAAATTACTATCATTATATTTCTAAACATTTTAAGGTTGAGAAATTCGAAATAATGTAAAGTTAAGTCTTCAAAAGTGATAAGTGAAAGTAGCTAGTTTATAAGTACAAAAATTGCGATTTCAGCAATAGGAAGAAAAAGTGGTGTAAGTCTTATTATTCAATAGCTACTATTATTATCCATAATTCTCATTGAGTTGAAATCAAATTGAATTTTACCTTTGTCTGAATTATATGAGTTTTGACCAGCGAAGAATTTAGGCAACTTTCACCAACGCTTCCCAATGATCCTGGAGTGTACCGTTTTATAAATTCAAAAAATGTTATTCTCTATGTTGGCAAAGCTAAGAACTTAAAGAACAGGCTTTCATCCTATTTCGGTGACAAATCTCACATTACCAGTAAAATTAAATCACTTACTAAGTCTGCAAACAGAATTGAGTACACCGTAGTTGAAACAGAGCATGATGCACTCTTGTTGGAAGCTACGCTCATTAAGTCTAACCAACCCAGATATAACGTCATGCTTAAAGACGGGAAGACGTATAGTTATATCTGTATAAAGAATGAAGATTTTCCAAGAGTGTTTTTTACTCGAAAAGTAATCAAGGACGGTTCAACTTATTTTGGACCTTATACCTCAAAGTTCAGAGTTCAAACCCTTTTAGACTTGATAAAAGGACTATTTCCTTTGAGAACCTGTACACTCAATCTGAGTCCACTGTCCTTGTCAAAGGCTAATTATAAAGTATGTCTTGAATACCATATCAAGAATTGTTTTGGTCCCTGTGAAAAATTGGAAACTGCAAAAGAATATAAAGAGCGTCTGGATCAGATTAAAAATATCCTTAAAGGTCATCTGAAACCCGTAAAGGATTATATTCACTTAAGAATGAGAATGTATTCTGATCAAATGAATTTTGAGAAAGCTCAGGAATGGAAAATCAAGCTTTCTGCATTCGAAGATTATCAAAGTAAGTCAACAGTAGTAAGTACTACTTTTCATGACCTCGATGTCTTTGGGATGGCGACAGATGATCAATATGTTTATATAAACTACATTAAAATTATACATGGGGCGATTCATCAGACTTTGACTATTGAAGCTGAAAAAAATCTCGATGAGGACGAAGCCGTAATTTTGTCTTTGGCCATAGAAAAATTAAGAACTCAATTTAACAGTATTGCGCAGGAGATTATCGTTCCCATTCGAAATATCAGTATTGATTCTAAGCTTACCGTTACGGTTCCTAAGATTGGTGACAAAAAGAAGCTATTGGAACTATCTGAGAAGAATGCAGTGTATTTTAAAATGCAGAAACAAAAAGAAGCACTTAATAGAATAAAAAAAGTAACACCGACTGAAAGAATACTATCCACGCTTAAAGCTGACCTTCATATGAATGAGATTCCTTTACATATTGAATGCTTTGATAATTCAAATATTCAAGGATCAAATCCTGTAGCTGCCTGCGTAGTATTTAAAAATGCAAAACCATCCAAAAAGGATTACCGCCACTTCAATATAAAATCAGTTGAAGGCCCAAATGATTTTGCGTCCATGGAAGAAATTGTATATAGGCGTTATAAAAGAATAATTGATGAAGGGCAGTCTATTCCTCAATTAATAGTAATCGACGGTGGTAAAGGACAACTTTCATCTGCGATGAAGTCCATTGATCAACTGAATTTGCACGATAAAGTTGTTGTCATTGGAATTGCAAAAAAATTAGAAGAGATATATTTTCCGGATGACCCGGTTCCTCTTCATATCAATAAGAAGTCGGAATCATTAAAACTTATTCAACAAATACGCAATGAAGCACATCGGTTCGGAATAAGTTTTCATAGAGATAAGCGTTCCAAAACGATGATACAATCTGAACTCGACCTCATCAAGGGGATTGGAGAGAAAACTCGTTCCAAATTATTGAAAGAATTTGGTTCCTGGCAAAGAATTATGGATGCTGAAGAAGTAGATATTGTAAGTCAGGTGGGTAAATCAATCTATCATAAAATTAAGACACACCTCGAGCAAAAGAATATTAAACAGATCTAAGGGCAGTTTGAAGAACAAGCTTAAAAGCTAGCTAAATTTGCTTTATCGCTTTGAAAATCAGGCTGGAAGAACTTACCTTTGCAAAACTTTTCAAAAAAAAAGCATTTTTTTTACGATTTTTTTCAATGTAATTAATTGATTATCAACAACTAAGTTTATAAAATGGGAATTATTACGAGCATTAGAAAACGCCTTTGGGTAGTCACTATTTTGATGGCTCTGGCTTTATTGGGCTTCATCGTTATGGATATGACCTCTGGCAAATCGTCTTGGCTCTTTGGCGGCAGTGATAGAGAAAACGTTGCTTCAGTAGCCGGAAAAGATATTAGCTGGAAGGAATTTCAACAGACTGAGAATGTTCTTTATCGAAATGCTACGGATGTAGATGTATTTGGAAGGAAAGAATATGTGTGGAATCAAATGGTTGAGAAAGCTATTCTTGAGAAAGAAGCATCTATTAATGGTCTGATGGTTACGGACGCTGAATTGAAGGAATTACAATTCGGAAATGAATTATCGCCTATTGTTCAAAGGAATTTCAGAGATCCAAACACAGGACAAATTGCAAGAGACCAGCTGAATCAGTTTCAGACCGGGCTTGACAATAATTCATTGCCACAAGAAGCGGTTGATTTTTGGAAGATACAAACCAAAGAAATAATCAAAGACCGATTAGAATCTAAAGTTGATGGATTGGTTAAAGGGGCACTTTTTATGCCAAATTTTATGGTTGAAAGACATTTTCAGGAAAGTAATGAAAAGTTGGATTTTTTATTTTCGAGGATAGCCTATAATCTGGTCAAAGATGAAGAGGTTGGTCCAATTACCAGTGAAGAGATCATAACATTTATGAATAAGAAGAAACCACTTTTTGAAAATAAGGAGGAAACAAGGGATTTAGAATATTGCATGATTGCAGTTAATCCTACTTTGGATGATTCAATTCGAATTCAAAATGAAATTGCGTCTAAGATTGAAGGCTTTAAGAATTCGACCAAAGATTCCTTATACATAGTAGCTAATTTTGGAAAATTTGATGAAACCTATTTTAAATACAAAGAAGCTCCTGAAGCAATAAGGGATACATTAATAAATTTTAAACCGGGAGATATTCTAGGACCATACATTAATAATGGGGAGTACTGTATCACTAAAATTCTTGGAAAGAAGATTCTTCCCGATTCAGTTCGATCCAGACATATCCTTAGAAGAGTTGAGACCAGGGATCAATATCTTGCTGCCAATAGATTATTGGACAGTATCAAAACCGTAATTGAAACCGGTAAAGGAAGATTTGATTCTTTAGCAGTACAATTTAGTCAGGATCCCGGATCCGGCATTAAAGGGGGAGATCTTGGATTTGCTTCCCAGGGTATGATGGTCAAAGAATTCAATAACAAATTGTTTTTTACCGGTGAAAAAGGTAAATTATACATCGTTGCAACACAATTTGGATTACACCTGATTGAAATCCTGGAAGAAAGATATTATACCAAAGAAACAGCAATGCAATTGGGAACTATATCGGAAACGATCCAACCCGGCGATAGTATTTTAAATGTGAAGCTTGACGAAGCTCAAAGACTAATTGAATCGAATTCAACTTTAGAAGGATTAAACAAGGCCATCAGTGAAGGAAAAACTTATGTAATGGATTATGCGGGGAATTTAATCTCAACGACCTACAAAATTGATAAAATTGGAGAAGCCGCAAACAATACCACAAGAGACATGGTCAGATGGGCATTCAATCCTAATACCGAAGTTGGAAGTACCTCACCAGAAGTATATACTACTCAGGATCCTGTAAAGAAATTTACAAACAGATACATAATCTGTGGACTTGCTGCAATCAACCCAAAAGGGCTTCCCAATCCTATGGCTGTTAAAGACCGTGTAAAAGATGCAATAATGAATGAAAAGAAGTTTAAGTTTATAAAAGATAAGTTAGGATCGGTGACAGCCTTAAGTTCAACTTACGGTGAATTCATATCTAAAGTTGATACAGCTACCGAAGCAACGACCAATGGTCAACAGGTTCCTTTGTATGGTTATGAACCGGATATCTGTACGTATGCATCTAAATTAAATCCTGGACAGGTTGGCGGCCCTTACCAAGGAGAAAGTGGCGCATATATCATTCAACTCACGAGCAAGAAGGATCCCGGAGTTGCTTCTAATCTTGAAACATTCAAAAGATTCTATAAGCATCCTGCCATGAATACCATTTCCAAATATCTTATGGCATCATTAAAGAACAGTTATAAACTAAAAGACAACCGGAGTAATTTCTTTTAAGGGAATTAAACCAAAGAATAAAGCCTCTGTAACTTCAGAGGCTTTTTTGTTTTTAAAGATCAGCATTGAGAACTGATTAAATACAAACAGATAATTTACTCATTCCGAATATTATTGTATGTTTACCCAATCAAACAAAATTAGGAAATGAGTACTGCACTGTATCTATTGATTTTCGGCTGGATCTTTGTGATCGTTTGGGTTCCAATCGTTATTCTATCTCAGAAAAAAACCCATCCTTCAGCCTTATTTACACTTTTCTTCACTGAATTATGGGAAAGATTCTCTTTCTACGGAATGAGAGCATTTTTGATCTTTTATATGACCAAAGAGTTGTTCTCTCAGATTCAGGATGGAACTGCTGATGCCAAGGCCTATGGTGTATATGGCGCTTTCAACGCATTACTTTATGCAGCTCCAATAGTGGGAGGAATGATCGCAGATAAGATACTTGGATTTCGAAACACCATTATTTATGGTGGGTTGATGATGGCAGGTGCTCAGTTTGTATTAGCCTATAATGCTTATTTAGGCAATAACAGCGAATGGATTTTCTTCTTGGGATTGGGTTTGCTCGCAATTGGTAATGGATTTTTTAAACCTAATATTTCCAGTTTTCTAGGAACTTTTTATGATCGAAATGACAAGAGAAAAGATTCCGCATTTACTATTTTTTATATGGGAATAAACATTGGTGCTTTCTTAGCACCAATTACTTGCGGTTATTTAGCGCAACAGGTACATTGGTCTTTGGGATTTCTTGCTGCAGGCGTAGGTATGCTGGTCGGATTATTTGTATTTTACAAAAATATGAGTAAGTATGAAGATAAAGGTAATCCGCCAAATCCTGAAAAACTCAAAACACAAAAGTTTTTAGGAATGCCAATGGGTCTAGCCATTCTTGTAATCTCTCTTCTCTGTGTACCGGTGTTCAGTTTTTTAATTAAAGCGGAAGGAGTAACCAACTATATTTTATTGATTGTTGGATTTGCTGTAATTGGATATATCCTCTACAACTCATTTACATCTGAGGATAGGGAAGAAGGACAACGACTTTTGGTTTTTATTGCCTTGTTTATTTTTCATATGTTGTTCTGGGTATTATTTGAACAGGCAGGTGGATCATTAAATGTATTGACAGAAAGATATATCAATAAGCATGGAGTTGAAGCCTCGCAGTTTCAATCCGTTAATGCCTTATTGATTATTCTCTTAGCTCCCGTATTCACCTGGATCTGGCTTCAATTGGGTAAAAGAAATTTAGAACCGAGATCACCCATTAAGTTTTTTCTAGCTCTATTGCAGATGGCACTGGGGTATTGGATTATCGTCATGGGAGTAAAAACAGGAATAGCTAGTGGTGCCGAGATACCTTTGATCTTTTTGTTATTGATGTACCTGTTCCACACTACAGGTGAATTGAGTTTATCTCCGGTAGGATTGTCCCTTGTGACCAAACTATCGCCGGCCAAAACGGTCGGATTTATTATGGGTTCCTGGTTTCTGTCCATTGCTTTTGCGCACAAAATAGGGGGCTATTTAGGGCAGTTGATTGCATCGCCTGCGGCCGGATCCGATCGGGTTTCGGAATTAAATGGTTTTATGGACGTCTATATGCAATGGGGAGTTTACATTGTTTTGGGTGCGAGTGCTATTTTGCTTGTTATTTCACCCTGGCTCAAGAAATGGAGTCACGGAGTCCATTAATCCTTCGATTTTTTAACAATTGTTTAAACCCTGATAGAAATCTAAGGATCTAATTTTGCGTCCATAATAACGGAATCAATTTTCGTATTTGCATTCTTATGAAAAATCTAAGTCTAGTTTTAGTTACAGGTTTAAGTTTATTGTTCAATGAAGTCTATGGACAAAAAGACAGTTGCGATATCAAGTTTTACATTGACGGGATGATAAGTGGAAAGGTAAAGTTGATAGGAGCATACGCCGATCAAAATTACCTTGCGGATTCAGCAATTGCCAATGATAAAGGTTTTTTTGAATTCAAACGCAAATCACCTTTAAAACCCGGCTACTTCTATGTGATATTACCGGATTACAGTAACATTCATTTTATGATTGACAAGGATGATCAATTTATGACTGTACATACCAGGAAATCTGATCTATATGGATCCGCTCAAGTTAAGGGAAGTGAAAATACTCAATTGCTCTATGAGTCATTTATCATGCAACTCCGTCATGAATTAATTAGTGACTCGCTGAATAAAATTATAAAATCTAAAAACAGTACCGATCCTACTTATGCAGAAGCCAAAAGTGAGTTTAAAAAACTGGCAGATGAAAGGGAAGCACATATCGAAGAAATTAAAAAGAATCATCCACATACATTTTATACAAAATTCAAATTGTCCGGTCAAAATCCTGCAATAATTGATGTAAGAAAGACTAATGGAGATCTTGACACTTCTGGACAAATGCGTTTGTTCAGAACTCAATTCTGGGATAATGTTGATTTGAGCGATGAACGTTTGTTGTATACCCCTGTAATTGCCAACAAATTGAAAATGCATTTTGATGACCTTACGATTCAGCAACCCGATTCTTTGATTGCACAAGCGGATATTGTCATTAAAAAGTCTATGGCCAATTTGGAAATGTTTAAGTTCGTAAGTAATTGGTTGGTCATTAAGTATCAACCTACCAAGACTAAGATAATGGATGGAGAAGCAGTATTCGTTCATGTGATTGATAAATACTTTACGAAAGAACTGGCTTCTTGGTACAATGATAAAGAGCTTGCTGATGTACGCAAGAAAGCTGATGAAATGAAAGCAAGTTTATTGTATCGAATTGGTCCGGATGTTGTCTCAGTTGGTCCTGCCGGAGAAGTTAGATCGATTTATGAAATAAAGTCTCCCTACATTATTGTCTATATGTATGATACCAAATGCGAGCATTGTCAAAAAGAAACTCCTTTGCTGCGAAAATGGTATGATGATTGGAAAAGCAAGGGGGTAGAAGTATTTGCAATTGTTCTCAATTCAACAGAAGAAGAATGGAAATCATTTATACAACAAAATAGAATGGAAGTTTTTTCCAATGTTCGAGATCCAAGCAATAGATCCATTTATGGGAAATATTATGTTGATATTACCCCGGAAATCTATGTACTCAACAAGGAAAGAAAAATCATCGGTAAGAATTTGAAAGTTGAGCAGATCGCAACAGTAATCGAGCGCGATATGAGGAAGAATTGAGTGATTACAATTTTTTACTCTGCAATTTTTTATTTCTTATATATTCTATGTTTCGACTTGACTTCAATAGAGATTATTTCACCTTGAAAATTTCCTTCCTTATCAATAGGAAATAGAAAATTTTTATCCGCTTCTAAGCTGCCTTTGGTTGGAAAATAGACTTCCACACTATGGACAAACCACCCATTTAAATCCGGAGCCACAAAAGCATTCTTAATACCGGTCTCTAATTTCGCTTTAAATTCAAGTCCAATAGGCTGCAATTCAATATTTTTTTCATATAAAAATTGGTAACTTACTTTGCCTCGAGCTTTAATATTCAATCTTGTAATACTTGATGGATCAAACATAGCAATTCGAAATTCTGATATAATATGTTCTTCTGTACAAACATTTTCGACCAGTTCACTCCATTGAAATACACGATTGTTGCCATCCATATAAGTATTAAGGTACTTATCACTTGTCTGACCTTGCCCAAGTAAATATATATCTGCTGTACTTTTAGGTCCACAAGGCGAATCATCGAGAAGATCATCTATAAGTTTACATGAATTTAAGCCCAACAATATTAGAATAGAAACCAACAGGAAAATGAAATTTTTCATATGTTAAATAATTTAAAAATGAGAGATTTAGTATTTTTATTTTGAAAACATTTAAACAAAAGTACTATTTATTTGGGGAAAAATGATTTTTTCTATATATTTATTTTGAATATGGATATATATATAATCGTTTTAAGATTATTGAATATTTCAATGAGAACTTTGGAATGCTCTCAGCAACTAGAACGAATCCCTCTTTCTCTAATATCCAATTGACCATTTTCCAAACGAAGAACCCCTCGAGGGCAAACAGCAGAGCAAATGCCACAACCTACACAGCTGGCACGAACAATGTCTTGTCCTTTTTGCGCATAGGACTTGACATCTATACCCATTTCGCAATAAGTGCTGCAATTTCCACAGGATATACATTGTCCGCCGTTTGTCGTAATTCTGAATTTTGATTTTTTACGTTGTATTAATCCAAGTATTGCGGCCATTGGACAACCGAATCTGCACCATACTCTTGAACCCATTAATGGATAGAAACCTACACCGATTACCCCGGAAAAGGCTGCTCCAATGAAAAATCCATACCAGCGGCTTAATTGATAACTATTAAAAATAAGAAATTCTGCCTTGCCTGAAAATCGGGTATATAAGGTCATAATTGTCATAACAATTACAAAGACCAGAATGGAATAAATCATCCATCTTTCTATCTTCCAGGATTGAATAGACTTATCTGAAAGTTGACGGAAAGGATCTCCCGCTGTTTCTGCAAGCCCACCACAGCCACAAACCCAGGAACAATACCATCTTTTGCCAAAGTAATAAGTCAGTATTGGCGTAAACACAAGAATGCTGAGTATTCCCCATATAAGTATGAAGATTCCAAAACTTCCGTTTTGGAGCATCTCATCAATATGCCAACTATAAAAGAAAGAATAATTCAGTGGCCAAATATTTTTAAAGTCATTGAAAGGTAGATTTAGACTAATTAAAATCTCTGGCAAGAGAAAAGCGATCATTGTCTGAAAAAAAATTATTGACAGGGTCCTAATACACTGATATCGGTTATGTCTGTATTTATAGATAAATTTTACTCCTAAAAGCAAAATTATTAAAGTGTATAATACACCATATACAAACCATTGACTTGTGGGTTTTCCTTTAAGCAAATGACTTAAAGGATCAAACAGCTTAATAAGTCCTGAATTGTTCCCGTTGTCAGAATGTCCCAAATATTGTGGAAACCAATACAACAATACGTAAAACACTGTTAAAAATATTCCCAAAGCCCAAGCCCAAACACCTCTGTTGGTCAATGAATTAAACCATACTTTATCATTTTTGATACCTCGTGTTTTTCCTTTATATTGATAATGAGAATAGAGAATAGATCCGAAAATGATAAAACCAAATCCGGTCGCGAGAATAATAGATGGCTGTATATCTATGGAACCTATACAGTATAATAATTGTATGATAATACCAATTACAATAAAGGTTAAGGAAAATTTTTGAGCAGTATTAAGAGATGAACTCAATTGATGACTGCTGATTGATAATGATTCTTGTTGGTTCATTTCATTCAGGTATTAAGAAATTGATTAACCAAATCAAGACTTCTGGATGAAGAAAAGCGAATTGTTTTATTACACTTTTGATTGAACAGGTTTACAATTTCTGATTCAAATTCAGGATAGAATTCCGGATCAAAATTTGCTAGCGATAAATTTTCAATTACATTTTGGATTGGATATTTTTCTTTGATCCATTTTTCACAAACTTCGTGTCGATATCTTATTCCCAATAAATTGAATCCGAGTATGATACTTGAACTTTTGTCATAAACCAATCGAATGGAATGCAATCCGTTCTTATGCTCCCAATAAATAGAGTCTGTATTGGGATCTTTTACGGGAACATAGCCATAAACTTGATATTCGATGTCAAAAAATTTTGCAGAATTATACCAGATACCGGGATGATATTCTGTAGGTAAACCGCAAATTGTTGACGCAACAGTTTTTCCCATTATTTTTCCTGTGTACCATACCGCTTCAATGGATTTTCTGCCAGAATCAGGGGAGAGTAATTCTGCACAATCCCCGATCGCAAAAATGTCTTCTATATTTGTCTGTAAATGTGAGTCAACAAGAATTCCTTTGTTGAGCTTAAGTTCTGAGTCTTTAACGAACGAGATATTAGGACTAACACCGATTGTTAATCCAACAAAATTGCAAATAATGTTTGTTCCTGATTTCGTATTAATTGATTGAACAGTTGTTTCACCCAATATTTCTTCTAATTCTTCATCAAGTCTAAGATCAATTCCATGTGTACGTATATGATTGTTAATCAATTGGGATTCTTCTTCAGGCAAAATATTGTTCCAAAAACTTTTTTCTCTGACCAGCATAGTAACCGGAATATTTCTGCTGCTCAACATTTCTGCTAATTCAATTCCAATGAGTCCTCCTCCAACAATGACTGCTCGGTTGATTCCATTATTTGTTTTTTCTTCCAATGAGTGTAAATCCTGTAAATGATAAAGAGCTTGTACACCTATTAGTGAATTTCCTTTGCAAATGTAATTGTTGGATTGGGAGCCACTTGCAATAATTAACCGATCATAATCAATAATATTTCCGGATTGAAGTGCAATCTTTTTATTGCGGATATTTATTTGGATAACATGATCTTTTAATCTGTTAATTCTGTTTTTGATCCAGAATTGATCGTCATAGAGTTTGGTATGTTCCCATTTCATATGACCCATATAAATATACATTAGTGCGGTTCTAGAATAAGGAAATTCACATTCAGAGGAAATCATAAGAATCTTATGTTGTGATTTTTTACGGATATATCTGGCAGCAGTTGTGCCTGCAATACCATTTCCGATTATTACAACTTTCATCTTATGCTTTATTGAGTGACCAATCGTAGTCCAAAAATATAATTTTTGTTGAAGAGTTTATTTTAATTACAGAATATTTGTTGATAAAGAAGATGAGATTTCCAAAATCTTTTCCGTACCAATCAAATATTTTAGAAAGCTTACAACTGCTTTTTTGAATGATATTGAATTTAGCTGAATTAATAAAATCCCTAGTTCTTGAATCAAGTTGTTCTTCAAGTAAATTAGGAAGAAAAACAATGTTGTATAATGGTGGACAGGATTTTGCAGCACAGTTAATGGCAAAATGTATTCTGGGTTCATTCCAATTTTCTCTTAGGATCTTGTGCTCAATATCATTTAAAGTTTTTATTTTCTTGTTAAAATGAAAAACCGTTCTATCCCAAACTTTACCATGATCAAGATCCATTATACTTTGCAGTGGATAGTTTTCTATTATTAATCTCAGAGTCATGATATTGTAGATATTGATCCAGTATGCAATTTGCTCATTTTTTGTAGAAGGTTCTTCATGCAAACTGATCATTGCTTCAGATATTGCAATTAGTTTTATTTTTTGATTTTTTAGGTAAGAGTAATTTACCTCTCCATGACGATTTACACCATGAGTCAATAAATTCTGGTACGAAGTATAGCATTCTGAAAGTGTCTGGCTCTGGACATTAATAGATAATAGCATTACCCAAATTAAGAATAATACAATTGAAAAATAATTTTTAATGATTAGCATTAAGATATTTCCAAGCCATTTTGCTGCAAATCAAATCTATTATAAACTAAAGAATAATAATTTTTTAATGCATAATTCCATTCTTTTAAAAGGGGATATTACTGGTCCGGCTTCTTTTTGTGATGCCATTTTTTCTTTTTAAAATTCTTATTAGTCTCTGAATCTCCCTTATTAGCGTTTTGGCTAGTTTGATTTTGATCAGCAGGATTAGTCGATTTTGGATTCTGGATTGAGTGCTTTTGAGGATTGTTGGATTGATTCGGATTAGGTCTATGTTGTTGATTAGTTCTGTTTTGTGGATTGACAGATTTATTGCTTTTTTGTTCTGGTGAATTCAGACCAGTTTCACTTTTATTTGGAAAATTTTTCTTTTTCTTTTTCTTCTTTTTCTTCTCTACAGGTAACTCAATAACTCCTGTTACATCGACAAATTTTTCTTCAGGTTTGGTCTCAACATTATTTTCCTCTACGGCGATAATTTCATCCG
This sequence comes from Saprospiraceae bacterium, assembly GCA_020848695.1. Taxonomy (GTDB): domain Bacteria; phylum Bacteroidota; class Bacteroidia; order Chitinophagales; family Saprospiraceae; genus Vicinibacter. The sequence continues at coordinate 16,964 of JADLHT010000061.1, forward strand.
GTAATTGGCCGATATCATTCATTTTTTTAATTCTGCGAACCTCGTCAGGAGAAATCGGCATGACGATACTTCTGCCTTTATTGGGTTCGTAGAGATAATATAAGACGCCTTTGAATATATCTACTTTAACGAGAGAAGCGTGTCCATTTTTAGATTTAAGCAGTTCAACATCATTAGGATATTTTTCCAATTCTTCAATATACATATCCAGCTCATAATTAAGACAGCATTTAAGCCTGCCACACTGCCCACTTAATTTAGATTGGTTTATGGCAATATTTTGATATCGTGCGGCATTGGTACTTACGGATTTAAAATCAGTCAACCAGGTAGAGCAACAAAGTTCTCTTCCACAGGATCCGATTCCACCAATACGAGCTGATTCTTGTCTGGAACCAATTTGTCGCATTTCTATTTTTATCTTGAATTCCTTGGCGTATTGCTTAACCAGTTCTCTAAAATCAACCCAACCATCTGCTGTATAATAAAAAGTCGCCTTTTTCAAATCAGCCTGATACTCTACATCACCAATCTTCATATCAAGTTTAAGATTCCGTGCGATTACTCTGGATTTTACCATTGCGGGCTGTTCGAAATTTCGGGCTTCAACCATTCTTTCGATGTCTCTGGAGTTGGCACGACGCAAGATATCACCTGTAATGCGATCCTCTTTAAAATTTTTCTTTTTCATTTGAAGACGTACCAGGTCTCCCATAAGTGATACTCTCCCCACATCCCAATTACCATTTCCAAGGTCAATCACAACAAGATCACCCGTTGTATATTGATAGTAGTCGGGAAGCCGGTAGAAAGACTTACGGCTTCCGTTTTTAAAACTTACTTCTGCAAATCGATATGGTATTGGATCTTCCAGATCCATCACTGTTAGCCAATCATAAGTATTTAATTTGTTACAACCGCCGCTATTGCAATGCCCTTTATCACCACAACCAGCAGGAGTACCATTTTTGCCGGTACTACATCCTGAACAACCCATGTTCTTTATATTTTAAATCAGCTTTTCCGTAGAATTGCTGATAGCTTTATCAAAAAATCAAGCAGCAAGATACGAATATTTGCATTCCTTTGGATGCCAAAAATGCATTCCTCAATCAGAATGACAATTTTCTCGATAGATTCATGATTAATTTTAGTCGAAATTTTCCTTGAGTAGTCTAGTAATTCATTGGATGATTGATTAGGTTGACTATAAGGAGCTTTAAGGCATAACTCAAGGACTGAATTTAAAAATTGAAAATATTGCTTCATTTCATCTCGAGTCAACAAAATGATTTTATCAATCCAATCCAGATAATTCAAGGGATCAACAATGTAAGAAGCTCTAAACATTTGTTTAATTAGTTCCATGTGTTTGATACCTTCCTCTTCAACCCATTGAATACTAAGTGATACATTCCCTTCACAGACCAAGGCATATTCGCTGGCTTTCGATTCCGCAACATTGAAATTCTGTTTTAGGTACTCTTCAATATCATTCGTTTCTACTGGCCTTAATAGATATTCCTGGGCTCTTGATTTAACAGTAGCTAAAAGCGATTTGGAATCTTCACTCAGTAAGATCAGATAGGAATTAGTAGGTGGTTCTTCTAATAGTTTCAGCAGAATATTTGATTCTTTGCCTAAATACTCCGGTAACCAGATCAGCATTACATTACAATTGGATTCAAAAGGTTTGAAGCTCATTCTTTCTATAATGCTCTTTGCTTCTTTAGCAGTTATATTTGCTTGTTTATTTTCAGCATCTGCTACTTTAAGCCAATTTTGAATATTCATATATGGATTTTTTATCACAGAGTTTCTAAACTCCTGATAATGATCTGTACACAATGATCCTGATCCAATAGTAGGAAAACTATAATTGAGGTCAGGATGGATCATATGAATAACCTTATAGCAGGAAGCACAGGTGCCACAGGGCTTATCTTCTTCCTTACACAATAGAAGTTGAGCGAGATGCAATCCAATGAGAAGCTGACCTGATCCCGGAGGTCCTGATATTAAACTGCAATGTGGAAATCGTCCTTCCTGAGCAATCTTATTGAGCAAATTCAAGATATGAGATTGTGATAAGATCTTTTCTGACCACAAAACTTTAGGATATCTTATTTTTGAAACAGGTATTTCTTCTTCTGAGAAAAGCATATGGCAAAGGTAAGAAAGAGCTGTTAAGGTTAGGAAGATAGAAGCATGAAAAATTGAGATCCTAATGGTAATCTGTTAATGAGAATTTACTAAATTTTTTCTTCGAATTGACATAAAAAATTTCATATAGATGACTGCTAAATATTTGAAATCCAATCTCAATAATGTAAAACAAAGACTTTTTTCTACACAAACTATGTTTTAACAATTTTATTCAATTAGCGAATTTCAGTTAAGACAAAAATTTGTTTATCAGCTTCAATGGCCTAAAGTATTAATTAAGTGAAAGGTAATTTGAAATGTTTATTAATCTTTATCAAATTAATGAAACTATTCTACCTTAGCAACGAATAAGAATAATAGATTATGAATGCTTTGATAACAGGATCCAGCAAGGGTATAGGCTATGCAATCGCTAAAAAATTTGTTCAGAACAATATCAATGTCATATTGCATTCAAGAAATATCATTGAGTGTGAATCGGCAAAATCTGAATTGGAACTTCTCAACAGTAAGGGTAATATCTTATGTTGCGAAGCGGATCTTTCCAAAAAAAATGGTATAGAAATCTTAAGCGAATTTGTCTATAAGAATATTCAAGAGCTTGATATTCTGCTGAACAATGCAGGTACCTATATCAAAGGTGATATTCTGAATGCACAGGAAGGAACTTTAGAAAAATTGATGGATATTAATTTGTATTCAGCCTATAATCTGACCCATAGATTAATTCCCAAATTAAGAAAAAGCAGAAGCGCACACATCTTTAATATTTGTAGTATTGCAGGCCTAAATCCCTATAAAGGTGGTAGCCTTTATTGTATTTCGAAGTTTGCGATGAATGGATTTTCACGTTGTCTGCGGGAAGAGTTAAAATCAGAAGGAATAAAGGTAACAACTGTATATCCCGGTGCAACCTGGTCAGATTCATGGAAGAATTCAAATGTTTCTGATTCAAGAATTATGCAAGCGGAAGATGTCGCCGAAGCAATAATATCTTGTATTAGAATGAGTCCAGCCGCTGTAGTTGAAGAGATTTTGTTAAGACCTCAACTGGGAGATTTATGATTGAAAACTATAAATCTATTCAATATGAAGCACTTCACTTTGATGAAAAAGTGATGCTTAAAAGAGCAGAGGAGTTTTTTCATCTTATGAATCATAGAAGAAGCGTAAGATCTTTTTCATCGCGTGCCGTTCCCGAAAAAATTATTGAAAACTTAATTAAGACTGCAAATACTTCTCCTTCAGGTGCTAATAAACAGCCTTGGATTTTCTGTGTGATAACCAATCCTGAATTGAAAAGGAAAATTCGAATTGCCGCAGAAGAAGAAGAATATAAAGCGTATCATGGAGGAATGTCCGAAGACTGGAAAAAAGACTTGAGCTATCTGGGTACGGACTGGAAAAAAGAATTTCTTGAAATTGCGCCTGCTCTGATTGTTGTCTTTCGAAAACCATATGATATAGTCAACGGACAAAAACGAAAAAATTATTATGTTCAGGAGTCTGTAGGATTGGCTTGTGGAATGTTGTTGGTAGCTATACACAATGCAGGCCTTGTTTCCTTAACGCATACACCTAGTCCTATGAATTTCTTGCAGGAGATATTAGCACGTCCTGAGAATGAAAAACCATTTTTACTCATTCCTTTTGGTTATCCGGATGAAAAAGTATTTGTCCCGGATATTCATAGAAAAAATATGGAACAGGTTTTAAATTGGTATAAATAATGTCAACTACTGATGGTTAACTTATATAAAGAATTCCTTGGGCATCATGGATCCATTTACGCATTATCAAGATGGAGTGAACAGGATCAGTTTTTAAGTGCAGGTGGAGATGGCTCGATAGTTAGATGGTCTATTGATAGTACAGATGGTATAGTTCATGCTCAGGTTGGAGGACATATATTTTCACTTTGCTATATTTATAAAGAAAAATTTTTATTTGCGGGAATAGACAACGGAAGTATTTACTGTATTCCGGATGATAAAACTTTGTCTCCAAGAAATTTCGTCATTTCACGAAAGGCAATTTACAATATTGAAAACTTCAATGAATCGACTTATTTGGTAAGTCAGGATGGAATTTTAACTATTATCAAATCAGATCGATTTGAACAATTGGAATTTTATAAAGTAAGTTCATCCGGTCTGCGGAGTGTTCTACATAGTAAGTTGAGGAATGAGCTTTTATTGGGTACTCAGCAGGGAGATATTATTGTTTTCAATCAAGAGAATAAAAGTTTTAATAAGTTTAAAACGGATTTGGAAAAAACAATTTTCAAAATGTATGAAAACGAAAAGAATTCTGAATTAATTATAGTTGGAAGGGATGCCCGAATTCATATCTTGGATTTATTCACTTTGCAGCCGAAAAGAGAACCCATTAAAGCGCATTGGTACACGATCAATGATTTGTTATTCATTTCTAATACTCGATTTCTTGTAACTGCAAGCAGAGATAAAAGCATACGGATCTGGGAAGTAGAAAGTTTTGAACTCTTATATGAAATTAATTTTTTAAAAGATAAAGGACATAAAGCATCTGTCAATAAATTGCTTTGGCTGGAATCGGCAAATGTCTTACTTTCGGCCTCTGATGACAGAAGCATTAAAGCCTGGAAGATTAGAACATGATACTGAGTGACAAAGAAATTCTGCAAGCAATAGATCGGAACAATATAGTGATTCAACCTTTTCGCCGGGATTGTCTGGGTACGAATTCTTATGATGTACATCTTGGGCATTCTTTGGCAGTATATCGAGATCGGGAACTGGATGCCAAAAAACATAATCAAATCGATATTTTTACTATTCCGGAATCAGGTTTCGTTATTCAGCCGGGAACGCTTTATTTAGGAGTTACGGAAGAATATACTGAGACACACCACACGGTTCCATTCCTTGAAGGCAAGTCCAGTGTTGGCAGATTAGGAATAGATATACATGCTACCGCAGGTAAAGGAGATGTTGGTTTTTGTAATTACTGGACCTTGGAAATTAGTTGTGTGCAACCGGTACGAATATATTCAGGAATGCCCATTGGACAATTAATTTATTTTAAGGTAGAAGGTAAAATCGAGAATTTTTACAATAAAAAGTCAGACGCAAAGTATAATGATCGTGTGGCATTTCCGGTGGAAAGTATGATGTGGAAGAATAAATTCTAGTTTGAACTAATCCTGTAATTAGAATGCCTTTCAAAAAGAAATACTTGATGAATTGAGCATTGTAATTGGTAATTGTTGAGTTCATAAGAGTCTTACAAAACGGAGTATTAATTCCCTTCAGAATGTTTGAAATACTTATCATCAAGGGATTAATCATATCAGGTATTCAAATTATTTTTAGCTTTGCTGCCCGAATTTGAAATAGGAGGAATGGATTTATTGAAAAAATTAGAAGCTGTACATGACAGATATCAATTTCTTGAAGAAAGATTATCTAATCCGGACCTGCTAGCAAATCTATCCGAATATAAAAAAATAAGTAAAGAGTATAAGGATCTCGAAGAAATTGTAGCTTCATATCGTGAGCTAAAAAAGCTATATCAAAGTCTGGAATCGGCCAATGAAATGCTAAATTCTGGTGACCCGGAAATGAAAGAATTTGCGGATGCAGAAATTACGGAAATTAAGATTCTGATTGAATCTTTGGAAGAGAAATTAAAAGTTCAGTTGGTTCCAAAAGATCCTGAGGACAGCAAAGACGTAATATTTGAAATACGTTCAGGAACCGGTGGAGACGAAGCTAGTTTGTTTGCCGGTGATTTATTCAGAATGTACACAAGGTATTTTGATGGACAGGGTTGGACCTATGAAATTGTTCTTGAAAGTCCCGGATCTGTTGGAGGGTACAGTAAGATCGTATTGGATGTAACTGGAACTGATGTGTATGGAAAAATGAAATTTGAATCCGGAGCACACCGCGTACAACGTGTGCCTGATACAGAGGCTTCAGGTCGAGTTCATACCTCAGCAGCAACGGTTGTAGCTATGCCAAAAATGGAAATCGAAGACATTGATGTCAACAAGGCTGATCTAAGAGTAGATACTTTTCGATCAAGCGGTGCTGGAGGTCAACACGTCAACAAGACAGAGTCCGGAGTTAGATTTACACATATCCCTACCGGTATCGTTGCAGAAAGTACGGATAGTCGATCTCAACACAAGAATCGAGAAATTGCTATGGGAAGACTTATTCAAAAAATCAGAGACACACAGGTTGAGGCTTATGAGAGTTCGGTAGCGGCGCACAGAAAGTCATTGGTTGGAACGGGAGATCGTTCTGACAAGATCCGAACGTATAATTTTCCGCAAAACAGGATGACAGATCACCGAATAAACTATACATCCTATAATCTCACGGATATCATGAACGGCAACATTGAGGATATTCTTGAGGCTCTCAGAATTGCTGAGAATATGGAAAAAATGAAAGGAGAATCGTAGCTTACTTTTTTGTAAAATTATTGACATACATCAATTCTTGATTTGAATTCATGACAAATTAATTTTGTTCACACCTTTGGAAATGGCGGAAATCTATAAAAAATGTCAATGCAGTGAAATGCCTAGGAAGAAATCTCCAAATGCAGGTGGCTTCAATTAAGATGGATCGATCAATAAAGAGTTTTGTGCTTTTTGTTTTGAGAAAGGCGAGTTTACCAATCCCGAAATGACAGTAACTGAAATGCAGGAATTTGTAAAAAGTAAAATGAAAGAAATGGGTTTTCCGTCTTTTCATTGCGGACTTTTCACTAAAGGAATCCCAAAACTTAATAGGTGGAAAAAAATTAGGTCTTAAAACGCAATGATATGTACTTGTACTTTTAAAATATGTCGCTTTTATCGGTTCAACTCAGCTAATTTTCAATGCGAGATTAGAAACATTCATGATCTTAGTATGAGTTAGACATCTTAATGTATTTTATCTCATCTGAGATCTTCTAAGAAAAATCATATAAAATATGTCATATTATGATAATTTACAATACGTTTTACCCAAACTGGCGTTAAATTAATACCAACAGTAGCTCTTTATCTTTTTATCTTCAGTTCGAAATCCAGATCATTGCATTTAATCAAATGCTCGATAGCCTTTAATCTAATGTATCTTGAAGCTCTGAAATTGCGGTCTGAAAAATGAATTTTTTCCAATCCTAATTTCAATTCTCTGACGGCTTCAGAAAGATTTATCTGTGGTTGATGCAAAGGTGCCATTTTTCCGAATAAATCAAAATTAACTTTATAGGATCTTCTATCGGGTTGTGCATTGGGATTTATAAATACTTGGACATCCTCAAAAAGTTCTTGTACTGCATGGGCAAGTTCTTTAATCTGATAATTCCAAATATTGCTTCCGGTATTTACGATCAGAAAATGATCTCCTGATAATCGATGACATGCCCAATCCATTGCTCTGCTCATGTCTTTTACATGAATCAAGGGTCTCCATGGAGTTCCATCACTGAGTATATTAATTTTCTTATCAACAATTGCTGATGCAACAAAGTCATTCAAAACTAAATCCAATCGCAATCGATCACTAAATCCACAAGCAGTTGCAAATCTCAAACAAGTTATTTTGAAATTTTGATCTGCAAGAGAAGCCAGATCTATTTCTGTATTTACTTTTGACTTAGCGTATGCCGTTAATGGGTTAAGCGCACTCTCTTCAACTCTCGGTGCACCATCTGCAAAACCATAAACACTACAGCTGCTTGCATAGACAAAAGATTTAACACCTTTCCCCTTAGCAATTCTTGCAATTTCAACTGCGCTTAAATAGTTGATATCCAATGTAGGCTTTTCAAAGGCGTTACCCATCGGATCATTAGAAATCGCAGCCAAATAAATGATAGAATCATAGTTGGTTAAAATATCAACATTAAAATTTCTAACGTCTCCATAGTGTTGCACATCTAAACTGGTATCGTTTGAGATTCCGAAATGGGTAAAATGAGGAATAAAATATCCGATGTCATAACCGGCAATATAAAGTTCAGCATGCACAGATCTAAAATGTCTTGTAGCAACAGGACCTATATAGCCCAGGTTTCCAATGATTAAAATTCTTCCAATTTCTAAAGCCATAAATATTCAAAAGTTTATCAAATCCAGATAAATCTATTTTAAGAATAGATATTATTTGGAATTAGTAATAGGTTAAAATATATAGCGGTAAATTTAATTATTATTAATCACACAGTTTTCCAAATATCGGAGAACTGATTTATTAGAAGTCTTTACTATTAACAAAAGTAAATTTTGAGAACAAGAAATTACAATCTTCTCGTCTTCAATTTTAACCGGATATTGATATTCTTATGCATCTTTTTCTCAAAAAAAAAGCCTCAGGAATTGCTGAGGCTGATATAATTTACGAAAAGAATTTCTTAAGGATTATAGGATTCTTTGATCCATCGTTTGGTAACTTTTTGTCCTTTCGACTCGAGACGAACCAGATACATTCCACTTTCAAAATGAGAAACCGGTATATCAAGTCTGTTATTATTGCTCGTTATTATACCCTGAGTCAGAACCTGACCCATGATATTTAAAAGAATGTACTTACCTCCATCAAGATTCTTGTTCAACTGAATACTTAGATTTATACGTACCGGATTATATAAGATTTTTACATCCGAGGCAGAAAGATCTCTGGAGGAGGTAGTCAGATCAAATTTATTTCCTGAATTCAAGACTTCCTTGCTGGTCTCATCCTGAACCCATACGAGTAGATAAGTTTCGCTTTCAACCCATGCGGCATTCACTGAATAATTAAATGATAGATTCACAGATGACCCATTCTCAGCTAAAGTTATTGGGTCGCCATTAGTTGCGGAAATAAACTTTCTAAATACGTCATAATGAACTTTTTCTCCATTAGGAGTTGCCTGATTTCTAACTTTTTCAGCAATAGCAGCAAAAACTTTGAAATTATTTCCTGCAGGTTTGATTCCAACCGTTTTAATTTCAACAGTTACTTCTCTGTTACTTGTACCTGTTTCTTTAACAAGGACTTCAATAGGAGATGTTTTTGCCAACTCAGCATCCAAGATCGATTTAGTTACAGAAGACGCTGACTTTTTAATCAATCCATTGATATATACGGTCGGTGTGCTGCTCGCTCCCAAAAATGAAACACGTTGATCCTGTTCAGATTTGTTGGCCTGATAAAATACACAAGACACATAAGGAAATTTAGGGTGAATGGCCAGATGATGGTAAGATCCTTCATAAGGTTTGATTGTATTGTAAAAACCCGGATTACTTGCTCCACAAACACCACAATTGGAATTGGTAACATGCTCAAGGAAAATATATCTCTTAGCCTGACCAAAAGATAAAGAGAAGGAAAGTACGAAAATAAAAATCGGTAAAAATCTATTCATACACATAAGTTCTGAAGGGTAAAGTTAGTTATAGTTTCAGTAAAAAGTCTGTATTTAACATATTAAATTAAAAATTAATATAATAAATTTATATGTTATTTTTGATCCTGATTTAAATGGCTGATTTACATAATTTTAGAAAATTTCTTAGCCCCGTAATAACCCTGTTATTTTTCTATTCCATTTCAGCACAAGAGTCATCATTAATACAGTTAAAAACACCTTCATTACACCTGGTTCAGCTTGGCGATACAAACTGGATTGATACTACGAGCTTAAGAGTTCGACTTTTACACAGCTTAATGGATGTCAGTTCTTCATTCTATAGACTCAAAGGTTCAAACATAGAAATTGACACCTCTTTTCTTAAAGACAGTTTGCTAATTCAGTTTCGCATATTCCCTTATCAGATCAATAAGCCTTATTTTATTTATGATAGTTTGGAACATCATGAACCCATACCACCGGAATATTCTATGCTTAAAAGAAAAATTAACAAGCAAGATTGGTGGGATAAATCAGGATTAGAATACTCCGGGAATTATACCAGAGGATTAAGTATTGGCAACAATCAGTCATTAATAGTAAATTCAGCACTTAACCTTCAATTAATAGGAGATCTGGGAGAAGGACTAATGATAACAGGCGCAATTACAGACAACCAGATTCCTATTCAACCTGAAGGTAACACGAGACAGATTCAGGAGTTTGACCGATTATATATAGAATTAAAGAAAAATAAAACCAGTCTGATTGTTGGTGATTTCGATTTGCAAAAGCCACAAGGATATTTTCAGAACTATTTTAAAAAATCATTAGGAGCAAACCTTCATTTAGAAAACAACTTTAAAGGAATAAATTTAAAACAGTCCGGCTCCATTGGAATTTCGAAAGGGAAATTTAACCGATTGAACATCTCCATTGTCAATTCAAACCAAGGACCTTATCGATTAAGAGGGAGAGATGGAGAGAACTTCATTATAATACTTGCCGGATCAGAAAAGGTTTTTCTTGATGGAATTTTGCTAACACGAGGTGACGATGCGGATTATATTATGGATTATAATTTAGGAGAATTAAGATTCACACCAAGAAGATTGGTTACGGATCAAATGAGGCTGATCGTAGAATTTGAATATACGGACCAGAATTATCTGAGATCTTTAATCAGTTACAATCTTAATGCTCAAAATAAGAATTGGAAGGCATACCTGAATTTTTATAGAGAGAACGACAGTAAAAAACCTTCGGTAAACAATGATCTGGATTCCACAGAAACAATAATTCTCAGTAATAGCGGAGATCAGCAAAATTCTGCGATCAGTTCGAGAGTAAACAGAGCAGGGGCTTCTTTTAGACCTGACCGGGTTTATTATAAGGCTAAGGATACCATGGTAGTCATTCAAGGTACAAGTTTTCAAAAAGAGATTTTTGAATATACCGCCAATGCGGACTCTAATTCTCTTCAAATTGTATTCACGGAAATCGGTGTCAACAAGGGTGAATATCAATTAGCTCAAAGCAACGTAAATGGCAGAGTGTATCAATGGGTTGGAGTTCACCCTGGCACAGGTGTCCCCTTAGGATCTTATGCACCTTACAGGGTACTTGTTGCACCGAGAAGTCATACCTTGACTTCAATAGGAATGCAATACAACACCGATAATACGAAAAAGCTTTCCTTCTGGCTGGAAACAACCTTATCATATCTGGATAAAAACAAATTGTCCGGTCTCAATGATGATGACAATCTTGGATTCGCAACCAAAGTAAATCTTTCTGCTCCTGCATTAAACTATAATAAATGGACTTGGAAAAATACAGGAAGCCTGGAGATCAACAATAAAAATTTTGTTGCTTTGAATCCTTATCGGAATCCTGAGTTCAACAGAGACTGGAATATTGATTCTCAGACGGGATTCAATGATCAGTTAATACAGGTAAGTTCAAAAGTTAGTCATGACAATAGACTTAACATTGATCTACAGTACAACCGATTCCAAAGAATGAATGAATATCTTGGGAACAAAACCATTCTTGAGCTAACACATATTGACTCAATGAATGAATTAAGAGCTAAGTTAGATTTTTTAAATGCAAGAAATAATTCACAAAGTTCAGTTTTTTTCAGACCTGAAATAGTTTATAAAAGAGCGCTTACAAAAAGTTTCTCAGCTGGCTTAGGTTTTGAACAACAACTTAATTCTCGCAAGGAGGAAAGTTCAGATAGTCTATTGCTTTCCAGCTTTGAGTTTAAAGTTGTTTCCTCTTTTGTAAAGTGGCAGAAGACAGATAATCAATCATTGCAATTAGACTGGAAAAGAAGAATAGATGATCAAGTTAAAGAGAATACATTAGAAACATTTAGTGTTTCCGATGAGTTTGGTATTACCGGTAGTTTGCAAAATACCAGATCAGGTTCATGGAAGGCAGATTTTACAGCAAGAAATATTACTTATCAGGATGAACAACTCAATGACAGTTTATCTCAGTATAATTTTTTAGGGCAGCTGGATCATTCTCTAAACGTTTTTAAAAATGCTATTCGGGTCAAGAATATCTATGCCTTGCAATCCGGTGCAGAACCACGTGTAGAGTATGTTTATGAAGAAAGGAGACCTGGTGATGGAGATTATATTTATTTAGATTTTAACCAAGATGGAATTAGACAGAGTGGTGAATACGTTTTTGCTCCGGATATTGACACAGCGAGATATATAAAAATTCAATTATTCAATTCAGAATATTTTCAAACTTATCAAAGTTCAATAAACTCCGTTTTTAGTATAGATTTTGGAAGAATAAATAATTTGAATCCTTCTAATTTATTGTCCAAATTTTCCTATGAATCAATTTTAAGATTCAGCAATAAAATTTCTCCGCAGAGTTCTGTTTTAGATAGAATAAATCCTTTTATTCAATCGTCTGATACACAGAACATAATTGCTTTTCAGAAGGGATTGAATCAACAGTTATTTTTTAATCGAGCCAATCCCGGATATGAGGTTTCTCTGCAATATATTCAAAATGAAAACAGACAATTGCTCCTGGCCGGAATAGAATCCAGGTTAAAGAAAGAATGGCTTCTTAAATCTCGATGGACATTTTTAAGAAGATTTGATTGTCTTTTAACTACAGGTTTGCAAGAAGAAGGAAGAAAAACGGAATTTTACAATTTGCAAAATTATAATATCCGATCCGGAGGTATAGAACTTGCTAGTGTATTTAGATTGAATAGGACAATTAGATTGCAATTAGGTGCAAAATGGAAGAATGCCGATGAGATTTTTAATAGGATTGAATCAGCTCAGACACTTGAATTTTATCACCAAAGTCAACTTAGTTTCAGTAGAAAATTTAATGGAAGATTGGACCTTAGATTCATTAGAAATTCTTATAAAGGAATAGCTGGATCTGCCGTCGAATACGTTATGCTGGATGGTTTGAAAAATGGTAATAATCTAACCGCCGAAGTGATTATTGATTGGAGACTTTCATCTATTCTGTTTGCTCAGTTTTCTTATTCAATAAGAAAGCCTTCGGGTGTGGAATCAATCAATACGGGGAGAGTTAGTTTGCGGGCAAACTTTTAATCTGATTCTTTGTTTAATAGTTAAAAAAAGAGAAATGTTTCGACCTGTTGAAAAAATTCTGAATCCACCTTCATTTCACATGGTAGGAGACGGTTTCAGAGTGCACAATTTCATTCCTGGAGCTGTTACTATGGAGAGAATGAATCCAATTATAATGATGGATTACAATTCTAAGTATTACTTTTCACCAACTGATCAACCAAGAGGTGTTGATGTACATCCACACAGAGGATTCGAAACTATTACGATTGCGTACAAAGGAAGAATTGCACATCATGACAGCAAAGGCAACTCAGGGATTATCGGTGAAGGTGAAGTTCAATGGATGACAGCAGCATCGGGAATTCTTCATAAAGAGTATCACGAAAGAGAATTTAGTAAACAAGGAGGGGAATTTCATATGGTTCAACTTTGGCTGAATCTTCCTGCTAAATACAAAATGATTGAGCCAAAATATCAAAGTATAGATAAAGACAGTATTGAAACAATTAAAATAAGTGAGCTTTCAAGGATCGAATTAATTGCCGGAAAATATAAAGCCCATCAGGGACCGGCAACAACTTTTACAAATGCTCATCTTTCAAATATCTATCTTAAGCAAAGTGAAGAATGTGAGTTTAATTTTAGATCAGATGATAATACTTGTATTCTGATTGTTGAAGGTTCAGTTGAATTAAACAATGATTCTAAAATTTCTACAGATCAATTTGTCTTGTTCAAAAATCAGGAAGGGATGATCAAAATAAAAGCACTTGAGGATGCAGTTGTCCTGTTGATCAGTGTTGAACCTATTCATGAACCTATTGCTGCCTACGGACCTTTTGTGATGAATACTCAGGATGAGCTTCGAGAAGCATTCAGAGACTATCAGATGGGAAAATTTGGAGAATTGAATTAAACCTAAATTTTTCAGTTGACTTTCATTTACGAATTAAAATGTATTCAAATACTGGCACTTTCTTATGCCGATTTTGCGGTACTTTAAATTGTCTTGTTGTCGCAAGCCATTCCTTTTTGCGCTAATCATTCAGTCATCCTCAACGAAAAGATGAATATGTTTGTGGTAAAAATATTCCGTAAGCAAATCAATTCATAGGACTTTTGACCCTCATTCCGAAACTCAACTGAAAAAATAAGGTTAAAGCGTACCTTTAATATTCACAGATAAGGAAGCAGATTTTTGATTTAGCTCTTCCGAATGTATTGAGTCCAAGTTTTTAAAAACAAAACCCTTTGATGAATAATATTCCAGAATTCGTGGAAGGGTGTATTTTAAATTTTTCCACGCTTTGATACTGTCATGAAAAACAATAATTGAACCTTCTCGAGTATTTCTTAAGACATTTTCGTAACAATCTCTCGGGTCTATGAAGGGATCAAAGTCACCACTCAATACATCCCACATAATAATTTTGTATTTGTTTTTTAATGCTCTAAATTTAAATGGGGTGAGACGACCATATGGCGGTCTAAAAAAGGAGCTTTGAATATATCGGTCAGCAAGGTTAACATTTTTTACATATTGCCTTGTCAGAGTCCCCCAACCCGACAAATGGTTATAGGTATGATTTCCTATAGTATGTGAGCGACTGATAATTTGCTGAAATATTTCGGGATTTTTTTGAACATTTTCACCTACACAGAAGAAGCTTGCTTTTGCATTATACGCATCAAGTTGATCCAATACCCAAGGAGTTACCTCAGGAATAGGTCCGTCATCAAAAGTTAAAAAGATGGATTTGTCACAATCTTCAACTCTCCAGATCAACTGTGGCATAAGTTCCTGTACAAATCGAGGAGTAAAACTGAAGAACATACAATTAAATTCTGGTTAAGAATGATACTTTTAAGCCTTAAAATTAAACAAACTGTTGAAAAACAGGCATTTTTGCGATTTATTTAACAGCTCAATGACAAAAGACATTCGTTTAAGGTTTGCACCAAGTCCGACGGGGGCACTCCACATAGGAGGATTGAGAACTGCCCTTTATAATTATTTGCTGGTAAAGAAATTAAGAGGACAATTCATACTTCGAATTGAAGATACAGATCAAACTCGTTTTGTTCCTGGAGCTGAAGAATACATCATTAATTGTCTTAAATGGGCAGGACTAATTCCGGATGAAGGTGTAGGATTTGGAGGGGATTATGGGCCATATAGACAATCAGAAAGAAGTTCAATCTATCGTAAATATGCACTTCAACTTATCGATCAGGGAAAAGCTTATTATGCATTCGATTCGACGGAAGATCTCGAGCGAATGAGAACTGATTTGGTTACTGAACAGAACACCATGCCGAAGTATGATTTTAGAACTCGGATTAAAATGAGAAATAGTCTAAATCTACCAAAAGAAGAAACAGAAATATTACTTCGATCAGGAACTCCACACGTAATTCGCCTTTGTGTACCTCCCAGTGAGCAGGTGAAAATAAATGATGTTATAAGAGGTGAAGTAGTTTTTAACTCTGAGGAATTGGATGATAAGGTACTCATAAAATCAGATGGTCTGCCAACCTATCATATGGCTAATGTTATTGATGATCGATTAATGAAGATATCTCATGTCGTACGAGGAGAAGAGTGGTTGTCGAGTACCGCACATCATGTATTGTTATATCGGTTTTTTGGATGGGAAGAGGAGATGCCGGTATTTGCACATCTTCCACTAATATTAAAACCCAACGGTAAAGGTAAATTGTCCAAACGAGATGGTGCTGAGTTTGGTTTTCCTGTTTTTCCTATGAATTGGATTACAGAAAAGGATAATTTTTTAGGATTTAAAGAGTTTGGATTTTTGCCTGAGGCAGTTTTAAACTTTTTAGCCTTATTGGGATGGAATGATGGAACTAAGCAAGAAATATATTCTTTAAGCGAGATGATTGAAAAATTTTCACTAGAACAAATTGGAAAATCAGGAGCAAGATTTGATTTTGAAAAAGCAAAATGGTTCAATGCACAGTATATTCAGAAGTCAAGTTGTTCTATTATAAAATCATATATTGTCGAATTATATAAAAGCAATAAGATAAAAATCGACGATACCGAATGCGACACAATATATTCACTGTATAAAGATCGAGTACAATTGCTTACAGAATTTTATTCACAGGGTAAATATTTGGTGTCGGATGAAATAGAAATTAGTAAGGAATATATTGAGAAGAAGTGGAATCATCAATGGTACGAGAAATATAGTAAATTGATTTCTGAGTTTGTATTGTTACAGATCTGGGATAAAGATAGTTTAGAATCGGTTTTGAAGAATTTTATGGAGAGGGAATCCTTAAAAATGGGAGAACTTCTTCCGGCATTACGAGTAATGATGTCTGGAATTCCAACAGGACCTGATATTTATCTCATGATTAACGGACTGTCTAAGGATAAGTTTATAAATAAACTGAAAATGAGTTTGGAGAAAATTAAATTAGCGAAAGTATGAGAATAAAATTTTGTGGGGCAGCTGAGGAAGTTACGGGAAGTTCACATCTAATTACTCTGGAAGATGGGTTTACAATCCTTTTGGACTGTGGATTGTTTCAAGGGCATATTGTCAATATTGATAATCTGAATTCAAAATTCAAATTCAATCCCAAAGATATTGATCTGATGATCCTTTCACATGCGCACATTGATCATTGTGGCAGATTACCCATGTTGGTCAAGCACGGATTCAAGGGTAAAGTTATAAGTACTCATGCAACTAGAGATCTAGCCGCAATCATGATGATGGATACAGCTCACATCATGGAACGTGATGTTCAGTATTATAATGATAAATTGCAGGAGAAGAAAAGAAAAAATTCTACTTATAAAGGAGTTAAAAGGGAGGTACTCTACTCCGCTGAAGATGTTGCGCGTACCATGGAATTGTTTGTCTCAATGTCCTATGATCAACTGGTAAAAATTGAAGAAGGTATTTATTTGTTATTTACGGATACAGGTCATATCCTTGGGTCTGCAAGTGTAAACTTAAGAATCAAAAGAGGTTCAGATGATTTGCGTTTGGGATTTTCGGGAGATATCGGAAGACCCGACAGACCAATATTGAAGGATCCACATCCTATGTTGCCAGCTGATGTGGTAATTACAGAATCTACTTATGGAGATAAGCTGCATTTGGAAAAACCGGATGAAACCAATAGATTTTTAGAGATCATTTCCAAAACTTGTGTAAAACAAAAAGGGAAAGTAATTATTCCGGCATTCAGCGTTGGTCGAACTCAGGAAATTGTTCATAAGTTGGACGTCTTGGTTAATGAAAAACGTTTACCCAGAATCAAAGTGTACGTGGATAGTCCATTATCGGTTAATGCAACAGATATTTTTAAATCCCATCCTGAGTGTTTTGACTATGAACTGCATCAGTATATGATAAAAGATCCGGATCCTTTTGGATTCAATAGTCTTCGTTATGTACATGATGTTGAAGAATCCAAAGCTTTAAATTCTTCCAAAGAACCATGTATAATTATTTCGGCTTCCGGAATGATGAATGCAGGAAGAATAAAGCATCATGTAGCAAATAATATTGAAGATAGCAATAACACAATCTTGTTTGTGGGATATTGCTCACCTGAGACACCCGGAGGAATTCTTAGAAATGGTGCCAAAGTGATTAAGATGTTTGGTGATATAAAACAAGTTAAAGCAAACATTGAAATTCTGGATTCTTTTTCTGCACATGGTGATAAAAATGAAATGTTACAATTTCTTGAAAATCAGAGAAACACTTCCTTAAAGACCTTTCTAGTACATGGTGATTCTGAAGTAATACCTATTTATAAAAATTTCCTTCAGGATCATGGATTTGGCAATATCTTTATACCAAAGCTGGGTGAAGAAGTTAGTATATAAAGAAAAATTTACCCGCTTAAATAGATACTAAATACATGAGACATGCTTATAAAATCTTTTTCGGCTTCGGTACATGGTGTAGATGCGCGAACTATAATTGTAGAAGTTAATGCTGGTGGAACAGTTGCTGCAGGAAAATTAAATTATTTCTTAGTAGGCTTACCAGATAATGCCGTAAAAGAAGGACAACATCGTATTGAAACGGCAATAAAGAGTATCGGTTATCAGTTTCCTAGATTAAAACTGGTTATTAATCTTGCACCGGCTGATCTACGCAAAGAAGGCTCCTACTTTGATCTTCCAATTGCACTAACCATTCTGGCGGCTACCAAGCAGATCAAAGGAGAAAAACTTAAAGATTATTTAATTCTGGGTGAACTTTCTTTGGATGGAAGTTTGCGCCCGGTGAAAGGTGTACTTCCTGTAGCTATACAAGCTAGAAAAGAAAATTTTAAGGGGATTATTGTTCCAAAAAGTAATGCCTTGGAAGCTGCAATAGTTAATCAGATTGATGTAATTGGAGTTGATAATCTGGAAGAAACAGTACAATTCATTCAAGATGAAAAATCAATACCACCTGTTGTGTTTGATACAAGAGAAGAATTTGCTTACAAGCAATCTAAATACGAGAAAGATTTTTCCGAGGTTAAAGGTCAAAACAACATTAAACGAGCCTTAGAAATTGCTGCTGCAGGTGGTCACAATGTCATTCTAATTGGTCCGCCAGGTGCCGGTAAAACCATGCTTGCACAAAGGCTTCCGGGGATTCTTCCGCCACTTTCAATCAACGAGGCGTTAGAAACCACAAAAATTTATTCTGTTGCTGGAATCCTTCCGGGTAATTCAGGATTGGTTTCTATCCGACCTTTTCGATCACCACATCATACGATAAGTGACGTTGCTCTTGTTGGAGGTGGTAGTCATCCTTCGCCGGGAGAAATTTCGTTGGCCCATAATGGAGTTTTGTTCTTAGATGAATTACCAGAATTCAAGAGAACTGTTCTGGAAGTATTAAGACAACCGATGGAAGAAAGAAAAGTTAGCATCTCTCGCGCCAAACAAAGCATAGACTATCCGAGCAGTTTTATGCTAATTGCCTCAATGAATCCCTGCCCCTGTGGTTTCTACAATCATCCCGACAAGGAATGTATATGCGGTCCTGGAATAGTAAAAAAATATCTCTCAAGAATCAGTGGTCCATTATTGGATCGTATTGATCTGCATGTTGAAGTAACTCCTGTTTCTTCCGATGAATTGATGTTACAGGATCAGCAAGCTGAAAAATCAGAATCTATTCGACAAAGGGTATTGCTAGCAAGAGAAAGACAAAAGAATAGATTTAATGAATTCAAGGATCTTCATTGTAATGCCATGATGCAGAGCAATAAGATTCAGGAAATCTGTAAAATAAATACTGCAGGAATGGGATTATTAAAAACAGCTATGAATAAACTACAATTATCAGCACGAGCTTATGACCGCATTCTGAAAGTGTCGCGTACGATTGCGGATTTAGCGGATTCAGATGAGATAAAGATTGAACATCTTGCAGAAGCCATACACTACAGAAGTCTGGATAGAGAAGGCTGGGCAGGATAAATCATAATCCGGGATATTACAATTATTCAAAACAGAATTTTCAGATCAGAGTATTGTAAATATCCTAATTACCGATACATTTCAAAAGCTGCTATTCCCGTTCTTTGCAAAAAATGTTTCAGGGATGTAATTAGTACACCCATTCCATAGCAAACAGACCTGCTGAAATTGATAGATGAAGCTTCATCAAAATAGTTTGTCGGGCAGCTGATTTCACCAATATGAAATTTTTTATAAATGATTTGTGACAAGATCTGATTGTCAAATACAAAATCATCTGAGTTGTTCTTATAGTTTATTGCATTTAATACTTTCGCATCAAAGGCACGATAGCCTGTGTGGTACTCTGATAACTTATATCCGGTTAAGGCATTCTGCGTTAAAGTGAGAAGTCTATTAAATATATATTTATAATACGGCATTCCCCCTTTTAATGCACCTTTACCAAGAATCCTTGAACCAAGAACTACAGGATAAAGATCATTTGCAATAAGGTTGATCATGCTCGGAATAAGTTTGGGTGTATACTGATAATCCGGATGCAACATAATGATAATATCTGCTTTTATCTCAATAGCCTTATTGTATAAAGTTTTTTGATTGCCTCCATATCCTGTATTTTTTTCATGACGAATAACGTGATGAATCGCTAATTTTTTAGCCAGATTAAAGGTTTCATCACGACTTGCATCATCGCAAAGAATCAATTCATCAACAAGATCAAAGGGAATTTCATGAATAGTTCTTTCCAGTGTTTTGGCGGCGTTATAAGCAGGAAGAACAACGACAATTTTTTTATTCAGAAACATTTTCTTCTGTATTAATCAGCCTGAATTCTTTTAACTGATGGTACCAGCGAAGACATTTTTTCATATCTTTATATTTAACCTTGTAGGTATCGTATTCCGGGATTACGTTTTGAAAAAATTGTTTCATTTCTTCTTCTCCTGTTGACTCAGGAGGAACTGGATATTCACTTTCTTTAGAGATAAACATTTCATACACTTCTTTTAAAGGCATTGTACCTCCCAGGATGTAGAGGCCCATGCTGTCCAGAGGAGATATCTGATAAATTCTGCCGGAGAAAAAACTGTTTTTTCCATTGCTCAGATCTTCCAGAATCAGTCCATTGGACTTCGATGCAATAGCCTTGAATAAAGTATCTTTCGAACTGACAGCAACTATTTGTTCTAATTTGACCATGTAATTTTTTATTCTAAATTCAGATTTAAAGGGCAAATATCGAAATAATTTGCCTTATAAGGATGGCTGCCATGGATCGACTGGATTTAACTTTTTGTTAAGTTCAATGTGAAATTTTTTATACAATTTTGCGGTTTAAATTGTAAAAAATGTCCATTTCTTTATTCTTTAGACAACTTGTGTTGGTATTCATATCACTAATGTCATTTGTTCATATGTCATGTAGTCAGAGTAATACCGGCAAATCCAAATCCTCCACTGCGGGCTATCAATCTGAAAATGAAGGATGGTTGGTAGATGTTGATGAAGCTTATGCCTTATCCAAAAAAACCAATAAGCCGATATTGGCAAATTTTACAGGCTCAGACTGGTGTATATGGTGTAAAAGACTGACAGCCGCAGTATTTGTCCATGACGAATTCAAAAACTGGGCAAAGAAAAATGTAATCCTTCTCGAACTTGATTTTCCACGAGGCAAAAGTATTCCTGCCAAAAATCAACAACAAAACCAAAGCATGCAACAGGCTTTACAGGTTCAGGGATTTCCAACAATTTGGTTATTCGATCTTAACAAGAAAAATTCCAATAGTCAGTATTCCATTGATGCTCTGGGTTCAACTGGCTACACAACAACACCTAAAGAATTCATCAGCAAAATTGAAAGTTTTATAGCTCAAAGGAAGAAATAATTCTTCTTTAGTCTTGATCTGCTTGATCAATTCATCCAATAATTGTGTTTTTTATCCATTATTTGTAAATTAGGCATCAATTTGCAAACAATGTCCTTTTTTTACACAAAATTCTGTATAATTTTTCAAGATTAAAATTATCCAGTTATACAAAGTATTTTACACTCTCGTTTGACAAAAACTTAGATTTATCTCATTGTGTAGCTTAGAAATTTCTTTCTACTTAGCTCTCTTGAATAGTAACAAAATAATTATTATACCAGCTATGATAATATGTGGACTATTTTACTTTTTGAACTTTAAGCCCTGATCAATCAATTATTAAGTGTTACTTTACCTGTGTATTGCAGGTATAATCTTTGTATTAATAATAATCAAATTGAGATTCAAATATCTCACTTTTGTTGATTTGGGGAATAGCTGTTAAATTATTTTAAAATTTTCAAAAAACTGAAGCTGTTATGGACAATTATCGTAATATTGCAATATTAAATTACAAATTGATGGGTGCTTCGAAAACAGAACACTACACAGAAAGGCAGAATTCCATTGCAATGTTGGCCAAAGCAATCGGGCACCCTGCTCGAGTAGCTATAATCGACTATCTGTTGAAAAAAGATCAGTGTATCTGTAATGATATAGTTGATGAATTACCACTTTCTCAGCCAACAATCTCTCAACATCTTAAAGAACTGAAGACTGCTGGATTAATCAAAGGTAACATTGATGGTAATTCTATATGTTATTGTATCAATCAGATTACATTACAGAAGCTTGTAAGCTATTTGGAAAATATTTCTCAAAAAATAACCAATAGAAATAAATGTTGTTAAAATTATTATAAATATGGAAACTAATCAAATCAAAAACATCGTAAAGAGCAAATATAGCGAAATTGCTTTACAGAATAAAGAAACTAACCAAAGTTCATGTTGCGGATCAGGTTCATGTTCTACAGAGGTATATAACATCATGAATGAGGATTATCAAACCCTTGATGGTTATCATCCAGAAGCAGATCTTGGATTAGGCTGTGGACTTCCAACCCAATATGCAAAAATTAAGAAAGGCGATACAATTATAGATTTGGGAAGCGGTGCAGGGAATGACTGTTTTATTGCAAGAAATGAAGTGGGCGAAGACGGTAGAGTCATTGGTATTGATTTTACTCAAGCGATGGTAGACAAGGCCATTGCCAATGCCGCCAAACTAAATTATCACAATGTAGAATTTCGTCTGGGCGATATTGAAAACATTCCTGTATCTTCATCTGTAGCTGACGTAATTGTGAGTAATTGTGTCTTGAATCTCGTTCCGAATAAAGACAAGGTTTTTAAAGAAGTTTTCAGAACATTAAAACAAGGAGGGCATTTCAGTATATCTGACATTGTATTGGTTGGCGAAATTCCGGTGAAGCTGAAAGATGCTGCTGAATTGTATGCGGGATGTATAACCGGAGCTGTACAAAAGGATGATTATTTAAACTTAATTAAAACAAATGGATTTACAAATATTTCTATTCAAAAAGAAAAACCGATTCATATCCCAAATGACATTCTGAAAAATTATCTTAGTAATGAGGAAATTCAAATCTTTAATACCTCTAAGTTTGGAATCGAAAGTATTACTGTATATGCAGAGAAACCAAAGTCTTGCGGATGTAATGTAACTTGTTGTACTTAGTTCCTTTTTCTTTATTTCAAAATACAAATTGTAAAGTCAGGTTCAATATATAAGGCATCTGTTAGCTCCAATGAAAATTCAGTTCAGTTTCTCGGCAAAAGTTTGGCAATATTCAGGAAAGGGTCGATGGTATTTTGTTACACTCCCAACTAATCTTTCTGCAACCATCCGAAAAGAATTTAAATCAGAGGAAAAAGGCTGGGGTCGATTGACGTGTACAGTAACTATCGAAAGCTCTGAATGGAAGTCATCAATATGGTATGATTCTAAAAAATCGGCTTACCTGCTCCCAATAAGATCTGAGATCAGATTGAAAGAAAATATCCAGATCGATCAATTATTAAAAGTAAAGATTTTAATTTAAAAAATCTCCTATTTTCTAAATTGAAATATTGATTAATATCGATAATAATCGGGTTTGAACGGACCATTAACGGTTACTCCAATATATTCAGCCTGATCATGACTTAGATCTTCAAGTTCAACACCAATTTTTGCAAGGTGTAGTCTGGCAACTTTTTCATCAAGATGTTTTGGAAGCATGTAGACTTTTTTCTCATAATTATCTGAATTCTTCCAAAGTTCTAATTGAGCCAGAACTTGATTGGTAAATGAATTAGAC
The DNA here is from genome assembly GCA_020848695.1 of Saprospiraceae bacterium. Lineage (GTDB taxonomy): Bacteria > Bacteroidota > Bacteroidia > Chitinophagales > Saprospiraceae > Vicinibacter. The sequence goes on from JADLHT010000061.1 coordinate 40,775, forward strand.
ATAACAAAGGAAGGATGTCCTGTTGCACATCCAAGATTAACCAATCTGCCTTCGGCAAGAAGGAGGATTTCTTTTCCATCAACCGTATATTTATCAACCTGCGGTTTTATTTCTACTTTTGAATTTCTAAAATTACTGTTTAGCCAAGCAACATCGATCTCATTATCAAAGTGTCCAATATTGCATACTATGGTTTTATCCTTCATTGATTTGAAGTGTTTGGCTGTAATTATGTCTTTATTTCCCGTTGCAGTAACAACAATATTAGCAAGCTTCACAGCATTCTCCATTTTCAGAACCTGATATCCGTCCATCGCAGCTTGTAATGCACATATAGGATCAATTTCAGTTACAATTACTCGACAACCGGCTCCTCTCAAGGACGCAGCTGAACCTTTCCCAACATCTCCATATCCGGCAACAACGGCTACTTTTCCGGCCATCATGATATCTGTAGCTCTGCGAATGGCATCAACACAGGATTCCTTACATCCATATTTGTTATCAAACTTGGATTTTGTTACAGAATCATTGATATTAATTGCAGGAAGAGGCAAGGATCCTTTGGTCATTCTCTCATATAATCTGTGAACTCCGGTTGTTGTCTCCTCGGATATCCCTTTAATGTTTTGAACCAGTTCCGGATATTTATCCAAAACCATATTGGTAAGATCTCCTCCGTCGTCGAGAATCATATTTAGTGGTTTCCCATCTTTAAAAGCAAATAAAGTCTGTTCAATACACCAATCAAATTCTTCATTATTCATTCCTTTCCAGGCAAAGACAGGAATTCCAGCATGGGCGATTGCGGCTGCTGCATGATCTTGTGTTGAGAAAATGTTACATGAAGACCAACTCACTTCAGCACCTAATTCAATTAATGTTTCAATAAGTACAGCTGTTTGAATGGTCATATGGAGACAACCTGCAATTCTGGCACCGGCAAGCGGTTTAGATTTACCGTACTCTTCACGAATACTCATTAATCCGGGCATTTCGGCTTCCGCCAGGTGAATCTCTTTTCGACCCCAATCAGCCAATGATATGTCTTTTACTTTGTATTTTAATTGATTCGATACTAGTTCCATATTTTTAATTATAAGACAAAGATAGTTGTATTTGTTCTAATCATATATTCAGTAACTGAACTTTGCAATTCATTTGAAATTTACAAAATCAATTTACTTATATAGCTGCTAATGAATTTTATACCCCAATGCAACTAGAAGAATACAAATTGTAACACTTATTCCGATATACGCAATGACTTCAATAATTTTACCTTCTTGTATTAGTATTAAATTTTCACTGGAAAAACTTGAAAACGTACTCAAACCACCACAAAATCCAGTAATTAAGAAAAGTTTTATCCAATCTGAATTTTGTGAATCGTTTACCTTATTTAGGAAATAACCTATAAGTAAGGAGGCTATTCCATTTACAATGATTGTGCTGAGATACACAACTTTATTATTGCTTAAAGTTATAGATAATAAGTATCTGAATACAGAACCAAAGCCTCCTCCAACAAATACCCATATCAAAGATTGTAAGTTCATGGGATATCAATCAGCTTTTTATTTCTTAAATAATGAATCAAGCTTGTTATAAATATTCCTGTTAGAAGGATTATCCACAATAAATTTATATTGCCTAAAAACTGTAATTTATAAGTAATGGCGATAATAAAAGTATTAATTAGGATGAGAATCGTGGTAACCTGAAGATGTGTAAAACCAAGATCTAAAAGCAGATGATGTAGATGTTGACGATCAGCCTGAAAGGGTGATCGTCCTTTAATAATCCTGATAAAAAATATACGAATCATATCAAACAAAGGAATAAAAAGTACAGCGATAGCTATAGCAGGTGCCGCATGAATATGATATTCCGGATTCAATACATTTTTGTTGGATTCAATAAATCCAATGGTCAGTATGCTGCATATTACTCCAACAAGCATTGATCCTGTGTCACCCATAAAAATTCTGGCCGGAGATATGTTAAATTTCATAAAAGCTACCAAAGATCCAACCAACGCTGAGGAAATAATTGCATAGACATTCTGATCAATAGACTTAAACCAATAACCTAAGGTAACGCAGATGATTAGTCCCACGCTGGCGCATAATGCATTTACACCATCAATTAGATTCATGGAATTAATGATTACCAGAATCGTAAACATCGAAATGAGAATACTTACCCACTCAGGCAATTCAAATAATCCAAAGATTCCGTAGAAACTGGTAATTTGAATATTGGCTTTAAATACCAAAATTGACGCAGCAAATATTTGTCCTACAAATTTCTTATAAGGATCTAAAGGTATGATATCATCTTTTGCACCAATTAAGAATAGAATAACCATGGCGCAAAGAATATATTGCAAGTCTCCAAAAATCTGAAAAGGAGTCCAAAGAATTAGACTAAAAATTACTCCGGCAAATATAGCGATACCTCCCAGAGTCGGAATAGATTTAGTATGGGCTCTTCTCTCTTCAGGTTCATCAACTAGTTTTTTAACTTTTGCTATGGTAATAATAGACGGTATGGCAATGTAGGTTACCAAAAACGAAGTAATAAAACACAAAATAAGATGATACATATTACTATGTACTGCAAATATATGAATAAACTTTAATCTGAATTTATTCCGATGTACATCTTGTTTTCAACTACTTTTAAGATGCTATTGTTTCTAAATTCATTCAGAAAAATTGAATTAAAGAATTCAGCTTGATTGTTCTCTTCTTTTGTATTCCCTTCAATGGTATTCCAGATTAAATAGGCTCCGGGATTCATTGCTGAATGTAGTTTTTTTATAAACTCGCTACTGAGAAATTGAACCGGTATGAATCTGTTAATAAATAAATCAACACAAATTAAATCAAAAGATTTTGAATTTTTCAACATAAAATTCTGTGCATCTTGATTAATTATATCAATACCTGAACTTAATTCATTGAAAACAAACTTTCTGAACAAAGAAATAATTTCAGAATCAATTTCTACAACTGTATAATTATACCTTAAATTAAATTTTCTTTCTAGCATAAACGGAATACTTCCTAATCCGAGGCCAAGCACTAAAACATCTTTGAAATCTTTACTTTTAACTTTTATATTCTTAAAAGTCTCCAAAAAGTTGTAGTATTTATCCTCTTCAGAATAAACGGCATCGCCGGCAACTAATTTGAATCGATTGTTTGAGAGATAAACTCTTAAAGTTTCACTGTGTTCAGATATTCGTTCATCAAATTTAATATCATTAAGATAACTTAAACATTTGATATACCAGGGAATTTTCAAAAAATAATTACTTAATGGTAAATCCTGCCGGCCAGTTTTTTGAAGGAGCTACAAAAGTTAATTTTCCGTTTTCATCTTCAGCCATCAGAATCATTCCTTTGGATTCAACTCCTCGTATTACTCTAGGAGCTAAATTTGCCAAAAGTGAAACTTCCTGACCAATAATATGGTCAGGTTCGAAGTGCTCTGCAATACCGGATACAACAATGCGTGTTTCATACCCAAGATCAAGTTGAAGTTTCAACAGTTTGTCTGCTTTAGGAATTCTTTCTGCGGACAAAATTCTGGCTGTTCGAATATCCATTTTTGAAAATTCATCATAACTGATTTCTTCTTTAGGAGTTGGGTAATTCATGGACATCGATTTTACTTGACTCAACTTATTATTTTCCAATTTATTAATTTGCTGTTCTATGAGATTGTCATCCATTTTGGTATAAACATATGAAGCTTCATTTAACTGGTGACCAGATTCTAACAATAATTCACCTTCTGCAAGCTGATCAAGCATTTTTACCAATTCTCCGGATTCATTGATCTCCGGAAGATTTAATAGTCTCCTGATCTTCCTAGAAGCATCCGGTAAAAATGAATGAATAGCAACACTGATAGCTGTTACATAATGAAGACAAAGATTAATAACAACTTGTACAGCATCAGGATCTTCTTTAATTATTTTCCAGGGTTCATTCTTTTGTAACAATAAATTTCCGGAGGTAGAAATATCCATTAAGGTCTTCAATCCAGTGCGAAAATCAAAACTTCTCAAAGAATCACACATCACATGCAATTGATCAAATAAATAAATACACTCACTATCATGGAAACCTCCAAGATCAGAATCTTCAACACTATTGATTGGTACATCAGGATCAAAAGAGGGAACCTGTCCTTGATAAAACTTATGTGTCAAAACCAATACTCTGTGAATGAAATTTGAAAGATTATTTACCAACTCACTATTATATGCATCTTGAAAACCCTTCCAGGTAAATTCGCTGTCTTTTTGCTCAGGCATATTTTTAATCAGATAATAGCGAAGAGCATCTTCATAGCCCGGTAATTCTTCCAGGTATTCATGAACCCATACAGCCCAATTCCTAGATGTTGAGATTTTATCTCCTTCAAGATTCATAAATTGATTTGCCGGTACAATATGTGGAAGAATATAAGTTCCATGAGCTTTTAAAATTGCCGGAAAAATCACACAGTGAAAAACGATATTATCCTTGCCAATAAAATGTATGAGTTGGCTGTCTTCGCTTTGCCAATATTCTTTCCAATTCTTATTGTTTTTATTCGCCCATTCTTTAGTAGAACTTATATAACCGATTGGAGCATCCAGCCAGACATATAGCTTCTTCCCTTTACTTCCGGGAATGTCTTGCGGAACGTCAACACCCCAATCCAGATCTCTGGTCATTGCTCTTGCTTGTAATCCATTGTCAATCCAAGATTTGCATTGACCTAAGACATGATTTTTCCACAATTCAGGATCATGATGTTCCTTTCCTTCTATTTGACCTTTAAATAAATAATTTGACAACCAGGATGCATGTTGGTCTAATGGAAAATACCAGTGGCGCGTGGATTTAAGAACCGGAGACTCACCACTAAGTACAGATCTCGGTTGAATGAGATCTGTAGGATTCAGTGAGCTTCCACATTTTTCACACTGATCGCCATAGGCAGATTCATAACCGCATTTGGGACAGGTTCCAATAATATACCGATCAGCAAGGAATTGATTGTATTTCTCATCAAAATACTGATTACTTTCGATCTCAATAAATTGATTGTTATTGTAAAGATTTCTAAATATTTCCTGAGAGGTCTGATGATGTTCTACAGAGGAAGTTCGATCATAATGATCGAAAGATATTTCGATTTTTTTAAAGGTGTCAACAAATTGTGCATGATACTTGTCAATAATCTGTTGAGGACTGAGATTTTCTTTCATGGCTCTCATGGTTATTGCAGCTCCATGTTCATCAGAACCACAGATAAAGATTACATCTTTATCCATCAGTCGTAGAAATCTTACATAAATATCAGCTGGAAGATAGGCTCCGGTCAAATGCCCAATATGTAAGGGTCCATTTGCATATGGAAGCGCTGCTGTAACCAAGTGGCGATTAAATTCCTTCATGAATTAAATGACACGCGAAGATAAGTTCCTAAAATGGATTAAAAATAATTATATATATATAAAATAAATATTAATATCTATTGAATCCATTCCGGGAGAAGAAATACATTATTCTTTGAAAAACGGAATGTTTTTTAACAATTGCTGCGATTGGAGTTTAATAAAATATAATCCACGCTGTAGCTGATCAATTCTAAGTTGCCCGGATTGTATATTTGCCAGACTAAGAATTCGCCTCCCTTCCAAATTAATAATTTCTAAAAGGTCTATTGGTTCATCTCCAAGTTCAATGAAGTCTCTTAAATATAAAATACCAGATTTTTTACTCGCATTTAAATTGTTTAAAGACAAAACGGATTCCAGATTTACTCGATATAATCTTCCTCCATTTCGTATCATTGAATTATACTCATCAGTGATAAAAATTGTTTTTGAAGCCATATAGCTAACCCCTTCTTTTTGACTAAAATGACCTAGAGATATTCTTTTGACAGGTGAAGAGAATAATTTTTCTTTATTTAAAGGATGGAACAACCAAATCTTATCGTGAGTCAAAAGGCAAAGCTGATCAAAGTCTGGACTGATTGCAGCCCCTGTAATCCAAAAAAATAAGCTTGGTCCTGAACCAGTATAAAAACTATCTATGCGAGAAGCCGCATAACTTCCTGCTGAATCAGGTATCCGGTATTGGTAAGTATAACCCGAAAAAGGATTCGTTCTGTTTTTTGAAAATAGATAAATATTGTGATTAAGCCAAATCATAGCTTCCATATCATAATTCTTATTGATGTCCTCAGGAGGAAACTCAGTCTGATCCGAATAATGAAAGTCAATAATTTCTGGACTAACCTCATCTGAATTCTTGTAATCGGATTTTTTGATCTTGTATATTCTTTGATCTTTACGATTGTTGCTGTTGTTTCCAAAATCTCCTATATAAAGATTACCCTCGGAATCAAGTGTAATTTCTTCCCAGTCAATATTAGCAGCATTTTTTATTATAAGAGTGCGTAGTATCTGACAAGTCGTATCGATTTCGTACAATTTAGGTTGTCCATCACTATCCACTATTGTCCAAAAACTTTGACTTGAATTATCATAGACTAGTCCAGAACTTTCGTGAAGCTTTTCATCCAATTTACACAATTCAGTAAGGGATACTTGTGCTTTAGTTTCCAGGCTATATATGAACAGGATGAAAAGCAAGAGTTTATTTTTGAACATAAATAATGTATTTCTGCTTAAAAAATTCTTCTTCAAATTGATCAAAGATTTTCCAGATTTCGTAAGGATTCGATTTTTTTAATTGCAAAAGCTCTTCTCTTAAATCTCCTCCTTTATAGGCAAAAATTCCGTTTGGTAGTGCGTTTATTTCGTGTTTATCAAAAGAATTTCTTGTCCATTGTATTAGTTCATTAAACTGAGAGACGGCCCTTGAAACTACAAAATGGAATTTTTCTTTATGTTCCTCTGCCCTTTTATGATATGCCCTTACATTCTTCAATTCTAATTCATTTATAATTTCATTGACAACCTTAATTTTTTTTCCAATTGAATCAATGAGAACAAATTCAACTTTTGGAAAATAAATTGCCAGGGGTATTCCTGGAAATCCTCCTCCACAACCTAGATCCATAACTTTTGTATCCGGCTTAAAATTAAAAAATCGCGTTAAACTTAAGGAATGAATAATGTGATGAAGGTAAAACTGATCAATGTCTTTTCTTGATATTACGTTAATTTGTGCATTCCAGAATTCGTATAACGGTTTTAATTCTGTAAAAAGTTTCTTTTGATCGTCTGAAAGTTTGTTAAAGTATTTGAGTACTTGTTCCATTACCAATCTCTTTTAGGAATAAATAAAAATGGGGCTTGAGCAACAAGAAAGAGTAGATATAATAAATGAAAGAAAGGAATATAAAATACATTTATTTTTTCTTTAAGGAGTTTTGCGTTTCTGATTAAAAAGTAACTACTGATAAACAAATAAGAAATAATACAAAAAATCGGGAAGACAATGCTGTGATGAAACAATAAATAAATACTTAGAGCAAAAATAGAAAAATAGCTGAAGAAATGCAAGAGTAAGAACATTTGGTCCTTGAATTGGTAATATTGAGCGCTGGAATAGTGTCTTCTTCTTTGTTGAAAATATTGACTTAGGGTTGCTTTAGGTTCAGTATATACAAATGAGGACGGATCAATAGAGACAATGGTATTTATCCGGTTACTTTTATTGTTGATTAAAATGTCATCATCACCTGAAGGATGGGACGGAATGCTTTCCTGAATATTAAATATCCTCTTTTGATATAATAAGTTTCTCCCTACACCCATATAAGGAAATTTACTATTTGCCATGCCAAGGTATTGAGAGGTATTCAACAGGGTTTCAAATTGAATAAATTCATGTACCCACGTACCTTTAGTCTTGTAAGGAGAAACACCAAGAACAATTTCTGTAGAAGGATTGATGTTCTCTACCATTTTTTGAATCCAATATTGTGATGACGGTGAACAATCCGCATCAGTCAACAGAACCCAGTCGTATTTTGCCCGCTGAATTCCTTCATGTAAGGCCAATTTTTTTCCTAATGAGCTTTTATTGTGTTCGATATACACGAATCGACTATTACTATCTTGCTGAAACTCCAATATAAGCTCAGCCAGCCCTTTTATAGGTCCATCGTTTACGATTATAATTTCAAAATCCGAATAAATTTGATCTGCAATCCTTTTGAAGTTCACTTGCAAGGCATTTGACCATTCATGAACAACAATGATGATCGAGATCGGTAAACTTTGATTTTTAATAGTTTCTTCCGAATCAGATGCTCTTAGTTTCGAGTAAATAAATCCCCAAAAGAGACATTGGATTAAAGTACATATGAGTAGGTTGACCTGTAAGATAAAAGTTAACAAATTTTCCAATTATATAATTTATACTGAAAATATTAAATATTACAAATAAATGTAATATGTTTGCATTTCTAAATGGTTTCCTGATATGAAATACTACTCAATAATAGCACTTTTGCTTATCCTCAGCAATACCTCATTAAGTGCTCAAATGTACTTTAATGGTCAGCAATTGTATGGCAATGAATGGATAAAAACCAATCAAAGCTATTATAAGTTTTACATCACTGAAGATGGATTCTACCGAATTGACTATCAGGATCTTGTGAATGCAGGGATTCCGCTTCAGAACATTTTAACCAGGAGCATCAGGCTTTTTAAAAATGGTTCAGAAATTGCCCTCAGAACTAGCTCTAACTCTACGATGAACCCAGGTGATTTTATTGAATTTTATGCTACGCACAACAGAGGAGAATTAGATCAGGCATTATTTAAGCCAAACACAGCTTTATTTAACAAAGAGTTTAGCATGTTTGACGATAAGTCTGCCTATTATCTAACCTGGGATAATACATCAGACGGATTGCGAATGACTGAAAAGAACAATGATACTTCAAATCCAATCCGCAAAGAGGATAGTTATATAAAAAAAAGCATTTATTTCTACAGTGAGTATGCCACCAAAAGAGCATATGGTTATCAAGGTTCCTTAAAGTTGCCCGACTTTGATGAAGGTCAGGGATTTGGAACAGGTCCCTCTAATGATAGAACATTCTCTCTTTCCTTTAAAAATATTTATAAACAAGGAAATGATGCCGAAATTAAAGTTACTTACTTTTCAATTGGTGCTGAAGATCGCACGGTACATAAAGTCAATTTTTTCATTGATAATGAAGTAAAAGCCAATTCACAATTTAATGGATTTAAAGTTAACGAACAAGTTTTAAATATATCTGCAGAGAGCTTGAACGAGAACCATTCACTTCGCGTGCAATCTTTCGCAAGCGGTGATGATAAATTTAGCTTATCCACTATTGAGCTACGATACGAGTCCATGTATGAGTTTAATAATGAAACTTACGCACAATTGACTGTTTTGCCATCTTTAACCAGGAAGACCATCGTTATAGAAAAATTTAATGGAGGCGCTGATCTCTGGTTGTATGATCTTACCAATAATTATTATCTTAAATCTCAAAAAAATTCAGACGATACTTATATGGTTGATTTACCGCCTTCGGACTTTGAGAGGGAAATTATCATACTTAATCCTTCAGTTTCATATAAGAATATATCAAAGATTGAAGAAGTAAAGATGGTAGAGTTTGAAAAGGGAGATTATAATTATCTTATGGTAACTTCAAAAAGATTGGTTGATCCTAACAATGACGCCATATCAGAATATAAATCGTACAGAGAAAGTAAGGAAGGTGGAGCCTACAAAGTTAAACTTGTCTATATCGAAGATCTGGAAGAGCAGTTTGCTTACGGGATCAGAGCACACAACATAACACTTAGAAATTTTTTCCAATTCACAAGGACAATCTGGCCAAATATGCATTACGTAGTGATAATCGGCAAGGGGCTCGAATATCAGGTATATAGAAACAGTTCCATGAGATTTAATGAATATGATTTTGTTCATACTTATAGTGAGCCGGCTTCAGATTATATGTTGGTATGTGACAATAATAGAGTTCCATTTTACACTCTTGGGAGAATTCCAATCGTACATAATGCAGAATTAAGAGACTATCTCAATAAGGTAAAAGAACATGAGAATGTTATCAGCGGAACACAACATGAAATTGCTAACCGTGAATGGTTAAAAAAGGTAATTCATCTATCTGGGGGTGATCCAAAGCTATATAGCACCTTGAGATCACAACTAAAAGGAATGGAAGATGAAATTGAAAACAATAAATTTGGAGCTGAAGTAGAAACATTTTATAAAGAAAGTACAAGCTCAACAGAAGTTATAACTTCTGAAAAACTCCAGAATCTGATCAATACAGGAGTTTCTATTATTTCATTTCTAGGACACTCCATCTCTTATAAATTGGATTTTAGTCTGGAAAGTGTAAATGATTACAAGAACAAAGGAAAATATCACGCCTTTGTCGCTTTGGGATGTTATGCGGGACAGATGTTCTTAAACAATAAGAGTATAAGCGAAACGCAAAACTTAACTGCAGAGAAAGGTTCGGTACTATACATTTCCAATACTAATGCCGGACTTCCGGGATTATTGTATGAGTTTGGTACAAATTTCTATTCGCAACTAGGAGGTGATTATTACAATGAACCTGTTGGCGATGCAGTAAGGGCAGTTTTTAGTAATCTTATATCAAGAAATCAGGAAAGCCTGATATCTCAGGCCTTGTCAATTAGCTTTAATGGAGATCCTGCTTTAAGATTAAACAACAATAAAGAGATAGATATTACACCCGATGGAAATACAGCAAAGCATCTTGACAAATATGTTTTTGCAGATCAAAAACAGTTCAAGTTTAGTGTCGATTTAGTCAACTTGGGTAAGGCTTATTCAGATAGTGTAAAAATAAAATTAGAGAATGTATATCCTAATGGAACCCGTTTAGAAGTGTTTAATGGAAATGTTGTGCTTCCGGTTAACCGAACTAATTTTCAGTTTACTGTTCCTCTAGACGAAAACAGATCTACAGGTTCCAATACCTTATTGCTTACTGTGGACCCGGACAACAAATTGATTGAAGGGCCACAACCCATAGCCGAAAACAACAATTCCTTAATAACCGGAAATAATCAGACGGGATTTAGTTATATTGTAATCGGTAACAATGCAAGAATTTTGTATCCAACAGAGTTTGCAATTATTAATGAATCTAAACCTAAACTAGTAGCTTATAATGGGTTTTTATTTGGCAGGTCAAAGTATTTTATGGAATTGGATACTACAGAACATTTTAACAGCCCTTTGAAAAGATCAACAGAATTTAATCAGTTGGGCGGTGTTATCTCCTGGAGTCTAACAGAAGAATTAATTCCAGACCTTGTGTATTATTGGAGAGTAAGACCTGATAGCACAGGTTCTAATATACTTGCATGGAAGAATAGTTCATTTGTATATATTCCGGGAAATGAAATTGGATGGAATCAATCCCATTTCTTCCAATATACTAAAGATAAGTTTAATCAATTAGCTATTAAAGAAGACCAAAGATATTTTGAATTTGGAAATTCAATACTTGAGTGTAGGCTATTCAATGGATATATCACACCGAGAAGCACTAATTATTTCAGACCCAAAATTGTATTGGGTTCAGATGTAAAAGCACAATATGATTATTGGGATTACCCTTCAGATGTTTCCGGTGTAGTTGTAGCATTTGTTGATCCGGTTTCTGGAAATCTGGTTAAAAATATAACGGGCTCAGATAAGAACAGTCGGGGCGGATCAAGAATGGCTAATCAGCCTTACTTTCTATTTTCAACTGAAAACAAAGAAGAAAGAGCTAAGCTTCTTGGCTTTTTAAAGTCAGAAATTCCTGATCAGAGCGTTGTGTTTTTTCAAACGTTGGTGCAAGAACCTTATTCTCTTAATTTGGCAGAATGGAAATCAGATGGAACTGAAAACCTAATTGATTTCTTGAAATCAAAAGGAGCAGGGAGTATTGATCAATTGGTTGCACAAGGGAATCTTCCATATAATTTAATTTATGGTCAAAACAGGCAGGGCTATGAGACAAGAGATAGAATTGGAGATACTCTGATTGAATTGAACTTAGCTCATTCTCTAACTGTCAAATTAGATAGAGGAAGTCTTGAATCAGCTCATATTGGACCCGCAAGCTCATATAACAAAATGCTTTGGAATTATGATTTATTTGATCCAAATACAGATACAATAAGTGTTGATATACTGGGTATTGATGTGACGGGCAAAGAAGAATTAATATTGGGATCACAAAAGGCCAGTTCTATTGACTTGCAATTTGTTGATGCCAAGAAGTACCCATATTTAAAATTGAGATGGAACTCAAAAGATCAATTCAAAAAATCATCGGCAAATCTTGACTATTGGAGAATCTATTATACTTCCGGACCAGATATTGCTTTTAATCCTGCACTATATTACAAAAAAAACGCAGACACTGTACAACAGGGAAAAATGTTCAGCGTGGACATTACAGCACAAAACATCAGTACCTATGACATGGATAGTCTTTTGGTTAAATTCACATTAATTGATGTAAAAAACAAGCGCGTTGAATTTGAAAATCGATATATACCCGTAAAAGCATTTCAAGAATTGACTTTCAATTATCAGAAAAGAACTCTCTTGCAATTGGGTGCATATAAACTAATTGTAGAGTTGAATCCTAATCAGGATCAATCAGAGTTTAATACTTTTAATAATACTGCAATCATAGATTACTATGTACTAAGAGATATCAAGAAACCTTATGTCAGAGTTTCATTTGATGGCGTAAGCATTCGAAATGGTGATATTGTTTCACCTTCCAGCAGAATAGTAGTATTGTTACAGGATGAAGACAATAGTATTCCGATGGATAATCCGGATCGCTTCAAAATTAAGTTAGAATATCCAGATGGAAACTTAATAAGTTTGGATCCTTCAATTCAGTCAAATGTTCGATTTATTCCTGCTGATACCGGGACCTCAAAAAATGAAGCAAGCATGATTATTGATGGAGGATTAATTCAGGATGGTGACTACAAATTATTTGTCAGAGGAAGTGATGGTAATGGAAATTTTACTTCGGAAACTGATGAGGTCATTGAATTTAAAGTCGTTAAGGAGAGCAGCATATCCAATGTATTCAATTATCCTAATCCATTTAGTAGCAAAACAAGATTTGTATATACGTTAACTGGATCGAAGTTGCCCGAATTTTATAAAATACAGATCATGACCTTATCAGGGAAAGTTGTTCGCGAGTTGGATGAATCTGAATTGGGTATTTTGAAAATCGGTACGCATTTGACCGAAATGGAATATGATGGAACTGATGAGTTTGGAGACAAACTGGCGAATGGTGTTTATTTGTACAAAGCTTTATTTAAAGATTCAGAAGGGAATAGTATTAAAAAGTTTGAAAATGGAACTGATTCCTTTTTTAAGAATAATTTAGGCAAAATGGTAATTGCCAGATAAAGATATTTCTAAAGTATTTTTTTTATTTCGTAACAGGCATCCAGATAAAATTTATGGGTCCAATTCACATACTGGTATGGAAAATAATTTCCGGATTTTGGATGACTGGCATATAATGCGCCATTGTGATCTTTATTTGTACTTTTTATCTGCCAGGACATCAATTCTTTTATCAATTTGATTGCAATTTCTTTGTAAATTGAATTTTGGCTTATCTGATAGGCTTTACAAAAAAGAGAAATAAATTGAGCTTGTCCTGTTGTGCAGCAATAGTTTGATTGGTTCCTAAATTGATTATCATATTCAGCACCGAGCAGTTTCGTTTGTTGGATTTGTTCTGCAAATTGATCCAATGTCTTTATAGTTAATTCGATTAATGAACTATTGTTCAATAATCGGCCGGATTCTAAAAAGCCTTCCAGTCCATAGGCAATAGTATGAGTTAATGCATGAGGTGTATTGTAAAAGCTAAAAGAAGACAATCCATTCTTCTGATAAGCCTCGGCCAAGAATTGAAGAGACTGATTTATTCTGTCAAGATTGTCTAACTTACATTTTATCATGGGCCATAATGCCCTTGAGTAGTAAGATTGATACAAATTTTCAGTATAAAGTCCTTTGTAACAAATTCCATTGTGATCTAATGCATTCAGAAGCCAATCATAAGCAAGATTTAATGAATTTAAATAAATTGCATTTTTACTATATTCATATGCCTCAACCAAGCCAAAAAGAATCTGACCTGTATTAAAGAAGGAAGGAGTTTTTAAAGAAATTCCTGAATTATAGCTTCCATCTTCATTTTGAATTTTTACTAACCATTCAGAAAGTTTAATTCCTATCTCTATTGACTGAGGATGTGACCCAGAGTTGGTTCTCAATAGATTTTCAATAAGAAAACCAGTCGTTTCAGGATAAGCCTTTCTCCAGGCAATTATTCCCGGAAGATAATTTCTACGGCTGTGAGATATTCCTTTTTCCTGAGTTACTTCAAAAGCCCTTTGCAGCCAACATATAGTTAAATGCTCAGATCTATTAATATCCCGAATCAGATCTGACATTTATCTTAATTTCTGAATATTCCGCAATATTGGGTTCGGAATATAATATGTGTTAGGATAAATTATTGTCCGGCTTCCAAAAGTTTTAAAAATTTTTGCAATTTCCAATTTGGAGGAACCGTCAAAATTGAAGTGGCAATTCTTAGTTAAAGCCCATTGAATACCTTCCCATATTAATGAAAGATGACTACCTCTCATAGTCTTCTCTCGATTGTTATAATTAAAGCTGTAGTAAATACAATCTTTTGAATGAATAAAAACTGAGATTGAATGAATAGTGTCATGAGACCTGCAAACAAATGCTTTTAAAATTCCTAGTTGAATTGAATTATCAATAAATTGTGAGAATTTTATTCTATTTAAATTGGATGCCGAGTAAGCTGAATTTTTAAATATTTCCTCTATAATTGTTTCAACGTTAGTACACTCTACTACTTCTGAATTTTGACGGGCATAGACTATATCATTGCGTGCTTCGCTTCTTAATTTTTCCCAAATTGAATTTATATCTTTGGATTTTTCAATCAACTCAGTAAATGCAAGTTGAAAAACCAATCGTTTACATGAAACTCGAGCCATATCCAAGGTATCAATTTTAAACTTTAATTGAGCAACATCCCATTTTTTTAGTTGGGTACAAAGTAATTGAATGAGATGCAATTCTGTATTGAATTTTGTGGATTTGTTAATATCTGAGTTGTGATGAATAATGACCGAATTAAATGGTGAAAATGGAATGGAATAAGCAATGTTGAGAAAGTACTTTCTCATTGGAAAGAGAACAACATGAAGATGAGATTCTTTATACTTTATCAAGATTTCTTCATGAGAGTTGCAAAAGCAATCAAGCCAGTTATCTGATAAAAAAAGTTCTTTAGTAATACTCATTGTAATGACGTATGCAAAAATAAAAATAGATTAATATTTTTTACTATTTATTCATAGTTTTGCAATTGCTGCTTTATTAATGACGGATCTACATCAGAAATTCAATTCAATTTTTCGCTGGCAATTCTTCTCAATAAGTGTTATATCTGTAATTCAACTGATTACCATAATACTACTGGGTAGATTGCTGGAGTATAAAGAACTGGGTTCGTTTGCGCTTTTTCAGATTGTATTTCGTTTTGCATTATATTGTCTGGATCCTGGGATGTTCTTCAGTGTTGTTCAGAAACATGAGAGTAACTTAAAATTAGTCCAAAAGCTCTTTGTACTACAATTAGTGTATGTTATTATTTCCTATTTAGTTTTAGGTTTACTCTCTATATTTTCCGATTCCTTTAAAGAATTGTATGGTTCATTATTAATCAATTGTTTTTTAATCATTATTATTATAGGTATTGGTTCGTATTTTCAGTCCAAGCTGGTTCAAAAATTCAGACAGAGAGAAATTGCCATTTTTCAAACTTTGGGGTATCTGGCTGAACTCTTGTTTGTTATTGTTTTTTGTACTAAGTTTAATCCGGTATTGGTATTTAGTTATGGGATAATTTTAAGATTTTTGATATTCTATATGTTATGCTTCATTCTTGTTTGGAATAAAAGCAATTGTATGGAAACTCAGGAATTATTAAACAATACTTCAAGAGATCATCTTGAGCAAAATCATTACAACATTGCATCCCAGATTCTTAGTTTCTTTCAAGGACAGTACGATACATTTATCATTATTAGCCTATTTGGAATGTCAACACTTGGAGGCTATATATTAACAACTGAAATAAGTTATGTAATATTTTCAAAATTAAATCCAATTTTCACAAAAGCGATTATTCCTACTGTTTCAAAATCCATGGATGACTTACTAATGGCTTCTAAACTGATTGAAAACAGTATGAATAATTTTTTATTGATAAGTGGCTTGTTATATGGTTTTTTCTGGATATTTCGATTAGAATTATTTAGTTTTCTATTTAAAGACAAATCGACTGATCTAAGTTATTACGCCATATTTCTGTTTATTGTAGCTTTTAGCAAATCGGTAAACAATATAATTAATTCCTATTTTTTAGCCTTAGGATTTGCTAAAAGAATATTTCATTGGAATATTTTACTTTTAATTTTTAATTATTTAATATTCGGAATCTTTTACTTTTTTAAATTAGATCTTGATATTTTTTTAAAGTTCAGCGTGATTTATTCATTGACTATAACAGGCATAGTATATATATTATTGAGAAAGGTCATATTATTCTGTAATATACCCGAAATCAAGATTCAAATCAGACCATTAATAATCTTTCTAACCTGTATTATAATCATGTCAGGCCTACACAACTTTGTATTAAATACAATGATTTCACTTTGCTTATCGATTATTTCTGTACTTTTAATTCTATACAATTTTGAAAGGGATAGATTGAATTCCTGGCTTAAATTAAAAGTAATTTAATGTCATCATTCGTTATTACAAATTTACTATTTAATCCAGGCACTAATGTGGCTAGTGACGAAAAGCCCTATAAAATATTAGATTATACTGTTCTTGTTAAGCAAACTAATTTGTTTAATCAACTATTAAAGGTAAATGATAACTTCATTTGTCATATTCTTGGCAACCCTGTTTTAAAAAGAACTTTTTCTTTGGTATGGAGTGAATGCAATTTACAAGAATTATGGAACGACGACAAGAGTATTTATAAATTCTTTAAGAATTGGAATGGAATTACTGCTCTTTTAATGGTAAATAAAGATCTCAATCAAATAAGAATTATTACAGATCCCTTAGGGTTTTTTCCGATTTTCATTTATGAGGATCCAAACGGATTAATCATTACCAATGAACTGAAGCAGTTTTGGAATTATAATATTCAACCGTTGGAGTGGGATTTCGAATCCATACAAGCATATTACAATAATGGCCATTTTATTTCTGGGAGAACTTGGTTTAAAAATTGTTTAAGAGTCTTGCCCGCCCAAAGAGTTACGATTAATGCAGACGAGGTTAAAATCAATAAAGAATTTTATTGGACCTGGAGTCAATCTATTCCTAATAAATTAAACTATGAAGATACAGTTGAGGAATATTATAATACATTTAGCAAGACATTTGAAGAAATAGATTTGAACAACAAACATGTTGGAGTCGGGCTTAGCGGTGGAATGGATAGTCGTTGGGTAGCGTATGAACTTAGTAAAACCAAAGCACAGGTAAAAGCCTTTACCCTTTCAGAAGGAAATTCTATAGACTTGAATATTGCAAGAAAAGTTTCTTCAATTTTAAAAATGGAACATTTCAAAATTCCTATCCAAATAACAGGTTGGTACCGAAAGAGATTGAAGCAATTTTGGGAAATAGATGGCTTAATACCATTACAACATTTTCATGAAGGTCCCATTTATGAGCAGTTGACTCAAAAATTTGACCTAATTTCAACTGGTTTTTACGGAGGTGGAATTTATGCCACAGGTAGCTATCTTAATCAAAGGATAAATAGTTTTCTTGCGAATCAATATTTGTCATTGAAGAAAATTTCAGCCTGTTCAGACTTAGATTATTTTAATATTGATTCTATTGATCCTTATCTTTCATGGCAAAAAATTTCTCAGTGTGGAGCATTACAGGTATATACCATGTCAAAGTATATTAATGTCCTTATCCCTTTTTATAATATTGATTGGATGGTATTTAATTATTCCATACGAGAACAATGGCAGGAATACAGTAAATTTTATCTTAAAGTACTAAGCCGATACCTTCCCGAAAAATTAGCAAGAAGCATATGGCAAAAAACCTTGATACCGGCATCATGGATTAATTCGAACTATTGGATTCAGAGATTAAAGTTTAATAAAATTTTGAAGAAATTATTTGAATGGTGTGGTTTAAAAACAAGCTTTGTAAATTACAATTGTATTCATAAGGATTTTCAGGATATCCTTGAAATTCTGGAGATTCCAGATTTTTTAAAGGCCTGGAGACCTGAAACAACAGAACAAAAATTGCGATACTCTTCAATTATTATTTGGTATCACATGTGGACTAAAAGAAGACCTGATGTCCTATAAAGTATTACATGTGGTAGATCATTATCTACAGGAGACCATGAACTGGCTTCAGGAATTGTTCTTAGCAACTGAGTCTGAGGTTAATCATACTATTGCAGCCATTTACAGAAGCAGTGACGAGAATAGATATAAAATTCTGGAAGGATTCGGTCTGCAGATAACTTATCCTCCCAATCATTTTAATCGAATTTGCTCTTTCCTAACTCAAGGTATAGATGAAATGAAAATGATTGAATACTCAAAGAACGAGAATATAGATGCTGTACATTTTCATTTTGGCAATGTTGCCCTTCGATTTGAAAAAATACTTAATAAATTGAATTGTAAGAAATTTATTTCTCTTTATGGTTTTGATTATGAATTGTTGATTAGAAAAAATCCCGAAACATTAAACATCTATAGAAAATTGGCTAAGGGAGGTGCAAATTTTATAGTTGAAGGAAGGTATAGCAAAAAACTGGTTGAGTCCTACGGAATTCCAACTTCCCAAATTTATATTGTAGAAATGTTTTTTCAACGAGCTTTAAAACCTGCATATATTCCCTGGATCATTCCTATTAGACTTATGCAGGCGGCTACTTACACAGAAAAAAAAGGACAACTTATCCTACTAGAAGCCTTGTCACGATTAAGAGAATCTCAAATGTTCATTGTTGATTTATATGGCGAAGTGGTAGATCCAAATTATTACAAAGAATTGAAGCATATTTTAAAGATTAACAAACTGAATTCTGTAAACTTGAATCCAAAGATTACTTTAAATTTATATATTGAAAAACTGAAAAATTCTCATGTAGTAGCCAGTTTGAGTAAGCATACTGAAAAAGGCGATTCAGAAGGTGGATGTCCGGTAATAATCAAAGATTCTTTCTCAGTAGGCAAACCTGTGTTGACAACTGATCACTGTGATATTCCTGACATTGCAATTCACCAGTATAATGCATGGCTGGTTAAAGAGAATTGTATTCATCAAGCTAAAGAAGCTTTACAACAGCTTACGAGAATTTCAGAAAGAAAGTATCTGCATTTTTGTAAATCAGCATGGGAGACCGCTATTGAAAAATTGCAATCAGAATGGACCCGATCTTGTTTATTGCAAGCGTATCAAAATGGAAAATAGAAGAATTGTTCTCTTCACACCTTATTATCCGCCTTTGATTAATCCAAGAAGTATCAGAGTAAAAAATTTAATATCAGAACTGATTAATTTGGAAGAATTTCTTCTGATTACTAATCCAATGAGATTAGAACGCGAAAATTCTGATTGGATAAGAGAACATGGTATTGATTTGTCTCCACAGTTTGGAAACACAACACAAAAAAGTTTTGCGAGAAGATTATTAGGACAGCTGATTTGGCCAGATTTATTTGTTCTAAATAGCCTCTATCAATTATTTAAATATATCATTAAGTATAGAAAGAAACAAGACATTCTGATAACAGTATCCAATCCTGTTTCATGCCATTTAATTGGATTATTTTGCAAAGCAATTTATAATCAATTCTGGATAGCTGATATTGGAGATTTGTTTGATTCAAAAAAAACAAATCGGTCATTTATTGCAAAGTACTATGAGAATATTGTTCTTCAAAAAGCCGATAGAATAATTGTGAACTCCAAGAGTATTTATGAATATTATCAGTCTGAATATAAGATTAATACAAATAAATTGTCGATAATTTATAATGGCTCAATGATAAATTTTGAAGGACTTCAATCCAGATTGATTAAACCCTACAAGATTAGTTATTTTGGGAATTCTTATTTACCCATAAGACCCGGAATAGCAGAGCTTCTCATCTTACAAGAAGCAATTTCGAAATTAGAAGAATCTGGTTTTTACTTTGAAGTAAAACTTATCGGTCGGCAAAATGAAAATTTGATTAATAGTATTGATTGCGATAGAATTCAATTATTAGAATTTGTTGACTCCAGTAAGTTAGAAATTCAATATAGCAATACTAGTATATTGTTTAGCTTGGCAAATATAAATTATAAAGGATTGCCGAGTAAGCTTGAAGAATATTGTTTGAGCGGATTGCCTATAATTTATTTCTATTCTTCTTTGGATGATCCCGGTTTAGAGTATCTAGAAGGATATCATCCTCTATTTCTGTTTCACCTTGACCGCAGTAAAGTTGATGAGCTAATTGAGTTTATACTGAAATACCATGAAGCAGGAATAAAACATATAACAAAAAACCTTAAACCCAATTCTACATCCTGGAGAAAACTTTTAGAAGAACTTAACAAATAAAACAACTTGTAAATAAGCTCTATATTCGATATTTACAACATGAATTCAAGGCTTTTTGACTCTAAGCTACCCTTATCTGGAATATCTGTTTTTGCACGAATGACTGAGCTGGCAAATCGGTATTCAGCTGTTAATTTGGCACAGGGCTTTCCCGATTTTTCTCCTCCGGTCCAACTTTTTGACTATCTGAATGAAGGCGTTCAAAAAGGATTCAACCAATACGCACCCATGCCAGGACTCTTGCAATTAAGAGAAGAAATCTCCAATAGATTAAAAAATACTTATCAACATGATTCAGATCCGGAAACAGAAATAACTGTAACAGCCGGAGCAACTCAAGCCATCTATACCATTGTTAGCAGTATTATTAGGCATGGTGATAAGGCTATTTTATTTGAACCGGCTTATGATTCCTATGCACCATCAATCATAGCAAATGGCGGAATTCCTGTGTATTTGCGTTTAAATGAACCTTCTTTTGACATTCCTTGGGACGAACTGGAGGCTACTTTGGCAAAGGAAAAAATAAAATTAATTATAATTAATAATCCTCATAATCCTTGTGGTACTATTTTAAGTAAAGACAACGTCAACCGTTTGTATACAATGGCAGAACAATACAATTGCATTTTAATTTGGGATGAAGTATATGACTTATTAGTTTATGACAATAATACCCATCATTCCGGACTTGAGCATGAACTGATGTTGAAGCGGGGAATCGTTGTGTATTCAATGGGGAAGACTTTGCATAACACCGGATGGAAAATTGGTTATGTTATTGCCAATTCATATATAACTTCCGAAATTCGTAAGCTTCATCAATTTACAGTTTTTTCAGTGAATACTCCTGCACAATATGCTTCTGCAATGTTTTTAAAGAATCATTTTGACTTTTTTAAAAAACTTTCCGAGTTCTATCAAACCAAAAGGGATTTCTTTGTAAAAAATTTGACTAAATGCGGTCTTGAGATTTTACCTGCTTCGGGTTCTTACTTTATATTAGCAAGGTATAATTTTGATAAGTCAATATCTGATGAATCCTTTGCGCAAAGATTGGCCCAATATTGTCAGGTAGCCTGTATTCCGATTTCAGCATTTTATCATGATCGATATGATTCACGCATTGTTCGGTTCTGTTTTGCTAAAAAGGAAGAAACCTTACAAATCGCCTGTGAAAGATTGAATAATTCAATTGATAAAATCCAAATAAGTAAGTAATAAGATGTTAAAGAATATTTTAGTTGTTATCTTCTCTTTTTCTTTAATTGATGCTATCGGTCAATCCGAGAAAGGCACAATAAAAGGAATGGTTAAAGATACTTCGAATGAAGTTTTGTCATTGGCTTCGGTAATGTTGCTGGATCCGGTCGATAGTACATTATTAGAATATACACAAGCTGATGTTAGTGGATTTTTTGAAATCAATTCAGTACCTTACAGAAGTTACTTGTTAAAAATTAATTACGTCTCCTATATTCCCTTTCAGAAACTTATTGAACTGAACAAAAAAGAACTTAATCTGGGAGAACTTATTATGCAACCGATTGCCAAACAACTTTTTGAAGTTGTAATTAAAGCGGCGAAAGCTCCTATGAGTATTAAGGGTGATACGATCGAATATGACGCATCCACTTTTAAAGTTCCTCAGGGATCTACCGTTGAAGATCTGTTAAGAAAGCTTCCCGGAATGGAAGTAGATATACAAGGTAATATAACTTCTGAAGGAAAAAATGTAAACAAGGTTACCGTTGATGGAAAAACTTTTTTTGGTGGCGATCCTAAAGCAGCAACTAAAAACTTGCCTGCAGAGGGAATTAAAAAAGTTCAGGTTTTTAGTGATCAATCGGAAGAAGAAAAAATCACAGGTCATCGAAGATTGAATGCAGATAAAGCAATGAATCTGGAACTTAAGGACGAATTTAAAAATGGAGGCTTCGGTAAAGTCATTGTTGGTGCTGGTACAGAGTTTACTAAAGAACTTAAAATGTCCTACAATAAGTTTAGCAATAAACATCAGTTTGCTTTCCTTGGTTCAGGCACCAATACAGGTCGAAATGGATTGTCCTGGAACGATTATCAGGATTTTAAAGGAAGCAACTCATTTAATTGGGGAGATGATGGTGAGTTTGGATTCGGCTCAGGATCTAATTTTAGAATGACAACATTTGATGATGGCGGTGATGATGATGACAATTCAGGAATCGGCGGTTTCTTTGGTGGAGATAATTTCGGTTTTCCTGAAAAAGTATCAACAGGAATCAATTACAATTATGACTACAAAAAGACCAAATTAAGCTCGATGTATTTTTATGATCTCAATAATCTGTATTCAGACGCTTATCGTACTCAAAACTTTTTATATTATGAGAATCCGTACGACACACAAGATACTTCTTCCCGATCAAATAGAAGACAAAGTCATAGACTTGAATTGCGATATGAACAGGATATTGATTCGCTTTCAGGATTTATTGTAAAGAGCAATCATTCTATAGGAATCCGCAATACCTTAACCAATACTAATACACATAGTTTTACAACATCTGCCTTAGCCATCAATGATCAATTGGCCAATATTGATGTAAATGGTTTAAATGTCAATTCTCAAAATTCAATCATTTTTAAACGTAAATTTAAAAAACAAGGTAGAAATTTAGGGGTAAGCGGAGCATATAATTATAATAATTCTGATCGCGATTCAGATCAAGATGCTACAAGTAATTTTTATTCAACAACAGGCGCCATTGATTCAACAATAATATTAAATCAGATATTTAGTACAAATCAACCGGTTAATACATTTAAAGCAAATGCTTTCTGGATGGAGCCTCTTGGAAAAAGACTATATTACAAAACCTTTTATAATTTTGCAAGAGCATTAACAAATTATGAAAGAAATGTTAGTGATTCAACGGATCAAAATCAATTAGTTGCCAATGATTTTCTTAGCCGAAAATTTAGCAATGTCAACGGTTATAATCGACTTGGACAAAGTTTAAATTATATTCATAGCGGTTTTAATATTAATATTGGACTTGCGTATCAGGAAATATTTTTAACCAGTGAATTTAAAACTGGTATTGACAGTGCATTCACAGTTTCAAAAAATGTTTATCAAGATTGGATTCCGAATGCAGAAGTTGAATACGAAATGTCTAATGGATCAGAATTTTCAATATCCTATTCGAAATTTGTAACCGCACCTCCATCAAGAGATTTGTTGCCAATACTGGATAATTCAAATCCACTTTTTATTCGTATAGGGAATCCAGATCTTAGGCCTGAAGTTGGACACGATGTTGGATTTTCATTTAGAAAATTTAATCGGTTGAATTTTACAAGCCTTTTCTCAAGATTTGGAGTTACTTATAATAAAAGTGATATTATCAATTTGATTGATATCAACCAAAGTAGAGTAAGTATATCTACTCCTATAAATGTTGAAGGAACAAAAAGTATTTATGCTAATATTAATTTCGGATTCCCAATTGTCAAAAATAGATATACTTTAAATCTAGGGTATAATTATAATTATAGCTATTTTACAACTCTTGTGAATTCAATTAGCAATAATCCTGTAACACAGACTCATGGATTTTCGCTTAGATCCAACATAACTCCTTCTGAGATATTCACTTTATTTATTAGCGGAAATTACCGGATTCAGTATCAACAAACAGATCCCGATAGTCTAATTTCTACAAAAGTCTATAATTATGGAGTAAATTCTGAAATGAATATTAAATTTCCAAAACTTTTCTTTTTCAACTCCAGTGTAAATGTAAATACAACAAGGAATCCAATTAATGATTTTAATATTACCATTCCAATTATTAATATATCTGTTTCAAAATTGTTTTTAAAGGATAATAAGGGTGAAATAAGATTAAGTGGATATGATATCCTGAATAAAACTCAAGGAATTCAGAACAGTATCAGCTCCAACAGAATTAATCAAACACAGACCTTATCACTTGCTCGATATCTTATGTTAAGCTTTACTTATAATATGCGAGGAATTAAATCATCGCTAGACAGAGGCGGAAGAAGAGGTATGTTTTTCTAATTTGAATATATAAACAGCATGAAATATTTTATATTATCGATAATTATTATTTTCAACAATTCACTACATTCTCAAACTTCAAGGATTGACTATTCAAGAGTTCTGAAATGGAGTGAAATTGCAAGATCACTACCCTATCTTTCCAAGGAAGAAAAAGATAGAATTAGTATGACTTGGGCAAAAGATAGAAACAATCCTGAACCTTATATTTTATTATTTGATCAAAATCAGGCAATCTATTACCTTGACGAAGACAATCTTCCTCCTCAACAATGGAATTGGAGAAGAGAAAAAAGAATAATACATACATTATACAGCGAAAAGAAAAGATCAGATAATATTGAAGTCCTTGGAAAAACTTTCATAATTGATGATCAGATGATAAAGTATAAATGGAAAATTCTCAACGAAATTAAAGAAGTTGCAGGATATGTGTGTATGAAAGCAGAAACTACTGATACCATAAAGAATCAAAAAATTGTTGCTTGGTTTAGTTCTGAAATTCCGATTTCGCTAGGACCAGAAGGATTTAACGGGCTTCCGGGTATGATTCTGGAAATCGATAAGAATGATGGACAAGCAGTCATCTCAGCAACTAAGATTCAACTGGACTCAATCTTAGTACCCATCAAAATTCCCAAGAAAAAAGGAAAAAAGGTTCAAAGTGAAAAGCTAGACTTATTAATTTCAAAGCATATAAGAGAAAGTATTGTGGCTCATAGAAATCCTTACTGGAGTATTTATTTTTAGTTAATTTGTTAATTAATCGATCTTATTTCAAAAATCGATTTGAGATATTTTTTAATGAGATATTATTTTATCTACATATTTTTTTTAATCAATATCAAAAGTAATGCACAATGCTTTAGTAAAGAATTTTTTATTCCTGCTGATTCCTTAAGCATTCATAGAGTTTATCTGAGTGCAGGTTTCAGTGCTGCTGCATATTCAAGTTTCTCTACGGGATTATACTATGCCTGGTATAGAAAAAATGAGTTGTCATCCTTTCATACTTTTAATGACTGGAATCAATGGAAATTTATGGATAAAGCCGGGCATATGTTCACCACTTATATTCAATCGGAATTAATATTTAAAGGATCAAAATGGGCAGGATTAAGCAATCAGAATTCAATGATCATGGCACTCTCCATCAGTAACTTGTTTCAATCTACAATAGAAATCATGGATGGATTTAGCCATCAATGGGGATTTTCCTGGTCAGATTTCGGAGCAAACTTAATGGGTTCGGCTTTTTATGCAACTCAACAAATTATTTGGAATGAACAAAAATTTAAACTTAAATTCAGTTCGCAAAAGGTAAAATACAGTATTGATTCTGACGAATTAAACAATCGTATAAACAGTCTCTATTCTGAACGATTATTTGAAAGACTGTTAAAAGATTATAACGGACAGACTTATTGGATTTCTTTTCATCCTATCTCACTCTGGACCAATAAAAAAAGTTTCTGGCCTGATTATTTAAATTTGTCAATAGGATATGGAGTTTCCGGTTTGTATGGAGGGCACAGTAATTCATGGTTCAATGAAGGCGGAAAGAAAATACAACTGGATCCTGAACAATTTCCAAGAATTAATCAATATTACCTTTCATTCGATTTAAATTTGTCAAAACTGAAAGTGCAAAGTCCAGTCTTGAAAACCATATTTTCAATGATCAATATTATAAAATTTCCGGCTCCCACAATCGAATTTAATTCTAAAGGGAAATTTAAATTTCATCCCTTATATTTTTAATACATAGATTAATTTTGTTTCTTTATCCAGATGTACGATCTATGAAAAAATTATATATCTTATTAATCTTAATTCTAATTTCTTGCTCTGCAAGCAGAAAGTTAGCAGACAATTCAATTGTAGAATTCACAATACTTCAGTTCAACGATTTCTATGAAATTGCTGGAATAGAAAATGGAACGCGTGGTGGTTGCTCCAGAATAACAACACTCCGAAACAAATTGCTAAAGGAGAATAAAAACCTACTTACCGTTCTTGCGGGTGATTTTATTAGTCCATCATTGACCGGAACCTTGGTGTTTGAAGGTGAAAAAATCAAAGGAAAACAAATAATTGAATGTTTGAATGCTACAGGAATTGATTTAGTATGTTTTGGAAATCATGAATTTGATCATGATCAGAAGACTTTGCAGAAGAGAATTAATGAATCACAATTTGATTGGATTAGCAGCAATGTTTATGAAGTTCACAATGGAAGTAATTCAAGATTTTTAAAATATCAAAATGGAATTTCTGAAGAAATTCCAACCAATAGGATTTATACTTTTTCAAATCAATCCGGAAAAATAATAAAGGTTGGAATTATTTCACCTTGTGTTGATGCCAATAAGGCTCAATATGTACTTTATGAAAATATTTATGAGAGCACAGAAAGAGAATTGAATATATTAAAGGATAAGGTAGATTATATAATATGCTTAAGTCATTTAGATAAGGAACAAGATATGGAAATTGCTAGACGCTTTCCCAAGATCAATTTAATTCTAGGAGGTCATGAACATTACAATATGTTTTATCAGATTGGAAATACCCGATTAACCAAAGCGGATGCCAATGCAAGAACCGCTTATATTCATCGGGTTAAAATTAACACAAACAAATCAACTAAGGATATAGAATCTGAACTGGTAGAATTAAACTCTTCAATTCCAAAAGATGAAAAGACTGAATTGGTAGTTCGAAAATGGGTTAATATTGAATCAAAAATTATTCGTGAAATGGGATTTAGTAAGGAAGAAGTTATTCCGGGAGAACCCGTTCACTATATTACATCAGAAAGTACATTTAGAAGTAAGCAAACTAATTTTGGAAAATTGGTCTGTAAATCTATGCTTGCTACCTGTGATTCCTGTCTAATGGCTTTCTTTAACTCGGGAAGCTCAAGACAGGAAGATGATATTATTGGAACTATATCACAATATGATATACTCAAGACTTTCCCATATGCCGGCAGTATTATCGAATTGGAAATACTAGGTGATGTTCTGATTAAAACTTTAAATGCCGGAATAAATAATAAAGGTAAGGGTGGCTATCTCCAATATTACAATGTTAATCAAGACTCAAACGGTAAATGGCTAATCAAGGATAAATTGATTGATGAAAAAAAATATTATAAAGTGATGTCAACCGAATTCCTAATGAGTGGCAAGGAAAGAGGTATGGATTTCTTAAATAAAAATAACCCGGGAATAAAAAATATTATAATTCCTGAGCCAACAGACCTTACAAATATCAAACGCGATATTCGAATGGTTATAATAGATTACCTCAAGAAAGGCGGAAGATAATAGAGCAATAAATTATTATTGCTTAATGAAACTGACTCCAGTTTCATTACCGTTAATCTTGATTAAATAGTAAGCGGAAGGAAGAAGATGAATATCAACTTTGTATTGTCGATTACCTAAAGGTTGAAACTGTTGGTTTAATATACTTTTTCCCTCTGAATGAATAAACTCCAATTTTGAAATTTCAATTTCCGAATTCAAATATAGTTCTTGATTGGCTGGGTTTGGATAAACTTTAAAAACAGTTTCGTTCAAATTTTTTGTGGATACATTCATTTTTATTTCAAACGATTTTGTTGTCTTACATCCGTTTGCATCGGTAACTTCCAAGGTGTAAATACCTACAGGCAAACTGTCTAATCTATCTAAATTCAATACTTTGAATGAATATGGAGGAACTCCACCTGATGTATTTACAGTGGTAACACTTCCTAGATTAAATCCGGGATTAACATTTTTTACATCTATTTTGTCAATGTTCAATTTGGGAAAATTGGGTAAAGTAATTTCAAATATATTCTTCGTTCCCAATCTACTGGTAACTTCTACGGACACTTTCCCTGAAACATTTTTAACCGGATTAATGCTTGTACCATTATTCCATAAAAAGGTAAATGGATCCGCACCGGTAAGACTGTCTAATTTTATGTCTGTTACATCTCCAAAGCATTTTATTTCAGGATTAATACTATATTGTATTAATTGAGGAACACTGCATAAATAATCAAAAATTACCGCATCACTTTGGTCGGTATTACATTGTCCTTTGGCAGTTAAAGTAATAGTATAACCCTGAGGTTGACAAGGAAACTGAATAGTAATTGAATCCCCTGCATAATCTTTTCCCAAAACTTTCCATTCATGACTGGTAGCGTTCGAGCTTCGAGCTTTGAAAGTTATAAATTCATAATCGGCCGTATAAGTGAAGTTAGCCCGTGTTGCTTGTGAATTTTTTAATATAATTGAAACTCGAATTCCCGCAGACCGATTGTAGAATGTTCCTGAAGCATTTTTATCTAATTTGATTGCATAGACTAAATACTCAATAGGAATATTTTTATTCTGACACTGATCAATATATGAGGTTGATTTAATATTATAAGCAACAGGCTCCCATTTTCCATTTGGATTAATTCTTCTTAATATACCATAACCTTCAGTAGCTTCCGTTGAGGGGCTCCAGTTTAGATTAACCGCTCCTTTATCTTCTGTAGCCATAAGTCCAGTAGGAGGAATAACCGGTATTAGGGTAAGACTTGGATCACCCAGCAATGAGACATGAGCAGGTCTGTAAGCTGAGAAGAAAGGATTACCTGAGTAAATTGTTTGACTATTATTTGTAACTAATGTGCTGTATCCAATAGTTTCTCCCATCGACATATGCTGGATATACCAGGAAGGACGTCCTGCCCATGCACAAGTTAAAATCGATCCGCTTCCTAAAGAAGAACGCAAGAAATTATTCTGAACATCCCAATCTCCAAAATAAGAACCAAATAGAAATGTAAATACGGCCCGAAGGGAGTCTGATGCCATATTGCTTGTGGTTGAAATACCACCGGCACTTTGATAGGATCCTGCACCAGCGCCATAAGCAAGCAAATAAGACTTTTGCAACAGTTGATCTCTGAACACATCAGTCTTTACACTATCTGGACCAACAAGGACTGTATAATTTTTATAGCCGGATGATCCAAAAAATTCATTCGGAAAATCGAAATTATCTTGCACCAAAGCTCTTCTGACTGCACGCGTTTTAGCAATCCTGTGTAGATGATCTTTAGTCAAATAATTTTTAAGTAATTGAATCTCAGTCTTACTAAAGGCAGGCATATTGTAAAAATCAACTCTTCCTACTTCAAATTCTAAGTCTGAAGGAATAACATCATCATCAAATTTGCCGTCATTAGGAATATTTTTATTTTCATTTCTTGAAGGGGAAGTATTATTTACAAATTCATCCGTCCAATTTCCATTGATATCTGCATAATAATTGTCACATACCCAAGCGCCTTCATGATCCGCATGACCATCCCATCGCGTATTTCCACTATAAGGAACTGCAACATGACCAATTATAAATAAGGTTGTTAATTCCGGATTTTTATCATAAAATTCAAAAATCATTTCCCGGACTTCAACAGCTGTTTTATCTGTTGGAATGACCAGTTCCTGAACGTTCCAGGTCTCGTTGAGTAAATCTTCTTTAAGGGTGCTCAATTCTGCCAAAATGCCACTGCGAATTCTTTCATCTACCAACAATAAAATTGTCTTGCGATACTCAACTTCTTTCACTTTTACTCCTCCAAATAAATACGATTCTGAAAAAATATTTCCTGCTTTTCTTCTTATTCGGTATTCGTAAGCAGAACCTATCACTATCGTTGAGTCTAAGTACTGAGATGCAGTTGATGGCAATGAAGCCATTGGTAAAAAGGGCCAGGTTCTATCTGATTTTAGCTTTCTAAAAATTGTAAAACTACTATCATTAGTTGATTTCTTCCATTTTAATGTTAACTGAGCTTTGGAAGTATCTGCTTCTGCCCAAGCCATTACAGAATTTAGTAATGAATTATTCTGTGCAAATGAATAATTTACAATTCCCAAGATAAAAGTAATAAAAGATAAATATCGCATTATAAAATAAACTTTAAGTGATCAAAAGTACAGAAATCCAGACATTTGAAGTTTATTAATTTATTCAAATTATAAGCTCAACTTATCTTCGCCTTATGATCACCTTCTCTACCGTAGATTCACTTTCCAAAAGATTAAATAAAATAAAAGGAAGCCAACAATCAATTGCACTAGTTCCAACAATGGGCGCACTACATGAAGGTCACATTAGTCTAATTCTTACCGCACTGGAAGTAGCCAATAAAGTCTGTGCAAGTATTTTTGTTAATCCTACTCAATTTAACAATCCAGATGACTTGGCAAAGTACCCCAGAACTTTTCAAAAGGATAAAGAGATGCTTGATCAGGCTGGTTGTAACTATTTATTTGCACCTACTGTAGAAGAAGTTTACCCAAACGGAACTCAGTCAGTAGTCAATCTAAAGTTAAAGGGTATGGATAAGATAATGGAAGGTCATTTTCGTCCAGGTCATTTTAAAGGTATGTTGCAGGTCGTAAAAAGATTGCTGGATATTGTTCAACCTGATTTTCTAATTATGGGTCAAAAAGATTATCAACAGTTCACTTTGGTTAATCAAATGATTCTGCAATTAAATATTCCTACAAAATTAATTGTAGTTCAAACGATGAGAGAACCGGATGGTCTTGCTATGAGTTCTAGAAACAGAAGATTATCGACACCAATGAGAAGAAAATCAGCCATTCTTTTTAAAGCATTAAATTATGCACGATTAAATCTGGCTTTAATGAGTATTACTTCATTGGAGAAGGAATGCAGCAAGCTCATTGATTCAGTTGGATTGAAAACAGAATACTTTAGTATAGTTGATGCACTCAATCTAACGAGTATCAGCAAGTATAGATCTGATCAAAAGCTGGTTGCATGTGTTGCTGCCTGGGCCGATGATGTTCGATTAATTGATAATCTTATTCTTAATTAAGTTTTGGAAAGCTTGGTCATAACATTTAATTAAAGTAAAAAGAATTATTTCTACTACTATTAGTGTTTAATAAGGCTAAATGTACTTTAACGATTAATTACTTTTTTAACAGCATTCACAACATCCAAAATTCCCAATCCATATTTATCCAATAATTCCAATGGCTTGCCACTTTCCCCAAAAGAATCATTTACTGCAACAAACTCCATTGGTGAGGGATGGTAGAGAGCAAGCAATTGTGCAATTCCATCACCAAGACCACCATTGCGCTGATGTTCTTCACAACTAACCACTTTATTTGTTTTTCTTACTGAATTAAGGATAGCATCAATATCTAAAGGTTTTATAGTATGAATATTAATTAACTCACAATCAATTCCTTCTTTTTCCAATAATCTAACAGCTTCTAATGCTTGCCATAGCATATGACCTGTGGCAAAAATACTGATGTCGTTTCCTTCCTTTAATCGAATTGCTTTTCCGATTTCAAATTTTTGATTTTCTAAAAAAACCGGCCAGTCTGGACGTCCGAATCTTAAGTAAGCTGGACCATGGTGATCTACAAGTGCAAGTGTTGCCGCTTTGGTTTGCGATGCATCTGCAGGATTAATAACTGTCATTCCAGGCAACATTTTCATCATACCGATATCTTCAAGAATTTGATGGGTTGCGCCATCTTCTCCAAGGGTCAATCCCGCATGAGATGCACAAATTTTTACATTTTTATTGGAATAAGCGATAGATTGTCTAATTTGGTCATAAACCCTTCCTGTTGAAAAATTGGCAAAGGTTCCTGTAAATGGAATTTTTCCTATAGTTGCAAGTCCGGCTGCAATACCCATCATGTTTGCCTCGGCAATTCCAACCTGAAAAAATCTGTCCTGAAATTCTTTTTCGAATGCATCCATTTTAAGAGACCCAATCAGGTCTGCACATAAAGCTACAACCTGATTATTCTTTCTGCCAGCTTCTAATAATCCTTCGCCAAAACCATTCCGGGTTGCAACTTTCCTCGTGCTTTCAAAAATATCCCAATTTGCCATTTTTAATAATCTCCTAAGGTTTCTTCTAATTGATTTAATGCTATTTGTGTTTGCTCAGCATTAGGAGCTACCCCATGCCATTTATGAGTTCCCATCATAAAATCAACTCCAAAACCCATGATTGTTTTCATTAATATTACTGTAGGTTTAGTATTTCTGCTTAAATCTATTGCTTTTTGAATTTGACTCACGACTTCATCCATATCATTTCCATTCATGTGTAAAACCTGCCATCCAAAACTTTTCCATTTTTCTTCTAGATCACCCAAAGACATAACCTTATCATTTGGGCCATCAATCTGTTGACCATTCCAATCTACGATGGCGATAAGGTTGTCTGCTTTAAAATGCGCTGAAGCCATCATAGCTTCCCAGATTTGACCCTCCTGTAATTCTCCGTCACCGGTTAATACAAATACAAGTCCCTTGTCATGATCAATTCTTTTTCCTAAAGCAGCACCCAAGGCAACACTCAAACCCTGACCAAGAGAACCTGAGGACACTCTTATACCCGGTAATCCTTCATGGGTAGTAGGATGCCCCTGTAGCCTAGAATTAATCTTTCTAAAACTTGAAAGCTCCTGGACTGGAAAATATCCACTTCTTGCCAAAACACTATAAAAAACCGGTGAAATATGACCATTCGACAGAAAAAAAAGATCCTCGTCCTTTCCTTCCATGATAAATGGAATTTTTTTTCTTAAAAATTTAAAAAACAAAGCCGTAAAAAAATCGGCACAACCCAGTGATCCTCCAGGATGCCCACTTTGACAGGCGGAAACTTGGCGGATGATGTCTCTTCTTACCTGAGAAGCAATTCTCCTAAGCTCATGGTTGGTCATGGCACAAAGATAGAAACTTATATATACAATTATTGAATATTAGAAAATCCTTTGGGTTTATAGTTTGTTGATTCGTAAGAATTTAGAAAATCTAATTGATAATTGAATGTAAACTCGATAATTTTGAGCAATAATTCTTTTAAAAGCCAATGATTAATTTGATTATTTTAATGAAAAGAACTTTTGCAAAAATCAAGATAATTCTATTTTCATTTAGTCTTCTTATCGTTCTGTCATGCAGTGATAATTATACCAAAATATTAGATCCAAAATCTAAGAAAAGCTTCATTGAAATTAAAGAAGAGTTACAGGCTAAGAATTGGCTCAATGTGATAAATGATTCATTCCAAATTAGTAAGAATGAATGGGTTCATTATTCCATAGATACACAATCAATGGAAACGCGGATCAAAAGATTGGTAAGAGAGATTGCCAATGAAAGAACTTCCTTGTACTTTTTAAGGGGAAACGATCTAATTTATGTCAAACATGTTGCAATCAATTCTGCTAAGATCAAACATCGGATTCAGATTGAAATGAAGGAATATTTTTACACTGATAAAAAATGTATTTTTGCAATTCAAAAATCTAGAATTTCAAAGTTTAATTCACTAAATGAAGTTGAAAAACTGGAACGGAAGAAATCTAAATTGTTTCAACCCTCTTCCAAGATTTATCAGGATGAAGTACAAATTATTGAAAGAATTAAAGTCAGGAGGTAAAAATTTGATTCAAAATATGAATAAATATTTCCTGGTAATTGCAGGCGTTTCATTTATACAGATTATTACCTCATGCAATACCGATATTAGCAATGAGATTGGTCCATCAATAGGATTTGAAAATGAATCTGGTTATATTACAAACGATGTAACTTTGGATGAAGGCTCAGAGATTAAAGTAAGAATCAAAGCTTTTAAAGGAAGTAGCGAGCTTAAAGAATTTGCAATTTATCAGAAATCATCAAATCAGATACAGGAAAGTCTTGTGAGACCTGAACTTTTAATTGTTGACAATAAACCTTCCATTGGAAATCCTTCGTTTGTTAATGATCTGAATGACAAAACTTCTTTTGTTAAGAATATATATTTTTCTTCATCAAAGTATGCTGATACCATAATTTATACTTTTGAAGTTACAGATATTAACAGAATTAATAGCCGAATTCAATTTTTAGTTATCACTAAGGATGTAATTACAGATCTAATTGCAGGAGCAAAATTATTCAACCGAGAAGGATCACCTGGGAGAGGTGGAATTGACCTGCAGACCGGCACTTCAACAGGATCCTTAACTTCAGATTCAACTTCCGCAACAGCAGAATTATTTGATTTAGGCAACAATATAACTACAGGAACTTATGCAGCCAGATTTGCTCCAGCAAATCCGGAAACAAGCATTAAAGCAACTTTGGACACATGGGATAGTTTTATAACTTCAAAGAATATTGAAGAAGCATACAACACAGGTAATAATGTGGGTACTGTTATTACTGCAATTCCAAATTCAATTTACACCATTAAAAACGGAAAGTTATACTTCGCCATTAAAATCAATAAAATAGTAGATACCCCCAATAGTAATGATGATTATATAGAAATGGATATAAAGCTGTAATACTGTTGTTTGAGGTTATTAATGATTTTATTTTGAACTGAAACTTTGTTTATATTGGAAATGGTTGATTTTTTTTCAAAATAAATATACATATTACATAAATCTGAGATTACTTGTTTGTAATCATTACATCGTACAAATTCTAATAAATTATTGATTTCGTGAATAATACAGATGTGATGTGTTCTTTGATAAAAATAAGATCCAACAACAGTAGGACTTCTCGATAATTAGACCAGTGATTTAGTTAAGGGCAGTGCTACATAAATTTCTTAAAAATGTTTTGCAAAATTTGCAGTATATTTGCAAAATAAAATCATAAACTATGATGAGCAGATTTATAAAATTTTTTATTCTTTCTATTCTGTTTGCAAATAGCTCATTTTCACAAAGAGCACAAGCATTTTATGCCGAGCTGGGAGGCACAGGATTAATCTTTAGTGTTAAATATGACACAAGGTTCAAAAGTGAGAAAAAAGGCATTGGAGCTCAACTAGGCTTAGGGTATTTTGGATCAGATGATGTCAATATACTTACAATTCCTGCCCAAATCAATTGGTTATTGGGTAAAGGTCCTAATTATTTTGAAGTTGGAGCAGGAGCAACTTACTTAAGTGGTGACGGGGATTTCTTAAATGATGAATTTGATCAATTGATAGGCACTTTAACTTTTGGTTATAGAAGACAACCCTTAGATGGCGGATTCACTTGGAAAATTTCATTAACACCGTTATTTGCAGAAGGGGTTTTCTGGCCATATTTTGGGGGTGTTGGAGTCGGTTATTCGTTTTAAATGTAATAGCAGATTAATTACTATTCAACGAACTGTAGTTCATTACAGCATAATAACTTGTTAATGTAAGTATTGTGTAATATTTAATTTTATGAGAATCATAAGATTATATATTGAATATATTTAATTAAATCTTAATTTGCTCAAATTCAACAACTTACTAAAAAATTTTGCAAAAATTATCTTAGATTTGCAGATCCTGTTTCTTACTAAAATCTAGACCTTTTTATTCTCTCCCGATTGAAAAATCGATAAAGATTTTACTGGAATAGGAAAAAGGAAATAAGAAAATTTTAGTTTAGACATGCAGACTCAAGTTCAATATAAGGTGATTATCCAGGGAAAGCTGGAACTGGCTTCCGAAAAAACCATGAAGCAGGTAATCGATCAAATTACACCTAGACTTGACACCCATTATAAAAGGGAGTTAATATTCAAACAACCAGAACTTATTTTCAAACTGGAAGACTATACCCTGGATTTGGGTAGATACATCGGTAATGTCACAGAAAAATATTGGAAAAACACCATAAATTTTATTGAGTACTGCGCAGGATTTGCCTCTGCCGGTTCGGTTGATGCTTGGATGACAGATTCCGGAAAAATTCTTCAACATTATCATATTGAACCAAAAGGAGAGAAATCTTGTGTCATGCTTTATCAGTCCGGCAAGAAAACTTCTGAACAAAAAGGAGCAGAAAAAGAAGCCATTCAAATTCTGACCGAAGCCATTGAGAAGTTTGAAAGACATTCACAAGCGTATACACAACGTGGGTACATGAATTATACCTTAAAGAATTATGATGATGCCTTGTATGATTTTAAAAAAGCTATCAGCTTTGATAATCTTAATTCATCGGCGCATTATGGGGTTGCCAGAACTTATATGATTAAAAAAAATTATTCTGAGGCAATTAATTCATTAGAAGAAACTACTAAATCTTCCATCGCATTACAACCGATTTATTGGGCAGCAAGAAGAACAAAAGCCTATTGTCATCTGGAATTAAAACAGTATGAGCAGGCAATCAATGAATTTAAATTAGTAAGTACACGAAATTTTGAGAAATCAGATTCTAATTTCAAGCATTTGCCAATGATGTGGTTTAGTTACGGAAAGGCTTTTTTTGCAACCGGAAAATTGGATGAAGCATTACATGCATTTGATAAATCAGAATCTTTTGAAGACAATCATGGATTTGATAACAGGTCTGAACTTTTTATGCAAAGAGGACTGGCCCGTAAAGCTGCCGGCAAGGCTGATTTTATTATTGATTTGAAAAGAGCATCAGAATTAGGTAATGAGGATGCTGTTAGATTGCTAAGCGAGTTGCAACTTAGCTAATAATTCATAACATTTATTCGTTTATAGATTAAAGTATAATTTGATATTTTTCAAATATCTGATTATTAAATATTTGTTTAATCATATTAAATGTTCATTAATTTTACAAACAAAGAAGTACAATTTTTTTTAAATCCTAAATTTCAAACTATTTTTAAAAGTATATGAGACTGAAGGCATTGGTATTCTTTATATTTGGTTTCATTTTTTCTGGACATACTCAGGTTGTTAATTTTAAAAATGCAAATAATTCCCAGAAAAAATCCTACCAAAAAGCGCTTCAACTCTATCGTTCGGATCAATATGAGAAAGCTAAAATTTCTTTTGAAAAACTAATCAAGAAGTATCCTGAGTTTATTGATGCGCAACTAATGCTGGGCTCAATTTACTTTGATCTGAAAGAAGCTCAAAAAGCCGAGATTTACTTCAATAAAGTACTGGCCTTAGATAAAGACTATAATCCAAAAGTTTATTATACACTTTCGCTTTGTAATTACTATACCCAAAAATATGATCAGGCATATTCCAATTTGAAAGAATTCCTGAGTCGCGAAAAAATCAATCATGATTTAATTGAAAAGGGAAAGAAGAATTTAATCACTTTTAGGTTTGCAGATTCTGCTACAAGACATCCGGTTGAAAATATTTCTTACCCCTTGGCAAATCTTAATTCTTCAAATTCAGAATATCTTCCTAGTCTCACTGCAGACGGAAGAACAATTGTATTTACAAGAAAAATTAATGATTACAACGAAGATTTATTTATCAGCTATTTGAATGATCAAAACCAATGGGAAACTCCACAACCCATCAAGGATTTAAACACTACGTACAACGAAGGCGCTCCTGCTTTAACTCCGGATGGAAATACTTTGGTCTTTGTCAGTTGTGACCGAAAGGAAAGTTATGGTGGATGTGATTTATTTATTAGTCATAAAACAGAGAACGGATGGAGCGCAGCAGCAAATTTTGGAAATAAAATTAATTCTCCCGCATATGAAACCCAGCCTTGTTTTGCAGATAATGGAAGAGTCCTGCTTTTTACAAGCAATCGTGTTGGCGGATATGGCGGAAGAGATATCTGGATGACCCTAAAGAATGCCAATAATACATGGATTACTCCCTTCAATCTGGGTCCTGATATAAATACAACTGGAGATGAAGAATGCCCTTTTCTGCATCAGGATGGAATTACTCTATTCTTTAGTTCAGATGGACATCCGGGAATGGGTAAGAAGGATATTTTTATGAGTAAGATGAAAACTTTTACAACATGGACAATTCCTCAGAACATTGGTTACCCGATTAACAGCCCACTGGATGAATCTTCATTCGTAGCTTATTCTAATGGCAAGAAAGCTCTGATGGCTAGCGACAAATCTTTTGTAGGAATTTACAAAAGTGAAGATTTGAAAAAATTAAATCTGGATCTTTATGAGTTTGATATTCCGAATTTCGTACAACCAACATTAAGTTGTTTTTTAAAATTTAAAGTAGTAGATTCTAAAACCAAAAATCCGATCAGTGCCAATGTGGCTATCTATCGTGTTAAGGATAAAAAAGTATTTTTTTCAGATCAATTAAACGCCACCGGTATAAAACAGATTTCATTGCCCGGTGATGATGAATATTTTATTAATATTACCCATCCAAATTACTATTTATATTCTGATAATTTTCAATGCAATTCAAATGGAAGATTCAATATCTTAACACAAGAG
Organism: Saprospiraceae bacterium; assembly: GCA_020848695.1. Taxonomy (GTDB): domain Bacteria; phylum Bacteroidota; class Bacteroidia; order Chitinophagales; family Saprospiraceae; genus Vicinibacter. The sequence goes on from JADLHT010000061.1 coordinate 79,923, forward strand.
TATAATCTGATTTCTGCTCAAATAACAGAAGTACCTATTGTTCTTAAAAACGTACTATTTGAAGTTAATTCGGCCGATTTAAAAGAAGAATCCTATTTTGAGTTAACAAAACTGCTTAGCTTTCTTAAAGAAAAAAAAGATTACAATGTTCAAATAATCGGACATACCGATAATCAGGGTTCCCATGAAACAAATTTAATTTTATCAGGTAAAAGAGCAGACAGGGTACTAAATTATCTGGTTCAAAACGGTATTGCAAAAGAAAGAATTACAAGTATAGGTAAAGGAGAAACAGAATCAGTGTCGAGCAATGACTCTGAGCGAGGCAGATCGCTAAATCGAAGAACAGAGTTTATTCTGAAACAAACAAAATGAGTAAGAAAGAAAAATTGGTTGAGTTACAACTTACCGGCATAACACATCAGGGCGAGTCCATTGGTAAGACCGATGAGGGCATTGTAATATTCGTTCAAGGAGGAGTTCCCGGCGATAAAGTGAAGGTTGCACTATCCAGAAAAAGAAAAGGTGTTTGGCGAGGAGTTGTAAAAGAATTTCTAAAATTGTCCAATGACCGTATAACTCCAGCTTGTCAGCATTTTAATTATTGTGGTGGATGCAGCTGGCAGAATTTAAATTATACTAAACAACTGAATCTAAAGGAAGAAATAGTATTGAATGCAATACAAAGAATTGCCAAAATTAGCACCTGTACAATAGAACCAATTCTGGGTTGCGAAGAAGAATTGTATTATCGCAACAAGCTGGAATTTACCTTCTCCAATAAGAGATGGTTGCTTCCTGAAGAAATTAAAACTGACACACCTGTAATGCAGTCGGGTGCTTTGGGATTTCATCGGGCAGGATTGTATGATAAAATCATAGATATTCATACCTGTCATTTACAGTGTACCTTGAGCGATCAGATTCGAAATTCAATTCGAACTTATTGTATAGAACATGAATATTCTTTTTATGATCTGAAGCAACATATCGGACTATTAAGAAATTTAATAATTAAAACCAATGAAAGAAATGAAGCCTTAGTCTTACTTTCGTTTTCAGAGTATCATCAAGAGAGAATTGATGAATTATTTGATTTTTTAAAACAGCAATTTCCGGAAATCGTTTCTGCATACTATGCCATCAATACCAAGAAAAATGATTCATGGCATGATCTTTTTTGTACAAAAATCTTTGGGGAAGACTATCTCTTGACTCAATTGAAACATGTAAAATACGCTGTAGGTCCTAAATCTTTTTTCCAAACCAATCGAAAACAGACAGAATATCTATATGAAATAATAAAGGAATATGCCTCATTAACAGGAACAGAAATCGTCTTTGACCTTTATTGTGGTGTTGGCAGTATAGGTATTTTTCTGGCAGACGAAGCAAAGAAAGTAATTGGAATTGAAGAAATTGGCGAAGCCGTTGAAGATGCTAAGTTGAATGCCAGGTTGAATAACATTCAAAATTGTGAATTTTATAAAGGAGATGTAAAATTATTATTGAACAATGATTTATTAGAGAATTACGGGACTCCAGATCTCCTAATCGTTGATCCCCCAAGAGTAGGTTTGCATCCGGATGTAATTGATCAAATTATTCAACTGTCACCTCGTAAATTAATCTATGTATCCTGTAATCCGTCCACTGCCGCAAGAGACTTCGGATTATTGAGTAGTCATTTTGATTTAGTAAAACTCCGTCCCGTGGATATGTTTCCAATGACAAATCATATAGAGTTAGTATCTTTACTTACTATCAGGACCGATGAGCAAAGTTAATTTTGAAAAATATCTACAACTGGAACAGGATCTTCGAAGATATCGTAAGGCAATCAGAGAAGCCAGAGAAATTATTATGGATCAAGAAATTACCCATTATCCAATCTTTATTTTGCATCAACAACAATTGGATATGGGTATCCCAATAATAGAAGCTGAAAATAATGCAGGATTATGGACAGTACATGCTTCAAGCATTGAAGAATTTGTAATTAAAAGCATAATACTCGACTCCAAAATAGAGGAATTTAAGAAAGTGTACAATTCACACGATCACCATTTCTGTATATTTGTAATATCGGAATTAGGAGCTCAATTTATTTTTTTCCCGGATCAGGACGAAATTTATAAAGAATATGGAAGTCTCAATTGATACCCGATATTTATCGCAAATAGTTTTTAATGATCCTGCATTGAAGAAAGATATGCTGGAATCTTGGTTGAGTGATACCTATGATAGAATCCAGAAAATTAATGAAACAAGCAGGATAGCGACTTCCGAACAAAATTTCAAATCAATACATACCCTCAAGTCCAATTATTTTATGATTGGTTGCGTTGAGATGATTAAAGCATGTGAAGATTATTTGAAATCAAACAGAGATTCAAAAGATACTTCGAATATTATAAAACTAATTAATGACTCAATTTCTCAAATTGAGATATTACTAAGGCCGGGGATATAACTCAACATTGATATAAATTAGTTTTTCTTAAATACATATACATAAATAGTAATCTGAATTTAATGCCTTATTTAGCACTTTACTAATTCCTTTTTTTTATAAACTAACTTGAACTGTAATACGGTTGAAACGAATATTGGGTTACCTATACTGGACAGGGCTTTGCAAGATCCATTAACTAAACAAGCTTACTAATTTTGTATGATATTATTACCATTTTAAGTGCAGCTTCTTTTGCAGAAAAACCTTTCATAATAAATCCTTCTATACAAAGTCATTTTCCTGTTCTTTAATTCTATTTTCTACAATTGGTCATCCTCATTTGATTCTGATTGATCTTTGTCTTGGGTATTATTTTGATCTTCGGATTGATCATTACTTTGTGTTTCTATTATCCTAAATGCAAATATATCTTGAGCGTTATTGATCTTCATAATCTGCTTATTGATCTCATTAATAGCATTTTTGTCAAGCTTTACTCGTTAATCTACAAAACAACGAAGGATTGAACGGTGGCTCGCTGTTAAAACTACTATAGCCGATGAAGAATTGCATTTTAATGTTCTTCAGAATTGCCGTAATGGAGTCTCTATCACTTAGATCGTAAATATGCTTTAGGTCAAAGCTCCAAATACAACTCGAGTATTAATTTTACCAGCTCCAAAGGGTCTATTTCTTAATTTCTTTAGACAAGTGTCAACCAAAAGATCCCAAGGAATTGATTTAGCTAATACTACCCACCGATTCTTAGGATCAAGTTGCTGTTCAAATTGGGCCTCAAATCCAGGTATTTCTTTATTGTTGGGTTTTTATATTTGACCTTAGATGCACGAAATCTTTTTGTTATGGCCATTTTTCTTTACAGCTACTTGCATAAAGATACGTATTAATTGTCAGATTTTCAAATATTTACTTGTTAAAAAGCAAACCCTAATTAGCAGATTTTCAAATATTTAGTTGTTAAAAAGCATCCTTTAAATAATAATTAAATATAAAAATTTATATAATATATAAAAGTTAAATTTAATAAATTATTAACTTTTTTTGCAAAAAATTTGGGACAAAGAGAATTACCTCTATCTTTGGCATTCACAATCTTTTTACTAAAAACAAAATCTAACCGTATTATGAAGAAAGTGTTATTTACAGGTTTGGCCTTTCTGATGGCGCTGAGCTTTTCAGTCGCACAAAGGATGGTTAAAGGTACCGTCACCGACAAGAACGGACAGGCAATTATTGGTGCCAATGTAGTAGCCAAAGGTAGCAATGCAGGTACAGTTACTGACGTTAATGGAGCTTATTCATTGAACGTACCAGCGGGAACAACAGCGTTGACCATAAGCTATACAGGGTATAATTCACAAGATATTACATTGGGTGCGAGCAATATGGTCGATGTCTCATTGTCTGAAGGACTTATACTTGGCGAAGCAGTTGTTACTGCGCTTGGAATTTCAAGAGATGAAAAGTCACTTACTTATGGTGTTTCCCGAGTACAGGGTCAGGAATTGGATGGCTCTGGTGAGGTAAATGCTATTCAAAGTTTGGCCGCAAAGGTCGCTGGAGTTCAGGTAATTGGATCCGGTGGTACGCCGGGTGCTTCCTCTAAAATTCTTATCAGAGGTAACAATACTTTTACCGGAAATAATCAACCCCTCATTGTTATTGATGGAATCCCTTATGACAATCAGACAAATGGTTCAGTTGCAGGTGACTATCCATTTAATGCTAACCTAAGTGGGGTTAACAACTCTAATAGGGCGCTGGATCTTAATCCGGCAGATATTGAGTCTGTAAACGTATTAAAAGGTGTTGCAGCAGCTACACTTTATGGGACAAGAGCAGCCAATGGAGCCTTAGTTATTACAACCAAAAGAGGTAAAATTGGTCAGAAGAATTTTAATATTAACTTAGCTTCTTCGATTGATGTTGCTTCAGTTAATAAGTTACCTGAATTGCAATCCACTTACGGCATTGGAAGCGGAGGTGGAAGATTTGTTACCGGAAGTACTACTGAGGTAAATCCTGAAGGAACTGCTCCAACTAGTCCTACAGTAAACAGCTGGGGTCCTATTATACCAGCCGGAAAATCTTACGATAATTTAGATGCTTATTTCCAGAATGGTACAACTTTTGACAATGCGATTTCCATTTCAGGGGGAAACGATGTAGCCGCTTTAAGATTTTCATATGGTAATACAGACCAAAAAGGTGTTGTTCCTAATACCTATCTTAAGAGAAATACTTTCAGCATCAATGCCAATTCATCAATTGGAAATCTGACGATAGGAGCTTTGATCAACTTTGCCAATACAAGGACAAATAAGTCACAAAATGGTAGCAACCTTTCAGGCGTTATGTTATCCTTAACTCGTATGCCAGCCGATTTCAATTTATTGGGTGGAAATTCTCCTCTAGGTTATGAAAACCTTGATGGATCTCAACATACTTATTTTCCGGTATATGATAATCCATTATGGTCAGCAAATCATAACACCCATAAAGACGAGATCAACAGGGTTACCATCGGATTTAATGCCGGATATAAATTCAACAGTTGGCTTAGACTTAACTGGAGATTAGGAACGGATAATTATACCGATTACAGAAAACAAATTTTTGATATTTTGTCAAATGATCCACCTGAACCAATTGGTGAGATCTGGGAAGATACAAAGAGACACTCAGAGATCAACAACGATATCATTCTTACATTCAGTCCGAAGTTAAGTAATAATTTAAGTACGTCTTTGGCAATAGGAAATAATCTAAATACCAGAAGGGACAACGATCAGTTTTTCAGAGGTCGTGGACTTGGAGTACCGGGCTTCTTTAATATTTCGAATGCTTCTAATTTTTATGCTTCAGGATTTGAAATCCGAAAAAAACTTGCCGGAATTTTTGCCGATTTGAATTTAGGTTGGAAAGATTTCTTATTTGTTGACCTTGCAGCAAGAAACGACTATGCTTCAAGCTTTGGAGAAGCAAAAAGAGATAAAGGCTTCCTATATTCATCAGCTGGAGCCTCATTGGTATTTACAGAATTAATGAATTCTACAGGTGTTCTAGACTTTGGAAAGGTTAGATTCGCCTGGGGACAGGCTGGTATTGAACCTGCTGCTTATCAGACTAGGACTTATTTTAATCAACCTTTTATTACAGATGGTTTTACAGATGGACTTGGCTTCCCATTTAACGGAGTAAATGGTTTTGGTTATTCTACTCAATTAGGAGATCCTGAGCTCGAGCCGGAAGTTGTAACAGGTATGGATGTTGGTTTTGATTTAAGGATGTTTAAGAACAGACTCTCTTTAGGATTTACCTATTATACAAAAAAATCAACCAATCTATTAATTCAAAGACCAATTGCTTCTTCAACTGGATTTGACTTTATTTATACCAATGGTGGAGAAATGGAGAATAAAGGAATCGAATTGGAATTAGGACTTGGTGTAATCAATGCAACAAATTTCAAATGGGATATTGCAGCTAATTTCTCACAGAACAAGAATAAAGTTCTAAAACTGGCACCAGGAGTTGACGAAATAAATATTGAATCTGCATTTACTTCTATAGGTTCCTTTGCAATTATTGATCAACCTTATGGTGCTTTATTTGCAACTCGTTGGGAAAGAAGTCCTGATGGACAGATTGTTGTTGGAGCTAATGGAAGACCAATTGTTTCAGCAACTACAGGAAATATTGGAAATCCATTCCCTGACTGGATTGCTGGATTAAGAAATACATTTACCTGGAAGAATCTAAGCTTAACAGGTCTTTTAGACTTTAGACAAGGCGGCGCATTGTGGAACGGAACTTATGCTAGATTGAATAGAATAGGCCGTACTCAAGAATCTGCAGATGACCGTGCAAAGGTATTTGTTGTGGATGGTGTTGTAAAAAATGCGGATGGTACTTATTCTAAGAATACAACTCCAATTGATGCCTTTACTTATTACAATGTTGTTGTAGGAGATGGTGCAGGATCAGCTACTGAGAATTCGGTTTCTGAAGGATCTTGGATTAGATTGAGAGAATTAACTTTGTCTTATGCTTTAAAATGCTCACAAGACAAGTTGCTTAAAAATGCTTCTATCTATGTAACAGGAAGAAATCTTTGGCTTCAGACCGACTATAAGGGTGTTGATCCCGAGACTAGTTTGACTGGTGCAGCTTCCAATGTAAGTGGATTCGATTATTTCAATTTCCCTAGTACTAAATCCGTAATATTTGGATTTAATCTTGGGTTTTAATTTTAAAATTGTTGAAGACTATGAAAAATTTAAATAAAATATTTTTAATATTATTGCTGGGTGTTTTTACATCCTGCGGTTCCTTTGTTGATGGATTGGAGGATTCACCTAACAGTCCCTCTGATGCATCCATTAATTTAATTTTACCTACAGTCGAGTTAAGCACCTTTTCGAATTATTCTGGTCAATTAGCTCGTATTACTTCTGTATTTATACAGACCCAAGAGGGAAAGCAATTTCAATTTGAAGATTTTGCAGGTTACAATATTAGCGAACTGGATGTTAATAATGAATGGGGTCAATTTTATAATGGCTGTATTTTAGAATGTGATGCAATCATCTCTAAAGCGGGTGATGCCAATCCACATTATCGTGGAATTGCAAAAATTCTGAAGGCAATGAATCTGGGATTGGTCACAGATCTATGGGGAGATGTTCCTAATAGCGAAGCTGGTAAAGGCTTGCTAGGAGAGGCACATTATAATCCAAAGTTTGATTCTCAGGAAAGTATAATTGCAAATATTCAAAGTTTGTTATCCGAAGGTATTACAGATCTTTCGAATGCAAACGGAGGAACAATAGTTCCTGGTGCTGATGATCTCGCATTTGGTGGTAAGGTTGCAAATTGGATAACTGCCGCACATATACTAAAAGCAAGATATGCAATGCGAATAAGTAAAAGAGACGCTAACGCATCAACTAAAGCATTAGATCACGTTAATGCAGCCCTGACATCAGGGGCTTCACCTGCAAATGATCTGAACGCAGTATTTGGAGTTAATGGAAATGAACTAAACCAATGGTATGCCTTCAACTTTACCAGACAAGGTTATATCGATATGGGTGATGGTTTTGTGGATATGTTAACCACTTTGAACGATCCAAGATTATCATTCTATGGTTCAGATAAAGCAAAATCTGTAGGTCCATATTTTGGTCAAGAGAATTCTCCTGCACCAATGGTAACATTTGTAGAATTAAAGTTTATTGAAGCTGAAGCTGCATTTGCTAATGATAAAGCCAGATCTGCAACCGCTTTGAATGATGCAATTAAGGCGCATATAAAGCAGGTTACCGGAGCAGATGCTCCTCCTGCCTATGTTGCTGCAAATGCAAATTTTGATATTACTAATGTTACTCTGGAAGCAATTTACAGACAGAAATATATTGCATTGTTTACTCAAATTGAAGGATATAGTGACTGGAGAAGAACTGATTTTCCTGTACTTACTCCTAATGCGGGTGCAACACGCAATTATATTCCTGTAAGATTGCCGTTGGCACAGAATGAAAGACTTTACAATAACAATGCTCCTCAAACTCCTTTGGATCTTAATGTTCCGGTTTGGTGGGATAATTAATTGAAATAGACTGTTAAAAATCTAAATACAATGGCGACATTAATTCTGTAATGTCGCCATTTTTTATAGTTGTAAAATGTTAAATATCAATGATCCGTTTTATGAATTATTTTAGTCTTCTTTTGTTCCTAATTTTTAGTTGTTTCAATATTTCTGCACAAAATCCTGTGCTTATAAAAGATAATCTTGTAGGAGAGAAAGATGGTTGTCCATTTTCAAGACCTGTCGATGATATACTTATCGCATATAAATCAAAAATATATCTTTCTGGAACAAATCGATTTGCTGATTTTTCCACGGAGGGAGATTTCGAGCCATGGGTTTATGATCCATCAACAAATGAGCTTAGTTTGTTTGCACAATTGGTTCCTTTTAAGGGTTCTACACCTAATAAATTTTTTATTTCTGGGGATAAACTTTTTTTCGGAGCGAGAGACGAATTCTATCTCACGGATCAACTATATGTAACAGATGGAAATCGAAACAATCTGATTAATCTCTGTGACAGCGCAATAAATCAATTTCGAGGAATGTTGGTTAGTCCTTCAAGAAACACAGTTGTGCCATTTAAGAATGGTGCTATTTTTAATGCATATGAAAACTTATCTTCATTTAGTTTGTGGTTTACTGACGGAACGAAGCAAGGAACCATTAGATTAAATAAAAATGGATTTTCAGATAATTTTGTAGTTCATCCTAAATACAATGTTGTTGTTTTTACTCAGGATAACAAGTTTATGGTATCAGATGGAACAGTAGCTGGAACAAAAGTTTTGAACGATCTGATCAATATAGTAGAAATAAATAGCAACTCGAATGCTATTGGCGTTTTCGGTGATCATTATATTTTTGAAGCTTTAGATGTGAGTACGGGTTCATTTGGGGTCTTTGTTACAAAAGGGATTTCTAGTCAGTATACCAAGTTAATAGAATTTGACCTTAATTTGCCCAATTCCAGAAACATAACAACATTGCCAAATGGTAACTGTATTTTTTCTACCAATAAAGGAATATTTATTACTGATGGAACCGCATCTGGCACAAAGAAAGTTCCCGGACTTGCAAGTTTTAATTTAAACAATCCTTATTCAGACTTGTGGACGATCTACAAGTCTAACGCTTATTTTGCAGCTACTGATGTAAGCTCCGGCAAAGGGGTTGAGCTGTTTACCTCAGATGGAACAGTTGAAGGAACAAAAATGCTGTCGGACATTAATCCAAACGGATCTTCAAATCCATCCAATTTTAAAGTTCATCAAGAATTATTGTTTTTCTCTGCAAACAATGGAACGCAGGGCAATGAACTTTGGTACACGGACGGCGCCAGCTCGGCAAGACTTACCGATATTAATTCCGGAAGTAAAGACAGTAATCCCATGTTCCTGACTGGACTGGATAACAATCTTTATTTTACTGCGACAACAGATGCAGAGGGAAGAGAGTTATATAAATATTCGCTTTCAAAAGTCAATGTTGAAAATATTCGACTCCAGGATAATCAAAACATATATTATAATTCAAGTTCAGGGGAATTAATTCTTCCTGATAATGAAAGGATGAAGGGCTGTTCAGTTTTTATCTATGATTTATTGGGCAGAAATATTTACTCAGTCAACCGATATACTGGAAATGTTAACCTGAAATCCTTAAATTTTTCATCCGGTAATTATATTGTATCTATTACTAAAAATGAAAAGATTTTATTCAATATACGATTTTCTATTCCCTAAACAGTGTCTTGTATTTTTGTGTGCATAACACCTGGAGATTTATTAACTTTACTTAATATTTTTAAATTATGGAATCGCGACCTTGGTTAAAAAATTACCCTCCCGGAGTTCCCGCTAATATTGATCCTGAAAGATATTGCAGCCTCATCGATTTTGCCGAAGAATCGATGCAGAAATATGCAAATCTGGTTGCTTTTAATTGTATGGATGTTGAGATCAGCTATAAACAACTTGACGAGTATTCAAGAAATTTTGGTGCTTACTTGTTCTCAAGAGGATTAAAACCTGGTGATCGTATTGCATTGATGATGCCAAATCTTTTACAATATCCAATTGCTGTATTTGGCTGTCTTAGGGCTGGTTTAATCATAGTGAATACAAATCCTTTGTATACCCCTCGTGAAATGGAGTATCAATTTGTAGATTCCGGTGTAAAAGGAATTGTTATTGCTGAGAATTTTGCATCAAATCTTGAAAAAGTAATACCCAATACAAATATTGAAGTAATAATAACCACGAGTATCGGAGAATTGCTTGGTCCAGTAAAAGGTAGATTTGTTGATTTTGTAGTGAAATACATCAAAAGAATGATTCCAAAATTCAATTTGGTTAATACTGTGCGATTTAAGGATGCGTTATACCAGGGTAAAAAATTTACCTTACCTGTGTTCGAAAGGAAAAGAGAAGATGTTATAATTTTTCAATATACCGGCGGAACAACCGGGGTTAGTAAGGGAACGATGTTAACTAATGCAAGTCTTTGTGCTAACGTCGAGCAAATTCGTGCAGTAATTTGCTTCAAGTTGAAAGAAGGCGTTGAGACCACTTTATCACCGCTTCCAATGTATCATATTTTCGCTTTTGCAGTAAATGCACTGGCAATGATGAGCATTGGTGCGAGAACAATACTCATCGTAAATGCGCGGGATCTTAAATCTGTCTCAGCACAATATAAAAAATATCGCATCAGTCTCATGACAGGTGTTAATACTTTGTATAAAGCATTATTGAATTTTCCAGGATTTGAAAAGAATGATTTTTCTGCTTTAAAGGTTTCAGTCGCTGGTGGTATGGCTCTTCAAAGTTCAGTAGCGGAACAATGGCAAAAGATTACTGGAAATGCATTGATTGAAGGATACGGATTAACCGAAACTTCACCGGTTGTTACATTAAATCCTTTAGACGGAACAGGGATAACTGGCTCCATAGGATTTCCACTGCCAAATACAGATATCAAATTAATTGATGAACAAGGAAATGAAGTTAAGATAGGAGAGCCCGGTGAAATTTTGGTTAAGGGTCCACAACTTATGAAAGGATACTACAACAAACCCGATGAAACCGCAATCGCAATCAAAGATGGGTGGCTATATACTGGTGATATAGGAATTATGGATCAAAGTGGATTTTTTAAAATTGTAGATCGGAAAAAAGATATGATTTTAGTATCCGGTTTTAATGTTTATCCTAATGAAATTGAAGACGTAATTACGTCTCATCCTAAAGTACTTGAAGCTGCTGCTGTTGGTTTGAAAGATGAGAAATGTGGTGAAGTAGTTAAGGCCTTTATCGTCAAAAAAGTTCAAAGTCTTACTGAAGATGAAATTTTAAAATTTTGTAAAGAAAGATTAACCAATTATAAGATGCCGCGAAAAATTGAATTTAGAGATTCTTTACCAAAATCTCCAATAGGCAAAGTATTAAGAAAGGAATTAAAAGAATAAAATTGTATTATCGAATGATTAGATTTTGTGATTAATCCATTGTAATTACTTTTGTGAATGAAAGTAAAATTCAATGTCTTGCTAATTGGATCAGGCGGAAGAGAACACGCCATAGCCTGGAAAATTAGCCAAAGCTCAAAGTTAAATAAACTGATCTGTATCCCAGGAAATCCGGGGATAAGCTCAATTGCAGAATGCATTAACTGTTCTCCGGATAATCATTTAGAAGTATTGAAAATTGTGGTTGAGTATAAGATCGATATCGTTGTTTGTGGACCTGAAGTTCCTTTGGCTAACGGAATTATGGATTTTCTCAAATACAAAGTTTCAGATTCCTGTATACTCATTGGTCCGGAACAATTGGGTGCTCAATTAGAGTCTAGTAAGAGATTCTCAAAAGAATTTATGCTTAGACATAAAATCCCAACAGCATCTTATCAATCATTTAATCTTGCACAGCTATCAGACGCAAAGAAATTTATTCAATCTATGAATACTCCTATCGTGTTAAAAGCAGATGGACTTGCGGCTGGTAAGGGAGTAATCATCTGTAAGGATCATACACAAGCCAATAACGAGATTGAGGAAATGTTAAATGGAAAATTTGGTGAGGCATCAACAGAAGTTGTTATTGAAGAATTTCTGAAAGGCATAGAATTTTCTTACTTTGTATTAACTGATGGGAATGAATTTATAGAGCTGCCAGAAGCCAAGGATTATAAAAGAATTGGTGAACAGGATACAGGATTGAATACGGGTGGAATGGGTTCAATTTCTCCGGTGAGTTTCGTGGATGATCAGTTAAGAGAAAAAGTTCGTATAAAGATTATTAATCCAACTATTCAGGGATTAAAGAAGGAAAATATTCCTTATCAGGGATTTATATTTTTTGGATTAATAAAAGTTGAGAATGAACCATATGTTATTGAATACAATTGCCGCTTGGGTGATCCTGAGACAGAATCGATAATGTTGAGGATTAAGAATGATTTAATTGACCTTTTTGTAGCCTGTGGGAATAATCAATTAGGTACTGTTAAAATGGAATTTAATAATGAATTTGCAGCAACAGTTTTTTTAGTAAGTAAAGGTTATCCCGGAGAAATTGAAAAAGATAAGATGATCTCTAATTATAACTTAGATAATTATTCATCCAAAGTATTTCATGCAGGAACAAGATACGCTGAAGAGAAATTACTAACCCAAGGCGGACGTGTTATCGCAATAAGTTCATTGGCGAGTACAAAACAAGAAGCTGTGGCATTAAGTCTGGATCTGGCAGAAAAGATTCAATATGATGGAAAATATTATAGAAGAGACATCGGATTTGATTTGTAAAGATGAATTTGTCAGTTGATGAAATTTCAAGAATTATTTCAGCGGAAGTTACAGGCTACTGTGAACTTGATAAGAAATTCTGGAGAATTGAGATCGACAGTCGGCATATTGTCTATCCGGAAACGAGTATTTTTGTTGCCATCAATGGAGTTCATCACAAAGGCAAAGATTTTATTCCCGGTCTGATAAAAAAAGGAGTTAAAGTATTTATTCTGGATGAAAGTATTCAATATCAATCAGAAGTTACTTATCTAAAAGTTCATAACTCATTATTTGCAATTCAAGAATTAGCGATTGCCGTTAGGAATAGTTTTAAGATTCCCGTAGTTGCTATAACAGGAAGTAACGGAAAGACGATAATTAAAGAATGGCTGGGTCAAATTCTTAGTACAAAATACTCGGTATGTAAAAATCCAAAATCATTTAATTCACAATTGGGTGTTGCGTTATCTGTCTTGCAATTGCAGGAAAATCATGAAATCGGTTTGTTTGAAGCCGGTATTTCACAAGCTCATGAAATGGATAGGTTGGCTCATATTATTCAAGCTACACAAGGTATATTTTCAAATCTGGGTGACGCTCACGATTCGGGTTTTATAGATCGGAGTTCTAAGTTAAATGAAAAGCTGAAGCTCTTTGAAACTTGTAAATTTTTCTACTATTGTGGAGATGATGATTTTGTATATCAGCAAATTTACAATCAGCCAAATGCAAAATCCTGGGGATTTAAAATTCACAACGAAATTCAGATTGCTTATGTTGATTCTAGTGAAGCTGAAGTTAAAATTGTGATTAGCAGAAACAATGAAAAGAAACAATTTCAAATTCCGTTTCAAGATAAAGCCTCTATTGAGAATCTTGTTCCATGTATTTTAACAGCCATTGATTTCGGCATTTCAGATTTTGAAATTCAGAAAGTTCTTTATGAATTGAAAGGATTTAAAATGCGATTAGAACGAAAAGATGGAGTAAAAGGTAGCATCCTTGTTAATGATAGCTATTCGTTGGATGTTAATTCACTCAAACTTTCGTTTCAGTTTGCGGATCGTCAGAGTCAAACCTCTGAAAGGATATTAATCATTTCGGATTTTCCAGGGGGAAAAGTTGAGGATAGAAATTATTCTGAATTGTTAGAACTCATTATTAGTTATAATTTCAAGTTAATCTTAACCGTTGGAGAAAGGATAAAAATAATTCATCGGCTATTACCTGCAGATTTTAAAAATCGAAATTTTGAATCAACAGAAGATTTAATTCAAAATCTGAATGAATTTAATTTTACCAACTCATTAGTTCTTGTTAAAGGTTCAAGAAAATTTCGGTTTGAAAGAATAATCGACGAATTATCATTATCAAATCATGAAAGTATTTTGGAGGTTAATCTTAAATCTATCGCTCACAATATTTCCGTTTATAAAAAGTATTTGAAACCTGAAACCGAAGTGATTGCTGTTGTGAAAGCGGCAGCTTACGGATCAGGTCATTATGAAGTGGCTAAATATTTAGAACATCTTGGAATTAGTATACTAGCAGTTGCTTATCAGGATGAAGCGATACACCTTAGAAGCAAGGGAATTCATTGTCCTATAATGGTGATGAATTCAGGCCTGTCTGATTTTGAAAAATTGGCTGATAATAATATTGACGTTGTTATTTTTGATAATCAACAGTTGAGGCGACTCCTTGAAGAGTTAAGTGATGATAGAGAAGTTCGAATACATATTAAATTGGATTCGGGGATGAATAGATTGGGTTTCAAACCCGATCAGCTTGAAGAATGCATACAACTTTTGAAATTCAATAAGTTTCTCAAAGTAGTTAGCATATTCAGCCATTTGTCTGGTAGCGATTCTTCACAATACAAAGAATTTACCAATCAACAATTTATTTTATTTAATACCATGTTTAACCAATTGGTTCAGGAATTGAATTACAAACCCAAAGCTCATATACTTAATAGTGGCGGGATCGCTAATCATGCGGACAAACAAATGGATATGGTTAGACTTGGTATTGGTATGTATGGGATTGATTCGTCACCAATAATTAAATCTCAATTGGAAATTGTTCACCAGTTAAAAACCAGAATTACCCAAATCAAGACTGTGAACAGTCATGATAAGATTAGCTATAATCTATCAGGTAGTTTAAGAAGCAGTGGTAAAATCGGCGTTCTAAGCATTGGTTATGCAGATGGCTTGCCAAGATCTGCAGGTAATGAGTATGAGGTAATTGTAAATAATAAGAAATGCCAAATATTAGGACTTGTGTGCATGGATATGTGTATGATTGATTTAAGTCAAGTTAAGGATCCTCAGGTTGGAGATGAGGTTGAAGTATTTGGAAAGCAAGCATCTATTGAAGATCTGGCATCCAAAACAAATCGTATTCCCTATGAGATTTTATGTGGAATTTCTTCTCGTGTAAAGAGAATTTATCTGGAAGAATAAAATTCCTGTAAATATGGCATGTATTAAAAGTAAAAATAAGACAAAATTTCCGAAAAAAATGTCTGGTCAATTTTTTGATAGGATATATAAAAATTGATAACTTATGACATATGAAAATTTTACTTTAAGGGCACAAGATGCGATTCTCAAAGCACAGCAAATTGCATCAGGAAATAATCAGCAGGTTGTTGAGACTCTTCATTTATGCAAAGGAATAATCGAAACCGATGAACAGTTATGTAGTTTTCTCTTCGAGAAACTCGGTTCCAATATTGCAAGACTAAAGACAGAAATTGATTCAGAAATTAAAAAATTACCCAAAATTTCCGGTAATGAAAAGCAGTATCTGTCCAATGATGCCAATCAGGCATTAATACAAGCTAAAAAATTATTAAGTGAATTTGGAGATGAATTTATTTCGCTTGAATTGTTGATTCTTGGTCTGTTAAAAGTTACTGATAAAACTTCCAAAGTTCTTAAAGACAATAAGATTAATTTTGATGGGATTAAACAAGGAATACTTGATCTTAGAAAAGGAAAAAAGGTTAATGATGCCAGTAGTGACAGTACCTACAATTCTTTGCTGAAATATGCCGTTAATCTTAATGCCAATGCGGAGAATGGAAAACTGGATCCAATCATCGGTCGTGACGAGGAAATTAGAAGAATTCTGCATATTCTCTCAAGAAGAAAAAAGAACAATCCGATACTTATTGGAGAAGCCGGAGTTGGTAAGACAGCCATCATTGAAGGAATTGCATGGCGAATTGTTAAAAGCGATGTTCCTGAAAATTTAAAATCCAAAAAAATTTTTGCTCTAGATATAGCAGCGTTGATTGCGGGAGCAAAGTATAAAGGAGAATTTGAAGAGAGACTAAAAGCAGTCATTAAAGAAGTTGAAGAGTCCAACGGTAATATAGTTTTATTCATTGATGAAATACATACCTTAGTTGGTGCAGGAGGAGGTTCAGGATCCATCGATGCGGCTAATATTTTGAAGCCCGCTTTAGCAAGAGGTGATATCCATACCATTGGAGCAACCACCCTTGACGAGTACCAGAAATATTTTGAAAGTGACAAGGCATTGGTGAGAAGATTTCAACCAGTTATGATTGATGAACCTTCTGTAGAAGATACAATCTCTATATTAAGAGGCGTACAGGATAAATATGAAGTTTACCATAAAGTTGCAATCCAGGATGAAGCACTTGTTGCGGCAACCAATCTTTCGCATCGTTACATTACAGATAGACAGTTGCCCGATAAAGCCATTGATCTGATCGATGAAGCTTCTGCAAAATTGAGACTTGAGTTAGACAGTGTTCCGGAGGAAGTGGATGAATGGGAAAGAAAGGTGCGTCAGCTTGAAGTTGAAAAGGAAGCTGTCAAAAGAGAAAACGAAAAGAATAAAGTAAAAGTAATAGAAGAGCAACTGGCAAATGCCAAAGAAAAATTAAACTCAATTACTGCCAGTTGGCAAGCAGAAAAACAAATCGTTGATGAAATACAAAGTAAGAAGAAGAGAATCGACGAAATCAATATTGAAATAGATAGAGCTTACAGAGAATCAGATTTTGGAAAGGTTGCACAGTTGAAGTATGGTGATCTTAAAGCTCAGGAGGAAGAGCTTAAATCTGCTGAAGTAAAATTAAATAACTTACCTGAAGAAACCCGATTTACCTCTGATACAGTTACTGCCAATGATATAGCTGAAGTAGTAAGCAAATGGACTGGAATTCCATTGCAGAAAATGCTTCAGACTGAAAGAGAAAAGTTGTTGCATCTTGAAAAAGAGATCGGTATTCGGGTAATTGGTCAGTCAGAAGCAGTATCTGCAGTTTCTGATGCAGTACGCAGATCAAGAGCAGGATTACAGGATCCTAATCGACCTATCGGATCATTTATTTTTTTAGGACCTACAGGAGTAGGAAAAACAGAATTGGCAAAAGCCCTTGCACAAGCATTATTTGATGATGAAAAAGCAATGACCCGAATTGATATGAGTGAATACATGGAATCCCATTCTGTGTCAAAACTCTTAGGTGCTCCTCCCGGATACATTGGATATGATGAAGGTGGACAATTAACAGAAGCAGTTCGAACTAAACCATATTCGATTATTTTATTAGATGAAATTGAAAAAGCACATCATGATATTTTTAATATTCTTCTACAAGTCTTGGATGATGGAAGATTAACAGATAGTAAAGGACGTGTTGTTAATTTTAAAAATACAATTATTATTATGACCTCCAATTTGGGTTCGGACATCATTCTTGAAAATTTTGAGGATCTTGAAGCCATGGGGGATAAGCACAGAATAGAAATATTAGAAACTACAAAAATTGAAGTTTTCAATAAGCTGAAGGAAAGTGTTAGACCTGAATTTTTAAACAGGATTGATGATAAAATAATGTTTTTGCCACTGAGTAAATCGGAAATTAAAAGGATCGCACAAATTCAGGTAGGTGCTTTAACAAAAAATCTACTTTCTCAGGGGTTACAATTGGAATTGAGCGATAGGGCTCTTAATCTTTTATCAGACTTAGGGTATGATCCACAGTTTGGCGCAAGACCTTTAAAGAGAGTAATTCAAAAAGAAATCGTCAATGAGCTGGCAAAAATTTTATTGTCCAATGAAGTCATTCCGGATTCTATGATTAAGATAGATGCAGATCAGAAAGGTTTTCTTTTTAATGGAAGATCAATGGGAATTGTAAATTTTGCATTGTCAGACGATAGAAAATCGAAATTAAATGATCTGACTAAAGCTACAGAAGATGTTGAAAAGAGTTTGAAAGACTTGAATTCAGAGGATCCGAAAGAAGAAAACGATTAAATATTGATTAAAAGATGAGATAATTAGAATAACTTTCGACCTTATTCGTTATTTGTAAGTCCCGGATTGTATGAAGTTATTCATTTTATTATTTGTTCCTATAGTTTTGTTTTCTCAATCAGAGTTGCGCATTGGAGAATGGCAAAATCAGATACCTTATAATAATGGTATAAAAATTACACAAAGCGAAGAAGCCATTTACTATGCAACAGATTTGGCAGTATTAAAAATACTAAAGAATGATTTAAGTACAACTAAAGTAAGTACAACTGAAGGATTGTCAGGATCTAAAATAAGTGCGATATTTTTTCATAAGAATACTAATACTCTTGTCATTGCATATTCTGATGGCTTGATTGATTTAGTCAGTGAAGATGATGTTACTGCCATTCCCTTTATAAAAATCTATAATAATATTCCAATACTTAAAAATATTAATACTATTAGTTATAAGGATGAGGAAAGCGTTTTTATAAGTGCAGATTTTGGTTTGATCTCTTTGAATCTGATAAATCAATTGGTAGAGTTTACTGTATTTACCAATAGTATAAAAATTAAAAATACCATTAAATTTGGTAATACTTTCTATTGTGCATCCACTTCAGGTGTTTATTCTTACAATTTGAATGCCGGGAATCTGGTTGAAGATTTTTCAAATTGGAAATTACTCGGTAATTCTGATGGCTTGGACCCTACTGATTCATACAATCAGGTGTTTGTACATAAAGGTAATATATTTATCTTGGGGAATGAGATGCTTTATGAATGGAAAGGGATGAAGTTTGAGTCATTAAGATCCATGAACGGATTTGTTTTCTTACATGCAGCGGCTGATGGAAATGATATCATCCTTAGTCTTAAATATATTGCAAGTAATGAGAATGTACTATTGATTTATCGTAATAATTTTGATTGGATTGAGTATAAATCGAATTGCGTAACACAATGTACGGAAACTATACAGGATGAGCTGAATAGAATTTGGACAGCTGACCCTCGTTTTGGATTTAGATATATAACCGATCTTACAAATGAATGTCAGACTATTAATATTTCAGGACCTTATAACAATAATGTTTTTTCAATAAGTTCCTTGCAAGATGCAAGCTATATAGCAAGTGGTGGATGGGATGAAACCTATACTTACCTTTCGAGGAAAGACGGCGTATTTAGATACTCTAATAAGCAGTGGGATTTTCTCAATTTTTCCTCAGTTGAATTCTTTAAGATCAACGATATAAGAGATATCCTTAGAGTGGCAGAGAACAAGGATAAGAACAAACTCTATTTTGCGAGCTTTCAACAAGGATTAATACAATATGATAAAGTAAAAGAGGAATATACTTTGTTTAATAAGCTGAATACCGGAGGAAAATTAGGTGAGGCTGTAGGGGATCCCGGAAAAGTGAGAATTTCCGGATTAGATTTTGATGATAAGGAAGAGAAACTTTGGTTAAGCAATTACTTAGCAGCAAAACCAATTGTATCAGTTGATAAAAATGGCAATTGGGAATCATTTGCTTTGCCAAGTTCGATCTCAACCCAAATAATAAATATTACAGTTGATCATAATGGATATAAATGGTTAGTCCTTCGCGACGGATTGGCAGTTTTTGATGAGGGAATTTCTACGAGTTCCACAGATGATCGGTTTATTGTTTTAAATTCATCAAACACAAATATTACATCCAACATTATTTATAATGTCACTGTTGATCTGGAGGGAGATGTTTGGGTTGGGACTGCTGCAGGACCCATTATTTTCGAGTGTGGAGGGTCAATCTTTGACGGAGTTTGCAAGGGTACCAGAAGGAAGGTGGATCAGAATGGAATTATTGGATATTTGCTGGAGACAGAAGAAGTGTTAAGTATAGCAGTTGATGGAGCTAACAGAAAATGGATTGGAACAAGAAGTGGTTTATATGTACAATCTCCTTCAGGAGAATTTCAGATTGAATATTTTAATATTGATAATAGTCCTCTACTTAGCAATAATATATTTGCACTTTCAGTTAATGAAAAGAATGGAGAAGTATGGATTGGAACAGATCGTGGTTTGCAGGTTTATCGGAGTAATGCAACTTTTGCCAACGATCATTTTGTTGAAACGATAAAAGTATTTCCGAATCCCGCAACAGCAGACTATATAGGTGATATTGCTATTCAGGGCCTGGCAAGAGATGCAAGAGTTAAGATTACAGATATCAGCGGTCGTTTAGTCTATGAGACTTTTGCCAATGGAGGACAAGCGATTTGGAACAAAAAAGACTATCTAGGCAGAGATGTAGCTTCAGGAGTTTATCTTATATTTGCCAATACGACTAAAGATTTTGATGTAAGTGAAGGAGATGTTGGCAAGCTAATTATCGTCAGATAAAGTCTTTCAGAAAAATCATATTCTTTTAAAAATTATAACTTATACTACAGAACCATCCCAACTTCCAAACTTTAACTGTCGGTAATACGGTAAGTGATTTATCAACTCGTTGACCAAGGTAATAAGCTTTACTTAGTCTATCAACCTTGGACATAAGACCGCCTAGCGAAATCACAAATTTCTGATCTCTTCCTAACAGGATTGATCCACCTGCAATATAAGATAGCTTGGTGTCCTGGTTTAGTTCAAATCCTATTGTACCACCAAAATTCCAGTTGCAATGATTTCTTGAATGTAAATGAGCGAGAAGACACATCCCTCCTCTAAATGCACTACTTCTTTCTTGTGTAACCTTATTGGTGCTGTTAGCAGAATCCACAAGTATATATGATCTGTCTCTAACATTAGTACCCATAAAACCTGTACTCACGTCAAATTTTATTCCGCCATGGTTCCGGAATTTGTATATTCTTTCCTGTTTGTTCATGCTATCTGTAGAAACTATTACCTTAATATTCGTATAATCAAAATCTTCTACTCGGAATGAAAGCAAAGGATAAGTTTGTTCTGTAGAAGTTCTTATTGATGGCGTGCTGATCTCTTTAAATCGTTTTATACCTTCTTCATTTCGGACGTTCGAGAAAGTAATATCCATTTCTATTTTTGGATAACCAGTATCATTATAATTACTGAGTTCAATAGAAATGATTTTACCAATTTTAAAATCTTTTTCATTTGCTGTCATTAAAAGTGAAGAAGCATCAAATTGAATTTTCTGTGAGTAAGTAGAATCTGTAATTATGCCGAATACAGTTATCAATGCAAATTTGAAATAGTTGGTGAATTTTTGTTTCATCTTAAATGGTATTTAATTACCAACTAAAGATACGGAAATGTTTATTTAACTATGTATATTTTATATTGTACTTACAGCTTATAAAGAATATTGCGCTTCTTTGAAAAAAAATTAACTCATTAAGGCAAGTTTTATATGATCAAGATGGTGTCTTCCATGCCAGGAATACATCCCAATTGATTCCTGGAGATTAATTCTTTTACCATGATCAGGATGAATGAATTCTCTCATCAAATCTTCGTCCGATAAAGATTTTAAAAAAGTGAACCATCTTAAATGAAGCCCTTCTAGTATTTGTAAGGAAACTTCAATTGGCAGTATCGAAACATCCTCCAACTCTGCCCAAATTTGTTCCGGATAGGGATTAATCGTTGGACAATCTACAGTAACGCATAATTTGTGACGTATATAGGCATTCATATGACTATCCGCCAAATGATGAATGATTTGGATAAGGTTCCAGGATCCTTCACGGTATTGCTTATGGAGATCTTTTGTCACGGTATTGTCAAGAATTTTTCCTAATTCAATGGGTAGTTTTTTGATATCTTCAATCCATTGGTTTACTACGTCCTTATCGATGATTTCCGGTTTTATCCATTTTCCTATAGGATAACGAGGATCCATATTTAAATTTTTTGCTAATTATAGCAAAGCTAAATCAAATTGATAATGTATAAAAATGACAAAATCAATCAATGCCGTAATATTGTAAAATAATTAAACAAAATACATCAATTTATGAATCTAGTTAGTCTGATTAAGAACTATGCGACACCTGAGCTAATTGCTACGGCCGCAAAGTACTTAGGTGAATCCGAACATTCTACCAGTAAAGGAATCGAAGGAGCAATTCCAAGTATCCTGAGTGGTATCCTTAATACATCTTCTAATACAGGAGAGATGAGTAAAATCTGGGATCTCATCAATCATCAGAATAATAGCAGCAGCCTTCTTTCTGATTTAGGCTCCCTGTTTAGTGGAAGCACACAACATACATCAAATAATTCAATAGGTAGCACTCTTCTCTCTTTAATTTTTGGATCCAATAATTCAGGATTGTTAGGCGCATTAGGCAAACACGCAGGCTTTAACAATTCAGGTTCTGCAATGAAAATTTTGTCACTTGCTGCACCGCTTGTATTATCATACTTAAAGAAGAAAGTAAAAACCGAAGGCTATGGAGCTTCAGGTTTGTCCACTTGGATAGGCTCACAGAAAAACGAAATTTTATCGGCTCTTCCTGCTGATCTATCAACAGCAATGAGTTTTATTTCTAATTTAAAATCAACCAGTACGAATGCTCCATTGATAGAATCCAAATCAGGAGGCAATAACTGGATGCCATGGTTAATAGGCTTGCTCGCTTTACTTGGCTTAATGTGGTTTGGTATGAAGAGTTGTAACGAGAGTAAGTTAAAAGATGAGATGGCTAAAAAAGAACAGGAAATGGCAGAAGCTTCAAGATTGGAAGAAGCAAGATTGGACTCAATAAGAATGGCTGCCAAAGAAGCATTAGATAACATGTATGTAGGATTGGATTCAGCAGTTCGTGTTAAATGGTTATCATTGGGTGAACTTATTAAATTAGATCTTAAGGATGGTTCAACCTTGACTATACCTCAAAATGGAGTAGAGGGTAGATTGGTTAGCTGGATTATGGATAGCAGCAAGTTGATAGACAAAACAACCTGGTTTGATTTTGACAGAATTCTTTTTGAAACAGGTTCCGATAAAATTAATCCTGCATCGAAAGAGCAAATTTCAAATATTGTAACAATTTTAAAAGCTTTTCCAACTGTAAAAGTTAAAGTGGGAGGATATACAGATAATGTGGGTAATCCAGCTGCAAATAAAAAACTGTCACAACTTCGTGCAAGTGCAGTAAGAAACGAACTAGTCACCATGGGAATCGAGTCCAATAGATTGGAAGCGGAAGGATATGGGCAGGAACATGCTGTTGCAGACAATCAGACTCCTGAGGGACGAGAGATGAATAGAAGAGTTTCTTTAAGAGTTACGCATAAATAGATTGTGTCAATCTGTAATAATTGAAAGAAATGCTCTTCAGTAAGAGAGCATTTCTTTTTTTTTGTATGGATTAACGAGATATTGACGATTGATTTAAACCGTTTAACACCCTAGTCATTGGTCTTCTTTAATTTTGATGCATTAAATTAAATCAAAAATAAAATGAAAAACGTATTACTTGGATTAGCTTTTACAAGCATTATACTTAGTTGTAAGAATGTAGAACAGTTTCGGGCTCCGATTGAATTATTAACAGCAGAATGGGCAAAAGCTCAAGAAGCAGTTATGAATACTCATGGGCAGTTGGATGCATCAGCGACATTCATGCAGACATTTGTTGACAGTTTTAAAATTGACTCAACCATGAAATGGAGTAAGAATGCGATGATGACAATGGATTCTATGAGAATCGCTTTTGAAGCTCAACATAATGGAATTAACAGATTAAAAACAGAAGTTGATGAATTCAAAACCAAATGGGTTGAACTTACTAAAGATGTTGATGCATTGAGCATGGGATTGAAAGATGGTAAACTTGAAGGTGATGTTTTAACTAAAGTCAATGATCTGAAGACTAATGCTGAAATGGCACTTACTCAATCAGAAGCCTGGAATAAAAACATCATGGGAGCTCAAGCTACTGTTGTTCAAGCCTGGGACTACTTTAAGAAAGCAAAGTCTTTAAAGTAAAAAAGTATAAACATATTTGATTTTCAAAGGGGTGGACTTTCTACCCCTTTTTTATTCTGATTCTTATCGTTCGAACAGAATTACAAATTAATGGAAGAACCAGATTCCGATTGAATATTTTTAAAAATATCAGGTAATTATCTCTTGACATAATTCGATCAACACACCACAGGAATCCTTCGGGTGAAAAAAACACACCAATTTATTGTCGGCACCTTTTTTGGGTATCTCATTAAGGCAATGGAATCCTTCCTCAATTAATCTTTGCATTTCACTTTGAATATCTTCCACCTCGAAGGCAATATGATGTATGCCTTCACCTTTTTTTTGAATAAATTTATTTATTGCGGATTGTTCATCCCTAGAATCCAATATTTCAATTTTAGAATCACCAATTTTAAAAAAAGAAGTCATAACGTTTTCTGAATCTACAAATTCTTGTTTATATGGTTTTGAATTGAGAATTTTGGAATAGATCTCATTGGCTTTATTTAGATCCTTAACCGCAATTCCTATGTGTTCAATTTTCTTTAGCATTTCAAATTTGAATTCTTCAATTTTTATTGTTATCTAACCAAACATTTCAAGTTTGATATTCTTTTTATCCACTTTTAACTTGGTTAAAAGGTTGGCAACCGATTCATCCAGCATATTGTTCCAACCACAGACCATGAAGAGAGAGTTTTGAATGATCTTAAGATCAAGATTCATATAAATTTGATGAATATAACCGCTATGAAAATGAATATTTTTTAAATTTTTGGGTAATTTTTTTTCTCTGGATAGACAGATATCAATTTTTAATCCATCGATGAAGTGTGCGAAATCTTCTAATTCTTCTAAATAGAGAATGTCTTTATATTTTCTTGTTCCAAATATAAGGTGGAGATTATTCGTTTTTATTTTTTCCTGATCAATTTTTTGCAGAATTGCTCTAAAGGGAACTACTCCGGTTCCTGTTGCAAGCATAACAATATTAGCAAATTCAAATTTAGGAATTATAAAATTTCCTTCTGGTCCTTTGAATTTAACAAGATCTCCTTTATTGATTTCATTAAAAAAATATTCACTGGCCAATCCATTTTTTTTATAAGAGACACACAGTTCAATAATATTAGACTTATCAAAAGTGTTGGCGATCGAATAAGATCTCCAGCGATCAAGCCTCTTCTCTCCAATAGGAAGATCAAAAGTAAAAAACTGACCAGCTTCATATTCAACAGGCTGTTCAGAATTTATTCTAAACCAAAAACGATTTGTTCCTTTGGTTTCCTCTTTGGAACCTATTAATTCCGCTTCGTACCAGGTGGTAATCATACATTTATTTAGTTAGTTCAGTTAAAACACTTGTAATAATAATTAAAATTTCGGGAAAATGTTCCTTTTGTCTGTTTGCTTGTTCCAATAAGGGATAAGTTTTTAATAAAACAATAATTGATTCATTAGAATTTAAGTCCTCGAATAGAGTTGGATTTTAAGAATATTAAGTTAAAATATTATATAAACTATGATTTTGGTTGACAAGGTAAACTCGGTTTTGTCAATTGAAAACTTCTAATTTCAATTGAATTCGTCCTAAGTTTTCAGGATTTAAAATTATTTCAGTTTTTCAGAAAATGTCCTAGAAAATTATGTTAATATTCGTTTTGTCTTACCAAAATAGGAAATAAAAATAAGTTTTAGTCCAACAAACTACAACACGAGCTCACGAAACGGAATTAACTTCGGCATTCCTTTTGATAAGAAATAATCAAAAGTCTCCTTTTCACTTTTATCACTGGTTACCAATACCATGTCTCCATGCCATGAACCAAGAGATTTAACAGATCCCCAGAAATCAGAGAATTTTTCACTCTTTATGGTTTTTTCTTTGATAAAATCACTCACAGTATTTTCATGTTCTTCAACCCAATTCTCAAAAGCTTTGAGAGATTTTAATTCTAGGACCTTTTCAGATAACTCTGAGATCCTACGAATCATATTTTTATCGGGAATATTGTTTTGGATCTTTTTCACTGCTGTCCTGGAGTCAACTTTTATTCCCAGGGGCAAAAAATACAATTGATCTTCAAAAACCGGATTAAAATCTACATCATCAATGGATAAAGAATCTTTCTTTAGAGAATAGAGTATGGGGCCGTCCGCACCGGCGCAGGCTACATCATAACCAGATCCGGTTTCAAGATCAAAATATAAATGATAAGGATTAACATCAGCCCAAGAAGCCATGTTATAAATCAAAGTTGAAGATGAGCCTAATCCCCAGTCTATTGGGAATTCCAGA
The DNA here is from genome assembly GCA_020848695.1 of Saprospiraceae bacterium. Lineage (GTDB taxonomy): Bacteria > Bacteroidota > Bacteroidia > Chitinophagales > Saprospiraceae > Vicinibacter. The sequence continues at coordinate 106,329 of JADLHT010000061.1, forward strand.
TAATGTTCAACCTTGTACTTTTTCCAATGTGACAGAAATTCAGAATTGTTATTGATGCAGGCTTTAAATATTTTTTTCAGAAATTTTCCGGTCCTCTCGTCTGATGTACTTGTAATATCAAACTGCATTAAGTCAATTTCGGCATCAAACCACTTCTTGCCTTGGTGATCGTACGAAGTCCAGATAACTTCGCTTCCTGTAAGTTCTTGCATCTTCATGCGTTGACCTAACTTAGTAGGAAGCGCAAGCACTGTGGCACCATGCACAGCAAAATACTCTCCACTGAGAAGTACTTTTCCTCTTGCGTAGAATTCAGCTTTAATGGCTTCGCTTTATAATAACGCGAAGATACATTTGTAAAATATTAATATGAAAATTATTTATTTAAAAAATTTATATGTGTAAGCTAAATCATGGGATCATTTTTATTTATTATCAAGACCAAGATATTAAAAATCAAGTACTAGTAACTTATAATCAATAATATATAAATATAATTTTAATTATATATGTGAAATTAACGAAGATATAACTCTATACTAATAAATTTATTCAATCCGTTAATTTTGATTGTAATACCTTTGCGCCGCTAAAAATATTTGTTAACCTTTAAAAATATCCAAAATGTTGGACGAAACAAACGAACAAAAAGAGAACACTAAACTTTACACCCAGGCAGATGACACTATTCAGGCCTCGGCTGAACTTAACACAATGAGCAGTAAGACCGAAGGCAATGATTCAGTAGAAGAAGTTGCGCTTGAAACTCTCGTTGAAGCAGATGATTACTCGGGAGCTCACGATGAATTTGATTGGTCTATTTCTAAAAAGAATACCGTTACCTACACTGCCGAAGTTGCAGACAAAATGTTAAAAGACTTTGATTCTACACTTTCATCCATTAATGAAGGGCAGATTATCGAAGGGACAGTTGCAAGTATATCAGGCGCTGATGTGATTTTTGATATCCGTTACAAATCTGATGGTTTGATTCCTGCTTCTGAATTCAGAGATCAAGACTTAAAACAAGGAGATCGAGTTGAGATTTATGTCGAACGAACCGAAGACGAAAAAGGTCATCTGGTACTTTCCAGAAAAAAAGCAAAGTTGCTTAAAGCCTGGGAAAATCTTGTTGATTCTTATAAGAATGGAACAATAATCAAAGGAAATGTCATCTCCAAGACAAAAGGAGGTCTAATTGTTGATTGCAATGGACTTGAAACATTCTTACCCGGATCTCAGATAGATATTAAGCCGATTGTTGATTATGATGCATACGTTGGCAAAGTCATGGAGTTCAAGGTTGTTAAAATCAATGAAAATATCAAAAATGCTGTAGTATCCCATAAAGCCTTGATTGAGGGAGATCTTCAGGAGCAAAGAGAGCAGATTATACAGGGTCTGGAAAAAGGTCAAGTTCTGGAAGGAACCATTAAGAACATTACTGATTTTGGTGCATTCTTGGATTTGGGTGGAGTAGATGGATTACTTTATATTACAGATATTTCTTGGGGTAGAATCACCCATCCTTCTGAGGTTCTTGAAAAAAATCAGAAAATCAATGTTGTTGTACTTGATTTTGATGATAACAAGAAGAGAATATCTTTGGGACTTAAACAATTACAACCGCATCCATGGGAAGTACTTCCAGAAGAATTGGTTGAAGGCGCCACAGTCAAAGGAAAAATTGTCAATATTGAGGATTATGGAGCATTTCTTGAAGTTTATCCTGGAATTGAAGGTCTTATTCACGTTTCTGAAATCAACTGGAATAATCAACCAATCCATGCTAAGGAGTTTTTCTTCCTTGGTCAAGAACTAGAAGCGAAAGTTGTAACTATCGATAAGGCTGAAAGAAAGATGTCTTTAAGCCTTAAACTGCTTACTGAAGATCCTTGGCAATCTGTACAAACTAAATTCCCTGTAGGAACCAGACATACCGGAATAGTTAAAAATCTAACTTTGTATGGAGTATTTATTGAACTTGCAGAGGGTATTGGTGGAATGATTCATATTTCAGATCTCTCCTGGACAAAGAGATTTAATCATCCGTCAGAATTTGTTAAAGTAGGTCAATCCATGGAAGTTGTAGTTCTCGATATTGATATGCCTAATCGAAAATTGTCATTAGGTCATAAACAATTGGAAGAGAATCCTTGGGATACGTTTGAAACTGTATTTCCTGAAGGATCATATCATGCGGCTACAGTAGTTAAAAAAGATGATAAAGGTTTTATAGTTCAATTGCCTTATGGATTGGAAGCTTTTGGTCCAATGCGACACATGAAGAAAGAAAACAATCAGAATCCATCTATTGATGAAGAGCTAACCGTTAAAGTAATTGAATTCAACAGGGACGAGAAGAAAATATTGGTATCACATTCAAGATATCTTGAAGACATCAAGAGAGAGGCTGATGATAATATTCGCAAAGAGAAAGATGATGAGCGTCAGCAAACAAAAAAGAGTATCGAAAAGCAGCAATCTAAGATTGAAATTACAACCTTAGGAGAGTTGGAAGGTTTCAGTGCATTGAAAGATCAATTGACTTCCGCAGAAGAAGCAAGGAAACAAAAAACAATTGATCCGCCAATTGTAGAGGATAAAAAAGAGTCTGATGTAAAATCAGAAATGACAGCTACAACCCCTGTAGATTCTGACACTAAGGTCAACTCTAAATCTAAAGTATCTGAAGGTGATGACTTAAAGATAATTGAAGGAATTGGACCTAAGATTGCCGAATTATTGGCAGCTGAGGGTATTATCAAATTCAATGATTTAGCCGGAGCTGAAATAGATCGTATTAAAATTATTCTTGAAAATGCGGGCTCAAGATATAAGATGCATGATCCCACGACTTGGCCACAGCAAGCAGCACTTGCTGCAGAAGGAAAGATGGAAGAATTGAAAGTACTACAAGACAGTTTAAAAGGCGGAAAGGCCTAGTAGATTGTTTTAAGGCATATTTAATCAATGCTCTGTAAGTCAACTTACAGAGCATTGTTATTTTGTGATTTAACTTCAATAATTTTAACCCATATTATACATTTGTCTCTCACAACGATATTCAACTACTAAATTTGAGTTTAAGTCTTATATAATTCTTCCTATGAAAAATCAGAGGAAAAAGATTTCAATAATCGGTTCCGGAATTTCTGGTTTGACAGCTGCTATTGATTTGGCTAATAAGGGTTATGATGTCCAAGTTTTTGAAAAATTAAATACATATGGAGGCAGAGGTAGAATTATAAATGAGAAAGGTTTTCAGTTTGATATGGGACCAAGTTGGTATTGGATGCCTGATCTTTTCGAAGCATTTTTTAATAAACATTGTAAAAGTACATCTGACTATTTTAATTTAATTCGATTGGATCCTTCCTATAGAATTTTTTTCAAAGATCAGAAACTTGATTCTCCGGCTGATATCAATGAAGTTTATAAATTATTTGAGGAATTGGAGACTGGAAGTTCAATCTGGTTAAAGTCTTATTTAAAAAAGGCAGGAGAAAAGTATGAGATTGGCATGAAGGAATTTATTCGAAAACCTTCATTAAGTATTCTTGAATATCTGGATATAAGATTAATTAAATCAGCTTTTCAACTGCAGTTAACAAGATCAATTGAATCAATAATCCATAAGAACATTAGAAGTGAAAAACTTCGTATGTGGCTAAAATTTCCGATTTTATTTTTAGGTGCAAAGCCAAAAGATACCCCTGCCTTGTACAGTCTGATGAATTACGCAGATCTTATATTAGGAACCTGGTATCCGGAAGGCGGAATTACTAAATTATTTGATGCCTTATATAGTCTGGCCTTAGAGAAAGGAGCAAGATTTTTTTTCAATTCCGAGGTAAGTAAAATTAATATAAGTCAAGATAAAGTTAATTCCATTTCATTAAAAGAAAGTTTAGAAGAAATTGAAAGTGATTTTTTTATTTCAACGGCAGATTATCACTTTACTGATAGTCAATTGTTAGATAAACCATATCGTCAATACAGTGAAGATTATTGGAATAACAGAGTTATTGCTCCTTCAGCTTTGATCATTTATTTAGGTATTTTAGGAAACGTTGAAGGGTTGTTGCATCACAATCTTTTTTTTGATACAGACTTCTACCGACATACGGATGAAATATACGATTCAAAACAATGGCCTTCCAGTCCGATGTTTTATATCTGTGCAGCATCCAAGTCTGATAAAAAGGTTGCACCAGAGCATCATGAAAATGTATTTGTATTAATTCCAATTGCTCCTGATGTAGAGGATCGCGAGGATTCTCGGAATAGAATTTTCAACAACGTTATTCAAAGAATGGAGAATATTTTGAATTTAAAAATTCGGGAAAGAATAGTATTCACTAAATTTTATTCGATAAATGAATTTAAATCTGATTACCATTCATTCAAAGGGAACGCTTATGGATTGTCCAATATTATCAAACAAACCGCATGGATGAAACCTAGAATGAGACATAAAAAAATTCGTAACTTGTATTTTGCCGGACAGTTGACACATCCGGGACCTGGGCTGCCGCCATCGATGATTTCTGGAGAAATCGTTGCACAAATGATTATCAAAGAATCCTGTCGATATGATGAATGATTTACAATTTTATAATGAGGTGTGTTCAGATCTGAGTATTTTGTTGACAAGCAAGTACAGTACAAGTTTTTCAAGCGGGATCCGATTATTTGATATTGAAACACGTAGGTCTATTTGCTCAATTTACGGCTTTGTTAGACTTGCAGATGAAATTGTAGATTCTTTTCATTCAATTGATAAATTGAAGCACCTTGATAAAATTAAGTTAGATTTAAAAGAAGCTTTAGAGTTTGGATACAGTGAAAATACCATTATTCATTCTTTTGCGAATGTAGTTCGTAAGTATCACATTGATTGGGACTTCATTGTTTCATTTCTGGAAAGCATGAAGATGGATATTTATAAAAAAAGTTTTTCTACCCATGATTTCAAAATGTACGTTTATGGTTCCTCAGAAGTTGTTGGATTAATGTGTTTAAAAGTCTTCTTGGAAAATGATCAAAAGGATTTTATTCAACTTTCTGTTTATGCGAGAAAACTAGGTTCTGCATTTCAAAAAATTAATTTTTTAAGAGATTTTGGAAGTGATTTTGAAGTTCGCGGGAGGGTGTATTTTCCAAATGTTGATTATTATAATTTTAGTGAGCAACAGAAAAAGGAAATTGAGCTTGATATTTTAAAAGAATTTAATGAAGGATTAAGAGGGATACAGCTACTACCCATAAATGTTCGTTCAGGGGTAAGATTGGCATACCGCTATTATTATCGATTGTTTCAAATGATTTGTAAGCTTTCTCCCGATAAAGTGAAAGCCGAACGAGTATCTGTTTCCAAATGGAGTAAAATGTTGATTTTATTTAGGGAGATTATTTGTTAAAAGATGTGGTCAAGTTATTTTAGTTATTCAAAAATTAAATATGCAATATACTTATTTCTATTCATAGTTTTTGTTTGGATTGTTTCTTATCCGGTTGAATCTTCTGCTTTACAATCAGATGTATTTATCATTCATCAATTTGATTTATTTGAATCTCAATATTTATACTATTACCATCATATATTTTGTTTTGTTCCTGTATTTTTTATTAGTATCGGAATACCCTATTTTTCAACCCGGTTTTCGTTCATTGTAAAAAACTGGAAAGGAATATTGATAGGATCGGTAGTTTTTTGTTTGTGGGATCTAAGTTTTACACATCTTGGCATCTGGGGATTTAACAGAAATTACATACTCAAAATGGATTCCTTTTCCTTTCCACTGGAAGAGATATTATGGTTTCCTATTATAGGATATTGTGGCTTATTTATTCATGAATTGTTGAAGAATAATAGAAAAGTTAAATTCAATCAGACTGGAAGCATTGTCTTACTTGTTTGTATATCAATTACTTTAATTACTGCCTACTATAATCGAATTTATACAGGATTATCTTTTTGGTCAGTTTTAGCCTTAATTGGATTATACAATTTAAATAGTATGAAGGAAGAATTGATGCTTTTTATGGATTCCTTTATTATAATTATACTTCCAATGATATTAACTGATGGCTTGTTAACCGGTTTATTTACAAAAGAACCAGTTGTGTTATACAATCCTGCAGAGTTTTCAGGGATTAGAGTATTTAGCATTCCGGTTGAAGATTTCGCTTTTGGATTTAGTTTTATCGGTGCTATAAATTTAATAAATTTAGTTATAAATAAAAGATAATGAACGCATTAGATATTACAAAAATAAAATTTGTTATTAATTTGTAAAATAAGCAATTCGTATACCCTTCGAAATGTATCTTTGCAATCCCTTAGCGAAGGGCTATGTTAGTTTTTAATGAGATATTTATAAAAATTTATAGATAATAAACTCATACGAAGTTCATTGAAATATTGGAAGAAGGAAAGAAAAAGGGAGAGGAAGTCATAATTAATTTGAAAGGATTAGTTAAGATGAGAATCGAGTAGAAATGAAGAAGCTAGAAATGTTATAGAATA
>JADLHT010000062.1 GCA_020848695.1 Saprospiraceae bacterium
AACCCAAATACCAAATTTTATGCATCAATTCTAATTTATTATTTTAAGGGTGGTCACCTTTGCTCCGGATTTGGTGGTCACCTTTGCTCCGGATTTGGTGGTCACCTTTGCTCCGGATTATGCATACTGCATATTAACACAGTAAAATGCGCTAAATCAGTCTATTAAACTCGGCTTTTTTAGTTGAGTTTCATAATGAAATTCAAATATAATGCTCAATGAATGTCTTTAGTGCCGACATTGTAATCATAGCGTTGAGAACGACTGAACGATTTTCGCAAAGCGGAATGGTTCGTAACTGCAAGGCAAGTGAAGGAACCGCGAAAGCAGCAAGAGTTTGTGCTTGATTTTGAAGGAATTCAGGTTTGTAATAGAACTCCAACTTTAAAATTTTGGAGTAAACACGATTCTGATATTTTAGGCTGATTAATAGCAAAAGCAGTTTTTCCATAAACCGGCTCATTAGAATGACCAATATTTTTTTATTTTTTTTCACAAAAAAGATATAACATATTAGAATTTTTATACATTTGTGCCATTAAGGACATTTGCATCCTTAAATAAGTTTCGATAAAATTATAACCAAACAAAAGACCCATGTTAAGCTTTAAATTAGATGAATCGTTCATTGAAGAATATAAGTTTCGTCAACCAAATTTTGGATTTAATGGATTAGGAATGGTAACTTACTATAGGACCTATTCCAGACTAAAGGAAGATGGCACCAATGAATCCTGGTATGAGACGGTTCGAAGAGTTGTAGAAGGTGCTTACAGTATTCAGAAAGAGCATATTGAACAAAATGAACTAGGCTGGAATGATCACAAGGCTCAACGATCTGCGCAGGAAATGTATACACGAATTTTCGAAATGAAATTTTTGCCCCCCGGAAGAATGCTATGGGCTTTAGGAACTTCCGTAATTCATCAGAAGAAAATTGGTCAGGCCTTATTTAACTGTGCCTTTGTCTCTACGGATCAGATTGGACATTCACTCTCGGAAGCTATAAAGCCTTTTTGCTTTATGATGGATATGAGTATGATGGGTGTAGGCGTTGGTTTTGATGTAAAAGGAGCGCGAAAGTTAAGAATTCATAAACCAGACGGACATCAAACTCATGAATACCTTATTCCTGATTCCAGGGAGGGCTGGGTTCAAAGTCTTCATTTATTATTACAGTCTTACTTTCATGGAAATTTTCATGAAGAACCTACAGCCGCTATGAGGTTTGATTACAGCCTAATCAGACCTGCAGGACTTCCAATCAAAGGATTCGGTGGGGTGTCATCGGGACCTGATCCACTAATTAGACTTCACGAACAAGTTAGAGATTTTCTTAATGCTCAGGATGGTCAACGAATAAGTATTACTTCCATAGTTGATATTATGAATGTAATCGGACAATGTGTGGTCGCCGGCAATGTCCGAAGAACAGCACAAATTGCCTTAGGCCCAGCCACAGATGAGGAATACAAAACACTTAAAGATTATCAATGGAATGCCGAATTGCAAGATTATGAGGGAAGTATGGCTCATAGAGCTGCATATGGCTGGACCTCCAATAACAGTATAATTGCAGATATGGAGACGGATCTTAGTGAATCTATAAAGCAAACTATAAGAAACGGAGAACCAGGTTATGTTTTTATGGATAATATCAGGGCATATTCCAGAATGTGTGATCAGCCTGACCACAAAGATGCTCGTGCCGCTGGAACCAATCCATGTGGAGAGCAGACCTTGGAGTCCTATGAACTATGTTGTCTGGTAGAAACTTTTCCTTCCCGTGCAGAGTCATTTGAAGATTATATGCGTACTCTAAAGTTTGCTTATTTATTGGGAAAAACAGCTACATTAGTCAATACTAGCTGGTCTGAAACCAATCGGGTTCAAAAAAGAAATAGACGAATAGGAACATCGGTTTCAGGGGTTGCTAACTTTTTAGAATCTCATTCCCTTGAGGATCTGAGACAATGGCTTACAAAAGGATATGATGAAATTCAACGATGGGATTCGATATACTCTTCATGGCTCTGTGTACCTAAAAGTATAAAAACGACCAGTGTTAAACCTAGTGGAACTGTGAGTTTGCTGGCTGGTGTAAATCCAGGCTGTCATTTTCCGGAATTTGAGTATTACATTCGAAGAATTAGAATTGCGCAGGATTCGCCTCTGGTAGAGGTATTAAGGGAAGCCGGATTTCATACTGAACCGGATGTAGTCGATCGATTTAGTGTAGTTGTGTCATTCCCAATACACAACACCAGTAAAAACTTGAGTAAGGTAAGTATCTGGGAACAGGTTGCCCTTGCTGCCTTTCTTCAAAAATATTGGTCTGATAATCAAGTTTCATCGACTGTTACTTTTAAACCCCATGAAGCTAAAGAAATAAAAGCCGTATTGGATTTTTACAGGTATGATTTAAAATCTATCAGCTTCCTGCCGCGTCTTGAGAAAATGGCATATGCACAAATGCCTTATGAAGCTATTGATGAGGATAAATATATTGAAATGCTTAGTCGTATTGACATACCGGAATGGATGCATCAGGGAGAAGATGTTATCGGAGACCGTTTCTGCAGCAATGACCTCTGCTTGATTTGAGTGTTTGTTGGTTTATAGCTTTATAAAAAATACTTTACTCGTCTAGAAACTTATAATATCGTTGCTTTTTTTAACTGTTAAATTTTTTTTCTAAGCGTAATTGCGTTAGTTAAAGTCACATTGGTATCCTCTAGATCATGGACCAGATCGCGGATAGTCTTGTTTGAAAACATGTGCGTGAGTTGTGGCTTTATGAGTTTATATCTTGAATGCATAGGGCAAGGGTTAGATTCAGAACATTCCTGAAGACCTAAAACACATTTTGTAATGACATGATCTTCATCTAATAGTTCTAAGACTTTCATCAGCGTAGAATCTTTTGCTTCTTCACTTAGATAAAAACCACCATTGGGTCCTGTTATCGAGCTAATTAGAACATTGTCCCGGGTTAGTTTCTGTAAAATTTTTGCAGTAAACGACTTGGGAGAATCTATTGCCTGTGCAATACGATCGATACTTATTTTATTTTGAGGGCTACCCCATTTAGCGATAAAAATTACCGCCCTTAAAGCATATTCTGTTGATTTAGAAAACATTATATATTATATAAATAAATATTTTAATTAAATACCATTTTGTCCTAAATAATATAGATATATTTGTCCTTGATATAAATGACTCAATGATTTTCGTGAAAATTCTTGTTGTTGTTACATTACTCCTCTTGTCCGGACTTTTCTGGAATATTAAGGTTATGACTTTCGAATGCAAAGATAGCGATCCTGCGTCTAATCGAATTTCACAACTTACTAAATTGAATTCAGAAAGACTATCCGGGTGTTTTGTTAGTGGAAATTGGGTTACAGATTACTCTTCATCAATTTTGAGTACAATTAGTATAAATGTTCCTGATAATATTCATAGTAATTCAATCCAAAAATTGGTAAAACCGGGCAAGAAGGAGTATGACATCAAGGGTTTAAACATTGATCGAATTATTAATAATAAAAATATCATTCTTTGGTTAGTGTACTAAAAATTAATAATTCTTATAAAGGGTTTCAGTGGAAGGATTGTAATTCTCAAATTTGTGAATTTCAATTCAGGTATCTTCTTTCAGTCTTAGAACAGGATTTTATTTCAGTTTGCTAATTATGGTTTCAGAAATCCTGTTCTTCTTTTCATTACATCATAAAGAGTCGTTTCAAAATCTAATGATTAGAAATGATTATAATAATTATAAATATTCCCCATTAATTAACTTCTAAATCAAAAATTATGAATCAAAATGGATCAAACGGGAATGGAAGTTCCTTACCAAGAAAGATTGATTACTTCATGAACACCAAGAACTGGTGGCAACCGCTCACCTTTATCTTAATCATAAGCCTTTTAGGTGTAGGGATGATTGGGTTTCAAACTTACATTGATGCTCCTCCGATGACAGGATTTAAAGACCAATCCGGTTCAAGTCTAATGGATGAAAATACTATTATTCGTGGACAAAAAGTATTTCACAAGTATGCACTGATGGAGTATGGTAGTTATTTTGGTGATGGTGCTCAGAGAGGTCCGGACTTTACAGCTGAAGCTTTACATCAGGTTACTCTTTCCATGAATAAGTTTTATACGGATGAGTTTCAGAAAACTAATGGGAAGATACCTAATGAATTTGAAGTAAAGCAAATTGCTGAGAAGGTAAAAGTAGAACTTAAAAAGAACCTTTATTCTAAAGCAGAAAATGCAGTTCCACTCTCTCCTGCTCAGTCATTTGCACTTCAAGAATTAAAAACATACTATACCGATATTTATATAGATAAAAATACCAATACAGGATTTCCGCCTAAAGGCTTTATTAAAGATCGCGCAGAAGTGCAAGATTTGGCATCATTCTTTTTCTGGGGTGCATGGGTTTGTGTTGCAGAAAGACCAGGTTCAGGTTTTAGTTATACCCATAACTGGCCATTCGATCCGGATGCTGGCAATACACCAACTTCTCCGGTCATACTCTGGAGTGTTCTGGGCATGTTAGCCTTTGTTTTAATGTGTGGTATTGTGTTGTACTTTATTGGACAATACAATCAATTGCCTAATAAATTTTTCAAGCCGCCGACTCGTGATTTATTTACTTTGGATAGAGTGAGAAACTTCAAGCCAACACCAACTCAAAAAGCAAGTTATAAATTTTTCTTTGTTGCTATCTTATTGTTCTTTTTGCAAGTTTCAAGTGGTTTGGTGACGATCAATGATTTTATTAATTGGATGTCTTATTTTGGAATTAATATCACCGATGTTCCGGTTAATATTTCCAGAAGCTGGCACTTGATGCTCTCACTTTATTGGATTTCTACTTGTTGGATTGCATCTTCAATATTTATTCTTCCTATTCTTGCTAAGAAAGAAGTTCCCGGACAACTTGCCCTGGTTAATACCTTGTTCTGGTCATTGTTTGTATTGGTGGGTGGTTCACTGGCAGGAATTGTCTTAGGACCTCTTGGTTTGTTAGGAGACATGTGGCATTGGTTTGGCCATCAGGGATGGGAGTTTGTTGATTTTGGTAAAGCTTATCAAGTACTGCTTATGGGAATTTTTGCACTCTGGGTTGTGGTAGTTTATAGAGGTTTGAAACCGGCATTTGTAAAAGGAGATACCTGGAGCCTACCAAAATGGATTATGTATTCAGTAATAGGAATTCCACTTCTATTTCTATCAGGATTTGTTGCAAAGCCTGAAACGAATTTCGTAATTGCAGATTTTTGGAGATGGATGGTAATACATATGTGGGTGGAGGCATTCTTTGAAGTTTTCATCACTGTTATAGTCAGTTATCTTATGGTCTTGATGGGTTTGGTTAGCAGACAAGCAGCAGTTAGAGTTGTCTACTTTGCTACAATTCTGTTTCTTGGAACGGGATTACTAGGAATCTCTCATAATTTTTACTGGAACGCCAAACCTGTAGCAACAATGGCGCTAGGATCTGTATTTTCAACTTTGCAATTTGTTCCATTGATATTATTAACTGTTGAAGCGTGGAGATTTAAAAACATGCCGATTATGGCAGTTGGCGACACAGAACATAAATCTCTCGGAAGATTGTTCGGATTCAATGAAGTCTTTTTATTCTTAATAGCAGTAAATTTTTGGAATTTCTTCGGTGCAGGAGTTATGGGAATTATTATAAATCTTCCAATTATGAATTATTTTGAACACGGTACTTATTTAACAGTGAATCATGCTCACGCTGCGTTGATGGGTGTTTATGGAAATATTTCTCTTGCAGCATTATTGTTTGCTTCAAAATTAATTATCAAAGGTCCTGCCTGGAATACAAAATTGATTACTTTATCCTTCTGGGGAATTAATGTTGGTCTTATGCTTATGGTAGTCCTTGACCTATTCCCTGCTGGTTCAATTCAGTTTAAAGCAGTTGTTGAAAAAGGACTATGGTATGGACGATCACATGAATTTATTGATAATGGAATATTCTACAATCTGACCTGGTTAAGAGGAATTGGAGCCACAGTATTCTTTGGATTAGGAGTTATTCCCATGACCTGGTTTATTGTGAAGAGTATTACTCAATTGAAGCAAAAGGCTAATAGAATTGAAGAAATGGATATTGAAGCCGTTAACACTCAACATATTGAGGAAGAAAAAGAAGTGGAAACTGTATTCTAATTATTCTAAGGAGTTAGTTATTTATAAAACTGCGATTACCTTCATTGTAAGAGATCGCAGTTTTTTTATTTTTAATTTTTAGCTTAATAATCGAAGATTTATAGTTTACTGATTTAAATCATGTTCAAAGTAAATTAACGTCATCGTAATCCTACACATACTAATTTAATTTTGCCGTTTCTAATAAGAGTATGGAAAACATTGATTATCCAATGCAAACTTTGGCAGAGCCATTTAGAATTAAGATGGTAGAGCCCATCCGAATGACAAGTTTAGAATATCGCGAGAAGGCTTTAAAAGAAGCGGGTTATAATCCGTTTTTATTATCTTCTGAAGACGGATTTATTGACCTGCTTACCGATAGCGGTACTGGTGCAATGAGTCAGGCACAATGGGCAGGAATGATGTTGGCAGATGAAGGCTATGCAGGAGCAAAGAGTTGGATTAAGTTAGAGAAAGTAGTTAAAGAATTGACTTCGATGCCTTTTGTTCTTCCAACGCATCAGGGTAGAGCCGCTGAAAGAATCTTATATGGAATTTTAGGGGGTAGGGATAAAGTTTTTTTAAGCAACACACACTTTGATACAACCCGTGCAAACATTGAATATAGCGGAGCAACAGCATTAGATCTTATGCCTGACGAGATCATGGAGAATGATAAATTTCTTCCGTTTAAGGGAAATATAGATCTGATAAAATTAGAGAATAGTATAAACCAGATTGGAAATAATAACATAGCTGCTATTGTGCTTACTGTTACCAATAATTCATCAGGCGGGCAACCTGTAAGCATGTCAAATGCTAAAGCAGTCAGAAAAATCTGTGATCAAAATAATATCTTGATGGTCATTGACGGATGCAGAATCGCGGAGAATGCCTATTTTATTAAGCATCGAGAATCTGGATTTGAGAATTATAGTTATAAAGAGATCGCTCAAGAAATGCTGGCACTTGGAGATGCGTTTATCATGAGTGCCAAGAAAGACGGTCTGGTCAATATGGGTGGGCTGCTTTGTATTAAAGACGAGTCGCTCAGTAAAAAATGTATGAATCAATTGATCATTTCTGAAGGATTCATAACCTATGGAGGATTATCCGGACGCGATATGGAAGCCATGGCAGTGGGATTAGAAGAGGTTTTTGATGAAAGCTATTTGCACTATCGTATCAGAAGTACGGCATATCTCGGTGAGAAATTACATACGAAAGGGGTGCCTGTAATATGGCCTATCGGCGGTCATGCGGTTTATGTTGATGCTCATCGTTTGTTTCCCGGAATTCCTGTTGATCAATATCCAGGACAAGTACTAGTTTGTGAGTTGTATCGTATTGGAGGGATTCGGTGTGTTGAAGTTGGAAGCGTTATGTTTGGAAAGTATGATGATCATGGACGACTTATTCCAGCAGCACAGGAACTTGTTCGTCTTGCAATTCCTCGACGAGTATATACTCAAAGTCATATTGATTATGTTCTAGAAGTATTTGATCACATTATGAAAAATACTTCGATTAATACCGGATATAAAATCATTGATGAATCACCTTTTTTAAGACATTTTACAGCAAAATTTCAAAAAATAGACAATAATGGAAATACATGATTATTATGTAGATATTAAATGGGATTCTGGAAAAATCGGAACACTTAGTTCTGCTGACTTAGATAATTCCGTTGTAGTTGCAACACCACCTGAGTTTTCAGGGGGTGTACCCAGAATTTGGTCACCTGAGCATTTTTTTACAGCCTCAGTATTGAGTTGCTTTATGACAACATTCTTAGCAATAGCCGAATATTCTAAATTTGAATTTATGGATTTTAAATGCGGCGCAAAAGGGGTGCTTGAAAAACCGGATGGGAAATATGCAATGACAAAAGTAATTCTTAAGGCTGAACTAACAATTAGTGATCCTTCGGATTCAGATAAAGCAATTAGATTACTTGAGAAATCTGAAAAAGCATGTTTAATTAGTAATTCAATCAAATCAGAGACACTTCTCGAGTCGAAAATTATAATTCAGTCGAAATTAATAAAAGCATGAGTATAAATACTTCAAAACGTTCATGGGCAGAACCCTACAAAATGAAAATGGTGGAATTGCTCAAAACCACCACACGCACAAACAGGCTTAACGCAATTCGAAAAGCAGGTTATAATACATTTTTACTACCTTCTGAAGATGTGTATATTGATTTACTAACAGATAGTGGAACCAACGCAATGAGCGACCGACAGTGGAGCCAATTTATGTTAGGAGATGAAGCATACGCAGGAAGTAAAAGTTATTTCAAACTCGAATCAGCGATTCATGAATACTATGGATATAAGTACATAGTTCCAACACATCAGGGGAGAGGAGCCGAGAATATACTTTCCAAAGTTATGATTCGTAAAGGTCAGTTTATTCCAGGTAATATGTATTTTACAACAACAAGAGTACATCAGGAATTAGCAGGCGGAAAATTTGTTGACATTATTATCGATGAAGCCAATGATCCTACAAATCTTCACCCGTTTAAAGGTAATGTTGATATCGAAAAATTGGATAATCTGGTTAAAAAACATGGAGCAGATAAGGTCGCTTATGTTTCTCTTGCCTCTAATGTTAATATGGCAGGTGGTCAACCGTTTAGCATGGAAAACCTGAAAGCATTAAGAAAGTACACCAAGATTCATAATATTCCTATTATTCACGATATGACCCGTGTTGCCGAAAATGCTTATTTTATTCAGAAGCGTGAAAAAAATTATGCCAAAAAAAGTATCCGCGAAATTGTAAAAGAAATCTGTTCATATACTGATGGTGCAACAATGAGTGCCAAAAAAGATGCACTCGTGAATATTGGAGGATTTATGGCAACTAATGATCCGCACGTTTTTGAAGAAGCAAGGAATTTGGTAGTCGTATATGAAGGTCTTCATACTTATGGTGGCCTGGCAGGACGTGATATGGAGGCAATGGCTGTTGGAATTAAAGAAAGTGTAGATGATAGGCATCAGGCAGCAAGAATAGGACAAGTAATTTATCTGGGCGAGAAGATGGAATCTTATGGAGTTCCAATTGTTAAGCCAATCGGTGGTCATGGTGTCTTTGTTGATGCAAAAGCCTTTTTGCCTCACCTTACACAAGATCAGTTTCCAGCACAGGCATTGGCCGCTGAAATCTATGTTGACTCAGGTGTTAGAACAATGGAAAGGGGAGTGGTTTCTGCTGGACGAAAACCCAATGGAGAAAATTATTACCCAGATTTGGAATTAGTACGCTTTACATTACCAAGACGAGTTTATACGCAGGCTCATATGGATGTAGTGGCAGAGAGTGTAGCTGAAGTTTTCCAAAAAAGAGAACGAATCAAAGGATTAAAAATGGTATACGAACCAAAATATTTAAGATTCTTTCAAGCACGTTTTGAAAAATTATAGAATCGTTCATACACTGTTGGTTGATTAGGATATAGGTATGCTGAGTATTACAAAAATTTTTCATTTTGAAGCAGCTCATGCAATTTCAGTCCATCCTGGAAATTGCAGAAAGATTCACGGACATAGTTATTCGTTACATATTTCAGTTAGTTCAGAGAAATTGAATAATTTGAATATGATTATGGATTTTTTTGATTTAAAAATTCTCGTGCAGGAAAAAGTTCTTGAAGACTATGATCATGCACTAATTTTGAAAAAATCAACGATTTCGATCGGCGAATTTCCGGAAGTAAAATTTATTTGGTTGGATGAAGAACCTACTGCAGAGTACATGATCCTCGATATAAAAAATCGTTTGTTGAATTTTCTTCCTGAGGGAATTAAACTAATTCGAATCCGTTTACATGAGACAAGATCTAACTACGCAGAATGGACAGCAGATTAAAAGACTTCGGTAATTGAATAAAGTTAAGAATATGACAATAAAAATTCCAATTATTAAATCTAAATCGATTTCTGAATGGATTTCTGATGACTATAGAGCTTCCGACATATTTAAGAAGTATGGAATTGAATTATGTTCTAATGGAGATATTACACTTTTGGAGATCTGTGAGCAAAACGGAATTTCTTATGAAAATATTCTTCAAGAATTGGAAACATTAAAAAGGAAGAATCAACGCCACCTTAATTGTGAAGATTGGGAAGCTGATCGATTGATCTACCATATTATGGATACACATCATCATTATGTGAATACAAACATGGATCCGATCTTACACTATGCAGATGAAACAATTAAAATTCATGGAGATACTCATCCTGAGCTTCTTCGAGTGAGAAGCCTCTTTAAGTTATTTGTTGTTGAATTTAGAAAGCACTTGAAAGAGGAAGAAGAAAAAGTATTTCCTTATATACTTAATTTGGTAATTGCAAAGAGTATAGGTTCAGATAAACCTTCGGGCGAAATATTTCAAATTAACAATCCTGAGAAAGGGATGAAGGATGATCATCATTTAGCCAAAGATTTAGTAAGTAAGATCCGAGAAGTTACCAATAATTATTTATTACCTGATGATGTTTGCAACACCTTTAAAGTATTTTATAATAAGTTAGAAGAATTTGAAGCAGATCTGATTACTCATATTCATTTGGAGGATAAAATCCTTTTTCCAAAAATAGCTGAGTTGGAAAAGTCATTTGCTTAAATTGCTATATTATGTGTTTAGTTGTATTTTGATTTTGAACAAGTATTTGGTTAAGAGAATAGCTTTCTAATATAATTCTAGTTTCTCATTGTTAAAATATTGATTAAGAATCTGTGGATTTTGCATCATTCACTATTCAATTTTATTATCAAATTCTAAGTAATTATAAATGGTATTTTTCAAGTAGGAATCGTTAAATTGAAAATCATTTTTTCTTGATTTATTTTAAAAAAAATATTCGATAATATTTTAATAGTAATCCTATAAAGGATATATTTGTCCATAATTATCAAAAATAAACTTTTATGAATATTTCTAAAATAGTATTCGTTGTATTATTTGTTACTTTAAGCGCCAAAATAATAGCGCAGGAGGACAGTATGGTAAAGATGGAGAAAGAATCCTTAATTAGAGGATTTCATATTGGTTATGTTCAGCCATTGAAATCAATTAAGAATGCTGAAGAACAGTGGTTGTTTACTTATGAAAGATTTTCAATGGGTTTTCCAATAGGTATTAGCTTAAATACTCCAGGTGCCTTGATTATTGATTTGGAATTTGTACCTTTTATTAAACCCTATTTTGGCAATGAGAGAAATATTGAAGTTCATCTATTGTATCATCCCGGCGTTTTGCTTCCGATCGGATATGGTTTAACACTCGGATTAAGAGCAGCCTTTGAATTGGGGGTTGAACAAATTGGTTTTTCTCCATTGATTAATAAATCATTTGACATTTCGAAAAGTACAAAGGGATTTGTCGAACTGGTACTTCCGGGAAGATTTGGACCTGATAAAGCTTCTGGATATACCCAAGTATTTGCCTTGCATGTTGGAGTAGGATTTTAATATTTTTATTTCTTATAAAGTTTATTTAATTTAAATTGAGATTGACATTAAGCGATCGGTTGAATAGTTTTAGGGGTAAACTGAATAATCAATATTGTATTAACGCAGCTCAAAGTAATTTCAGACGTTAAATTGGTTTACTGGGCTTATGGATATTTGAAATAGATTTTAGTATGATTAAGCAACTAAGTATCATGAGTTTATTGCCAAATATATTTTTAACTAGGCTAATTCGGTAAAAGAATAGATTTGATTTTTGAATATTGATTTTCAGAATAAAATTCTGTCTTTAGAATAGAAAAACGATATTGCCAAGCAATTTGAGTGTTAATAAAGTGTGGAAAACTCAT
>JADLHT010000063.1 GCA_020848695.1 Saprospiraceae bacterium
AGTAACAACGCCGATTGTTCCTTGATCGATAGTACGAAAAGAAAAGACCAAAAGTATAAGTACAATTGCTCCGATAATTAGTAAGTCCATGAATTAGAAATTTGATATAAAAACAAAAGTAACTATAAAAAAATTCATTGGTGAAGTAATTTCAGATTAAACTTAGTATTTCTTTGACTAATACAGATAGTTCCCCTCAATAGGAAGTCTTCTTCCTGAACCAAATGCTTTGTAACTTACCCGAATTACAGGAGGCGACTGATAGCGCTTAAACTCTGCTTTATTCACCATTTTTAATATTCGAAGGACCAATTCTTCGTTGTATCCTTGTTCGATTAATTCATTTGGACCTTTTCTTTTTTCGATGTATTGATAAAGTATTGGATCAAGAATAGAATATTCAGGGAGAGAGTCGCTGTCCTTCTGTCCAGGTCTAAGTTCTGCAGAGGGAGGTTTTTCGATGGAATTAGCCGGAATTCTAATTTTCTCACGATTTACATATGCCGCGAGTTTATATACTTCTGTCTTATACACATCAGCAAGAACAGCGAGTCCACCACAGAGATCCCCATACATTGTTCCATAGCCTACTGCCATTTCACTTTTATTGGTTGTATTCAGTAGAATATGATTGAACTTGTTGCTAAATGCCATTAACAACATTCCTCTAATTCTTGCTTGAATGTTTTCTTCGGTAACATTAGAGGGAAGATTCTGAAACCAAGGATTTAACAGTTTCTCATAGGAATTAAATACTTCTTTAATTTCAAGCATTTCATATCGGATACCAAGATTTTTAGCTAATGCTTTTGCATCTTCAACAGATCCTTCAGAAGAATATTGTGAGGGCATTATCAGTCCAACTACATTTTCAGGACCCAGAGCATCTGCAGCAAGTACTGCTGTAAGTGCAGAATCTATTCCACCAGAAAGTCCAAGAATTGCAGACTTAAATTTCATCTTATGGAAATAATCTTTAATTCCCAATACTAATGCACGATAGATTAGATTTTCTTTTTCCTTTTTCTGTTCAGTATTAATTCCGTTAGGAAGAATTTTACTTAAAGTATAGCTTCGAATACACTCTTCGAAGTAAGGCATTTCATCATAAATGCTACCATCTGCTGCAACGACTAAAGATCCTCCGTCGAAAACTATATCTGTCTGAGCTCCATAACAATTGCAATAGAAAATTGGAATTTTGTACCGTAAAGCATTGTTCCGAATGGTATTTAACCGATCTTGTGTATGTTCAAAACTGAATGGAGATGCTGAAAGATTCAACATAAGATCCGGTTTTTCTTGTATCATTTGATCCATCGGACATAGATCATACAATGGATTAATATTATCTACATTCCACAAATCTTCACAGATAGTAATTGCAATCCTCTTCCCTAAAAATTCAAAGGTGTGAAACTCTTTAGCCGGTTCAAAATAACGATACTCATCAAAAATATCATAGTTTGGCAATAGTCCTTTGTTGGCAATATGAATTACTTTTCCTTCACTCAGAAAAAAAGCAGAATTGAATAAATCTTTTCCCGCAGGATCAGAGTTAACTGTTGGTGATCCAACCGCAATTCCAATTCCATAAGATTCCTTAGCCAATTCATTTACCACATTCATTGAACGATGGATAAAATCTCTGAATTCCAGAAAATCTACAGCGGGATAACCACAGGTACTTAATTCACTAAAACAGATGATATCTCCTTTTAAACTTTTTGCTTTTGCAATAGCGTTTTTCATGGCTTCAAGATTGCCACTAAAGTTGCCGATATGATAATTCAATTGTGCCAGAACAATCCTCACTTACTTAATATATTTTGTGTAAAAATAGAAGAAATTATTTGATCATTTATCCATTTATAGATGATCCATGACTTAATTTTGAGGCATCATTTTATTATGGAAGGATTTTTAGTATCGGCTCGTAAATACAGACCTCTGCGTTGGTCGGATGTTATTGGGCAGGAGCATATTACGCTTACATTAAAAAATTCGTTAATTAAATCACAGGTTGCGCACGCATTTTTATTCACAGGTCCTAGGGGAATTGGAAAAACTACATGTGCGAGAATTCTTGCACGTGTTCTCAATTGTGAAAAGCCAACCTCTGATTGGGAACCTTGCAATAGCTGTCTAACCTGTAAAGCATTTCAAGAGAATAATTCATTCAATATTTTTGAGTTGGATGCTGCGTCTAATAACAGTGTTGAAGATATTAGGTCTTTGGTCGAACAAGTACGTTATCAGCCTCAATATGGAAAATTCAAAATTTATATTATCGATGAGGTTCATATGTTGTCTTCGGCTGCATTCAATGCTTTTTTAAAAACATTGGAAGAGCCACCACCTTATGCGAAATTTATCTTAGCCACCACAGAGAAAAATAAAATTCTTCCTACTATACTTAGTCGTTGTCAGGTCTATGACTTTCGGAGAATTTCGGTTAAGGATATTATTCAACAACTTCAGATAATCTGTAAGAATGAATCGATTGAAGCGAATACGGATGCATTGTATCTGATTGCACAAAAATCAGACGGCGCAATGAGAGATGCTCTTTCAATTTTTGACCGAATCAGAAGTTTTGCCGGAAAAAGTATTTCTTATAAAGATGTATTGGAAAATCTGAACATCCTGGATGCTGAATATTATTTCAAATTTTATGACGCTTTTTTGTCTGAAGACTTGAGCAGGATTTACTTACTTTTTGATGAAGTGATCAGATTAGGATTTGAAATTGAAATTTTACTGGAAGGATTGGCAACCCATGCAAGGAATCTACTGATTTGTAAAAGTCCCGAACTTATACAACTATTTGAAGGCGCGGAATCTTTTAAGGAGAAATATCTTAATCAATCCGGAAATTGCAGTAAATCATTATTGCTTTCCTGTTTGGATATGATCAATGAAACGGAAGTAAATTTATCAAGAAGCAGAAATAAAAGATTACATACAGAAATATTGTTTGCAAAAATTTGTCATCTTCAACGATCAAGCATACATACTTTAACCGAAACCAAATCAGATACCATTGAAAAAAGAGTTACTGAAAAGAAAATATCCAAACCTATAAATGAGCAACTTTCAGAAAGAGACATGACTAAGGAGACTCTTGAATTAGCTTCCAAGCCCGTTCATGTTAAGTTAAGTTCGTCGGCAATAGGCGGTATTCCTAAATTGTCTAGTCTTGAAAGTCTGAAAGACAAGATTCAAAATCAGGAAAAGGAACGATTAGATAAATTAATTGAGTTAAATCAGGATAGTTTTCAGATATATTGGCAAGAATTAATCACTGCTCAAAGGTCCAAAACCTTACAGGATTATATGAAGAACACAAGAATTGAAGTAAAAGAAAATACGGTCTTAATTTATACCGGATCAAATTTAGGACTCGAATCCATTCGAGCAGAGTTGAGAATTGAAGATGAAATCAAGAAAGTTTTTAAAGGGGAAAAACTTTTTGTAAAAGTTGAGATTGATTCAGAATTGAATTCCAAAGAAGAGATTGTCAAACCAAAATCTTTGCTTACAGAAAGACAGAAGTACGAATTGATGTTAAATACCTATCCAATACTTGATGAACTTCAGAAAACACTCCAATTGAAGATAGTAGAAGACTGAGCTTATTCAATAATGAGGGATAATTTGTATTGTAAAACGCTTAATGAGCTTACAGGCTTGGAAGTATTTGATATCCTGCAACTCCGGTCCAGTGTATTTGTAGTAGAACAAAAATGCATTTATCTGGATGCGGATGAAAAAGATAAATCGTCCCATCACATAGGTTTTTATAAGAATGGGATTTTGGTTGCTTGTACTAGAATTCTTGCACCGGGAATTTCATACGATAACTATTCATCTATAGGCAGAGTTTGTACACATATAGATTACAGAACACTGAATTTTGGAAGAACAATTGTTCAATATTCTATTGAGTGTCTGGAAGAACGTTATAAAAATATTCCAATAAAAATTTCTGCTCAATCCTATTTAATCAACTTTTATTCTGAGTTTGGATTTGAAGTAGTCGGGAATGAATACCTTGAAGACGGAATTCCACATACAGGAATGATCCGAAATGTTAAATATTGATATGATTGCAGTTCAGGATAAATTGGTCAGTGAAGATATATTTGAAATGCAGTTTAGCTGCAATCTAGAAGTATGTAAGGGAGCATGCTGTTGGGAAGGAGACTTTGGTGCACCCTTACTCGAATCTGAATTGAAAGAACTTGATAAAGTAAGAGCTAGAATAACTAATTTTTTACCAGAAGAATCGATTCAGATTTTGGCAAAAAATAAAGGTTATGAGTGGAATGAAGATTCACAAACTTATGTAACCCAACTTCGCTCGGATGGGGCCTGTGTATATATGAATACAGATCAGAAAGGAATTGCTTATTGTGGAATTGAAGCCGCTTTCAATCAGGAAGTCGTTAAATTCAATAAACCCGTTTCGTGCCATCTATATCCTATACGCGTTAAAGAAAATAAGGAGTTGGGATTTACAGCCATCAATTATGATAAGTGGAAGATCTGTAATCCTGCTTGCAAGAAAGGAAAAACCTTGGGTATTCCGGTATTTAAGTTTGTTCGGGAAGGATTAGTCAGAAGATTTGGCAAGAAATTCTTTAATGAATTGCTTGTCATGTATGAATCCTGGATTAAGAGGAATTAATCTAAGGTTCAGCCATTATAATTCAAGTTTTTCAATTGAAATTCTATTCTGAAACTGAATTCTTTCAAATTCAAAAACTTACTCATGCCGTTTTCGCGGTTCTTTCATTTGTCATGCTGTGGCAAAACATTCATCTTTGCCGAATTCGTTTAGGCTAATTCGGTAAAAGAATAGATTTGATTTTTGAATATTGATTTTCAGAATAAAATTCTGTCTTTAGAATAGAAAAACGATATTGCCAAGCAATTTGAGTGTTAATAAAGTGTGGAAAACTCAT
>JADLHT010000064.1 GCA_020848695.1 Saprospiraceae bacterium
CAAGCAGAGCCGGGAACTACAAAGATCATACAATGAGTGGAAGATTGATCAAGGAGAGATCAGCAAAGCAGGAGTGTATTATTATCAGGTGGATTACAGATCACAGACCAAGACGAATAAGATGATTATGTTGGAGTAAATTCAATTGAAATTCTATAATTGAGTTGGAAATTGAATTTTATTAGTGAATTTGTGTTTGAATAGAATTCTTTAACAAGTAAGGAATATTCAATACAAGACAAAAACTATCAATAATTGTAATTATTATACATTATTTAATTATAACGTAGTAGTAAGAAGTTTTCATGAAGAGGAATCTGAATATTCAGGTTCCTCTTTTCTTTGTGAGATAAGCCATAAATTTTATCTTTGTTCAATATAATGTCAGAGTGGAATGAAATGTATTAGTTTGATTATAGAGATTAGTTGATTACTCACAATGGTTATTAATAAAATTTTGAATTAAATTACTTCTGGATGAGTAGAATATTTATTTACTTAATGTTTATTTCAAGTATTGTTTCAGCGCAAACTGAATACAATATACTAAAAGAAGAATTAGTAAATCACTCAATTCTGTGGAATAAAAGTGATTTTAGAATTCAATCCAGCTACTATGATTCGATGTTGAAATGTACGCATTATTATATTCAAGAATTAATTGATGGATTAGAAGTCTATCCGGAAATCTCAAATATTCATATAGCAAAAAATGGTAATGTTTTATTTTCAAATATAAATGATCCAAGATATATTCTGAAAGAGAATAGAACTAGAAAGTTATCAAGCGATATTGAATTTCAAGTACTAAATTCATATTTGAATCTAAAGGGAATACATTCAGAAATTCAACAAGTTCCATTGCGAACAAAAGTTAATGAAGGGTTTAAAAAATTTCAAGTATTGGATTCGAATAATCAGTTTTTATTGTGCAAACTCTGTTACTATTATAAGAAAAATAAACTGTATTGGTGTTTAAGAATTCAGAATGAAGATTTGAAAAATGGTATAGTTAATAATGTATATTTTAATATACTGGGGAATCAAATACTCACAGAATCCACTTTAAATAGTGACTGTGGTGTAGAGATGGGTGTTAGAAAGGATAAAAATCAAAGAATTTCCATTATTCCACATAAAGAATATGTTCCAACCAATAGTGGAAACTATCGTGTATATTCTCCTCCAGTTGAAAGTCCATTGCATGGAAACCGGAGTTTAGAGATTGAACCATGGTTAAAAGCGGCTAACGCAAGCCCTTTGGGTTGGCACGATGATGGATTATTTACTTATGAACATTCTATAGGTAACAATGTAGATTGTTATGAAGATATGGATGGAGACAACTTGCCTTCAGGTGGCAATGCATCAAGAGTGTATGGAAGTTCTAACTTAAATTTTGATTTTAATTATAATCCGACTTTATCTCCACCTTCAAATAAGAATTCCTCTTTAACCAATTTGTTTTACTGGAGTAATGTTAATCATGATATTTTATATCAGTATGGATTCAACGAAACATCCGGTAATTTTCAGTATAATAATTTCGGAAATGGAGGTTATGATTTAGATAATATTTTTGCAGAAGGTTTAGACTTTATTAATGGGGCAAGGAATAATGCAAGTTTCATATGTTATCCCGATGGATATCCAGGAAGAATGCAAATGTATGTTTGGCAACTGCCTGTTTATGATTCAATAAATATTGAGAGTCCGCTGAATATTTCAGGAAAAATCATGACGGTTCATTCTGCAATTAGTCCAAGCTTATATGCTCCGTACCGTTCAGAAATTGTACTTGCGAATGATGGAAGTAACTATCCCAATCAGGGTTGTAACAATTACATTAATGCGGCACAGGTTTCCGGAAAAATTGCCATGATAGATAAAGGAATTTGTAATCTGAATGACAAGATTACAAGAGCACAGAATGCCGGTGCGATTGGTTTGATTGTTGTAAATGTTGATGATAATATTCCTTCAGTAATGGGAGGATTTTCGGCTGGAGTAGGACTCCCGGTAATGAATATTTCTAAAACAGATGGAGAAAAAATAAAAGCTAATTTGCAGAACGGAGTGAAGGTACTTATGTTGCCAAGTTCTGCACTTAAATTTTCTTTTAAAGGTCAGGAATATCAATTTGCCAGGGCTGCTTTTGGAGGTAGAATTCCAAATAGCTTAAACTCAAATTTAGTTTCTGTTTTTGATGCTTCCGGTAATCCTTATGATGCCTGTGATCCAATCTGGAACAATGTTGCAAATACAATATGCTTAATAGAAGATGGTACCTGTGAGCCTTCTTACAAAGCATTTAATGCACAACAGGCAGGTGCAGATGCAGTAGTAATTGGAATGAATAATTCAGGATTACCTTATATTTTGCCGGCAGGATCATACGGCCATTTAGTAAATATTCCGGTTATTTGTATCAGTCAGTCAGATTATAATGATATAGTATCGAAACTACCGGGACTAGGTAAATTGTCAAATACTATTCCTCAACTGGTTGACGGTGATTTTGACGGTGCCATCATTAGTCACGAATATGGACACGGGTTGTCAATTCGACTTACAGGAGGACCTAATAATAATTTATGTTTGACAAATGAAGAACAAGGTGGTGAAGGTTGGAGTGATTTTTTAGGATTAATGATGACCATAAAACCGGGGGATTTTCCTTATACTTTAAGAAGTATTGGAACCTGGCCATCCGGACAAATGATTGACGGAACAGGAATTAGACCTACGCAATACACTGTAGATATGAGCATTAATCCATCTACTTATTCTAGTATCAAAGACAGAATTAAAATAAGTCAACCGCATGGTGTAGGTTATGTGTGGTGTAGTATGCTGTGGGATTTAAATTGGGCACTCATTCAGCAGTTTGGTTATGAATCTGATTTGTACAATAGTAATTCTACAGCAGGTAACATTAAGGCTATGCATCTGATTATTTCAGGATTAAAACTTCAGAAGTGTAATCCCGGTTTTGTTAATGCACGGGACGCAATTTTGAAAGCGGACTCTATTTTATATAACGCAGCAAATGCATGTCTGATTTGGAATGTTTTTGCAAGGAGAGGCTTAGGTAAGTCTGCAGATCAGGGATCCGAATATTTGCGCGATGATGGAACACAAGCATTTGATCTACCTTCGAATTGTACATTTTTGACTGAGGAGCAATTGTTTGGTTTATCTGTACTTTCTCTTAATAAGCTGGAACTCTCCGGTAAAACTATTAATGACAAAACAGTTGAATTGAATTGGATTTATCAATCAGATGAAGAAATCGTTAAAATTGAGGTGTACAGAGAGGCATTGGGTAAGAGAATACTCTTAAATACACTAGCTGGAAATGCAATGAAATATGTTGATAAAAATGTATCACAAGGAAAGTATACTTATCAAATAATAGCTTTCTCAAATAATGACAATGAGATAAAAAGCAATCAAGTGATTCTCAATATAGACGAATCTTCACAATGGCGTGTATATCCGATTCCGGTGAAAGAATATATTGAACTTGAGAATAAATTAATTATGAATGAGATAATTAATCTTAAGATATTAAATTTAGAAGGTACGATAATTGATAAAAGTCAGTTCCTTTATAAGAAAGATGATAAAATCAGAATTAATACAGAAGGATTAATTAGCGGATTCTATATAATTTCGATAGAATATAGAAAAGGCAAGGAAATTTTAAAGTTTCTAAAAGAGTAATAATCCTTCGATAATTTCAAGTGAATAAGGCTCTACTTTTTATTTTTATTACTGTGTTACTGGACGTAATTGGATTGGGAATTATTATTCCTATCGCGCCTGAATTAATCATGGAGATTACCGGAAAATCCTTAAGTGATTCATCAGTAATCAGTGGTTGGTTGATGACTTCATATTCTTTGATGTTGTTTTTTTGCGCACCAATAATAGGAGGCCTTAGTGATCGATATGGAAGAAGACCTATTCTGCTTATCACCTTATTGATTTTTGGTTTAGATTATTTGTTACAAGCTTTGGCACCGAATATTCATTGGCTTTATGCAGGGAGAATCATTGCTGGTATTACGGGTGCTTCTTTTACTGTTGCTACTTCATTTATTGCAGATGTTAGCGAACCTGACAAGAAAGCACAAAATTTTGGTCTTATTGGTGCAGCTTTTGGTTTAGGATTTATTATTGGTCCTTTGTTGGGTGCTGTTCTTGGAAATTATGGAGTTCGGGTGCCTTTTTATGCATCGGCAACTCTTGCTTTATTAAATTGTATTTTTGGTTATTTTGTACTTCCGGAATCTTTGTTAAAGAAAAACAGACGAAAATTTGATGGGTCCAGATCTAATCCTTTTGGGACCTTAAGAGTTCTAATAAAGTATGATGCACTCAAAAGTTTTATTCCTATATTGCTGTTGGTTTATACAGCACATTATTCTTTGCAAAGTACCTGGAATTATTATACCATGTTTAAATTTAAATGGAGTCATCAGCTTGTAGGTTATTCACTTGCATTTGTTGGCGTTTTGATGGCTATTGTTCAAGGTGTATTGACCAGAATAATCATTCCACAAATTGGTCCTTACAAATCTATTATTATTGGTTTTGTTGCTGCAATACTTGGTTATCTTGGTTTCTCCTTGGCAAAGGAAGGTTGGTGGATGTATGTTTTTATGATTCCATTTTCACTTAGTGGTTTGGCAGGACCTTCAATTCAAAGTTTGATTTCCAATAAAGTTCCTCCTAATAGTCAAGGTGAATTACAAGGAGGGATTACATCACTGATGAGTTTTGCTGCTATTATTGGTCCTGTAATTATGACTACTGTTTTTCATTTTTTCTCTGATAGTTCCAGAACATATTTTTTTCCTGGGGCATCATTTTTTTTATCCTTCTTGTTTTTAGTATTAAGTTTGCTGTTAGCAATTCGCCCTATTAGAAAATTAGCCTCTGCTAATTAATTAAAACATATGATATTTGTCATTGTAATTGCATAGACATGAAATATATTATTCTACTTTTTATTTTTATTATTTCTATACCCTTATTGCACTCACAACCGGAGATGGATCGTTTTTACGGTTGTCATCATTCCCGGGAATCTCAATTATTACAGAGAAAAGAACCTTCGCTTTCTGAGCAATTATGGATAGAAAATTCTAATAGGAGATCAGATACATTTGATATAATTAACTATTCTATTCATCTTGATGTTACTAATGTTTCAGAAAAAAAAATTAGGGCAAATACTGAAATAAGTTTTAAAGTAAAATTGGACAACGTACAAAGTATAACTTTCGATTTATTGAAATTGACGGTTGATTCAATATATTTTAATAATGAAAAATTAAATTTTAGTTATGATAGCAATCTTATAGTTGTACATTTTAATAAAGTATTAAATTCAAGTGATAGCGGAGTAATAAATATTAATTATCAAGGAACACCTTCGAGAGATTCAGTATGGGGAGGCTTATATTTTGTAGATAAATATATTTATAACCTGGGAATAGGATTGAGTACCATCCCGCCAAACTTTGGTAAAGTATGGTTTCCATGTTTTGACAATTTTGTTGAGAGATCAAGCTATGATTATTTTATTAAATCAGCTTCACCGACAAGGGCATACTGTGTAGGTCACTTGGTGAGGGAAGACTCAGTATCTCAAACGATTGAAAGACATTATAGAATGGATTTTCCTATTCCAACGTATCTCTCAAGTTTTGCAGTGTCTGATTATATATTAGATAGATCCATCACACAATCCGTGGGTAATTTAAATTTACCAATTGATCTCATTGCCAGACCAGGAGATATTTCAAAAATGAAATCACAATTAGCAGGAATACCGGACGCTGTTGATGCGTTTGAGTATTGGTTTGGACCCTATAAGTTTGAGCGAGTGGGATTTGTAGCAACAACGGTAGGAGCAATGGAGCATCCTACAAATACTGCCTATCCTATTAGTTCAGTTGTTTCAGGAACATTAACAGATAACGAACGATTGATGGCACATGAATTTGGTCATCAATGGTGGGGTAATCTTACTACACTGGATGATGCCAGAGATATGTGGATTAAAGAAGGGAATGCTGAGTATGCCAGTCATTTGTTTTTTGAACATGTATATGGAAAAGAAAGGTTTCAGGATGTTGTTAAAGCTAACCTTTCAAATATTCTATTTAGCGCACATGTGAATGATGGAGAATATCTACCACTTTCTCCTATGCCTTATGAACATACTTATGGAACTCATACTTATCGTAAAGGTGCAGCAATGATTCATAATTTAAGATCATATCTTGGAGACAGTATATATCGTGCAATCTGTCACACCGTGTTTGATAGTCTTACAGGAAAAAGTTTGAATGCATTTGAGTTGCGGGATTTTATAAATCGAAATTCCACAAGACAGGTAACGGATTTTTTCAATGATCATATTTTCAATAAAGGATATCTAGGTTTCTATATTGACAGCTTAATACCTTCACCGGAGCAAGTAAACAGATTTCATATTCAGATTATTCAAAAAATACATCATGCGGATCATCTGGGAAGGAATGTACCGATTCAAATTGTTGCAATCGATAAGAATTTTAACAGAAAGGTACATGAAGTAATGGTTAGTAATGAAAGCAGCTGGCATATTGTTGATTATCCGCTCAATTTTTATCCTGAGTATTTTGTATTGAACGAAGAACAATCATTGAATTATGCAAGCCTACAGGATAAAGTTGTGATTAATTCAAAAGGTACCTTGCCAATTGCAGGTTCAGGTTTGACTCCGAGTGTTGTCGAAATTTCAGATACCGCATATATCAATATGCAACATCATTTGGTTGGTCCCTCTGAAGGATTAAAAAAATCCAATATTTTAAAACTGTCAAGTACACATTTTTGGCAGGTATATGCAATACCTCAAGGAAGATTGAAGATGGCAGGTCGTGTGGATTATAATGGAAATGGGAAGAACAGTTTGGATTTTGATATTCTGAAAAGTGGGGAAGATAGTGTAATCTTAGTGTATCGCAAGGATTTCAGAGAAGAATGGAGATCCTATCAGCCTGTAACAAAGTTAAAAGTTACTCCTAATGATTTGCGAGGAATAATAAGAATTGATGACTTAATTCCGGGAGAGTATGCTTTAGCATATGGATATAATGCTATGGTTTCAACGCAAGATTCAAAAGATTTAAATGTAAAATTATATCCAAATCCTATAAAGGATCAGCTCAACATTGAACTTGACAATTCAAAGGATGTAGATATTATTCAGATAATAGACGAAATGGGACATATTGTACTGCAACAAGATCATATAATTGGAGATAAAATTGTAGTCGATACTCAATATTTGCCAAGTGGTAGTTATTCTTTGATAATTTTATCAAAGGAGCATTTAATCCGTTCTAATAATTCGATTCTTATTCAACGCTAGTCAGCAATGTTCTAAGGTTGATCAGGTATTAACAATCATTTGTCTAAAATTCTGAACAAGAAGGGAAGGCAGGTGTTTTTCAATTTATATGTTCTGGATTGTATTCTCATTGATTATAATAATGTTCTTTAGTTTGGACGTGTATGTCTATCAAGGAATTAAACTTTTAATCGCATCGTTCTCACCGGTGCTAACCGGGGCATTTGGAATTTTATACTGGATTGTAAGTATAATCTTGCCAGTATTATTCTTTTATTTAATGTTTCAAGGACGTCATAACCATACTTTGAGTACTTTCGGTGTTTTGCTAGGAAACATTTGGATGATCCTATTAATCACAAAAGTTGTTTTTGTGTCAATTTTGTTTGGAGAAGATATTTATAGAGTTATAATAGGTGGGTATAATAAAATTGTAAATCATAATATATCTGCATTCGATTCGAAAACGCAGTTTGTGCCAACAAGAAGAAAATTTATCAGTCAACTGGCATTAGGATTTGCAGCTATACCATTAACGTCTTTAATATATGGCGTGTTGAAGGGTAGATATAATTATAAAATACATAGACAAGATTTATTTTTTAGTGACTTGCCGGAAGCATTTGAAGGATTTACTATAACGCAGATTTCTGATGTACATTCAGGAAGTTTCGATGATCGCGATGGAGTAGTCAAGGGATTAAAAATTATTCATGAATTGAAATCTGATCTTATTGTATTTACGGGAGATCTAGTCAATACATTTCACCATGAATTTGACCCATGGATTGATGATTTTAAAAAATTGCGTGCGAAATACGGACAATTTTCAATCTTAGGCAATCACGATTATGGAGAATATGCAGAATGGGATTCTCTTGCAGAAAAACAAGATAATTTCGAAAAAATTAAAGCACATCATCAAAGTATTGGCTTTAAATTACTAGAAGATGAATCAGTAAAGATTGAGAAAGACGGAGAATTTATTCAATTAAT
Source organism: Saprospiraceae bacterium (assembly GCA_020848695.1). Lineage (GTDB taxonomy): Bacteria > Bacteroidota > Bacteroidia > Chitinophagales > Saprospiraceae > Vicinibacter. The sequence continues at coordinate 8,408 of JADLHT010000064.1, forward strand.
CGGAGTTCATAATTGGGGAAAAGGATTCGGGGAGAAAGGAGATCTGAATAGAGCAATACAAGATGTTGATCATTCAGATTTTAAAGTATTGCTTTCTCATGATCCAACACATTGGGAGAATGTAGTTAAGAACTTTAATCAGCGTATTCAATTAACCTTGAGTGGTCATACACATGGAATGCAAATGGGAGTCGAATTGCCAGGATTTCGATGGAGTCCAATTCAGTATCGTTATCCAAAATGGGCCGGATTATACAAAGAAAATGATCGATACCTTTATATCAATAGAGGCTTTGGTGTTTTGGGATTTAGAGGGCGGGCAGGAATTTGGCCAGAAGTAACACAGATCACCCTACACAAATTGGTATAATCAGAATAGTATTTATTTAATTGATTTGAATGACTAAACCATTAAAGCCGAAGATTACAAAGCAGAGTCTACTAAATTCATATCGAATTTTAAGATTTATTAAACCGTATAAATGGTATTTTATTTCCGGAATGATCTGTCTGGTAATCTCTAGCAGTATGTTTATGATTTTTCCAGCGGCAGCCGGAGAGATGGCAAATACAGCAATTGGAAAAGGAAGTTGGAAAATATCTGTAAAGGAATTCGGGCTTTTGTTCTTAGGAATATTAATCATTCAGGGAATACTATCATACCTGAGAACAACTTTTTTTGCAAGAGTAAGTGAAATGGGCATTGCCGATGTTAGAAAAGCACTCTACGAAAAAATCATTACTCAAAACATGACTTTTTATGAAAGCAGAAGAGTTGGTGAATTAACCAGTAGACTTACAGCAGATGTTGAACAACTTCAAAATGCATTTTCAATAACTCTGGCTGAATTTATAAGACAAATTGTTATATTGATCATTGGAGTTTTTGTTCTTATACTGATGATGCCGAAGCTAACCTTAATTATGTTAGGTACATTTCCAGTCATCGTTGTCAGTTCTGTATTGTTTGGAAGGTATATTAGAGGATTATCAAGAAAGCGACAGGATCGACTTGCCGATACAAATATAATTGTTGAAGAAAGTTTGCAGTCATTTCCAACCATGAAAGCATTTGCAAATGAAAGATTTGAAAGTCTTCGATTTTTTAATTCTATAACCAGTATGGTTGAAATTTCGATGAACTATGCGAGGATGAGAGGTTTGTTTTTTATTTTTATTATTACAGTTTTATTTGGTGGATTATTTTTTATACTTTGGCAAGGTGCTTTGATGGTTCAAGAAGATAAAATGGCGGTGGGTGATTTATTTTCTTTTATTGTATATACCGGTGTAATTGGTGGAGCTATTGCAGGAATTGGAAATTTATATTCTACGCTTGCCGGATCAATTGGAGCAACAGAAAGAATTCAAGAAATTCTAGATCTTGATTCAGAGGTGAAAGTTGAAGATGAAGCTGCTTTCGAACCATTAAATTTGAAAGGTAATATTCAATTTAATGATGTTTATTTTGCTTATCCTGGCAGACCTGATATTGAGGTATTGAAAAAAATTCAGTTTAATATAAAGCAAGGACAAAGAATTGCTTTGGTTGGTTCAAGTGGTGCTGGTAAATCTACTATTGTTTCATTGTTAATGAGATTTTATCAAACCAATTCCGGATATATAACGGTTGACCAAACCAATATTGACGATTTTAATCTTACTGCATTTAGAAAGAATATTGCTATAGTGCCACAAGAAATTTTACTCTTCGGAGGAACAATTAAAGAGAACATACTATATGGAAAACCCAATGCTTCAGAATCAGAGATTCTTGAAGCGGCTAGGAAAAGCAATGCAATAGAATTTATTGAAACCTTTCCTGAAGGGTTCAATACTGTAGTTGGAGAACGAGGGATTAAATTGAGCGGTGGTCAAAGGCAGAGGATAGCCATTGCAAGGGCAATACTACGTAATCCTTCAATTTTAATTTTGGATGAAGCAACATCTTCATTGGATGCAGAATCTGAAAGAACTGTCCAAACAGCCCTGGACAATCTTATGTACAACAGAACATCTATAATTATAGCGCACAGACTTTCGACGATTCGAAAAGTTGATTGCATTTATGTATTGAAATCAGGTGAGATTGCAGAATCAGGGACACATGATGAATTAATTCAGAAAGAAAAAGGAATCTATAAGCATCTGATTAATCTTCAATTGAACGATGAGTAAATAACTTTTATTAAATTAATATTTTTACTTGTTCTAACGTTGTTGATTGTAATGAGATAATGTTTTTTAGTATTAATTCTGTAAGACAAACTAAATTGCAGCTCAATTTTTTGAATGAAGTGGCTAAGTATTCTGATTCTTAATATTCTAATTCTTACTTCACTATGTGCTCAATTTAAAGGAAGGCTTGTAACCGGATTTGATTTCTATCAGTATTATAGAAACCCAAAAGATAATTCAGTTGATTTAGGTGGTTCTTCAGGAGGAATTTTAGTGCCTTCTATTGGAACTGAATTTATATTAGGAAAGCGTAACTTCTCAGTAGGAGTAGAAGCACAAGTCAGTCTCGGACTTTTAAATTTTGATACCAAATACAAAGGACTTGGAGCAGTTTCTTTTCCTCTGATGATGAAAATCAACATGGCTAGTTTGTCCGGATTTAGCTCTCGTTTATTAGGATATAGTTTGGGAGCAGGAATACAGTTTCAAAGAACCGAGTTGTTTGGCTTAATATCTAAGTATGACCTTTATCAACGGAAATTTTTCCCGACCTATATTGTTCAATTTGAGATAGGAGGAGGTATTGGTGGATTGAATGCTTCTGTTTTTGTTAGATTGGGAAAGAGCTTTGTAAATAATCAATCTTTTAGTTTGAATTCAGGAATTGCTATTAAGTTGAATTTCAAAAATTCAGATCAAAGCAACAATTATAAAAAAATTAAACAAATGTCATAGAATAGCATGAACGGTATAGAACTCAAAACATTTAATACTTTTGGAATTCCTGCGAAGGCAAAGGAACTTCATTTTATAAAAGATGAAGGTGAGTTAAAAGATTTTTATGGTTTAGAAGCTAACCAATATTACATTTTAGGTAGTGGTAGTAATATCCTGATTGTATCTGATATAAATGCAATTATTTTGAAAAATGAGATCAAAGGGAAGGAAATAATTCATGAAGATGATAATCATGTTATTGTTAGAATCGGAGGCGGAGAAGTATGGCATGAATTTGTATTATGGACTATTGAAAAAGGATTTTCCGGTATTGAAAATTTAAGTCTAATACCAGGAACAGTCGGTGCCGCTCCTGTTCAGAATATAGGAGCTTATGGTGTTGAGATGGATGAATTATTTGTCCGATGTGAAGGAATTCATCTTCAGTTTGGAAAAGCAATTAGTATGAATAAAGAAGCTTGTGAATTCAAGTATCGAGATAGTATTTTTAAAAATTCTTTAAAAGGTAAAATATTTATAACCAGAGTTCATTTCAAATTGAATAAAAAATGTGTGCCAAGACTTGATTATGGTGATATTCGAAAAGTGCTTATGACAAAAAATATCGTTGAACCAACTGCATCAGATATTAGTAATGCCATTATTCAAATTCGAAAAAGTAAACTGCCTGACCCAATTGTGTTGGGGAATGCCGGTAGTTTTTTTAAGAACCCAATAATATCCAAAGAACTTTTTGTTCAATTGAACGATAGATTTCCTGATATACCCCATTATGAGGTAAATGAGTTAAAAGTTAAACTACCTGCCGGCTGGTTGATAGAGAAATGTGGCTGGAAAGGAAAAAGAGAAGGTGATGCTGGTTGTCATGATAAACAAGCATTGGTTCTGGTCAATTATAATTCTGCAAGCGGAGATCAGATTCTGCGATTTGCTCATTCCATAATAGATTCTGTTTTATTACATTTTGGAATTTGTCTGGAGATGGAGGTAAATATTTGGAAGTGATTACCAATTCATTAATCTGACGAGTATGTAAAAATGATTTTATGGTATAAGGAGTCTGGTTATCTTAATTTTATATATTTTATATTAATATAATATAAAAAAATAATATGGTTTTTTAAGAATTGATTAATTTTATCCACGAATCACAAGTCATATCCGAGGACTAAGAAATTAATGGCGATTTAGGTCTTGAATTAAGAATTCATAAACCAACTTGAATGGATATGTTGATGAAATACTTTAAGCGATGGGCTTTTGTTCTGGGAATTAATTTAGTTTCGTTCTGCACAGTAGTAGCAATGTGCGGAAGGTTTTCCGATTCAGTTACATTGGTAAAGTTTTATGAGAGTACAAATGGACCTTTATGGAATACAAAATGGTCATTGGATAAACCAATGAACACATGGTTTGGAATCAATGTGGATGGCAATGGATGTGTTACACACATCAATCTAAATAACAATAATCTTACCGGATCAATCCCCAATGAAATCGGAAATTTAGGAGCTTTAAAAAGATTGTTCCTTTTTACAAATGCTATAAGTGGGGAGCTTCCTGCTTCAATAGGTAATCTGATAGAACTAGAAGAATTGAATCTGGAAGGAAATCTCATAGGTGGAGTAATACCTAATTCAATTGGCAATCTTAGCAAGTTGAACAATCTTTCTTTAGCAACAAATGAATTTCAATCCAGTATTCCGTTCGGAATATATTCTCTAGTCAACCTAATCCAACTTCGATTGAATAATAATAATCTTAGCGGAACACTTTTGGAAGACATTATGAATTTTACAAAGTTAAAAATCCTTGATCTTTCTGAGAATAAGTTGATCGGAAAGGTGCCTTTTGGAATTTCTAACTGCTTATTATTACAGGATCTTTCTTTAAATGATAATCTTCTTTCAGGGGTATTGCCTCCTTCAATGTCATTATTGACTAATCTAATCAATCTCTGGCTACATAATAATCAATTTGAAGGTCTTGTTCCGGATATCAGAGGTGCAGCATTGCTTAGTCTTCGTATAGAAAATAATTATTTTACGGATATACCTGATTATAGTACTGTCAAGACTTTTGGGCGAGGGGATCCATTCGGGTTAATTATGTACAATAACTATTTTACATTTGAAGACCTTATACCGTTGTTGAATCTACCTAGAGCAATCAATTGGAACTTCAAACCACAAAGAGCGGTTCAGGTTGATAGCTTGCAGTATGTTCAATTTCGTTCTAACTATGCGATAAAAATTTTTACAGATCCAGGAATTGCAGATAATAATTATAAGTGGTTTAAGGACACAGCGGTTTTAACAATAACAAATCAAAATTTCTTTCAGATATTAAATATGGATGAAAGTCAGGAGGGTTATTATACTGGAAGTATTGTAAATCAGTTATTTCCAGAGTTTGCAATAGAAGTACCTGCAATTCATATCGTAGGCTTTGATATTGATAAATGCAATACTCCATTGGCCGGTAAACAATGTGATGAAGCTCCTTCATTTTGTAATACTAACGATTTGAATTCTTATTGTGGAAACATGAACTTAAGTGATGGAGTTGTAAGATCAGGTTTTTGTACAGGTATTGAAGACTTGGAGAATCCAAGATTTATAAAATTTATTGCTAGTTCTGACAGTATCATGTTGCAGATTTTTCCAATGAGTTGTGGACCTGTCCGCATTAATGAAGTGGACTATAATGGAATGCAAGCCGCAATTTTAAAAACCTGTGATACAACAAAGTCCAGCTCCTTATACTGTCAGCAAGAATGCCAGACTAAGCCATTTTATATTGGTGGTTCCGGTTTTGTTAAAGGGGATGAATATACTTTGGTTGTAGATGGTTGCCGTGGAAGCGTCTGTAATTATCTTATAAAAGTAGTTTATGGTAGAGATTATTTCCAATTGATACCTGAGAGTTCTTTGGAAGGAGAACTTGTATTCTGCCCGGATACCAATGATCATTTTTTTACCTTGAATTCTATTGAAGGGGCAAAGTCTTATGAGTGGACAATTAATGATACCATTATCAAGGTTTCGCAGGATACTTTTTTTAATGTTAAGAACAGTCGTTCCGGAATTTTTAAAATTGGAGTCCGTGCTTTTGCCAATTGTGATACTACGAATGAGATTAGTAAGGTCTTCAGAGTTTTTCCACGAATGAGTATCGATAGTTTTAGAACCGAGAAAAGTACTAACGATTCAATATATGTTGTGAAATTTACAATATCAGGTGGAAGTCCTCCTTATTCACTTCACGAGGGAAGCGGAAAATTAGATTCGTTTCAAGGAGATTTTCAATCGGCATCGTTATTCTGTAGAAGCGAATATTTTTTTGATATACGGGATAGATTTGGATGCAAGTTTATTGTTTCCGGAAGAGAAAAGTGCAATTGTGATTCTGAAGCAGGAACTATGCCTAATGAATTACTAACCATTTGTGGTCAGCAGAATATTATTGCTAAAAATAATAATGATGGTGTGAAAGATACCGGTGATGTAGCATTATATATACTGTTCTCGGATCCCAATAATCCCTTTGGTTCTATCCTCCGTACCAGTCAATCCGGTGTAATTCCTTTTGATATTGGTAGATTTAAGTTTGATTCGATTTATTATCTTGCATATGTAGTTGGGAAACCAATAGGAATAAATCAAATTAATTTTAATCATCCATGTCTAAGTGTTAGTAATTTTCAAGAGCTTGTATTCAGGAAGAAATCTTTGGTTTCGGCAGGTCCGGACAATTCAATTTGTGTTGATACTTTTGTCCTTTCTGCATCCGGCAATTTTAAACAGGTGAAATGGTTAAAAATTTCAGGACCCAATGGAGTTAGTGTTGATAATATGGATAGTTCGGAAACCCGTGTTCATTTCGATTCTGTAGGAACATATGTATTTAGGTTGGAAACATCCAATGATTATTGTACAAGTTTTGATGAAGTTCAAATTGTCTATGATTCGATTTATCGACCGATAATTTCAGGTGTCCTGAGTATATGCGGCGGAATGGCAACAACTTTAGATGCCGGAGATCAAAACTCGTATCTATGGTCAACAGGAGATACAAGCCAAACGATAAGAGTGCAATCAAGCGGAAAGTATTGTGTACACGTAATTAATAGTTCCGGATGTAAAGGCGATACCTGCGTTGATGTAAAAATCAGTATGCTACCTGTTTTTAATATTTCAGGAAACAATAAAATATGTAATGATGAGACTACAATTCTTGAGTCAGATCAGGAATTTACTAAATATTCATGGAGTACAGGAGCAACTTCAAAATCAATACTTGTAAACGCTGTCGGGAGATACTGCTTAACGGTAACAAATGAAGAAGGTTGTTCCTCTTCAAAATGTTTGGAAGTTAGCAACCATCCAATTACTTCAGACATAAAGCTTGATACTTCATGTTCTGGATCATTGTATGTATTCAATGATAAATTGTACGATGTACCCGGTACTTATCAAGTTCTGTTGAAAGGGGCAAACAGATTTGGCTGCGATAGTATTGTGAATTTAAATTTATTCGAGTATCCCAAAGTGTCCTTAAGAGATTCAATAATAATTCCGGATTATGGCAACAGCTCAGGATCAATTTCTGTGAATTTCGATGGAGGTGTTCAACCTTTGAAATTTAGATGGTCTAACTCTGCTGTAACCCAAAATTTGAATAAACTAAGTTTTGGAACATATACCGTAACGGTAACGGATGCAAAAAACTGTGTGAAAACATTCAGTTTTACAGTAAAGAATTCGGTAGGACTTTCTTTTTACGACAATCCAATATTTAATATTTATCCAAATCCTTTGCTTATTGGTCAAGGTCTTTTCATTTCTTCAGGAAACGAAGCTGATGATTGGAGTTTACAGATATGGAGCGTTGATGGAATTTTACTTTTTGAAAAAGGTTTATTTCTTGATAGTCAGAATATCCATTCTTTAAATTTGAATTTGAGATCTGGTGTTTATTCTATGGTTTTAATAGATTCACGCCACAAAAGATTTATTCAAAGACTGGTTGTATTGTAATTTGTAATAAAATAGTTATTAGATTTAAAAAATAAAGTTTTCAATGAAAAAGATTTTCTTTTTATTTTACTTTCTTTGTTCAACATCATTTTTATTAGTTGCAAAAGATACTGTTAGTTTAGTGAAAGTCGCGACAGGTTTGACCAAGCCTGTGTTAGTTACTCATTGTTCTGATTCCAGATTGTTTATTGTTGAACAAGCCGGTAAAATTAAAGTATTAGAGAATGGGACTGTTTCCTCAAAGTTGTTTCTAAATATTACGGATCGTGTTAATTCTAGAAATAATGAACAAGGATTACTTGGTTTGGCATTTCATCCCAGATTTAAAGAGAACGGATTTATATATGTTAATTACACGGCTACAGGAGAAAATCGTACTGTTATTTCAAGATTTAGTTTAAATGTTTCGGATTCGACTAAGATAGATAGTACTTCTGAGCAAGTCTTGTTGACAATAGCACAACCCTTTAATAATCATAACGGAGGAAACATTGTATTTGGTAAAGATGGATACCTTTATATTGGAATGGGTGATGGAGGAAGTGGTGGCGATCCTATGTCTGTTGCACAAAATTATAAATCCCTGCTTGGAAAAATGTTAAGAATTGATGTGGATACTTCAAGCTCTTATAAAGTTCCAAAATCTAATCCGTATTACAATGATTCAGAAAAACTTCCTGAAATTTGGTCGATTGGATTAAGAAATCCTTGGAGATTTAGTTTTGATCGCCTTAACGGGGACCTTTGGATAGGTGATGTAGGTCAAGGTATTTGGGAAGAAATTGATTACACTCCTGGAAATTCTAAAGGAGGCGAGAACTACGGATGGAGTTGCTATGAAGGATTTGTGATTTATAAAACTGAAAAATGTGTAATTCCCAATGCAAAATATATAGATCCAATTTATGCCTATAATCATTCTAATGGTAATTGTTCAGTGACAGGTGGACATGTTTATCGTGGAAATCCCTGCAGCAATCTATACGGTAAATACTTTTATGGAGATTTTTGCAGTGGAAATATTTGGACCATTGAAAAAAATTCAAAGGATAGTTTTATCAATAGTTTTCTTATAAAAATGGCAAGTAATCAATTGTCTTCTTTTGGAGAGGACGCAAAAGGAGAGCTTTATATCTGTTCATTTGGACCAAATTCAGGTACAGGAGCTGGATTTATATATCAGATTGTTGACCAGAACTGTAATATTTCAATAAGCTCTAAAATTTTTCATGAGTCTTGTCTTGGAAAGAAAAATGGAGAAATTTCTATAACGGATAATGAGACCAATCTTTGTGCATTTACATATAGCTGGAAATCAGGCCAATCAACAAAGAAAATCACCAACTTAGAGGCCGGTGAATATAGTCTGGAAGTTAGCAACGGTACTTGCGCAAAGAATTTTAATTTTGAAGTTAAACGAGCCAAAGAAGATTCAATTTGTTTGACGCCTTTGTTTGTAGATGAGATATGTATGGGTGACTCAGCTTTAATTATTGCCTGCGACAAACCCAAGGCCAATTATCTCTGGTTATTGAACGGAATTATTGATTCAAGTCTTTCTGGTCAACGGGTATTTGTAAAAAAATCAGGTTCTTATCAGGTAAAGACAATAGATTCGTTAGCTTGTGAATCTAAACCCTCAGAATCAGTAAGCATTACTGTACATCCTACACCTGCAAGACCCACTTTATCAAGAAGCTTAGATACTTTATCTGCTCCGACAGGATATAGTAGTTATATATGGTATAAAGATGGAAACCTTATTGCCAGCTCTCAATCAAATTTGTATATTGTAGATGTCAAAGGAGAATATTGTGTTCAGGTCATAGATTCCAATCAATGCAGAAGTGAGTGCTCAGAATCTGTTACCGTCATACCAACAAGTATCTTTAATTTGAATTTAGAAAAACCAGCAATATTGCCAAATCCAGGCACTGGAAATTTTGTTTTTATCTGTGGAGACTGGATTAATGCTGATGCTGAACTTAACATTTACAATATTGATGGAAAACTGTGTGTGAAGTATTTTATTAATCCGTCTTTAAAAATTCTGGATATTAATCTTATAAATTTTACTTCGGGAAGCTATTACTACAGTATCCAAGATAAACTTACAAGACAAAAAATTGCAGTAGGGACTTTTGTAAAAATATAGTTTAAGGGTTACTTATTCATCAATCCTATATATTTCCATAATGGATTCTAATATTTTAGTAAAATCAAGATTTAAATCGATAATTTTACCAGAATAAATGTCAAAAACCCAACCATGAACCAATAATCCTCTGGATTTATGAGCTTTTTGTACGGAGGCCGTCTTGATAAGATTGACACATTGTTCCTGAACGTTTAACTCTACAAGTCTTTTAAATTTAGAATTTTCATCTGCAATTAAGCTCAATTCTTGTTTGTGAATTCGATATACATCTCTGATATTTCGCAACCAAGGATTAAGTATTCCCAGATCTTTAGATTGTAATGCTGCTCTTACTCCTCCACATTCATAATGCCCGCAAATTATAATGTGTTTTACATTAAGATGGTAAATTGCATAGTTTATTACAGACATAACATTTAGATCGATAGATATAACCATATTGGCAATATTTCTATGGATAAATATTTCTCCTGGCTTTGCTCCCATTAGATCTTCTGCAGTAACTCGACTATCACTACAACCTATGTATAATATCTCTGGGTTTTGACTTTTTGAAAGCTTGTTAAAATAATCTGGATCTAAAGATAGCTTCTCCTGTACCCATTCTTCGTTATTGGTGAATATTTTTTTAAAATCCATAATTTTTTAGATGTATTTTAATAATAAAGTTAAAGACTATTTATAAAAGTATTTGATGTTGTGGGGTTATTGGTTTTAATTCATGCTTAATTCCTATTATATCGTATAGATCAATCTCAATTGTTCTGCTTAATGCTGTAATGGGTACATCATTCGCAGCTCCTTCAAATGGATTTTCTGATGATTCACCAATTTTTTCAAGGGTCGTAAAAATCCAACCGGATAAAGCACTAAATGGTACCATCAACCAAATAAACTCTCCAGGCAATTTACCAAATTCCTGTAACATTCCAAGAGGAATTAAAACAATGAATATTTTAATAAACCATAAGTTCGTAGTTGCAAATTGTCTTGGATATGGAAAGTTTTTTATTCTTTCACATCCACCTTGTAGGTTGTAAAATTCCTGAAGGATGTCATTGATTTCTAAGTAACGGAAATGCTCGATATAATTTTTATTTTGAATGGATTCAAGGCTCTTTGATTGAATAGATATAATCTGAGTTGCCTTGTTTGTAGAATTATTTACTTTTTCAATTTCATCAGAAGAAAGATATTTTTCTAACGCACTTTTCAATGTCGAATTTTGTTCTTCTACTACGAACCATTTGTTTTTATATTCCTCATTGTGTTCTTTATATATCGATTCCCAGGGTCTTTTTTCTCTAAGTTGATATCTCAAAGCTGTAATCCAGGCAAGATGTCTCTTAACTAAATTAAATTTAATATCCGCAAGTTCTTCTGGACTTACTGAGGAGTCTTCGGAAGATGCAATAAAACTGTTAATCATCATTCCAAAGCTCCTGCTTGCGTTAAGAATACTTCCCCATATTTTGCGAGCTTCCCAAAGTCTGTCATATGATGCGTTGTTTTTGAATCCAACTACAAAAGCAACTGCAGTTCCTAATAAAGCGATTGGAAGCCATGGAACTGCAATCCAAGTACAATTCAGGTATTTGTAAAATATCAAGCTGATGATTGCAATAATGACATGGAAATAAATGTCTTTTCGAGTCCATTTTAAGACTTCCTGAAAAGTATAATTTTGACCGATGTGCATTTAGTTTGGATTATGTATATTCAAGTAAGAATTTATGTTATTGTTCCTCCGCAGCTGCTTCCCGATCCTGCTGTGCAGCCATAGCAATGCTGATTAACTACAATATTTCTTTTTTTTATTTCATCGAAATCAAAATTATTAATATGATTGAATTCCGATTCAATTTTTAAATCCAGCATCTGATTAAAATCACAATCATAAATATATCCATCCCATCCTATACTCAATGTATTCCGACACATTACTGCCTCTGCTGCAGCCGGATTGTACGCAGTTATAAGTTTGTTCATGTAGTACTCGTAATTGTTGCTGGATATCAGATATTCCAGAAATCTGCTTATAGGCATATTGGTAATCGTATATAGATTATTAAATTCAATACCAAAATCTTTATATAAAGATTGTTTAAATTCAAGTTGTAATAATTCTTGACTCGCAGGTAAAAACGCCCCGGATGGATTATAAACCAAATTTAATACCAGTCCGGATTCAAATATTCCATATCCAACTGAGTTTAGCATCTTGAGAGCTTGTATTGAGTCTTCAAAAACACCTTCTCCTCTCTGCCGGTCTGTTCTGTCTTTTGAATAAAATGGTAAAGAAGAAATAATTTCTACGTTGTTGACTTTAAAAAATTCTGGAAGATCGTTATATTTTTTGTTTGCAACTATAATGGTCAGGTTACATCTTACGATAATGTGTCTGTTCAATTTGTGTATTTCTTCAACAAACCATCTGAAATGAGGATTCATTTCAGGGGCTCCACCTGTTAAATCTACAGTTTTAAATTCAGGATTATTTACCAGAATATCCAAGCAAAGTTGCATCGTTTCTTGACTCATAATTTCCTTCCTGTCCGGACCTGCGTCTACATGACAATGTTTACAGGTCTGATTACACATTTTGCCGATATTGACTTGGAAAATAGATATTTCGGTTGGTTTTAAAGGAAATAGATTGCTTTCAGCTAGAGCATTTTGAAATGATTTAAAATTTGAATCCCTCTGAATTACTTCCAGTTGATATGCAGGCTCAGCCAATTGGTGATGAAGAGCTTTAAGACTTTTCACTTATTTTATTAGAAGGTCAATTAGATAAATAAAAATACAATATAAGACTAAAAATGATTACATGCTTATTTCCTTTACTTTATTCATCATTTGAACTCCATGAACTAAGGAAGCCCCACCGCGAATTGAAGCCGCAACATGTACAGCTTCCATCATTTGAGCCTCACTGTATCCTTTTTCAACTGCGTCTGTGCTATAAGCATCTATACAATAAGGACACTGAACTGCATGAGCGACGGCTAAAGCGATTAAGCTTTTTTCTCTAGCGCTTAATGCCCCATCTTTATATACTTCTCCATACCATGCGAAGAATTTGTCACCCATCGTTTTTTGAAAGTCAGATATATTTCCGAATTTTGAGAGGTCGGCGGCCTCATAATAATGTTTACTCATTTAGATTAATTCTATTAGATGAGGCAAAAATACAGTCTTATTAATAAATTGTTTTTATATTTTTTAATGGAATATTGAAAACCTAAATAAGCTGAATATTTTTTGGAATTTATTAAGTTAGATTTCTTTTACTTTGTGGTTTTAATTCCCATTTGAATTCCTATTTTTTCATATTCAAGATCATTAGGTTCCCATAGTTCAATCTTGTTTCCTTCTATATCCATTATATGTACAAACTTTCCATATTCATAACTTTCGATACTGTCTGTAACGATAACTCCTTCCTTTTGCAAATTATCTACAAGCATGCTTAAATTTTTTACTCTAAAATTTACCATAAAGTCTTTTGTTGAAGGTTCAAAATATTTTGTAGTTTCTTGAAATGGACTCCATTGAGTGAATCCTTTTTTTGAACTGTCTATGCTTTGTCTCCATTCGAATACTGAACCATATTGGTTGATTTGTAATCCAAGATGGTGGCTATACCACTCTCTGATTTTTTTTGGATTCTTGCATTTAAAGAATATACCACCAATACCTGTAACTTTATCGCTAAAGGTTTCTGATTTTATTTGAATGAACTGATTTATTGCAAAACCAAATCCAAATGATACTGATATAATCAGTATAAGAATAGCTGTTTTTTTCATTCTTCGAAGGATTTATGTGTTTTAATGTTCACTGGAAATAAGTATAAAAATAAAATATTAAGTAAAAAATAAAAGCTCCTGGCAACTGGAGCTTTTATTTTTTTTATTCGTACTTTGAATTTATTGAACAGGAGCGGAATCCGGTGTTGCTACTGAGTATAAAAATGCACCAACCAGTCCCAATGCAATGATCCAATAAATTGCGTTAATTAAAATATTTAACCATGTATTTTTCTGAAACAAGCTATTGCTGATTAACACCAAAGCACCTATTAAACCTCCTCCCATAGCACCATGATAGAATCCATGTATAAATTGACTCATTCCTTCTTGTGTATGACTAGACCATTCGTTCAATTTCCAGGATAAAATCATGGAAATAAGGGTTGAGAGACCCATAGTTAGACCAAAGTTTCCTTCCCTTAATTTTTCTTCTGTAAAACCAAGAGAATTCATCCAGGCTTCACCAAAAACTTTTGGATGATACCATACATATCCTAATACCATAGGGATTAATCCTCCCAAAAAAATTGCTAAATACTGATTCATAATAAGTTAGTTTTATTCGTGAAAAAATTGATTTTGTTTGATTGTCAAATATAAGCTTTTTTAACTAATATGAGTTAAATCTTTTCTAAATAATATACAAGGAAGACCCGAGTCTGCTATATTTTGTTAGGATATTGATATAAAACTAAATAATTCTTAATAGAGTAGAAATCGTGTTGAACATTTACTATTTAGTTTAAAATAGATCTTTATTATGACCGATGTGTGATATAGATTTTATATTTTTGCCGTTTATTTTTATTTATTAACCATGCCTGTAGATGTAATACTCGGACTCCAATGGGGAGATGAGGGAAAAGGGAAAATTGTAGATTATTTAGCAGATCAATATAAAGTTGTTTGTCGATTTCAAGGGGGGCCAAACGCGGGTCATACCTTATATATTAATCAAAGAAAATTTGTATTACATACAATACCTTCCGGAATATTTAGAACAAATGTAATCAACGTAATCGGTAATGGAGTCGTGTTGGATCCAATTACATTAGAAAAAGAAATTAATACCATTCGGCCAGAAATACCTGATCTTTTCGAACGATTATTATTATCCAATAAAACTCAATTAATTCTGCCTACTCATCGCTGGATTGATCTTGCGTCTGAAACCGCTAAAGGTAAGGAGAAAATCGGATCTACTCTACGAGGAATAGGTCCTTGTTATATGGATAAGACCGGCAGAAATGGAATGAGAGTAGGAGATCTTTATGAAGCAGACTGGAAGAATAAGTATGAAGTTCTGAAAGAAAAACATCTTCAGTTTATCAGACAATTTCCAGATGTTGACTTCAATCTTCAAGAACAGGAAAAAATTTGGTTTGAATCTATTGAAACGCTTAGAAAGATTAAGGTAATCTCGACAGAATATTATTTACATAATTTATTAGCGAAAGGTGAAAATATTCTTGCAGAAGGCGCACAGGGAACGATGCTTGATGTTGACCATGGAACTTATCCTTATGTTACCTCATCCAATACCATCACTGCAGGGGTCTGTTCAGGACT
This sequence comes from Saprospiraceae bacterium, assembly GCA_020848695.1. Classification (GTDB taxonomy): domain Bacteria; phylum Bacteroidota; class Bacteroidia; order Chitinophagales; family Saprospiraceae; genus Vicinibacter. The sequence continues at coordinate 23,905 of JADLHT010000064.1, forward strand.
TGGAATTGCCCCTCAACATATACGAAAAGTAATTGGCATTGCCAAGGCCTATTGTACTCGAGTAGGTTCAGGTCCGTTTCCTTCAGAACTGTTAGATGCGGTAGGTGAAAAATTGAGAAGAGAAGGGAGTGAATTTGGTTCAACTACGGGAAGACCAAGACGTTGTGGATGGTTAGACCTGGTTCAGTTAAAGTATGCAATAATTTTAAATGGAGTTACTGAGCTTTGTATTACAAAAATAGATGTACTAAATTCTTTTGATAACTTAAATGTTGCGACTTCCTACACAGTTCACAATGAAATCAGGACAGAAGTTCCATTTGATATGAGTACAATTGATAAGGTTCAATTCAATAGTTTTAAGGGTTGGAATTGCTCCCTCAACGAGAACAGGGCATTTAACACACTTCCTGAGCAAGTTCTAAATTTTATTCATCAGATAGAAGAATTTACAAAAGTTAAAATAAATTATTTATCAACGGGACCTGGAAGAGAAGAACTCATCGTTGAGTAGTTTTGTAATTTATTATTTTCGAAGATTTAAGAATAGTAATTATATTTGTTCTTGATTCGGTGCTTTGCAAATCATACTTAAGGGTTTTGATTTGCCAAGAGAATAGGGAACCATGTGTAAATCATGGGCTGTCGCGCAACTGTAATTGTTTTTCAAGATTGAAGATGAATCATCTGTCATTTTGAATAATTAAAGCCAGGAGACCTGCCGATTCAACCATTATTCATCAGCTTTCGCGATAAAGAGCTTCGAATGTAATCACATTTTTTGTGTCTTTTATTGCTTAAGCCATTTAAAAATTAGCAATGAAAAGAATCAGTTTTTACCTTGTGTTCTTGATTTCCTTTACTGTCTCAGGTCAGTCTTTGGAAAAGCCTATTCAACTGGACAGTATTATTTATTCTGCCAATCGTTCAGAACAGAATCTAATTCAAGTGGGTAAGACAGTCCGTATTATTCAAAATGGGGAGTTGCAAAACCTGTCAGGAAACTCACTAATGGAAAAAATTAGTCAGCTTACGGCTATGTATGTCGTCGGTACATATCAAAATCCAGGGCAGGTGCAATCCATATATAACAGAGCTGCTGGTTCTAATCAAAGCAATGTATTTATCGATGGAATACGACTTAATAATGCATCCTCTACGGATAATATTGTAGATTATTCTGAGCTTTCTGATGCTAATATTGAACGAATTGAAATTGTCAATGGAAACCAAAGTAATATGTTTGGAAGCTCGTCAATCGGAACCACCATAAACCTTATTACCAATCGATGTAAAGAAAATGGTTTGCATGGTTATTTCAAGTTAAGATACGGTAATTTTGGAAAGAAAACATCTTTGGTAGATCAGAACCTAAATCTATATTATAAGCATAATTCTGGTATTTATGGGGCTATAACATTTTTTAATAATCAGACGCAAGGAATAAATTCAACAGTTGATACGATTACTGATGTTAATCATTTTAAGTACCAAAATTCGGACAGGGATAATTTTTTGAAAAAAGAACAATGGTATAAGGTAGGTATCGATAACGACAGATGGAATGCTTTTGTTCAATACAGGAAGAATTTTCAAAAAGTAGATCTGGATAAAGGCGCATTCCGTGATGATGATAATAGTTTTTCTGATTCAAGAAGAGATCATGCAAATTTAAATGTAAAATTCCTTATAAATTCAAGATTGAGTGTCAATCTTCTTTCTGGATATAGCAGATTGAACTATCATTTTAGGGATGATTCATCGGTTGTAAGTGTTTCAGGTCTGACGGATCACAATAATGTTAACGCGCGATATCATTCTAATACTTTTTCTACAGATTTATTATTAACGCATCATTCCAAATTTAGTCGAAATACAGTAGGATTAAGTTATAACAAGGATGCTATGAGTTTTAATAATTATTATTATTCTGCAGATCCTTTCTTTGGAGTTTTTGAGCTGAATACCATTTTAGATAGCTCTATTTATTCATTAAGAAATTATTCAGTATTTCTAAATTCAGAAATTAATCTGAAGCAGTTTTTTCGAAATATGAGTAAGTGGAATTTTAATTTTGGTTTAAGAAATACCAATAATTCAGCTTTCGGTAATTTCTGGACGTTTGAGTTAAATCCTTATTACCGCTTAAATTCCAGAACTATTGTTTTTGCAAATTATTCAAACGCATTTGTATCACCTTCCATCTATCAATTGTACTCTCCGGATCAATCGGCCTTTAATGGTATCACACGAGGTAATTCATCTTTGGTTCCTGAATCATCCAGAAGTATCGAGCTGGGCTTTCGATCACATCCAACTAAGAGTTTGAATTTTTCCGGTTCGTTATTTTATAATCAAACAAAGAATAGTATCGATTTTGTATATTTATGGAGTTCAGACATTCCTATCTCGCAATTGGGTTTTCTTGACTATAAGGGTGACCGTTACCTTAATATTGGAAGAAGAGAGAGTTTCGGAATTGATGGAAGTATTTACTTTCAATTATTAAAGGGACTTGATTTTACCTTGAATTACCAACTTATATCCGGTAAGAATAAGTTTAACCTTGTCAATATTGATACTTCAACGATAGGAAATAATCAGGTACAACTTTACAATTCAGGCCAGTTTATCACCAGTGAGAATTCAAGCTCCAATCTTGCAAGAAGACCTTCCACCCTTAATTTCAAATGCAGTTACGAAATAAATTCTAAACTTCAAGGTAATATCTTATTACGATGGATTGGCAAGAGAAATGATATCTTTTATGATGATAAGTTGGGACCATTTGGTGCTTTGGCTCTGACCAGACTTGGAAGGATAAGCTTACTGGATTTTAATGTATCTTATAAGTTAACAGAAAATGTCTTAATACAATATAAAATGGAAAATATTTTCAACTTAAAATATTCTGATATTATTGGTTATGCCAACAGAGGGAGATCCAATTACTTACAAGTTGCAGCCAGATTCTGAAATTTTAATTGTTAGGATGCCAGCCTTTGAACGATTCCTTTTACGGATGATCCTTGGGTTGTAATATTTTTAATCAGGTGTTTTGTTTTTACTGGAACTTCAAAATAGTCTCCGGCCTTAAATCGGACAATAATACCTTCAAAGTTGCACTCACATTCTCCCTCAAGGATTAAAAAACTTTCTTTAAACTCAGTTGACTCGTGTTCCTCTTCCAATAGAGATCCATGTAGCCATACAAGACTCATTTCTTTTAATTCATTTTTAAAGAAGGGGCAAATAGAATAATTTTCATTTGTAATCTGGGGTTTTAATTCATTTACAGCCTCTATCCACTCACTAATGTCACTGTGGATATTTATGTTTTCTGGATTGTTCAGATTAATTACTTTTTTTACAAAAGCATCTTTTAATTTCACCAAAACTTTAGATTTTAAATTCTGGGTTAATTCTTGCGATGCCTGTGTTTCCAACATAACATTTATTATCCTGTCTATTTCAATTTTTAATGCAGGATATTCTGTTTCAAGTTGTGCTATTTTCCTTGTTTCATCAATGCTTAAATTTCCAATTACATACTGCTCAAGTATGCCACTGGAAATTAAGTCGATTATTGTAGTATTATTGTTCATCTAATTGGTCTCTTAATTTTTGTAAAGCAATCCTTGTTCTACTTTTAACGGTACCTAACGGAATTTTGAATTCTTCTGCTATTTCTTGTTGCGAATAACCATAATAGTATTGTAAATCAATCATTTGTTTTAAATTATGATCTAAATTGATTAGTATTTTCTCCAATCCTAAATAATCCAGTTTCGTAATAGATTTAGTTTCTGCACTTATATTTACGAGAGAATCTTCGTTTTGGATCATTTTCTTTGAAATAAAATACTGGGACCTCTTATAGTCCAAAGCAAGATTTCTTGCTATAGTAATCATCCAGGTATAAAGTCTTCCTTTAGAAGGATCATAACTTTCTATATTTCTCCAGATTTTTACAAAACAATCCTGAAGAAGATTTTCAGATTCGGACTCTGAATTAACCAATTTATTGATTACTCCATAAAGATTGTTGGCATATCGGTCATACAGAATTGAATAAGTTTTTTCATCTGCAGACTTAAGTCCCTGAATAAGCTCATGTTCGCTCATCAAATAATCATGATTTCCATTTTCAAAGATACAGGTTTATATTTATTCTGAATTTAACTATCGATAGATTCAGATAAAGTTAAGCATTTTAATTCAGAACTTTAATGAAGTAATCGTATTTGATAAATTATGTAATCTGATTTGTCTTATTAACGATTTATCAGTTTGCATTAGTAGATCTGTTCTTCCTTAATTTCTTCTAAATCCTAATCTTGGCCGATCAAATGCTTTTCTGCGATCGTTTTCAGGAATAAGGTCCTTAAGGTCTTCAGGCATAATTAGATTAGATTGAACTGATTCCATCTCTGTTGGACTGAGTTTCGATAGTCTAATATTCTGATGATGAATGATTTCCTGTACAATAGTTCTGATGGTTCTTGCATTTCCAAAGAACTTATCCTTTGAACTGTATAGATAATCGAGATAATTCAGAAAATGACTTTTGGCCGAATCGTGAAGATATAATTTGTGATCAGCAAACATTTTTACTGCAATGTCCATCAACTCTTGAGGTAGATAGTCTTCAAATTTTAATATTCTGTCAAATCGGCTGCTCAAACCAGGATTAGACTTTAGAAAAATTTCCATCTGATCAGTATAACCGGCAACAAAAACAAAAAACTGTCCTCTCTGATCTTCCATTCTCTTTAATAAGGTCTGAATAACTTCAGCGCCGTAATCTCCTTGTCCACTGATGCTCTGAGTTAAGGAATAGGCTTCATCTATAAATAGAACACCACCTATTGCCTCTTCAATTTTTTCTGCCGTTTTAATTGCAGATTGACCCAGATAGCCCGCAACTAATCCTTGTCTATCCGTTTCAATCATATGTCCTCTCTCAAGAATTCCAAGAGCTTTGAATATTCTTGCAAGGATTCTTGCAACAGTGCTCTTACCCGTACCCGGATTCCCCAGGAAAACAGTGTGAAGGAAAAATTGATTGAGAACCTCTCTTCCGGCTCGTTGGGCATATTGTACGATTTGAACCAGTTCGTGTATCTCTTTCTTAACCTGTGGTATTCCTATAAGTGAATCTAGTTCAGCCAAGGATTCCGTAAGCAATTTATTATCAACCGGAATTTTTGGTTTTGCATGAAGTGGTTCAATGTCAATTCCTTGAACATCTGCCAAGGTAACCGAACACAGATCTTCGATACTCATATCATGTCCATGACCTTCAGTAATAATTCTTATACCTAAATTAATTTTTGATTTATCAACTAGATCAAAAACAAATCTTGCATTTCCAAAAGTATTGTTTCTATTTCGAAATGCATTCAGTATTATCTGATGTAATTGTTCTTTTGCCTCGCTGGTAAATTTAATTGCTTTTTCGGACATCGCATATTCTGCAATTTCATATAATTCTTGTGGTAGATAATCCGGAAAATTATAGTATAGTTTAATTCTGCTTTTAAGTCCTGGATTTGAGTCCAGAAAATATTTCATTTCTTTTGGATAACCGGCCATAATGATGGCAATATCACCCGGACCATTTGACATTTCTTTTACTAGAATCTCAATCACCTCTCTCCCAAAATCTTTACTGTCATCATTTGTCCTGGCCAGTGAATATGCTTCATCAATAAACAATACGCCTCCTCTGGCTTTTTCAATAACCTCTTTTACTTTTGGGGCAGTCTGTCCGATGTATTCACCAACAATTTCTGCACGATCTACTTCATAAACATGTCCTTTCGTTAACACCCCCATCTTTTTATAGAGCTGTCCCATCATTTTTGCAACCGTTGTTTTGCCAGTTCCTGGATTTCCCATAAATACAGAATGAAGTATGATCTGATCGTGTTCTTCTATTCCTCTGTCTTTTCGCAGATTGAGAAACTGAATATACAATGCATGATCTCTAACTTTTTTCTTTACCTCTTTCAGTCCAACCATATGATCAAGATCAGCTAGTACTTCTTCAAAGGTTTGATAATTTATTTCTTCAGAAGGCAGGATAACCGGATCACTGAGATGTGGTAAGGTGATATGTCCTACACCTTCTACAAATTCTTCTTCAACATAGAAGGACATCATGCCGAGAAGTTCATCCATAAAAACAACCTCACAGGTGTACAATCCATCCCACCAAGAACCTTTGACATTAGATCCCCATCCGGCAATGATGGTTATCTTTTCTTCATCTCTTTTTACCGGAAGCAATCTAATCAATTGTCCTTTTAATTCTCGGGATTCGTTATGGAATTTAATAAATAGTTCGCACTGCCAATTGGCTTGAAGGCATTTATTTCTTAGGACTACTTCGGCATAAATATATCTTGTCTCGGTACTTTCAAAACTTGTAAAGTATTTTCTTTCTTCTGTGTTTAATTCATCAAATGGACCTTCAAATAACTTTAAACTTAATAAATCAACATAAGGATTGGTTCCGTCATCTTCAAATGGTCCGGCATCTTCAACATAGAAATATTTGGAAGTAATCTTTTCTCCATCAATCCAAGCTTCCCAACAATATGTTCCTTTTTTCCAAAAACTTCCTTCTTTCTTGTTGCCCCATCCTTCCCGGATATAGACCAAATGATCATACTTTGATATCCTTCTTTTAAATGCAAGATTGCAAACTTCTTTTTTGGCTTTAATCAGTGAATAACATCGCAACTCAATGTCTGCTTCCCAAAAATCCCGATCGAAGTATTTGTTGTAAAAAGATAGTTCTGCATAGATATAAGTAGTTTCCAGCCGATCAAATACTTGTCTGTATTTTTTCTTGTTGTCTGCAAGCCATTCAGTTGAAGCATAAACCTTAAGCTCTTTAAACTTATATTTTTTCTGATCAACAGGAAGTGTAATTTCTTCCATGGTATAAGACTTTTTTAGTAAGAAGAATTAATCGTGGATCAGCCTCCGCTGGCTGCCTTTAATTTCTTAATATAAACTTCCCATAAATCCTTTTGTTCATCCACTTCATCGTCGTCACAATAATCAGATACTTCGAGTATAGTCTCATTTGTAATATCAGTTTTGTAAATTCTGAACTGAAGAAATTCACCTTCTCGATCTACCCAGGCAAATTTGACCAATTCGTCTTCGATATCCATTACAATATCAGCGACCTCATCAGAGCCCTCCCAGGAAAAAGTATATCGATCTCCAATATTATCCACCTTATCACAAAACCATCTTACAATTGCGGTGGTCTGAGTTACAAATAAATATATAATTGACGGAGAGGACTTAAACATGTATTCTACTTGAAAAGGAACTCTGGCCATGATAAATTGGATTTATTCTCTATTTATATAAAGGGCAATATTAATCCCTTTATAGAATTTTTTAGTATTTTATGAACTTTTTTTACTAAGTTGGCATTATTGTAGTTTGCCTAAGTATAGACGAAGCAATTAAATCTTAGTCAAAAACGAAGACCATTTAGTTTAAAATTCTGATTATCAAATTGTTATAACCTTATCTTTGCATGCGGCAGTTAAAAATTACCAAGTCGATTACCAATAGAGAGAGTCAATCTCTTGAGAAATATCTTCAGGAAATTGGAAAAGTAGATTTATTAACACCCGAAGAGGAGGTTGAACTGGCAAAACAGATTAAACAAGGCAATCAGATCTCACTTGAAAAACTAACCAAGGCCAATCTTCGATTTGTTGTTTCAGTAGCCAAGCAATACCAGAATCAAGGACTTTCACTTTCTGATTTGATCAATGAAGGGAATCTAGGTCTGATCAAAGCCGCTCAGAGATTTGACGAAACAAGGGGTTTTAAGTTTATTTCCTATGCAGTATGGTGGATCAGACAATCTATTCTTCAAGCCTTGGCAGAACAGTCAAGAATCGTTCGGCTTCCGCTCAATAAGGTTGGATCACTTAATAAGATCAATCGTGCATTCTCGGAGTTAGAACAAGAATATGAACGAGAGCCAAGTCCGGAAGAACTTGCTGCTGTACTTGAAATTCCAACAGAAGAAGTTGAAACAACACTTGGAGTAGCCGCAAGACACGTTTCTATGGATGCTCCGTTTGTAGACGGAGAAGATAACTCCCTGCTGGATGTACTTGAGAACAATACAACTCCTGCTACAGATTCTTCGCTGGAATTTAAAGATTCATTGCGAAGGGAGATTGAAAGAGCCCTTGGAACACTAACAGATCGTCAGGCTGATGTGATAAAGTTATATTTTGGACTTGGAATAGAACATCCCGAGTCGCTGGAAGATATTGGTGATAAATTTGGTTTGACCCGAGAACGGGTTAGACAAATTAAAGATAAAGCTATCAACAAATTAAGATCTACTACCAGAAGCAAGCTGCTTAAACAATACTTAGGTATTTAATACACTTATTAGTTAAAAAGGTATTCTATTTTGTAAGCTGAATTTGGCTTTTACTCTTAAAATGTTGAAATTTGCACAAAATTAAAACCATGAGTATTGACCAAAGCTTGAATTCGGAAATTAATCTAAGTCATTGGAGGGAAAAAGAAAAGAATGCCCTTGAACTCAGTAAAATTGTTGGAGAATTAAACTTTGATAGATCAATAGACCTGATACTTTTTCGAAGAGATTTAAATGACGTTCGTCCTAGTGAGCTTCTTCAATTTCATAATTCTTGGGTCAATTATACCGATAAACCCGTTGATGTTGATCTAACATTAGCAATTGCAAAAGAAATTCATAAAATTGACAATTTAGGATCTTCCAGAATTGATATCGGAAAATTGGCTACTGAATGGCTAAATTCTGATAGAAAAGATTTAAGTTCTTTTGTAATATCAAAATTATCGGATTTACTCACCCATTCAAACGTTGAACAAACTCACCGTGATGTGGTATTGTATGGTTTTGGGAGGATTGGACGATTAGTAACTAGAAGATTAATAGCCACTACGGGGAGAGGTCAGCAACTTCGATTACGTGCAATTGTAATTCGACCTGGAATGAAAGATCGAATGGAAGAATTTCAAAAAAGGATGTCATTGCTCGAATCAGATTCCATTCATGGGAATTTTAAAGGAATAATTAAGATTCATGCTGAAAGTTCACAAATAGAAATAAATGGTAATCTGATCCATATGATTTTTGCTTCAGATCCATCTGAAATCGATTATACCCAGTTTGGAATTGAAAATGCAATCTTAATAGATAATACGGGAATGTGGGATACTAAGGAAAAACTAAGCGCACATTTAAGACCGGGTATCTCTAAAGTATTACTAACAGCTCCTGGGAAGGATATTCCCAATGTCGTATTAGGAGTAAACCAAGACATTATAACGGATTCCGATCAGATTGTTTGTGCAGCCTCATGTACAACTAATGCCATTGTTCCTCTTATTCATGTAATGGATAAAGAATTTGGAATTGATAAAGGACATATAGAAACAGTTCATGCGTACACAAGTGATCAGAATTTATTAGACAATTTTCATCGCAAACCGAGAAGGGGACGAGGTGCTCCCATTAACATGGTGATTACAAGCACCGGTGCAGCAAGTGCAGTAGCAAAGGTACTTCCACAACTTAAAGGCAAACTAACAGGAAATGCCGTACGTGTTCCGGTTCCAAATGTATCATTGGCTATATTAAATCTTACTCTAGGGAAAGCGACAACAATTGATGAAATACTCAACAGTATGAAGAAAGCGGCATACTATGGAGATCTAGCCGAACAAATTCAATACTCTACTTCCAATGAATATGTAAGCAGTAATGCAGTTGGATCAACGGTTGCCTGTGTGTTGGATGCTCCTTCCACGATCTTGTCGAATGATGGTCGTACCGTTACACTTTACGCATGGTACGATAATGAATTTGGTTATTCCTGTCAGGTAGTCAGATTTGCAAAACATGTTGCAAGGGTTAGAAGATCTACCTATTACTAATTGATGTCAGAACAAATTCCTAAACATCTTAAATGGCTGCCTTTTGTTATAGGATTAAGCGCAGCAATAGGAATGTATGGGGGATATCGATTACAACTTCCAAAAAAATTTCGAGAGCAAATTCATAAGGAACAGTTTATTCCCAATCAAAAAAATCAAAATCTATACGATGTATTAAATTATCTGGAGTCTAAATATGTGGATTCAATTGACCAGAAAGAAAATACTGATTTTCTCATTCAACAGTTGTGTTTTGCCCTGGATCCCTATACCGAGTATTTAAAGGCTTCTGAGTTTTCAACACTTAAAGATGATATAGATGGATCTTACAAAGGAGTTGGTCTGAGTTTTACCATAATAAATGATCAGGTTTTTATCTCCTCAGTTGTCTCTAAAGGTCCATCTGCAATAGTTGGACTTGAACCTGGGGATTTAGTTATGGAAATCAATCAAAAGGTTTTATTGTCACACAATATTCATCTTGACTCTATTGCTAATTATCTTCGTTCCAATTCTGATGTCTGTGAATTGCTAATTAAAAAAAGCAATGAGGCAGAAAGCAGAATAGTGAAAATTATTAAGACAGAAATTTATAATAAAAGTATTTCAGCTTCAAAGGCTGTGAATGAAAATACCTTTTATATTAAAATCGATCGATTCTCTGAAAAAACATACCGAGAGTTTATGATGATCATTGAAGATTACGTTCAGAACAAAAAGCTTAAAAATTTAATTCTTGACCTCAGAGATAATAGTGGTGGTGTACTCGATGCATCTGCTGATATTTTAAATCAACTGCTAACAGAACCAAACACAATCATGTTTACAACTGTTGATAGAAATAAGAAGGAAAAGAAGTATCAGGCAACGGGAAAACCATTCTTTAGATTGGGAAAAATAGTTGTCCTCATAAATAGTAACACAGCTTCCGCTGCAGAAGTTGTAGCAGGATCATTGCAGGATCTTTCAAGAGCAAAAATCTATGGTGTACCTAGTTTTGGAAAAGCAACAGTACTTGAATTATATCCACTTTCTGATGGAAGTTCGCTCGAAATGTCAAGTGCGAGAATCAAGCTTCCATCAGGTAGATGCATACAGAAGGCTTATGACGTGAGTGACGATTCTTCTTTAAACTGGTTAAGCAAATTCAAACCAGATACAACAGAAATTCATTTTGGTAATAAGATTCTGGCAAATGGCAAAGGAGTAATTCCTGATGTAATTTCAAGTATAGATGAAAGGATTGCTGATACATTAATTATTAAAATTGCTACAAACTTTGTTATTCAATACTTCCAAGAAATCAAGGCTATCAGAGAAAAGAAAAATTCAAAAAGTCTGCTCGAAACATTGATTCTGAAGAAAGTAATCAATTTGCATCAAGATAAATTTATTTTAAAAAATAAGAACGAAATTATTCAGGAAATTCAATACAAGATTTTAAGGTTGATGGAATCTGAAGAGCAAGAGAGATTGGAGATTTTAAAAACAGATCCTTGGATTGATCAGGCTGTTGATCTCATCAACACAAATAAGTAAAGTTATTTTCAGATAAACAAAAATATTAATAGAAATATGGAAACAGGGCAAGAGTTGAATTATATTCAGATTAATAAGGAAGCTTGGAATAGGAAAGTTGAGAGTCATTTTGAATCCGAATTTTATGATGTAGAATCATTTATTAATGGTAAAAACTCGCTGACAAGTATTGAATTACCCTTGTTGGCTGAGTTAACTGGCAAGAGAGTTTTGCATCTCCAATGTCATTTTGGAATGGATAGCATTTCACTTGCAAGATTAGGAGCGGAAGTTGTGGCGGTAGATTTCTCGGAAGAAGCAATTCAAAAAGGGATGAATCTGGCAGCTCAGGAAAACGCAAATGTTCGTTTTATTTGTTGCAATGTATTAGAACTTGATCAATACCTTGAGGAACAGTTTGACATTGTATTTGCCTCGTATGGTATTATTGGATGGTTGGATGATTTGAATCAATGGGCTAAAATTATAGCTCATTTTTTAAAAAAGGACGGTCGATTTATTTTTGCTGAATTTCATCCCGTTGTATGGATGTTTAGTGATCGATTTGATAGTGTTGAGTTTTCATATTTTAAATCTGAACCAATTATTGAAAATGAGTCAGGCACATATGCTGATAGAGATGCAGATTTATCAACACAATCGATGAGTTGGAATCATAGTCTTGAAGAAGTCTTTCAAGCTTTAATGAAAAACGGATTGAGTATTAACGATTTTAAAGAATATGATTTTTCACCTTTTAATTGTTTTCTAAACACAGAAGAGTTTCAACCTGAGAAGTTTCGAATTGCACATTTTCAAAATAAAATTCCAATGGTCTATAGCCTTGTTGCGGTTAAGAATTAATTTAGTTTTAAACCCTTCTATAGGTAAAATCCCGGATTATTTAACAATCTTTAGGGATTGTGCAATCTGATGACTCATTAATCTTCTATGCGCTTTTGTTGCATCATCTCCATTTGAATTTTTAGCCAATTTGTTATAAATCTGATGCAAGGCTTCATATATAACCAAATGGTTGTTCAACACCTCCATCTATACAGGGGTTGTTCAAATAGCCAATTAAAGTTTTCTAGACATATTTTATTAACTTTATCCATGATTTAATTTCTTTTTTTTTTAGAATTTAAAATTACAAATTCTTGAACACACAATTCAAAATTAGGCGTCAATGAAAATATTTAATAAAATAACATTTTTTTCGGAGCACAACATTGGTCTCCTTAGTAAGTTAATTGGAATCACAAGAACTTCTATTGATTTTAATGATACTTTATAAGAATTCTCACCTTGATAAATTAAAAAATTGTATAAATTTGTTTCAGAACTAATAAATTAAAAATTGAAAGATAAGATTATAAGATGTACTTTATTATTCCTTAATAATTTATTTTCTACTAGGGCTGCTGGACTTTATTTATTACTTTTTGCAGGAGCTATTGGATGGGCTACCTTTGTAGAGAATGATTTTGGAACTTCTGCAGCTCAAAAAATAGTCTTTAGATCTTGGTGGTTTGAGTTGTTATTAATTTTGTTTGGAATATGTATAGCCATCAATATTTATCGTTTTCGGCTTATACCTCAAAAAAAATGGGCTTCATTAATTTTTCATGCTTCTATTCTCATTATTATCTTGGGTTCAGGCATTACAAGATACTTTGGAAATGAAGGAATAATGCATATACGGGAAGGTGAAAAATCAAATCAGTTCTTATCCACTGAATCTTATATAAATATCAAGATAAAGGAAAATGAAAGTATATATTCAGTAGCAGAGCCTATACTTATTAGTAGTCTTGGAAATAATAAATTTAACAAACAATATCAACTAGGAAATAAAATATTCCAACTTAGACTTAAAGAAGTAATTCCTAATCCACAAGAAACAATGGTAGAAAGTGATGAAGGAATTCCTACTATAAAAATTGTATTTGGAGGCGCTGATGGAAGGGAAGAAATATTTCTTCAAAAAGGGGAAAGGAGAAATATTAATGGCGTAAATTTTAATTTTTCTTCTGAATATTTTTCTCAAGCTTTTAATATTAATTATGATTCTTTCGGATTGGTATTTAAAACTTCAGTTCCAGTGATACAGACTATTATGGCAACACAAAAGACGGATAGTATTCCGGCAGACGAATTCCATCCACTTATGCTTAGATCTCTCTATCAATATAATGGATCCAGTTTTGTATTTGGTGAATTTCAAAAAGATGTTCAATTAGAAGTTATTCCGACCGATAAAAAAATTAAAAATGAAAGTTTAGTGTCACTGAGAATGGAACTCAGTTCTGCTCAAGATAAAAAAGAATTTTTGATAACAGGAAGAAAAGGAGGAGAAGGAAGACCTGCAAGCCTTTCTGTAAATAATACATCCTTTAAGATTGATTATGGATCAACTATTATTCAACTTCCATTTGCAATACAACTTCGTAACTTTAAAATGGAAAAATATCCAGGAACAAATAATGCTTCATCCTATGAAAGTGAAGTTACACTATTGGATCCTTCCAAAAGTATTCATGAAGATCATAGAATATATATGAATAATATTCTTGAATACCGTGGATATCGATTTTTTCAATCTAGTTATGATCCTGATGAATTGGGTACTGTACTAAGTGTGAACCATGATTTTTGGGGAACTTGGATTTCTTATCTTGGTTATGGACTTCTTACTTTAGGATTAATTATGATATTTATTGTGAGAAATAGTCGATTTACTTTTTTAAGACAACGTATTAGAGAATTACAAAAAAATCAATTGACACTTTTATTATTCTTAATTTCTTCATTTACATTATTCTGTCAGAATTTAAATATACCCAAAACAGTCAGCAAAGAACATGCGCAATTATTTTCGAAAATAATTACACAAGATCACAAAGGAAGATTCAAGCCTATACATACAATATCAAGTGAAGTATTACGAAAGCTTTCCAAAAAAAATGAATTATATAATTTAACAGCAGATCAAATATTTATATCCATGAATATTAATCCAGCTGCTTGGGAGAATATTCCCTTAATTGAATCCGGCAAGCATGAAGGCTTATTAAAAAAACTTAATGCAAGTAAAGGATTACTTACATACCGAAGTTTCTTTGACGAGGAAGGCGAATATATTCTTAGTGAAGATATTCGAAAAGCACAGATGATGAACCCTAAAGATCATTCAGTTTATGAGAAAGCTATAATAAAACTTGATGAGAAAGTCAACATTACCAACATGGTATTGAATACTCGACTTCTAAAGATATTTCCTCAGCAAAATGATAGTAGTAATACCTGGCTTTGCCCTGAAGATCTACTTAGAACACAATATCAAAATAATAAGAATGGATTTCAAGAATTTTTCTTTGATCAATATTCTCATGCTGTCGAACATAGTATAGAAAGTGGTAATTGGTCAGAACCTGATGAATTAATCAATAAACTTAATCAATATCAAAATGTTGTAGCTTCTGCCATAATTCCAAGCCAATCAAAATTAAACACAGAAATATTTCTTAATAAAATTAACATATTTGGAAAACTTAGAAATTATTATGGACTGTTAGGACTATTATCCTTAGTACTTTTTATCACTTTAATATTTAAACCTGAATGGAATAAGTTTAAGTTTACAAAAGTTGTGTTCTATTTCATTCTTTTGTTTTTCGTCTTTCATACTATTGGATTAGGATTGCGATGGTATGTATCAGGTCATGCACCATGGAGCAATGGTTACGAATCGATGATTTACATTGCATGGACTTCGGTTCTAGCAGGTTTAATTTTTTCTCATAGATCATTGGGAGGAATGACTGCATCATGTGTTCTTGCTGCAACCATTCTATTAGTGGCTGGAATGAATTGGCTGGATCCTGAAATTTCACCACTTGTTCCAGTTCTAAAATCCTATTGGTTAATGATACATGTGTCAATGGAAGCAGGTTCTTATGGATTCTTGATGTTAGGTGCTGTTATTGGAATGTTGAATTTATTATTATTCATACTTATCACTAGACAGAATAAGATGAGAATAGAACGAGCAATAAAAGAATTAACAATCATTTCTGAAATCACCTTAATAGGTGGTTTAGTCATGGTAAGTATAGGAACCTATTTAGGTGGAGTATGGGCTAACGAAAGTTGGGGAAGATATTGGGGTTGGGATGCCAAAGAAACTTGGGCATTGGTAACAATTCTAGTATATGCATTTATACTTCATATGAGATTTATTCCAGGATTACAAAGTATTTATGCATACAATTTTGCTTCATTATTTGGATTTGCAACAGTGATTATGACTTATTATGGAGTTAATTATTATTTATCTGGACTTCACTCTTATGCTGCTGGTGATCCTGTTCCCATTCCAACAGAAGTTTATAATGCTATTATAGCATTGACAATTTTAAGCATTTTTGGATATTATTTTTATCGAAAGAAGTACCTTGCAAATTAATAAGCAAATTATTTTAAGTTTGCTTGCTCCATAATTATATTATATTTATAACCTGAACCAAAATCTTTTTGAACTGCAATAATACCTGTGAAATTGACGACATCACCAACATTTACTTGAGCATTGCTAGTAATTGTTAGATCTAAGTTTTTGCCATCTGCTTTTGTATTGTCTTGAATATGATACCAATTTCGTCCCATGATATTTAAGTTGGCTTTTACAATCTTGCCACTTACTGTAATACTTTTACCAGCATATTTATCTTTGGAAGAAAAAAGGTCTTTTAATGCAATAGCATTAGGATCTGCTTGAGCATTTTGGTTAATCGGATTTCCTGTTTCAGCTTCATTCGAAACACTGCCAGGATGTTGAGTAGCTGCAATGATGGAAGATACTAAATAAATTTTATCAAAATTTTTATTAAACTCTTGACTGTAAAAGTTCGTTTTCAATAGTGGATCCTGATATAAATACATTTCATTCTGTTTTATCTCTTGGCGAGGCACTGCCACCCAAAATTCTTGATCATTCTCTTGAGCTAAAATATAAGTATATTTTTCAGTATGTTTAACTTCTTTAGCAATAATTTGATGAGCCGAAGATTGTGTTTCACCAGTAACATTATTGGAATTGGTGCTTTGATTACTAAGTTGGGGGATTTCCTGTGTATTGACTGGTTGTATTACTGTAGGTTTATCTTTGCAAGATAGAAATATGGTAATAATTAAGATGGAAATTACATTTTTCATTTTTTTCTAATTCTTCGTATAAAGGTAACAAAATATCTTTGAGCTTGTTGTTGAGGCTCAATATCCCATTCTCCACTGATTAGTAATGTGGAAGATCGTGACAAAATCTGCGAAATAGAAAGTACAAATATGTTCTTTGGCAATTCTAATTCCGTACTCAAGTATTTATAATTAATTTTTCTATAATCTAATTCGACATTTGATTTTCCTTTGAAAAAATCTTTATTCGCTCTAAGACTAATAGTCTGTCCATTGAAATAAATTGTCTCAATATAATTATAAGAAAGTGATGTAGTCATCAATACACCTGGAATTCTATTACTACCCAGATATGCGGTAACATTACGAGTCGGATTAGATTGCTTTCCTTGATAACGATAGAAGTAATTGGCATTTAAATTTAAGTATCTAAATAATTGATAAGAAACTTGTAAGCGAATACCTGTTCTGGTCTCTTCATCTAATAATTGATCTAACTGATTTTTAAATGATTCAAAAAAAATTACATTCTTTCGATTATCATATGAAGCGCTCAAAGATAATTTACGATTCACTTTATATCTTGCATTAACAAAAAAACTTGTGAGTGAAAAACTGTTTTTAAAAACGGAATCTTTTAATTGGTACAAATCGAATTCAGCAGAACTAAAAAGGAATAGGTTTTTTATCAGATTAGAATTGTTATGTTGAAAATAGGCAAATCTTCTATCCGTTTTTCCATGATTTCTAATCTCGAAAACTCCCGCTGTATGCTGGTATGCGTTATTTCTTCCATTATAAACACTATATAGTCCATATAAAGGTAGCTGCAGATTATAATTATATCTTGTTAGGTCTGGCCGGCTTCCAATAGCTGCCCCAAAAATGAATTTTTTAATTCTTTTTTCATATTGAAGTCCATCGATAGCACCTACGCTACTTATGTTATTATTAATTCTTCTTCCTGCTATAATTACCTGGGTACTATCAAATCTATACTCTACATCTAATCCATAAATTTTTAGATCAGATCTAAGAATATTTGGGTTAAATACTTTACCCAATCGATAATTATAATTAATAAATGAATGGATAGACCATTTGGAGTTATTGATATTATCGTAATTAAAAGTCATTGAAGCCCTTGCGCGATGAGTTCCTTCGTTTATCGAATTATTAAAACTGCCTGTTGCAGAACTTAATAATCTAATATTTAAATTCTCTTTGCTTCTTTTACTCGTGTTAGTTGCTATAGCAGAAGAAGGATTAAATAAAGTATCAATATTTTTTTTAGTTATTGTATCTGATTTTTTTTCAGCAAAGTTATCTTGTACTACGTTTTTGTAAGATTTTATAAAATATAGCTTGTCACCAATTACAGTTTTGCAATAGGCAATAGAAGTACATGCAGCTGATAACGAAGATAACTGTTGAATGACAAGGCAAGCAATGAATGTATTATTTTCAATTTTGTATAAGGAATCTCCGATGTTTAATTTTTTTGTATTATTAAACTTAAGATAAGTGCTGCTAGTATTAATAAAGCTGACAGAACCGATTATCGTATCATTATTTTGCGCCAAAAGAAGTTGAAGAGACAAACTATAAAAAACTATAGATAAAACAATCTTCATTTTTATTTTTTGCCATCTGGGTGACAGCTGTAACATGCTGAACTTGTATAACTATATCCTTGAACTCCATTGTGATCAGAATCCGTCTGAGGTTTTGGATGACAAGGAAGGCAAGTAAATATTTTATAATTACTTGAATTCGTATGGCATTGACTACAGGTATTCCATTCATCTTTATGCTTTCCAGAGTATATCGGAAAATACATATTGTCGTGATCAAATGATGATGGTATCCAAGCTGTTTCATTATGACAGCTAGCGCATGTTGTAGGAAATCCTGCCGATACGTGTGGAGGATTATTCGCTCCATTGTAATCATTGGCATGACATCCATAACATGTATTCGGCGTATTATTATAATTTCCGTTATGACAAGCGGTACAATTATTTTTTATTTGTAAATGTGCTCCTTTCAGCATCCAATATTGATCATGAATATCAAATGTGGCTGGAGCCCAACCCGGATCTGTTGTATGACAATTATCACATGTGGTAGGAATATTCAATGTCTTATGATTAGGATTTGTGGAGCCGTTGTATTGTGGAAGATGACATCCTACACATGTGTTTGGAGTATTATTATAATTTCCGTTCTTATGACACAATGCACAATTATCTTTCACAGGAATATGCGATCCAGTAAATGGCCAGTATTGATCATGTATTGGGAAAGTTACCGGTGCCCAACCAGGATCTGTAGTATGACATTGATCACAATCGGTAGGAATATTTAAGGATTTATGATTTGGATTTGATGATGTATTATAATCACTTTGATGACATCCAACACAAGTATTAGGTGTATTATTATAGTTTCCTTGATGACATTTAGCACAATTATCTTTTACTGGAATGTGGGCTCCAGTAAATGTCCAGAATTGATCGTGAATTGGAAATAATGCCGGTGTCCAACCTGAATTAGTAGTATGACACATCGCACATTCAATCGACAGATTTAATATTTCATGATCAGGATTTAGTGAATTATTATAATCTAAATTGTGGCAAGAATTACATTCTTTAGATGTTCCTTTGAATTGAGTCTTATGACAATCTTTACAATCTGCTATGATGTGTGCCCCTGTTAATGGAAAGCCACCTAAATTATGATCATAGGCCATTTTAGCATCTCCTTGTGGATGGCAAGCTAGACAAGCAAAATCTTGATAAACATATCCACCAATTCCAATATGATCTTCATTTGTTTTTGGATTAATATGACATCCTATGCATTGGAATATTTCATATTTGGTGGGATCAATATGACATTCAGTACATTGACTCCATACTCCTTTATGTTTGCCACTATTAATTGGAAAATATAATCCATCATGATCAAATGTCGACGGAACCCAAGAACTTTCTTTATGACAACTTGCACAATCAGTATTAAATTGTGAAAGTTTGTGATCAGGATTTTTAGTTAATTCATAATCTTTCTGATGACATCCGAAGCAGGTATTGGGTGTATTGTTATAATTACCATTCGTATGACACTTATTACAATCATTACGAATCAGATTATGTGCTCCTCTCAATTCATAGAACTGATCATGAATAGAGAATGTTGCAGGTTCCCAACCTGGATTCGTGGTGTGGCATTGATTACAATCTGTTGGCAAATTTAATTTCTTATGCTCTGGATTTAATGAACCATCATATTGTGCTTGATGACATGAATAACAATCTTGCCCTGATTGATTATAATTTCCTTGATGACACAAAGCACAATTATTCCTTACAGGATTATGTGCGCCCGTTAATGGATAATAATTATCGTGTATCTCGAATTTCGCCGGACTCCATCCTGGATCTGTTGTGTGACAAGATATGCAATCCGTTGATAAATTTAATTTTTTATGGGATGGATTTAATGAAGCTTCATAATCTGATTGATGACAAGAATTACAATCAGTTGGTGTGCCCTTAAATCCTTTTGAATGACATTCAATACAGGCTGCAACTCGATGAGCTCCTGTTAGTGGATATGTAGTATTGTTGTGATCAAATTTCATACTTGCATCTCCTTGTGGATGACAAGCAAGACACATCTGATCATTGTATGTATATCCATTGACCATGGAATGTTGATCATCGGTTTCTGGATTCTTATGACATCCAATACAAGTAATTATTGTATAATCATTTGGATTCAAATGACATTCTACGCAGTTATTCCAAACACCCTTATGTTTGCCAGAATAAATTGGGAAGTACATTCCATCATGATTAAATGTTGAAGGCATCCAAGCATTTTCATTATGGCACGATTTACAATCGGTTGGAAACTGAACTACTTTGTGATCAGGATTTTTACTTGCATTATAATCTTTTTGATGACAATCAAAACAAGTGTTTGGTGTGTTGCTATAATTTCCATTGTGACAAGTTTTGCAATCGTTTCTTACAGTATTATGTGCACCTTTCAATTCATAAAATTGATCATGAATATCAAATTTTGCTGGCATCCAATCTGGATCAGTGGTATGACATATGATACAATCTGTAGAAAAATTTAACTTTGTATGAGAAGGATTTTGACTGGTATTAAAATTATTGAGATGGCAATTTACGCATTCTCGTGGAGTCCCTTTGAATCCAGACGTATGACATTCAAAACAATCTGTTGTATTATGTACTCCTGTAAGTGGAAAGGCTGTATTGTTATGATCAAAACTTATGTCTGCATCGCCTGTCGGATGACAAGCTAAACAAGCATTGCTTTGATATCGATAACCCGTTACTGAAACATGCTTATTATCTGTTTCGGGATTCTTATGACAGATAAGGCAATCATATAATTTAAAATTTCCAGGTGTTGTGTGACACTCATTACAATTCGTCCATGTTCCTTTATGTTTGCCAGAGTTAATAGGAAAGAAAAATCCATCGTGATCAAATATAGAAGGAACCCAAGCTTGTTCTTGGTGACATTGTTTACATTCTGTTGAGAATCCTGTCAATTTGTGATCTGGATTTTTAGTAGCATCATAGTTGGATTGATGACAAGCTACACAAGTATTTGGAGTATTTGAGAATGAATTAATATGACATTGTTTGCAATCGTTAGCAATAACTTTATGTTGACCTTTTAATTCAAAAACTTGATCGTGTATATCAAATCTTGCAGGACTCCAACCAGGATCTGTTGTATGACATGTTTTGCAATCGATTGATAAATTTAATTTTTTATGAGATGGGTCAATACTTGCATCGTAATCTTTC
>JADLHT010000065.1 GCA_020848695.1 Saprospiraceae bacterium
CGTCTGCACCAGGATTCATCTGATTATAAGATTAACAGGATTAAAGAAAAAAATAAATCAGGCAAATCCTTAAATCCTGCTAATCCTCAAATCCTGGTCAATCACGGTTCAGACAATTTACCAAATGATTGGAAGTGGGTGAAGCTGGGTGAAGTTATAGAATCAATTAGATATGGTACGTCTAAAAAATGTTATTATGAGAAAGTAGGTAAACCTGTTTTAAGGATCCCTAATATTATCAATGGCTATATAAATGATGAAGACTTAAAATATTCTGAATTCAATAAGGATGAAATTATAGAGCTGTCACTTATTGCAAATGATGTTTTAATTATTCGTTCAAATGGTAGCATTTCTATTGTTGGTAAATCAGCTATTGTTTCTCAAAAACATAAGGGATTTCTGTATGCAGGATATTTAATTAGGATTAGGTTAAAAACTAATCTATATAACCCAAGATTTCTCAATCTATTACTATCTTCTAATCAATTAAGAAATCAAATTGAATTCAAGGCAAAATCTACAAGCGGCGTAAATAATATTAATGCTCAAGAAATACAGGCTTTTAATATTCCTTGGCCACCACTAACTCAACAAACCCAAATAGTAGAAGAAATAGAAAAACGATTTTCTGAAGCAGACAATTTAGAAAAAGCGATTGATGAAAGCTTAGCAAAGTCAGAAACATTAAGGCAGTCAATACTTAAACAGGCGTTTGAAGGGAGGCTAGTGTAATGAGTATTTGGCGATTGGGACAAATTAAAAAAGAAGATATAAAATCATTTAATAAAGAGAAGAAATTAGCGTTCGATTGGATGAATAAGAATATCAATTATAAGAAAGAGAAAGATTTAAAAAAGTTCAATGGTTGGACGTGCATTAATCCGTGGATTAATGAAGCAAAAAAAGATGACATTGTTTTCTTAGTTAGTAAATACAATTATGCTGGGGTAGCAGTTATTCTGGATGAATACCACTATAAAACATACGATTTTGAAATAAAAGAGCGAGAACTACCTGGCATTCCTGTTAAATTTATACATTTACTTGCTGAGCCGATTGAACATAATTTTAATATTCGTCATACTAATCCAAGAACTTTTTGCAAGATCAATCAGTTTGGATTTGATATTCAAGAAATTATGAAATTTATTAAAGATAATTTCCCGAGTGAATATAGATTAGTACTTGATACAATCAATAAATTAGAGCCCGAAAGATTTCATAGGATTACTCGAGTATGCTGGAATACAAACGGTTGGACAGAACCTTCTGGTAGGCTAGGGAAAGCAACAACGGATAGTCACGAGAAAAAATATGGATTTGGACACGAGGAATGGTTACTTAATACGAGTCGTGTAATCAATGGATACCA
Source organism: Saprospiraceae bacterium (assembly GCA_020848695.1). GTDB lineage: Bacteria > Bacteroidota > Bacteroidia > Chitinophagales > Saprospiraceae > Vicinibacter. The sequence continues at coordinate 1,376 of JADLHT010000065.1, forward strand.
ATATGGATTTTTAGAACCAATCAGAAAATTTCAAAAAAAATATGAGGGGAATATATTTAATCTCTTATTATTTACTCGGAATTCAATAGAAGGAATAAATTATTGGGTTGGTCAGTTAAATGAAGTGGAAGTACTTAATGTTGAACAGGCAAAAAAAGCACTTGTAGTTTTTAAGACGAGAGGCGTCCTGGAAAATATGCGATCACAACTTTCAGCACTCAGCTTGGATGGGAATAAATTAATTAATGAATATTTGAAAGAAAGAGATATTGTAAATGTACGTTTCAAGGTTTCAGAAATTCAAAATATTTTTGAAGAGCCTATTCCTGTTCAATCAGAAGATGAAAGAATTTCCTCATTGTATTACGTTTTATTACCCTGGAATGGGGACCTAAATATTGAAGAGATCAAAGAAAACATTGGAGATTACTTTTTAACTGGTAATAAGGGAAAAAAGAAGTTAAAGGGGAAAGCTAAAGCAAATTATAAATCAAAATCTAAAGAGATAGATCTAACACATAATCTAATTTCTGATGCGATGATGGATTATCTGATTAAGAAATACGGTGAAGATAAAGTGCGAAGGGAATGCAGAGTTATTGGAAATAATCGTATAGATATTGTTGTTCGGGAAAACAATATGGATATATTTTATGAGATAAAAACATATCCACATTTAATAACTTCTTTAAGATATGCTTTAGGTCAACTTATAGAATATTCTTGTTTCCCAAATACAAGAAAAGCAAAACAATTTTATTTGGTCTCAAATATCAAGGCCGATCAAAAATTCATAAACTACATTTTACATTTAAACAAATTATTTGGGTTTAATCTTGGTTATATCTGCTTTGATATTGAATCAGAAAGTATAATACAAATAATATGACAACAGCATCAATTGTTCAAAGAGTTTGGAATTACTGCAACACATTAAGAGATGATGCAGTAAGCTATGGTGATTATCTTGAGCAGCTTACATATTTGCTCTTTCTTAAAATGGCAGACGAGTATTCTAAAGAGTCATGGTTGATAAAACAAGCGTTTGAAGGGAAGCTTATTTAATTTTTGTTAAATTCAATAAATTTTTATGTCAATAGAATTAGTAAAATCTTTATTAAAACAGAGAGAAAAGATCAGGTTAGAGTTTAAAGAAGCAAGGGATTCAACCCCTCGAAATCTGTTTGAAAAGGTTTGCGCTTTCCTCAATCGCGAGGGCGGATCAATTTTACTTGGAGTCAATAATCAAGGAGAAGTTATTGGTGTTGACCCTGCTGCTGTGGAGCAAATTAGTACAGATATTTCTTCTCTTTCAAACA
>JADLHT010000066.1 GCA_020848695.1 Saprospiraceae bacterium
AATATGGAAAAATTTAAAAAATCAGCATAACATTAATTCTCAGCTGAAAATCTTAAAAGGAAAAGTGTGCCCATACATGAGTTTTCCACACTTTATTAACACTCAAATTGCTTGGCAATATCGTTTTGCTATTCTAAAGACAGAATTTTATTCTGAAAATCAATATTCAAAAATCAAATCTATTCTTTTACCGAATTAGCCTAAGCAGAATTCTGAGTTCGAATCCATATTCATTGTTGGGCAGAAATTTATAGAGTGTTAGTGTCCTTAAACTATTATTTAATCTCAATAATTTTATCCTGAAGAGCTCTTAGCGATTGTTCACAGAATTTTAATAATTGTGTTGCTCTTTCAATTGCAATACTCAGTTCTTCCATGGAATATTCATCATTTTGAGTTTTTTCTAAAATTGATTTTAGCTCATCGAGTGCCGTTTCGTAGGCAAGTTTCTCCTTTTTCATGATTCAATTTTACTTTTTAAAATACCATCTTCAAACATTGTCAACAATTCTAAAGATGTATTGATTTGTTTTAGGTTTTTTACTCGTTTTCCGCTTTGAAAATTAATACTGAATCCTTTACTCAGTATCTTAAAAGGATTGTTGGAATCAATTAAATAGGATAGTTTTTGAATCTCCAAGCTTTTGTTATGCAAAATAGTTTGAAATACATGCCTAGCTTCATTCTGAAAATTTATCAATTCAGTTTTTCTTATGATCTGAATATTTGAAAGGTAACTAGCTCTTTTTATACGGTAAGAATTTAGATAATGATATTTAGCATTAATTTTTTCCTGAATTACGTTGATAATCTCAGAGTGTAATTTCTTAATCTTTATCTCATAGGAATTATTGTATTGAATAATAAAATCAGCAACAGCCGTAGGGGTTTTTAAAGATTGAAAAGCATTCATATCGGCGATAGATTCATCCTGAAAATGTCCTATGCCGGTTAATACAGGAATTTCTATTTCTGCAATAATTTTTGATATTTCAAAATGATCAAAGTCTGCTAAATCAAGCTTTGCTCCTCCTCCTCGGAGTATTGCTATGCAATCATATTTACAATCGATTTGAGCAACTACTTTTTGTAAAGCTGATACCACTTCTGTTTTGCTGCTTGTTCCTTGCATACTTGAAGGGTAGAGATGAACAATAAAGGTATAACCGTATGGATTATCTTTAAGATGTTCTTCAAAATCTTCCTTTCCGGCAGCAGTCAAACTTGTAATGATTGCGATGTTCTTAATTACGGCTGGAAGAATTGTTTTTTTATTTTTCTGCCAGAGTCCTTTCTCAATAAGCTTTGAAATTACTTTTTGACGGTATAACTTAATTTGTCCTAAAGTATAATTGAGATCAATCTCTAATATATTTAGCTTTAATCCGAACCTTATGTGGAAATCAATATCAACTTTTAATTTAAGTTCATTACCTTCTTTAAGGATATTTAATAAACTTTCAGATTGAATTTTTAAAAAATTCATTTTCCATATTACAGCAGAAGATTGGGCAATTATTTCGTCTGTATCTGTGCGCTCTGCAAGTTCTAAATAATAATGTCCCTTGTTGATTTTTAATTGGACCACTTCAGCGGTAATCCATAGTGGTTGTGAAAAGTTTAATGCTATAGCTCGCCTAATGAGTTCATTCAATCTACTAAGGCGAATTGAGTCCAATATTAACTAATTTAATACTTGAGTAACTAAATCAGCTGCTTCCTGAAGTTGAATTGCAGAATGAACTTTTAACCCGGATTCATCAATAATTTTTTTTGCCAGTTCTGCATTTGTTCCCTGTAACCTAACAATTATGGGTACATCAATACTACCTATATTATTATAAGCATCAACAATTCCTTGAGCTACACGATCGCATCGAACGATGCCGCCGAATATATTGACTAATATTGCTTTTACAGCAGGATCTTTTAATATTATTCTAAATGCTTTTTCGACTCTCTGCGCATCTGCTGTTCCTCCTACATCTAGAAAGTTTGCAGGATTACCACCTGCAAGTTTTATAATATCCATTGTTGCCATAGCGAGACCTGCACCATTTACCATGCAGCCTACATTGCCATCAAGATTGACATAATTTAAATTGTTATTTCTTGCTTCAACTTCAGTGGGATCTTCTTCTGAATCATCACGCATTTGTTCATAGTCTGGATGCCTGTATAATGCATTATCATCTAATACGAATTTGCAATCGACGGCCAAAATTCTTTCATCAGCAGTCATCAGCAATGGATTTATTTCTATTAGGCTTGCATCAGATTTAACAAATGCATTGTAAAGCTTTGATATAATAGAGCCCATTTCTTTAAATGGCTTTCCGGACAAGCCCAAATTAAAAGCCATTTTTCTACCTTGAAACTCCTGGAATCCTAAAGCGGGATCAATGTATTCCTTATGAACTAATTCTGGTGTTTCATCTGCTACTTTTTCAATATCCATTCCTCCTTGAATAGAATAAATAATTACATTTTTCTGTGAAGCCCGATCTGTTAATATTGATATATAAAATTCTTTACAGGCATTAAAATCAGGAGCATAAGAATCTTCAGCAATTAATAATTTAAGAACTTTCTTACCAGGGCCATTAATCCCTCCTGGTGTCTGAGGAGTTTTAAGCATCATACCAAGAATACTTTGCGAGTATTGGATAAGTTCTTCTTTGTTTTTAGCTAATTTAACACCGCCTCCTTTTCCTCTTCCCCCGGCATGAATTTGTGCTTTGACTACTACAAAATTCGTATCGGTAGATGACTTTAACTCATTGTAAGCAGTAATAGCCTCGTCAACTGAGCAGGCTAAAAGTCCTTTTTGGGTAGGAATTCCAAATGAGCTTAATATTTGTTTTCCCTGGTATTCGTGAAGATTCATTTTAGAGTATAAGTATTTTTGCTTCTTGCTCCTTTAATTTAATAAAGTAAATTCCGGATGGCAGGCGAGAAATATTTAATTGAATGGAGTTATTAGAATAATTAAATTCAATATTTTGATTCTGAATTTGACCATTAATGGACATTACTTGAATGTCTTTAATGCTAAGAGAATAAGTCGAATTAATTACTAAGGATTGATTCGTTGTTAAAACTGTTGGTGTAATACTTAATTTGTTATCATCAGAATAATAAGTCGATACAAAATTATCTACTTGAAAAGTTCGAGATTTCGATTCAGCAGCGCAAAAATCTTGGGAACTTATTGGAATTACTCTCCAGTAATACTTCTTGCCTTGAAGTAAGGAGTCGACTTCGATTGTATTTGTCTTTAATTCTATGTTTTTTATCAGAACACTAAAAGGAGCATTTCTGGATAATTGAAAAATATACGATTCTGCAAAATCAAGTTTGTTCCAACTAAAGTTTACCTTGCTTTTTGTTGTCGATGAATCCAACGGAAATATTTGTTCGGAATCAAATTCTCCAACTGTGTTTAATTGAATATTTCTTATTAAGTCTGAACGTCGATTTGCCAAAAAATTCTGCATAGCATTCATTTGCAGATTTGAAAATCGAGAACTGCAATTATCATTTGAATAGGACATAATTAAGGAGCCATCCGATTTAAAACTTTCTCCTGTTAAATCTTTTTGAACAATTATACTGCTATCCTTTTGATCACAACTCCAACGGTTACTTATGTAATCTGCAGGAGTATCACAAAATCCATCTCCGCGAGTATCGCAACCTACGCGTTCTACATTTTCGATTTTGCCTCTTACTTCTTTTTCATAATCAATTGCTAATCCTCCCTTATAATTAATTCCTTCCCATCCTGAGAAAGTATGAGGTAAAGAAAAATAGTGTCCTAACTCATGTGACCAAGTATGCGAGTTTTTACTTGTGCAGGACTTACTCAGGGCAACTGCATCACCACGATATGTATAGTAGCCGCAATTTCCAGCAGGACTGGATACAAGGTAAACATTAATAACATTATCAACATTATTCTCCTTCATCATTTGTTCCCCAATATCATAATCATGTTCATTGAATTTTGTGCTAAAAATGTAATGAACAGGTTTTTCCATATAAAATTGAAATCCAGTTGGAATAAAATCTGAGTTTAAGGTACAAATCGATTCCTTTAATTTTAATAGTGAAAAATCAGATCCTCCTTCGTCGGTAAGCACGATATGAACCTGCATAGGTATATACTGTATTCCAGAGAATTGCAACACATTTTTCAAATTTTCCCGTTCGAGTCTCAGTACCATCTGAGCGTCTAAGCTAGTTCCGCAGCTATTCTGGGATCTTAGATTCACAATGTTCACTGAAATCGTGAGAACAATACAAAAGAACCAGGATATGTTCCAATTTAGTTTCATGATACCGACTTATTCTGATTAATTAAAATGCAAACAATTTACCCGAAAAAGAATTTGTATTCGTTTGAAGCTGATAAATGAATATTCCGGAATTCTCCAAGGAGTTAATGATGTTGTTGCTTCCTGCTTCTATCTGAATTTTTTTCCTATGAATAAACTTTCCATCTATAGAGAACAGGTTAAAGTATAACTCAGAAGCTTTATTAGAATTTAGATTAATTGAAATTTTATTATCTCCCAGGTATAAAATATTGACATCATCTAATACCAATTCATGATCATCCGTAGCAACGGCAAAGTTGCTGTTGTTAAAAAGCTGAGTTGGTATACTTTTGGGGCAAGGATTCGAAAAGTTAAAAGCTGTTACCCGCCATTGATACTTTAATCCTTTTGTAAGATTAGTAATGGTTGTATCTGTACGTGTAATTATATAATTCTTATAAGTAGAATTGTTACTTAAATTTACAGTTGCATACTCCAAAATATAGTGAGTCGCATTGGGTACCGCATTCCATTTAAAACTTACTGAATTATAACCTTTAATGTCAACGCTTGGAGATCCTGGAGCTTCTGTGACTGGAGGGAGCGGATTATGAACTGGTGTTTTTAAATGCGATCTTTGAGCTGAAGCATAATCACGTGCCATTGCATCTTTTTGTTCAGCGGAAAAATATCTATGGCAATTGTTTAAGAAATAACTCATAATATTTGCTTCATCAGGATCTAATCCTTTGTTCTCAGGGTCTACAAAACATCCGTTCCATTTGCAACCGTTAAAACCAAAACCACAGTTATAATCTGCAGGTGTATCGCAAAAACCATCTGCAGAATTTAAACAATGTTTTTTTCCATTTACTAGTAATTCACGATCTACGTATTCCACGGCTACATTAATATTACCTAAAGAAACGGAAGTAGGGCAAGCTTGCGAACAGTCATAAGTTGTTGTTTCCCAGCCATAAAAGGTATGTGCGAGACTTAAATAATGTCCAATTTCATGAGCGAGTACGTATCCATTCGTACTTACCTGTGCGGCTTCGCTCACCAAATAGTCGCCATTGGGACTATAAAATGCTAAAACCCCAGGATTGCTAACATTTGCTTTACTGGCAACAAATAAATTGATTGAATTTTTATAGAGCTTATTTTGTTTGGTAATTTCAGCAATACCAAAAGTACTTGAAGGATCGTCGTATAAAAAAGTATTGTTTATATCAACTATTCCTTTTAAATAAAACGAAATTTCCTGATCTTGAAATATCTTGTTGATTTCACAGATATTCTCAAGCACTTTAATGTAGCGTAATCTTCCTGTACCATCCGCTTTAGCTGTCAGAAGATAATTTAGAGGCACATATTTTATTGCACCTGTTCTTTGCAAAAATACAGGTTCAACATCTCTATTGTGAATCATTCTTTCACGGATTAAGTGATTTTCAATTAATCCCGAACCGCAAAAACCCTTTGATTGTGCTATTATTGAAAGTTGGGAGCTAAGAATTAGAAACAAAATGTTAGAAAACAATATTTTATACATAAATTTTATAATTAATGTGTATTACTGATTTTAGCAAAGTTACGATTTATTAGACTTCTATAAATAAGAAAACGGTTTAATCTCTGAAATGTAGGAATATAGTATTTAAGAAGGGAATTCTATAGCCATTAAAATGTGTTAACAGATTTAGTAACCAGCCGCTGACAATTTTTGATTTTTGATCATTCAAACATCGTAGTTAATAGTAAAACAAACATATATTGCTAAGTTATTGACTATTTATTTGAAATTCTTTCACCAATTAATCTTTCACATAAGATTAATTTTGCTCTTAATAAATTATAAAAATATGTCTAAAGTAACTGTTGTTGGCGCAGGTAATGTTGGCGCAACTGTAGCAAATGTACTTGCACACCGTGATTACATAAAAGAAATCGTTCTTGTAGATATTAAAGCTGAAATGGCCCAGGGTAAAGCTTTAGACAGCTGGCAACAAGCTCCAATAGATTTTTATTCAACTTCATTAATTGGTACTGATGATTATAGTCTTACTGCTGATTCAGATATCGTTGTTATTACAGCAGGATTACCCAGAAAACCGGGTATGACCCGTGATGATTTAATTTCAACGAATGCAGGCATTGTTAACTCTGTAACCAGGTCTATCATGCAGTATTCAAAGAATCCAATAATAATCGTTGTTTCGAATCCTTTGGATGTTATGACCTATGCAGCTTATAAAGTTAGTGGTTTAAATTCCAACAGGGTAATTGGCATGGCCGGGATCCTGGATACTGCAAGATATAGAGCTTTTTTAGCAACAGAGCTAAAGGTGTCACCTAAAGATATTCAAGCAGTCTTGATGGGGGGGCATGGTGATTCAATGGTTCCTTTACCAAGATTTACTACAGTTGCAGGTATTCCAGTGACTGAATTGTTGGATTCAGAAACATTAAATTCAATAATTGAACGCACCAAATTTGGTGGAGGAGAATTGGTTAAACTAATGGGAACGTCTGCATGGTATGCACCGGGTGCTGCTGCTGCACAGATGGTTGACTCTATATTGAAAGATGAGAATCGAATATTTCCTTGTTGTGTAAATCTCAGCGGTCAGTATGGACTTAATAATGTATTTGTTGGAGTCCCAGTTAAACTTGGTAAAAAAGGAATTGTGGAGATTATTAATCTTAATCTTAATCCATCAGAAACATCTCTTCTGAATCAATCGGCTAGTGAAGTTAAAAGTATGATGGAGGTATACGACAAGCTTTCCTGATCAAACTTTAAACATATACGGGAACATATTGTTACCGATATGTATGCTTGTTGCTTCCCGAGATATTAGCGATATATCGACTTTTCAAAACAGAAGTGTAATTGACTTATCATTTCATAAGAAAGTTTTGCTTGTGTTTTTAAGACATTTTGGATGTAGTTTTTGCAGAGAGGCATTGGCTGATATTGATAAGCTTAATTCAAAGAAAAGCACTAAAAACTTCGAGATCATTCTGGTTCATATGGCTTCTCCGGAAGTAGCTCAGCAATATTTCAATAAGTATCATCTTAGTCAACTAGATCATATTTCTGATCCTACTTGTAATCTTTATGAGTCGTTTGGCTTACTCAAGGCTAATTTTAACCAATTATTTGGATTTAGATCCTGGATAAGAGGAATTGAGACCGGATTTATAAAAGGGCATGGATGGGGAAAATTGATGGGCGATGGTTTTCAAATGCCCGGAATTTTTACAATAAGTAAAGGAAAAATTATCGCAGAATACCGACATTGCTTTCCAAGTGATAAACCCGATTACGAAAAGATGATGAATTGCCGGTCTTCTCACACTAAATAAGAATCTAATTCGTTCAGAATTCTAATGCATAAGAAGAGTTATCTTGTTTTTATTTTTTTTATTAATCTGCTATATGTAAATGCGCAAAAAACTGAACTTAGTTCAGTTGATAGTCTAAAGATATGGTCAGACATACTTTATTCCGGAAAACTTGAAGAAACACGAATTATTGCATCTTTAAATGTTGAAAATTTATTAACAAGACATATTCAAAATAATGATATTGGTGACTTACACCCAAATATAATTGTCTTGAAATTTCCTGATCAGAATCAAATTATTTGTACTTGGCAGGTTGAAATGGCGACAGGTGAATTTGAATATTTTGGACTCTTAAGAAATCAAAAAGGTGAAATTACTAAATTCAAAAGGGAAATTCGAGATTATACAAGAATTAGAAGGGAGGAGTTTAATGAAGCCAATTGGTATGGTGCAGTCTATTATCATATTCTACCACAAAGCTTTGGTAAAGAAAATTATTACATTCTTTTTGGATTCGCACAGAATAATCTAGGAGAAAGGTTTAAGATAATTGAAACTATTAACTTCAAAGATGGGAAACCTTTGTTTGGCTCCCCGGTCTTTCCTTATACGGATCAAGATGGCGAAAAATCAGATATAAATCGAGTGATCATCAGATATTCACAATCAGGTACTTGTTTGTTAAGATATGAAGAAGTTGAAAAACAGATCGTATTTGATCATATGATTAATTTTCAGGACACGAACTCCCCGGAAGGAAGTAACTACCTTCCTGATGGTTCTTATGAAGCCTATGAATTTAAAAATAATCATTGGAAATATATTTCAAAACTTAATGTTGAAGTTCAAAAAACAGCACCGCGTGAAATGCCAATTTTAAATAATAACGATAAAGATCTATTTGGTAGAGAAAAGCGAAAGAAATAAAAAATTATGGAAAAGTAACTTACATTTCTTTTCTTCCAAATTTATAGCAAATTGGGCATGATTCGACTGAGTGACCTTTTGCCGGACAATATTTTCTTCCGTAATAAATCATCTGAAGATGGATTTTATTCCAACTTGATTCCGGAAAAAGTTTTTTTAAGTCTTGTTCCGTCTGACTTACATTCTTTCCATTACTAAGCTTCCATCGATAGGCAAGTCGATGAATATGTGTGTCAACAGGGAATGCAGGAATGCCGAATGATTGACACATAATTACAGAAGCCGTTTTGTGTCCGACACCGGGAAGTTCTTCCAAAAGCTCTATACTTTTTGGGACTTCACCATTGTATTTATGCATCAAAATATGTGATAAATTGTATATCGCTTTAGCTTTTGCAGGTCCAAGTCCACAGGGTCTTATAATGTCTTCAATATTTTCAATAGTCAGTTTTATCATTTTAGCTGGGGTATCGGCAAGGTTAAAAAGTAGTGGTGTGATTTTATTAACTCTGATATCAGTACATTGGGCAGAGAGCAATACGGCAATTAACAAAGTGTAAGGATCCTTGTGATCTAATGGAATTGGAGTTTCTGGAATATAATGATCGAGTAGTTGATGAATGGAGTTTGCCCGGAGTTGTTTTGTAGTCATAATGTCAATTTCAGATCTTACGATAATGAAATTAGAAAATTCATTGTGTCTATACCATCTGCATAATCAGACAGTCCAGGAGTTTGTGATTCTCCAATTAATTTTGAAAAGGGAAAATCAAATTTCCCATTGCTTATGACATTTTGAATCTTGTTATGATTCAATTCTAATTTGGAATCAAGATCCTCAATATTAGAATATTTTTCAAAATTCAGACAGGCAATTCTTGAATGAATTGAATTATTCTCAATGAGAAGGGTAGTTTCAGATTGAAACATCTTGGATTTATTTAGAATGTTAATTGCTAAATTGTAATCATAGTTGTTTTTATACTTATTGTTGTCCATCACATAGTTAAAGTTACTATCCCAAATTTTAAGTAATCTTTCGATGTCATATTCATTTGGCAAATAGAGTTTACTGACATTCCGGCATCCTAAACCATAATAAGAAAATACATCTTCACCAAGTCTAATTAGCTCTTCCTGAGATTCATTTCCGGTGAGTAATGCAATGGAATTTCGATGGGTTCTAATAATATTTGGATACTTCTTAAAATATTCTACAAAGTAATTTCCTGCAAGGTCGGAACCGGTAGCAATTATTGCATCAACTTCTTTTATGGTTTCAACAAATAAAATTTGTTGATCTATAAAGTTATTGTTATTTAAATATAAGTTTAGAATCCATTTAGGTAATACACTGTCTTTTGATGAGCATTTGATTTTAACCTTATATCCTAAACTCAGTATGCAGAAAAGATCATGAAAAAGCACTAATGGAATATTTCCTGCACCTATCAAACCAATAGTCTTGGGAGACTTTGGGGAAGAGTAAGCATTTATCCATTTCTGAAATTTCTCTTCATTAAGATACTGACTAGTTATTGCATGGAGCATTCTGTCAATTTCTTTCTTTTCAAACCAATGGTTTTCCTGATAAGCCTGATTAAAAACGACTTCCTTTTTTTCATCGTTATTCAGTATCTGATTGCGCCATTCACTTAATTTTATTCTCATAATTTTTTCAGAAGGATTATGATTCATTTTCTTTACGAATTGAAAGATATTTTCTCCATTTATCGACTAGCTCATAGAAATCATCTGGCGGATTAACTTCAAAATACATTTTTTTATGAGATTCCGGATGTATAAATCCTAAACTTCGAGCGTGTAAAGCAAATCTAGGAACTAGTTTATAGCAATTTTGTACAAATTGTTTGTATTTGCTAAAAATTGTTCCTTTCCAAATTTTATCTCCATCATATCTTTCATCGTTGAAAAGTGGATGCCCGATGGATTTCATGTGTACTCGTATTTGATGAGTTCGTCCTGTTTCTAATTTACATTTGATGAGACTTGTGTAGTAGAATGATTCAATTACCTCGTAATGTGTTATTGCATGCTTTCCTGATTCAGCATCATCAACGATACACATTCTTTGTCGATTTCGCGGATCTCTGGCAATATTACCTGTAATAGTACCTGATTCCAAATCCGGTGAGCCCCAGACCAAAGTTATATATTCCCGCTCTATGCTGTGATGAAAAAATTGACTTGAAAGATGTGATGCAGCTTTGTCAGTTTTAGCTACCAGCAATAATCCGGATGTTTCTTTATCGATTCTATGTACTAGCCCAAGCCTTTCATTATCGAGCTTTTGAGTGCCTGTTTTTAAATAAAATGCTAAAGCATTGGCCAGTGTACCCTCATAATTACCCGGGGCTGGATGAACGACCATCCCTGGCTGTTTATTGATTACTAACAGATGTTCGTCTTCATATATAATCTCAAGCGGGATTTCTTGAGGAATTACTTTATCGGGAATATTTGATTTAGGAAATACGATATCAATAATGTCATTTGGTCTAATCTTGTAATTGGATTTTATGGCTCTTCCATTGACCTTTATAAGCTCAGCAGAAATAGAGTTCTGAATTTTATTTCTGGAAACTTGAGCAAGTTTATCAGATAAAAATTGATCGAGACGAATAGGAGATTGTCCTTCGGAAATGATTAGCTTTCTCTGATCAAACTCGGTTTCGTCCTGTAAAATTTCGTGTTCATCCAACATATTATGTAAACCGATTACATTTGCCTTAAAATTATAAGTATGGTAAAAAAGCACAAAGCTAAGAAAGAGTTTGAGACTCTTTGTGCAGAAAACACAGGTGCTGAAATTTTAAGTCGGCCACATCAATTACCAATTTATCCTACGGCAGCATTTTGTTTTGACTCACTTGAAGAAGGAATTGAAATTTTTGCAAATCAACCAGGAGTCCATGTTTATAGCCGGTATGGTAATCCAACTGTAGAAGCTGTTGCTTCTAAAATAGCGAAGTTGGAAGTAATGGGAAGTGATTTGCCGTCTTATGGCTTACTTACTAGCTCAGGAATGGCGGCTATATTTTTAGGACTAGATTCAATCCTTCGAACAGGTGATATCATTCTAACTCAACCAATCTTGTATGGGGGCACTTCAGAATTATTTGAAAAGATCTTTCAAAAAAATGGAATTAAAATTATTAATACAGATCTGAACGATAATAAGAATGTAATAACTTTATTGAAAAATAATAAAAATATCCGTGCGATCTTTATTGAGACTCCTGTTAATCCAACTTTAGAAATTGTGGATCTTTTAAATATTTGTAAATTAGCAAAATTGCATAAGGTATTAACAGTAGTTGATAATACTTTTTCTACACCTTATCTTACTCAACCCTTACAATTTGGAGCAGATATAGTCATCCATTCAACCACAAAGTATCTTCATGGTCATGGAGCATCAACAGGTGGAGCTGTAATTACTTCAAATAGAAAACTATTTTATGAAAAACTTTGGGTAAGTTATAAACTATTAGGATGCATTGCGAGCCCCTTTGAAGCTTGGTTGATTGACATAGGGTTAAAAACTTTGCCTCAACGAATGAATGTGCAGTGCCAAAACGCTTTTAAACTGGCTCAGTTTTTTAATAGTCATCCTAAGATTATCAAAGTCAATTACCCTGGTTTGAACACGCATTCCACGCATAGAATTGCTAAAAAGCAAATGAAAAGGTTTGGCGCTATGTTGAGTATTGAAATAAAGGGTAATCTGATTCAGGTTAAAAGAATCTTAAAGAAATTAAAGTTATGCACAATTGCGCCAACACTTGGGGAAACAAGTACATTAATATTGCATCCTGCTTCGATGTCACATCTTAAAACTCCGAAGCATATTAAAGAACAACAAGGAATTAAAGACAATCTTGTTAGAATTTCTGTCGGTCTTGAAAATATTAATGACTTAATGAATGATTGGGATTATGCCCTAAGTCAATAAATGTGAATGAAAAAATATTAATTCTCAAAATTCAGATTTACTATTCTTAAATCGTCTTTTTATAAATTCTTTTAAAATTTATACCGTACTTAAAAATGACGTAGAAAAGTATAATGTGTAAAGTTCCAAAAATTTCAAATCCAATAAGATGGTATGGAAAACTACCTGTAATTAGAGGATTGTCTACTGCCGGAGGTTCGCATAAGTAAATATAATTGGAATTCAGAAAGAAATTTATTAATCCTACAGTAGATAGAATCACATGCGCCAATACCCAAATTCTGAACCAGCTAAAATCCCTAAGTTGCATTTTTAATACAAAATATGCGTAAAGTGGAGTGAGTATTATTGTACCATGACTGATGTAATAATCAATTACAAAATAAATAGAATATCCATGAGTTACTTCAGGGGTAAGGATACTTTGTACAGCACCACCGATTCCCAGCAACAACAAGAATTCAAAATAGAAAAACTTGGGATTATACAAAAAGATCAATGAGGACAAATAGGAGAGTCCACATAAATGCAAGGGCAATGATTCCGAAATAGTAAATTTACCATTATAGATGATATATGAATACAAAGTAATTTCTCTGAACACAAGCAGCCAAAACCAAATTCTTCTAAACTTTGCTTCTTGGTTTGAATGAATAAAATATTTCCCGGAAATCAATACTACTGTTGCATAAATTAAGAAGCCCATAAAGCCATACCACCATAAATTGGAGTTGAATGGAATTAGAAAGTGATCTTTGTTTAGCAATGAAATTTATTTTTAATGTAGTGCAGGACGAATAGGTAGGTTGTTAATAACTTCAGCTTCACGCTCCATCCACCATTCCATACGGGAATAAACTTCGTTTTCGGGAAAATAATGCAATGCCATTGAAATATACAGGTGACCGTGTTTAGCTTCAGATGTCCAAAGCATTTTATAAAATTTTTTATAGTCTGGATCCGAAAGATTTTCTTCAATTAATCTGAATCTTTCTGCACCTCGGGTTTCAAATAAAGAACCAATCAACAAATAGTCCATAAATCGTTTGTTTCCTCCAGAATACATTTGTCGATTTAAATTTTTAATATATGGATCTTCTGTAATGTTTGTTGCCAATGGTACCTCGCGCAATCTCATCAGTTCATACACCATTTTAAAATGTTCCAATTCTTCAATTGCGGTATCTATTAGTTCAGAATGGATAAAAATACGATCCGGATATTTAGCAACCAAGCTCATGGCCATAGCTGAAGCTTTACGCTCGCAATCCGCATGATCTTGTAAAAAGCTATTAAAATCTGATAAAACGGCATTAAGCCATTCTTTTGAACTTTGACTCCGTAATTCGAGAGTTTTTTTCATTATATTGTATTAATTGCAAATGTATCTATTCTGCTTTAGAAAAATTAACTCAATCACTATGTGTATGTTTAATTTTTCATAAAAATTTGTAAAAATACTAAGAATAACTTCGAATAAAGTCAGTTACACGGTCGTCTGTTCTTATGTCATTCCAATTAAGTTTATTTTTTAGGTAGAGGCCTTGCATTGTTCTGCATCTACTTAATGCTACATATGTCTGCCCGGTTTCAAAAGAGCCCCTTCCTAAATCAATTACTACCTTGTCGAAAGTTTTTCCCTGACTTTTGTGAATCGTTATAGCCCAGGCTAATCTAAGAGGAATCTGATCAAAATTACCTACAATCTCTTTTGTAAGTTCTTCTGAATCTATTTTGTATTTTACGATATCCCAACTTTCATAACCTATTGAAATTAAACTATTAGAATGTGGAAATTTTACAAGTACAGTATCATCATTAATCTCTTCAATAATTCCCAGACTTCCATTTACATAAGATTTATCACTTGCATTCTTAATCGACATGACCTGTGCTCCAATTTTTAATGCCAACACTTGCTCTGCAGGGTATGAAGCAGCTGGTACCTTGCCCTGTATTTTTGCATAAAAAATACAGACTTCTCTTTTGATTTTATTAAGTTCAGATTGGTTAATGCTGTTGGCAATAGAATTGGTTGAACATAAGGTTATTATGGGATCTGTATTTTCTTCATCAACAGGCTTATTCCTTAAATTAATTTCTTCTAAATCATCAGCATCAATTTCGTTTACTCTAATATTGTTTAATAATCGTATAAATGATTGTTCTTCCTGTCTATAAATTTGTGTTAATTCTACCAATTCAAATTTATTAAGTGTCTTCATAACTTTTGAAGAAAAGAAATAGGAACTTTCATAAAATTTACTGAAATATTCCTTTTCTTCTGGTGTACTAACAATAGGTGGAAGTTGATATAGATCACCAATCCATAACATTGGAATTCCGCCAAATGGAAGATTATTCTGGGCAGACAGTCTTAATACTGAATCAATATGGTCTAGTAAATCTGCTCGAACCATACTGATCTCATCGATTACAATCAATCCAATCTTATTGATGAAAGATTTTCGAAGTGGTTTGTAATCTTTATTGCTTATAATCCCAGGAGGAAACCTAAAAAAAGAATGTATGGTCTGCCCACCAATATTCACAGCAGCAACTCCAGTAGGTGCTAAGACCACTGATTTTTTTCCCGATATTTTATTGAATAAATTAAATAGTGTTGTCTTGCCGGTTCCTGCTTTTCCTGTTAGAAACATCACACCTTCCAAATCATCGAGTCTATCCAGCACATAATGCTGTTCTTCGTTGATGATAAATATTTCTTTATCGGAATCCATTATAAGACTGTTGGAAAATTTAATGTAGCCTTAAATACACAATAGTAGGAAAATGATCGCTATATCCATTATTCCAACGATCTCCGCTGAAAGATCTTTTTGGATGATTTTTATAATGTCCATCCGTTTCCAGCATATAGCTTTTATGAAAAACCTGGTGTTCATCATAGTTAATTTCATTTTTTTGAAATAATACTAATCGATGTGATAACAGAATTTGATCAAATAGATTCCAGCTATTATTGTGAGCAAGAGTTCCTTCTCCATTCTTATAAGTTTGATAGAATGGATTGAAGAAATGAGATTCTTTAACATAATCGATATCTTTTTGAGCTTTAAGAATAAATCGAACACTTTCATCCGAAGGATTGTCATTCAAATCTCCCATTACAATAAATGCAGGATCAGGTTCTATTGCAGCAATGGAATCATAGAGCATTCTATTAATTGTTGCAAGTTTATTTCTAAATTTCTGAGTTATTGCAGTGCCTCCTCTTCTCGAAGGCCAATGATTAACTGTAATATACAATTTCTGATTGCCTATTTTACCTTTAACAAGCAATATGTCTCTGGTGTACTTTTTACTACCAATACTATCAGTCAGAAGTACAGGTATACTTTTGTAATCAATAAATGTAAAAATGTTAGGATTGTATAATAAGGCAACGTCGATCCCTCTAGCATCCATTGAGTTTTTATGGACAATTTGATAAGGGGAATTATTCAGTAAATCTGTATTGAGAAGATCTCTTAAGACTTCTCTATTTTCGATTTCACAAACACCTATTATTGCAGGGCCTGACGGAGTTTTCTTTCTTGCTAATTCAGATAATACTTTAGAAATATTTTCAAGTTTTTGACGATATTTTTCTTCTGTCCATTGTTTAGCACCATTAGGTGTAAATTCTTCATCAAAAATGCTGGTATCCCTGTTTGTGTCAAATAGATTCTCAAGATTATAGAAAGCAATACTTATTAATTCCTTATGGATACTTTGGCTCTTTACAGATTTACACCCCAAGAATTGAAAAATTATTAAACTTAAAATGCAGCTTAGGTATGAATTAATTTTTGACGATAGAAACATAAAATTTGTAGATTTGTCCGGCATTCCTTTTTATGGGACAAAATAAACCAAAAATAACCAATCTGCTCCTATTTCTTTTGATTGTAACTCAGGGTTTAGGTCAAAGTTTGAAAGCAAAATTAATTGATTACAGGACCAATATCGCGATTGCTGATGCTCTAATTTTAGATGAGAATACGGGAAATATTACTTATTCTGATCAGGACGGTAATTTTATAATTCAGCTTGAAAAGAATCAAGCAATTATAAATTTAGTTATTAAGCACCGTTTATATTCGGATTATACTGCTGAAGTTAAATCGGATAAGTTTGAGCAATCTCATGTTTTTTATTTGATACAGAATGATAATGTAAATATTGATCTATCTGCCTTGCAGGTAGAAACAAATGATGATGTATCTCCGGATGAATCTGAGGTGTATAGTATTTTAGGGAGTTCAAAAGACATATTGCAGCAGACCATTGCATTTGAATTTAGCATAATGCGATATAGAAATAGAGGAATCTCAAATCGTTTTGACCAGTTTGGGATAAACGGATTTTTACTTAACGATATTACGAATTCGCAGGTGCCATATTATTTGATATCCGGTCAAAATCTATTGTCCAGATATTCAGAAACAGCATTCTCTTTTCCAGAACAAAATGAAGACTTCGGTTCAGCAGGCAATAATCAATGGGTAGAAATCAGGTTAGATAATTTCAGGAGAGGATTAACATGTAATTATTCAACAAGCAATAGATCTTATAGAAACCGCATTGGTGTTCATTATGTCAATTCTAATTTAAAGAAAGACTTTTATTACATGGTGGGTGCCAACAGAAGATGGGCACAGGAAGGAGGTAATCCCGGAACATTTTATGATGCTTATGGAATTTACGGAGGAATTCAAAAAAACATCAGACAAAATATTTCAATGCAAGCATTAACTTTTTTTACGCCTGTCGTTAGGTCCCGCTCTGCTCCTGTGGTGAATGAGGTGGTTGAGTTAACCGGAAATACTTTGTATAATCCTTATTGGGGCTATCAGGTAAATCAAAAAAGAAATTCAAGAATGGTAAATACTCGTGTTCCGGTTATTTTGTTAACTTTGGAAAATAGGATAAATTCAAAGGTAAAAGATGCATATGGAATAATGTTTGGTAAAGGGAGAAAGTCAAGGTCAAACATTGATTGGACAAATATTCGAGATCCAAGACCCGATTATTATCAATATTTGCCCTCTTATGAAGAAGATTTAAATGCAAAGGAGGAGAAGATTTTAGAATGGCAAAGGAATTCAAGTATTTCACAAATGAATTGGGATTATTTTTATCAGACCAACTACAATAGTTATGAAACAATTTATAATATAAATGGAGGAAACGACTCTATTTATGGCAGAAGATCGCAGTATACTTTGTTGGACAATCACAACGACCCAACAGAATTAGAAGTATATCTAAGAAGAAGAATTCAATTTAGCCACAAAAAATCTTTAGTACTCAATCTAAGGTTTGAAAATGTAAATGTTCATTATTATAATAGAATGTTGGATTTGTTGGGTGGAGATTATTACCTCGATCATGAAAATTTTATTGAAGGAGACCAAAATTCCAACAGTCAAGTTGTCAATCATGTCATTTATAAAGGAGATAAATTCGGACAGGATTATAGAATAAATTCTACAAGAGTGAGTTTTTATCAACAATGGAGTCAAAGATTTAGAAGATTCGACTGGATCATTGGCCTAGAAGAAGGGCTCAACTGGAATTCTTTAAAAAGAAATTATCAAAATAAAATTTTTTCAAATCAAAACGCAAATGATAAATTCTTTAAAAATTTGCAATGGGGTGTAAAGTCTAATTTAACTTATAAAATAAATGGAAGAAATTATTTAATTTGGAATTTCGGAGTAAATTATTTAAATCCTAACACTGAACAGATTTATATTAATCCGGCCTGGAGAGCTGATAAGCTGCCGGTAGAAGATCAAACCAAAGTATTTTCAGGTATTTTAACTTATAAATATCAATCTCCAAATTTTAAGATACATTTTGCAGCTTATTCATCCTGGTTTTTGGATCAAATTCTTACTCGCCGATTTTATTTAGATGCCGGATCTGAAGAAGATCCGGATTCAGAATTGCTTGATGGAGGTTTTATTAATGGTTTCTATACCAACCTCGATCAACAACATTTAGGTCTTGAACTTGCAATTCAATATACAATTACACCAAAATTGGAGCTTAGTCTTGTTGGTCAGAAAGGTGAATACATTTACATCAATAGACCTAATTATTACATTTATGATCAATATAGTAGCTCGTCAGATATTAAATTGATTTATTTAAAAAATTTCTATGTTGCCGGAACACCGCAATCTGCAATTTCAGCACAAATCAAATATGAAATCTTCAATCATGCTACGTTAAGATTGTCTGCCAATTATTTTTCTGCTAACTTCGTAGAAATAAATCCATTGCGAAGAATTTCAGAAGCTGTTGCCGGAGTTGAAAGAAATTCAACTGAATTTCAAGCAATAGTTGATCAGGAAAAATTGAATAATGCATTTGTCGTTAACGCCTCTATTTATAAAAGCTGGAAAGTACAAAATCATTTTTTGTCCCTCAGTCTAAATGTAAACAACATATTAAATAACCGCAATTTAATCAGTGGAGGTTTTGAACAAAGTCGATTTGATTATTCTGAAAAGATTGTTTCTAAATTTCCAAATAAATATTTTCATCTTCAGGGTATTAATTATTTTTTAAGTTTAAATTATTCTTTAAATTAAATGAAGACCATTTTAATATTTTTCTTTACATGTTTATTGCTTAGCTCTTGCGTTGACAGAACATTTGATGAACCTCCTATAAAAGAATTAGAAATTCCGTTTAAAGCTTCTCATGGAATTGATTATCTGCTTTCTAAATATATTGCTGGAAAGTACATTACTATTTCGGAGGATATTTACATAATCGGAACTGTTATTGCAGATGATAAATCAGGCAACTTTTATAAAACATTGGTAGTTCAAGATTCAACCGGCGGGATAAGTATTAAAGTTAATAGAAATGGACTTTATACATCTTATCCCCAAAATTCAAAAATAGGGATTCGTTGCAAAGGACTAACTATTGCAGACTATGGTGGTCTAATTCAGCTTGGAAAAAGCTCGAGTGTTGTAAATGGGCGAGAACAATTAAATTTTATTTCTGATCTCGACGCAAATGATCATCTATTTTCTGGACCTAGAAATCATCCAATTGTACCTAAAAAGTTAGGAATTAACTCGTTGAGATCTATTGATTTAAATACTTTAATTGAGTTGGAAAATATTGAATTTGTTCGTTCCGATGTTGCTAAATCAATTGCTAACAAAGGTTCAGGCAGTTTTCTAGATTTAAATTTAACGGATTGTAGTAATAATAAAATTCTGGTTCATACCAGCGACTTTGCAGATTTTGCAGATTACAAAACTCCAATTGGAAATGGAAGTATTGTTGCGGTCTTAGGAAAATTCAATTCCAATGTTCAGTTATACCTAAGAGATACGGTAGAAATTAATTTTAAAAATAGCCCTTGTAATACTTCAGGCGGCGACCCCAGTCTTCTAACTATAAGTTCTATAAGAGAGTTGTATTCTGGAACCACCAAGACCATTACTGAAAATGTTAAGATTCGAGGTGTTGTTATATCGGATAAAGATTCATTAAATATTAATGCACAGAATTTGTTTATTGAAGACTCAAGCGCCGGGATTGCTGTCCGGTTTTCTGGTGCTCATGCTTTCAAGTTAAATGATGAAATTGAAATAAGTTTGAATGGTGTTGAATTATCTGAGTTTAAAGGTCTTCTTCAGCTTAATAATGTTGCGTTGACCAATGGAAAAAAGGTCATTTCAACTTTAGTTCTTACTCCAAAAATTATAACCATTTCAGAACTTAATAAGAATCACAACTTGTATGAAAGTTCACTAGTTCATATTAAGAATGTTCAATTATCCAAGGCGTCTGATTCTAAATTTGCATTTAATGTAGTAGCGGATGACAATACAGGTTCAATTAATTTATTTACATCTGCAAATGCTGTTTTCTCAAACAGAGATTTTCCTACAGGTATAATTGATTTGAATGTTATAGTATCAGAATTTGATGATAAGCAAATATTGTTGAGAAATACTAAAGATATAAGTATAATATCAGTTGGAAGTACTACGGTTAAATCTATTAAAGAAATCAGAGAACTATTCGTCGGGTCAAAAATTAATATTTCTGAAGATTACAGCTTTCAAGGAATTGTGATTTCTGATAAGAATGCGATGAATATTACAGGATTGAATATAGTCGTTCAAGATAGTTCTGCAGGAATAACAATTAGATTTTCAGGAAATCATAATTTCAACTTGGGTGATAGAATAGAAATTAAAGTTAAAGGAGTCGAGTTGTCTGAATTCAGTGGCCTTTTACAGCTTAACAATATGCCCACTGTTAATGCTACTTTGATTAGTTCCGGCAATCTGGTTATTCCAAAATTAACTACTATTCAATCCATTCTTAACAATACAGAACAACATGAAGGACTACTTATTCAAATAGATAATGCTACAATAACAAAATCAAATGGCAACACATATTCTGGCGCTTGCGTGTTAACGGATTCAAGCGGAGTTATTGAATTATTTACCAGGTCTCAGGCTAATTTCGCAAATACAACAATACCAGTTGTGCCCGTCAAGTTAGTAGGTATAGTTGGATATTTTAATAAGCCTCAAGTTTCACTTCGAACAATAGAAGATGTAAAGCCTTAAGGAAAAATTATTTTTTAGAAATTTAATTAGTGATTTCGTTTCCTGTAATTATGGAAATTCTGATTGCATTCTTCGTTAAGATTAATTAATGAGTGTAATGATATAATGAAAGTTAGAAATTATTACTAAACTTGTTTTAGCGTAAAAATAATTATTACAGTTTTTACCTGATTAAGAATAGATTGCTGCAGAATCTATTTAGAATATTTCTGATAAGGAAATATATCAATTTATTAATTCTTAAAATCTATTAGAAATGAAAAGTCAAATTAAATTTAAGACTTATCTAACACTTTTGTTCATCTGTTTACTAAATCAGTCTTGTAAAAATGAGATTGAAACTGAAGATCCTATTGTTCCGAAGAATGCAGACCAATATGTGTCTGCTCCTACTGATAAGCCTTTTGGCAAGACGTATGTTGAATGGACTGTGGAGTGGTGGAAGAAATTCATGACACAGAGTTGCGATCAGATTGAGCAAGTTCATACATCAGATAAAAGTTTATTTCATACTACAGGCCCAGTATGGTTTCTTGCCGGAATCAATACACTAAATGCTACCATTAACCTTTCTGTTCCTTCAGGCAAGTCATTGCTTTTACCTTTGATTAACTATATAAATGATTATCCTTGTCCTGATACCAGTTATAAGCCTCGAAAAGATCAAAGTTTATCAGACTTTCTGATTCAAGGAGTAAATTTATTTGTGGATAGTATGGTTAGTGTTACAAGTCTGGAGGTAAGTATTGATGGTTTATCGGTTAGTAAAATCCCAACTTATCGTTTTGTATCCGATTTATTCTATTTTCAAGGGAATAAAGACCTTGCGAACTGTATTGATCCTTGTATAACTGGTGATGAACAAGCTGCTGCAGCAGGAGGCTATTTTGTTATAATAAAGGATCTTCCTGTTGGAGATCATTTGATTAAATATCACTCCTCTTTACCAGTTTATAACTACGTCCAGGATGCAACATTTAGAGTTAGAATCTATTAACCAAGTATGGTTTAGTCGGTAGTCCAGCGCTTTTAAATTCCAATTTGAACGCTGGACTATTTCAATTATAAATGATTTGTATCCTATGGAGTAATTTTGTGAGGTGAAGTCGAATCTTAGTAATAGTCTTTTTGATTTTGGAGCTCTCAGACTTCTTCATTTTGAGAACCTTATGAAAGTATCTACAGATTCTCGTTTGCTTGCTGGTTTCGCCACACAAATTCAATCTAAAAGAATATTGGATGTCGGATGTGGTTGCGGAATAATTGCAATATTACTTGGACATAGTAACATCAATTCGATGGTAGTAGGTATTGATATACAAGAAAAAGCAATTTTGGCAGCCAAAGCTAATTTAACTATTAATCCAGCAATTGCCAACGTTCAATTTCAGTGGATTGATTTCAAGAACTATCAAACGAATTTTTTGTTTGATTTGATTGTTTCGAATCCTCCATATTTTATCGATCAACTCAACTCAAAGTCAGAATTAAAATCTCAGTATCGACATACTCAAATCTCATTCATCGAAGACTTTTCTAAACAATGCGATATGCTATTAGAAGAATCAGGCAGGTTGTTAATTGCGATTCCTCCGCAAATGGAATCTTTGTGGAGTTATCAATTGAGCAAAGTCAGCTTAAGTTTATGCAGATTAATTGAGATTAAACATATGCAAAGTTCTGAAGCATCAATCTATATTTGTGAATATCGGAAAGTATTTAATAAATTGACTCGTGAGGAATTTATACTCTTCGACTATAATAATGTATTATCTTCAAGATACAAAGATCTGATCCAGTATGAAAAAGAAAAATTGTCTTGAATTAGTTGTACATTTGTATAAATATTTAAACAATGAAATGGATACTCTTGCTTGTGCTTATCGGAATGATATTAGCTGTTTCCTGCAGCAAAGATGAAGCAGCTACCGGATCGGATCTTGAACTATTAAATCTAGCTAAGGCTTCAGGTATATGGGTTTACTACAAGTTAGATTCTAGTTATTTAAATAGAAGTAGCGGCTCTGGACATAATTTTAAAAAGCTAAGAACACGCTTTAACGCTATTGCAGCAACTCAATTAGACATTGATGGTAAAGTAAAAAGTAATGCTCAATTTGCTGATGGATCAGTTGTTGTCAAGGAATTAACAGATGACACCCATCATGTTGAACGCTTTGCAATCTTATATAAAAATTCAACTCATGCGGATGCAGACAGTAGAGGCTGGGTCTGGGGATATGTTAATGCAGATGGCACAGTTAGTGAATCTGCTACAAAAAAAGGAAATTCTTGCATTGGTTGTCATACACAAGTCGGATCCCTTGACTACATATTAATGAATAAATTTTTTCCTTAAGAGCTATATTAATGAATTAATAAGAGATTTAGTATATTCAGATTTTGGATTATTTATAATTTGATAAGGATATCCTTCTTCTTTAATTGTTCCATTTTGTAAAACTATTATCCGGTCTGCAATAAAATTGACTACAGACAGGTCATGTGTAATAAACAATAAGCTTAAGCCAAATTTACTTTTTAATTCAACCAAAAGATTTAAAACCTGAGCTTGTACGGATACATCTAAGGCAGAAACAGATTCGTCGCAGACAATAAATCTTGGATTTAAAGCCAATGCTCTTGCAATGCATATCCTTTGTCTTTGGCCGCCTGAAAATTGATGTGGGTATCTTTGCAGGTGTTCGCTTTTAAGGCCAACTGTCTCAAGTAAATCAACAGCTTTTTCTTTTCGTTCTTTCTCATTTGAATATATTTGATGTACGATCATCGGTTCTGTAATTGCAGAATAGATATTTTTTCTCGGATTTAATGAAGAATATGGATCCTGGAAAACAATTTGCAATTCTTTTCTAAGCGGTCTCCATTCTTTATTACTTAGTTTTGTCAGCTCTATTCCTTTATAGATTACTGAACCGGAACTGATTTGTGTTAAACCCAAAATACCTTTTCCTAAGCTTGATTTGCCACTTCCGGATTCTCCAACCAATCCCAGCACTTCTCCTTCATGAATTTTAAAGCTTGCTTGTTGTATAGCAACAATTTTTTTCGTGATTTTACCAAACCAATTTCTGGATTGAATGAATTCTATCTTTAGATTATTGACATCGATAAGTATTTTAGCTTGGCATAGTTCTATGTTCTTTCTATCTTGTTCAGTACTGTTTATTAGATTAATATCATCTTTCCAATTTTTATAATCTGGGTTTTTCTCAAAATCGGTAACGGTTGGCAATCTTCGCAATTTGTATTTTATACTAGGTCTTGAATAGATTAACCCTTTCGTATAGTTTTGTTTCGGGTTGATGAATACTTCGCTAGTTTCACTTTCTTCTACTTTTGAACCATGCCTCATCACAACTACGCGATCGCACAGATATTGTATTACTCCTAAATCATGTGAAATAAAAATAATACTTAGATTAAACTCTTTTTTAAGTTCTAACAATAGATCAAGAATTTTCTTTTGAATTCCAACGTCTAAAGCAGTTGTAGGCTCGTCAGCAATAACTATTTTAGGCTTGCAACATAAGGCTAAGGCAATAAGAACTCTTTGCAACTGCCCTCCGCTTAATTGGTGTGGAAAAGATTGATAGACACGATTCGGTTCTTGAATACCTACTTTTGAAAACCAGAATAATACCTTGTCTTTTACTTCATTTCTAGGTAATAATTTGTGCGCTAGGAGCCCCTCAGCAACCTGATCACCACAAGTTAACAAAGGATTAAGTGAAGACATTGGTTCTTGAAATATTATCGAAATTGCCCGACCTCGTATCCCCTGAAGTTCATTTTCTTTAATGCTTAGAAGTTCTATCGTTTTATCTTCATTAAAATATTGAATTCTGCCCGAAACATATTGAGCAGACGAGGAAAGTAGCCTTGTAATACTCATTGCAGTCACACTTTTGCCAGAACCGGATTCTCCAACTATTCCTAGAATTTCACCTTGATTTAAGTCTAGGTTTAAGCATTTAACAGCTTCGACTAATTTGTCATTCTGTCCAAAGCTAATACTTAAATTTTCAATTGATAAAATCTTCATAAACTGCAAATAAAGTTAAAATCATTCAAAACTTTAGCATTTCAACATAAATTTACACTTTCAACGTTATGCGATTAGAAATAAATAAGATCAAATGCCTAAATTCTTAAAAATAGCACTTAAATCATTTGGAATTGTATTGTTTATTGCAATTCTCGCTTTAATTCTAATTCCATTGATCTATAAGGATACTCTTATAGATCAAATTAAAATAAATACCAATAATAAAATTCATGGGGAATTTGATTTTAAGGACTTAAATCTCAGTTTTTTTAGAAAGTTTCCTCGCCTAAGTATATGTATGTCAAATCCTGTAATTAAATCATTCGTACACTCGGATACTACAACTCTATTGAGAGCGAACAATATAGTTTTGCACTTAGATGTTTGGAATATTATTTCTAATAAAGATAAACTCGATATTAAATCTTTTGAGATTGAATCTCCGGAACTCAATGTGATTTTATATGATAACGGATTAGCAAATTATGATCTAATAAAAGATACAACTTCAGGGAATGATTCTGAAGGAGTAAACTTAAAATTGTCCAATTATTCAATTACTAATGGAAAATTTGTTTTTCGTGACAGTTCATCTGTGTTAAGTTTAGAAAATCTTAATCATCAGGGAGCGCTTGATTTAAATGGGAACTTAACGGATATGAGCACAAAGACCAGTATAAAGAAATTAAATTATAAATTGAACGGAATAACCTATCTGAAAGACCTAAATGTTCAATCGCGTCTTGATCTAAGTGTTGATGGACAAAGAAAAATCTATACCTTAAAGAAAAATGAATTGGAAATAAATGCTTTGAAAGTTCGACTGGAGGGACATGTAAGTGAACAGCTTACAGATGGTTATTATCTGGATTTGAAATTGAATACACCAAATACAGAATTTAAAGAATTGTTTTCAATAATTCCTGGAGTATTTACAAATGATTATAAAAATGTTAAATCGTCCGGTAGCTTTAATTTGGATGCAGAATTCAAAGGATTATATAATTCTTTAAAGTCAATTTATCCAAGCTGGAAGATCAGTTCAAAAGTTGACCAAGGAAGTATTCAGTATCTGAATATGCCGGTAGCTTTGAATCAAGTTGACTTGGAATTCTATTCAGAAAATAATTCGCCTTCTCTTCAGGATTTAATTTTAAAAATACAGCCATTTTCTTTCAGGCTCAACAACAATCCTGTAAGCGGAAGTCTGAGTATTGAAAACATAAAATCCAATCCACATATAATTGGTAGTATTAAAGGAAAAATTGATCTGAATGATTTTAAAAATTTTATGCCATTGGAAGGGGACACTGAACTCTCAGGCTTGATTAATCTTGAAATAAATACTGACTTTTTCGAATCAGAGGTTCAAAATGAACAATACGATCGTATTAAACTTTATGGTTTGGCTCAATTCAATAATATTTCTTATAAGTCAACCGGAACTCCTGATGTAATTGTTAAATCCGGAGATTTTAACTTTACACCAGATATTTCCAGAATTAATAATTTAGCCATCATTTTGGGAAGAAGTGATCTCTTTATTAATGCTACTGTTAGAAATCCATTGGCATTGTTAAGTACCGATTCTAAGTACGAAGTGAATACTACTGTAAATGGTAACTTGTTTGATGCTAATGAGTTTCTTAATGCTGAAGAAGACAGTTCCTCTGCTATGTCTGACCCAAGCTCAATGCCTCAATTGATATCCAGGGGAAATATACAATTCACGGGTTCCTACAATCATATAAGTTATGATACTTATGACATCAGTAATATCAAAGCTAACGGTTCAATTGTAAATTCTATATTTAAAATTTCTTCTATAGGGATGAATGTTAATGGTAGCAATATCTCAGGTAACCTTGTTTTTACAAATTTGATGGATTATATATATAATAATAAAGTATTAAACGGTAATATAAATTTAAGTTCTCCTATTTTTAATGTCAATAAATTTATGCAAACGGAGCAAGCAAATTCTTCAGAACTAACAACATCAGAACCATTTCTTGTTCCTGATGGTATGAATCTTGATATTGCTTTCGCAACACCTGTATTATTGTATGATAAATTGGAACTTAAAAACTTTAGTTCTAATATGACCCTACTTAAAGATGAGATCCAATTTAAAGAAATAACCAGCAGTTCGATGGGCGGCACAATGGCTTTGTCCGGAATTTATAATTCATCCAATACTGAAAAACCAAAATTTGACTTGAAATATGATTTGAAACGGTTGCAGTTTGCCAAAATATTTGAAAGTATTAAAACTTTTAGGGCAATTGCACCAATTGCAAAATATATCGAAGGACAATTTAATTCTTCGTTTGTGTTTTCAGGCTCCTTAGGTAAAGACATGTCTCCGGACCTGTCTTCCATCAATGTTGCAGGAATTTTCGAAACAATTGATGCTGCAATCAAGAATTACAAACCACTTGAAGCAGTCTCTTCCAAACTTAATATAAAGGAATTGAAAAATTTGTCTTTAAAAAATACGAAGAATTGGTTTAGTGTAGAAAATGGTCAGGTTACGATGAAAGAGCTTAACTACAAGTTACAGGATATTGATGTTGCAATTGCCGGAAATTCCAAAATACAAGGTCCGATGGATTTTAATCTAAAATTTAAAATACCTCGAAGCAAGTTAAGCCAAAACGCATTAGGTCAGACGGCTGAGACAGGATTGAATTATTTAAAAAGTTTAGGAAATAAAGTTGGATTAAATGTTAATCAAGGAACACATATCAAAGTAATGGTCAATCTTAAAGGTCAATTATTGGATCCAGAACTTAGCTTTAAGTTGCTAGGTTCTGATGGCGAAAGTTTGGAAGAGTCAGGTAAAGATATGGTTCATTCAGTGATTGACAATGCTAAAGATAGTATAAGAAAAAGAGGAGAACAAGAAGTTGAAAAATTAAAGGATAAAGCAATGAGTGATGCTCAAAGAGTTGAAGATAGCCTTAAAGCTGTTGCAAATAGAAAAGTTGAAGAAGAAAAAGCTAAAATATTACAAAAAGCAGAGAATGAGGCAAATAAACATTTAGATTCAAATTTGGTAAATAAGGGGAAAGACCTATTAAAGGATAAGCTGGGAAAAGGGAGCGATCAAATTCTTAATGATTCAACCGTAGACAAAATTAAGGATAAGATGAAAGGTTGGAATCCTTTTAAAAAGAAGCAGTGACGAATAGAATGAATTAAAGGACTATACAAACATCCGGAATAAAATATAAAGTGCACCACTTAGTAATATCGTTGCTGGCAAGGTTAATACCCAAGCCAGAACTATATTTTTTACTGTTCCGGCTTGAAGATTTTTAATTCCTTTGGTAGCAACCATTGCCCCCGCTACACCTGAAGATAGTACATGAGTTGTTGATACCGGAAGCCCAAGACCGGAAGCCAGACCAATCGTTGAAGAAGCTACTAATTCTGCAGTTGCACCTTCTGCAAAGGTCATATGTCGCTTACCTATTTTTTCACCAATTGTAACCACTATTCTTTTCCAGCCTACCATAGTCCCAATTCCTAAAGAAAGAGAGATTGCAAGAATTGTCCAAAAGGGAATAAAAGTTGTATTTCCTTTAAGTTTCTTAATAGTGTTTTTAACCAAAGCCAGGTCATTTTTATTGGTAAAAACATTAGGTTCCTTGGCTAAGATATCCAGATCTTTAGCAATGATTCCGGTTTGCTTTCTAACCTTCATAACATCTTTTACATTATTTCTGTCAAGATTTTCAAGCAATAGTGCAAAATTTCCAACAATTGTTGCTTTGTTGCACATGATTGCTTCCAATTCATAATTATCTGACGAAGCAAGTGTAATAGTGTTTTCTACTTTTCTAAGTTCTTGTGCTAGAGTATTCTGATTAAAGTTAGGAGACAATGCAAATTGAGTAGGTAAAAATGCCAACAGAACAATCATCATTAAACCAATGCCTTTCTGTCCGTCATTAGATCCATGAAAAAAACTAACCAAAGTACAGGTGCAAATAAGGATTACTCGAATATAAAAGGGAGGTTTATGATCAGGTTCCGGCTCTTTAAAAATATATTTGTCCTCAATAATTCTTTTAAAAACAAACATAAGAATGATTGCCATTGAGAATCCGAATAGCGGAGAAATAAGCAAAGAGTTACCAATTTTGATGGCTTCATTCCAATTTACACCTACTTTTCCTGCATTTCCCGGTAGAGCAGCATAAGCAATCCCGGCACCTAATAACGAGCCAATCATCGTATGAGAGCTGCTACAAGGAATACCAAAATACCAGGTTCCCAGATTCCATAATATTGATCCAACCAAAACTGCGAGAACCATTGCCATAGCTTCGTGAACATTTCTGTTCAAAACGGTTTCTAGGGGGAGAATGGAGGATATTTTAGTAGCGACTGCCATTCCGAATAGTGCAGAGCTGGCTAACACTCCTAAGAAATTTACAAATCCTGACCAAATTACTGCTTGTATTGGCTTAAGAGTTCTGGTATAAATTACAGTTGCAACCGCATTCGCAGTATCGTGAAAACCATTTACAAATTCAAAAAAACAGACTAAAAAAATGCATAAAATGAACATTCCCAGAATAATTCCGTCCAGGTTTGTTTCAATTCCAAACATATAAATTAATTTTATCACAAAAATAGCAGCACATTTTTTTGACTACATATTTCCAATATTACTAAATTGTTAATTAAACTTATTAAACCATTAGGGCTGTATTTCCTTGTTATTTATTATGCTAAATACAATAAAATTTGTTTTTAAATTACTGGTTCTGTGCTTATTGATTATTTTCCAAAAATCAATTTTTAACGGATATACATATCCTGAATATATTTCAACCAATCTTGTCGTTAAAATCTATTATTTTGCTATATTTTGGCTGTCTATAAACTTAGTAATACGAACCATTCAGTTTTTCTATAGAAAACGTAAAAAATATGGGATTAAGTTTTCTGATAATGTAATTGTCGGACTACAAAACATATACTACATATTGGTCTTTTCAGGTCTTGGAATTACTTTATTGGGATTTGCAGGAGTTGAACTGAAAGAGCTGGTAACTGCTTTGTCTATCGTTGCTGCCTCCATTGCCATCATAACAAAAGAAATAGCATTGGATATTCTTTGTGGAATTCAATTTTCCTTTTCTAAAGAAATAGCAATTGGGGACTATGTAAAAATAGGAGAACAACAGGGAGAAGTTCTGGATATTAATATTACAAAAATCATCTTACTGAATGAAAATGATGACATTATTTATATTCCCAATTCTAAAGCTTATTATGCAGAAATGATAAATTACACTCAAAAAGAATTGAGAAAATACAATGTAGAATTTGCAATTAGTCCTCAGCTATCTCTTTCTTTAGAACAATTCAGAAAATTGGTTGACAAAGTGTTGTTAGAATATATAGATTATCTAGACGATGAAGAAATAAATTTAAAAATAACAGGAATAAAGAACCACGAAATTGGTTATAAAGTTCAGTTCAAATTA
Source organism: Saprospiraceae bacterium (assembly GCA_020848695.1). GTDB lineage: Bacteria > Bacteroidota > Bacteroidia > Chitinophagales > Saprospiraceae > Vicinibacter. The sequence goes on from JADLHT010000066.1 coordinate 30,771, forward strand.
AATCAGGTAAACCCGCGTATGGCCAATGAAATTAAATCTAAGATAATGAATCTTATTATTACACAAGTACATGGAAGCGCCTAAATGGGATTAATTAATAATGACTTTTTTATAGATGTTATAATGATTCCTGAGTTGAATTTTAAGTAAGTAAGAACCTTTAAAATTATCCGGAATATTTAATTTTGCGAAATAGTCTGTTGTTTCCCATCTGTAATGGGATTGTCCAAGGTAATCAAGTAGTTCAATATAATTTACTTCAAAATTTGAGTAATTAAAAAGAGCAATTACTCCGATAGATGGATTTGGTGTTATATCAAACATTTTTTCTAACTGAATATTAAAAATATCAGCAAGTGCGCATGAAGTAGAATTTTCGCAAAACGTTCTATTGGGTAAACTGCAATCCAGAACAAATGGATTGGGTCGATTATCTTGATAAGTTGCTATCTGGTATGAGCGATTCCATTCCAAAGAATCAACAGGATCTGAAAGATGCCAACGACACAAGCTGTTTCTCATAGTATCAAAAAATACTTTATCTGCCTGAATGTCATACATAGTCATAAAATAAAAAATAGCTCGAGCGACATTTCCTTTATGGTCTTCCCTTGGTTCAAAAAATCCGTTAATACCTTCACTGTATTCATCGATTGAATTCTTTGGAATAGAAGTTAATTCAGAAGAGCGAAAGTACCATTTTTTTGTTTTAAGATCATCAATATCGGTAAATGGAAAATTTGATCTTGCTTCATTGACTGCAGCTCTTGCCGGGAAAAGGTGATGCATATCGGATCTTGCATTACCGATTTCAGATCCTTTGCTTTGTGGAAACGTATGTTCGCAATTTATTCCATTATCTGAGCCCCCTTTAGAGAGATAGTCAATTGGGTTTGGGTAACTTGGATCAAGGTATAATGCATATTTGGTATATACACAAAACACCGAATCATTTTGATTGTAAATTTCTTTATACATTATTTGTCTTGCGTCTGTATAATTTAATACTACATTGGGTTTGTAGTTATCAAATAACAGAGTCAATAATTGCTCTCCGGTTTTTTCTTTAAATAATTCGATTTGTTTATATTGTGCAAACAGGGAATAAAATAACATCCAGAATAAAAGTAAAACTGTATATTTCACACTACAAAATTACCTAATAATGATCATCTTTACCTCTCCATTATGAAAAATATTAGCTTGTTTATGGAATACTGTTGCAACAAGCCCGAAGTAAGCTACGATACTCCTTTTGGGCCTGATACTTTGGTTTTTCGGGTAAGAAATAAAATCTTTGCACTAACTGGATTAACTGAACCTGAATTTAAAGTAAATTTGAAGTGTGATCCGGAATATGCAATTCAGTTAAGAGAACAATACGATGAAATAACATCAGGATATCATATGAATAAAAAACACTGGAATACAGTTAAGTTTGATGGAGCATTATCTGAAAACTTGTTAAAAAAGTTAGTAGATCACTCTTATCAGCTTGTGGTTAATGGTTTGGTAAAGAATAAATTGTAAATTCTTAAAAAATGCTTCCCATTTTAATTATTGGAAATGGAATAACCGCATATCTCCTGGCTAATGAACTATTAAAGTCAGGTAGAATGGTTCGTGTTATAGGAAAAAGCAAGCCTGGCGAAGCAAGTAGAATAAGTTCAGGACTAATTAATCCGGTAACAGGACGAAGATTTGTTAAGACATGGAAGTATGACGAGTTAGAAAGAGTATTTATTCCATTCTATCGAAGCTTAGAAGTGCAATACCATCAAAAAATAATTTTTAATCACGAATTATTGATCCAACTTGAGACCGTTGAACAGGAGAATGATTGGATGAAAAGACTTACAGATCCAGTTTATGAGAATATTTGTTCTTGGTTCGATAAAAAACAACATTCCATCTTTGATCTGGATTTGAAGAGAAACTATGGACTAATAAAAAATGTATTCAGAATTAATATTCCGTTACTTATGCAACTTATCGAGCAGGAACTCACTCAATTTGGACATATTGAGAATGAAATATTCATTTATGATGATTTGCAAATAGAATCCACCTATGTTTCTTACCAGGATGTAAACTATGATAGAGTGATTTTTTGTGAAGGTGTTTTTGTAAAATCAAATCCTTTTTTTTCATATCTTCCTGTTTTTTGTGTAAAAGGAGAAAGGTCATTATTTGGTTCCAATAAGACTACAAATCATATATTAAGTGCACAATACGGAATTATTGCATTAAACGAATGCTTTTGGGTAGGATCTAATTATTCATTTGACGATCAAAGTGAATGCATAACAGCGGCAGAAGCAGAGGGGCATGAAATGTTCTTTAGAAAGCATATGAATTCAGAAGACATAAAAACGGATCAAAATTATGGATTTCGTCCGTCTAGCAGGGACAGAAGGCCGATCGTAGGCCAACATCCAAAATTTGAACGACTCTATATTCTAAACGGTATGGGAACTAAAGCTACTTCTTTACTTCCATATTGTATTAAAATAATGTTGAATCACTTTGAATCCGGTGACCAATTTCCTATAGAACTTAGTCCTAAAAGATTTGTTAAGAAGGGCTTTCAGTTTAATTAAATCATTATTAATTCTCGTTTAGAGTAAATAAAATTCATTCATGAAATTAGCGTTTCTCGTATCTGTTTTCTTATTTTTCACATTTGCATTTAACCATAAATCTAATATAGACGTGGCACAATCCCAATTTTTTCCGGAATATATCAACGAATGGTCTGAGATTGATAGCTTAAAGTCAAAAGGATTGATTGAAGAAGCGCTTATCAAACTTGAAATCTTGTTTACCCGATCAACCATTGAATCCAATTATCCCCAAATATTTAAAACTTTACTGAACGTAGAAGAACTGTCCTCTCAAAAGGATGAATTAAAATTGAAGGGGATAATTAGTCGAATTGAAGCTAAGTTATTTATTATTCCTGAACCAACAAAGTCATTGGTTAAAAGTATTCTTGGATCACTATATCAAAATTCAACACGCAACTCATTTAGGAGAAATTCAAAAACGAATATTCAAGGTGAAGAACAAGATAGTACGGATATTGAAACCTGGAGTCCTTCAAAATTAATTCATAAAGGAAATCAGTACATCCTTGAATCTTTACAAAATGAGGAATTAAAGAATGCTGATCTTAATGATTATAGGTCAATTCTGTATAATGCTGAGAATATTTCGATATGCAGTACACTTTATGAATTGTTGCTGAACAGATCTGTAGATCATTTTAGTAATCCTACAAATGCCTTAACAGAATTTGATCAAAATTTGGGCGATGACCAGGTTTTTGCAGAATTAGATACATTTATAAATTCTGATTTACACAAACATTCTGTGTTTTCTATTTATTCGAATTGGTTAAAATATTTAAAGTTAAAAGAACAAAGCAATGCGTTGGTTGTGGCAAATTTAAAAAGACTAGAGTATGCTTATCATTATTCTGATAACAAAAATAAATTGGAACATTATATCACTTCACTAGAGGATTACTATAAGTCTCTGATTCATCATCCATCTGGTGAAATAGTATTAAGAAAACTCATGGTTGTCAAAATGCAGTTTACTGAAGAGGCAAATCAAAATTTCGTAGAAATTGATTCATTATGTGACACTGGTATAAAAATGTATAAAGATTCAGTAACAATTAATTTTCTTTCCGGAATTAAGAATGAGCTTAGAAGACCTGAATTAAGCTGCATTCAGGAATCAGCAATTCTGCCCAAGGAATATTCAAAATTTTTATTACAATATAAAAATTTAAATGAGATTTATCTCAGAATATATAAAGTACCATTAATAGGGATCAATGATTTAAATATTCATTTTGAGCAACTTGATGAGACCATTTTGAAAAAATTCATATTAATAAAATCCTGGAAGGATGACTGGCAATCTCCCGTAGATTTTAAAATGCATTCTGTTGAATTGGCAATCAACCCATTGACAACCGGACGATATTTTATTTTAGCTTCCGATAGTAAGAATTTGGAGAATGCTTCTGTAAAATCAGGTTCAATTTTCTTTGTAACCAATCTTGCAGGATTTCAGTATTCTAATAAAAATGTAAGTAAAATTTTCGTAGTTGATCGCAAGAAAGGAACCCCGATTAAAGGGGCAAAAGTACATTTTTTTAAACAGAATTACGATCTGTATGACCAGAAGAATAATTATGTTTCAGTTGCAACTGAAATAACCAATAAAGAGGGTTCTGTAGTTGCGCAAAGTTCAAACTATAATTTGCAATATTATTTGTCTAAAGGAAATGATCATTTTTATGAGAATAGTTCAGTCAATAGAGTATATTCTAATGGGTCTAATATCTATAAGCAAGATTATTTCTTCACAGATCGTGCAATTTACAGACCCGGTCAAACGATTTATTTTAAACTTCTTTCTCTAAACCAAAATTCAAATGGTACTTATCCCAATCTAAACAAGAAAAAGGATATAGAAGTTTCATTAAGGAATGCAAATTATCAGGAGATCGGAAAGTTGAATTTAAGAACTAACAACTTTGGATCAGCTTCCGGAAGCTTTGTTTTACCTATAACAGGATTGAATGGAGCTTTTCAAATAACTACCAATCACGGTGGCGCAAGCATCCAAGTTGAAGAGTATAAGAGACCAAATTTTGAAATTGTATTTGATACCTTGACAGAAACTTATAAATTGGGTGATCAAATTCAATTAAAAGGAACTGTAAAAACATTTAATGGAATACCCATTAAATCAGATAAGATTAAATATAAAGTAAAGCTTTATTTAAATGAATTTCCTTTCTATCGTTATTCTTATTTCAATCAAGAACCACCTCAAATAATTGAGTCAGGAAATACCAATAGTAATGAGAAAGGAGAGTTTAGTATATCTTTCGATACCAAGCCTTCCCTTTCAAATAATGATTCAAATTTGTCATATACTTTTGCCATTGAGGTAGAAGCAACCGATTTAAATCAGGAAACCCAATCCGGAGAAACTAGATTAAATCTTTCACCAAAAGATCTATTTATTCAGAGTAATGGTGGCAAACTTATAGATTTGAACACAGATTACTTAACTGTAAAGACAACAAACTTTATAAATCAATTGGTTCGTTGTGACTTAAATGTAAGCATTTACACATTAAAAGCACCTGATAGAGTCTATAAGTCTCGTCTATGGTCCAAACCAGATATTCAGAAATTCACAGAAGATGAATTTAGAAAATTATTTCCCGACGATCTTTATATGAATGAAGATTTACCTGAGAACTGGAAAACAGAAAAATTGGTTTTTAATAAAGAATATAAGAATGAATCAGAATTAACACTTAATCTGAAAAAACTAGGATTATTACCTTCGGATTGCAAAATTATTATAGTAGCTAAAGATGAAAAAGACAATCAAGATACACTTACAATCTATACAACTCTTATAAATGAAAAATCAATTAGCTTGATTCATCAACCATCAGTTTTTCTTAACAGCTCAAAAACTCAGCCAGAAGAAGAATTAAGAATTTTGCACTTTAAAACAGAATTACCTTATTATGTTTATTATTCATTACACAGTCTACAAAATGAGAAAACGGGATGGTTAAATGTTTCCAAACAATCAGTGGTCAGCTATAAAGTGTTAGAGAATGATCGAGGAGGAATTCAGTATAAGGGTATCTGTCATTTAAATAATAGAAGGTATTCCTTTATCCAGACTGCAGAAGTCCCCTGGAATAATAAAATCCTTAGTATTGAATCAGTGAGTTTTAGAGACAAAGTATTACCAGGAGATAAAGAAAAATGGGCATTTAAAATTAAAGATTCCATTAACTCATCTGAAAAATATGAAGTCCTCGCATCCATGTATGACCAATCATTAGATCAGATAAAAAGCAATCCATGGAATTTTAACATACTACCGGTACTTTATTCAAATGTTAATTTGTCCTCTCAGGCCATCACTACAAATTACTGGATAAGCTATAGCAATGTTATTTACAATGATTTATATGCAAGTTTTATAGCACAGTATCCGCAATTGAATGATTTCAATATTTTAAATTCCTATTACGAACCTTATATTTTACAAAGTAGGGCAGCCGAATCCTCGGGAGCTCCTCCAAATGGTAATTTGGAAGATGATGCAGTTAAGATGAAAAGTGATGGAAAACAAAGACGATTTAATGAGCATGCCGATCAGGATGGAATACCGGATAAAACAACACTCTCAACAGATAAAGTCTCAGTTCAATTCAGGAATAATTTAAAAGAAACCGTTTTCTTCTATCCCGAATTATACACGGATTCAACAGGATTGGTTAATATAGAGTTTACAATGAATGAGGCGATGACAAAATGGAAACTTCAATTGTTTTCTCATTCAATGGATTTAAAATTTGGTCAAAAGGTTTTAGAAGTAGTAACGCAAAAACCGATTCAAATAAAATCATACTGCCCTAGGTTTTTAAGACAAAACGATAAAATCCAGATTGCAGCTAATCTAACTAATCTTTCTGATGAAATTCAACATGGTTATGCCGAATTGGAGATTTTGGATGCAGTTACTTTAGTTAACATTGGTAAAGAATTTATTGTCGGTGAGAATAAGATTAAATTTAATGTCGATAAGGATAGAACCTTATCTATAAGTTGGAATTTAAAAATTCCTGAACAGGAAACTAGAGCTTTGCTATTTCGATTTAGAGCTATAGGCAATAATCATACAGACGGTGAACAAGTCATGATTCCTGTTGTGAGTAATTCTAAATTAATTACAGAAACGCTTCCTTTGGCATTAAATGCAAATTCTATAAAAAAATTTAATCTTACAACTTTTAGTAAGTTAAAATCTAATGCTATTGAGCCGCATCAATTTACATTAGAGTTTAGCTCAAATCCTGTCTGGTATGCAGTTCAGGCACTTCCTTACATAATGGAATATCCACACGATTGTATCGAACAAATTATGTCAAGGATTTTTGCAAACTCTATTGGGGTAGAAGTTATGAGTAAGTATCCTAAAGTTGCTTCTGTACTAAATAAAATAATCATTGAAGGGAAGGCAAAATCAAAACTTCTACAAAACGAAGAGTTAAAATCTGCACTGCTAGAAGAAACGCCATGGGTACTTAATGCACAAAGTGAAACAGAACAAATGAGAAGGGTCGCCATACTGATGGACATGAACAATATGAATAACGAACTTAATCAGAGCGTGAATAAACTCAGGCAGAGGCAAAATTCAGACGGAAGTTTTTCATGGTTTCCAGGTTATAGACCAGATCGATATATGACACAACATATAGCAGTTCAAATTGCGCATCTCCGCCGATTAAATATTTCCGGTGATTATATGAAGGAATTAGAATTAATTGCACGAAATACAAGACCATTTTTGGATTATACAATCAAATCAGAATATGATGAATTAGCGAGAAGGGTAAAGGAGGGTAAAGCATCTTGGGAGAACAATAATCTAAGTTCATTGCAATTGCATTATTACTATTGTAAATTACAGTCTTCTGATTGGCAATCAGATAAAAACATGAAAGCCATAGATAATTACTATTGGCAACAAATTGAAAATTTTTGGTTACAAAGAAATTTATATGACCAGGGATTATGTGCCCTTATTGCAAAGTATAAAAAAGCTGAAAAATTAGCAAAACTTATTACCAATTCATTAAAACAAAGATCATTGTTCTCAACGGAAATAGGAAGATATTGGAAAAATTTCTGGTCATATCATTGGAATGAATTACCGATTGAAACCCAAGCACTAATGATTGAGGTGTTCGGTGAAGTAACAAATGATGTCGTGCTGGTTGATGAACTTAAAACCTGGCTTTTGAAAAACAAGCAAACCCAACATTGGGGCACAACAAAATCTACTTCGGAAGCAATATTTTCACTTCTTTCGTTTGGCACAAATCTTATTGAAGAATTTAAACCCGTTGAAATTAAGCTTGGAAACGAAAATCTTAAAATTGCGGAAAGTTCAACAGGGACACTATATTTTAAGAATATTTGGAGAAAAAAGGAGATAAAATCTGATTTTGAAAATATTCAAATTACTAATCCCAACAAATCTGTGACCTGGGGTGCTGCTTATTTGCAATATTTTCAGAATCTTGACGAAATTGAGAACTCCAGGATGAAGGAGTTGACTATTAACAAGCAATTGTTCTTGCGACAGATTAGCGGAAATCGAGAAATTTTAAAACCATTGAGTGAACAGAATAAAATTATGACAGGTGACAAAGTTACTGTCAGGTTAATTATAAAATCTGATAGACCAATGGACTATGTACACTTAAAAGTTATGCGGTCCTCCGGATTTGAACCCATTTACCAAATTTCAGGATATCATTATAGTAATGGTTTAGCTTATTATTTAAGTCCAAGAGATGTAGCTACAGATTTTTTTATTTCATATTTACCAAAAGGAACTTTTGTAATTGAATATGACCTAAGAGCTTCATTTAAAGGTGAGTTTTCAGATGGAATAGCTTCTTTACAATCTATGTATGCGCCAGAATTTTCAGCATTTACAAAAGGAATAAAAGTGATCATTGAATAAAATCAGAAAAGCAAGTATTGATTATTAAAATTAGTAATAATTTGGTAATATTCAATTCTTAGAAGTAACTTAAGATCATCCTAATTTTGTCGTGAAATAGTGATGATGATTAAATTTTTGATTTCATTAGGTTTATTGTTACTAGCAAAGTTATCAGTATTTTCTCAAACAGATTTGGGAGCTGCTAAGCTTGATAAAAGAATTGGATGGTATGAGAAGATTAATGTGCGGGGATATACTCAGTTTAGATATAATCGATTGTTTGAAACCAATCCTAAATTAAAATGCGAACAATGTGATCGTTCCTGGGGTGAGAATGGTGGATTTTCAATTAGGCGTCTTAGATTGGTTTTTTTTGGACAGATCAGTGAGCGCGTATTTTATTATTTCCAACCAGATTTTTCTAATGCTGTTTCATCAGCACAAGGAATTGCTCAAATACGGGATATGTATATTGATTTAGGATTTGATAAGAAAAATCAGTACCGATTGAGAATTGGACAAAGCAAGGTTCCTTTTGGTTTTGAGAATTTGCAATCAAGCCAGAACAGAATTACCTTGGATCGAGCAGACGCTTTGAATAGTGGAATTCCTAATGAAAGAGACCTAGGGCTATTTTTTTATTATGCACCAGTAAAAATCAGACAATTGTACTCTGCTTTGATTAGCGATGGATTAAAAGGAAGTGGAGATTATGGAGTTTTAGCTGTAGGATTGTATAATGGCCAATCTGTTAACCGACTTGAGCTAAATAATCGTCCACACTTTGTTGCACGAATAACGTATCCATGGAAAATTAATAATCAAATTATTGAAACAGGGATACAAATGTATTCAGGAAATTATGTTTTAGCATCTGAGCAGCTTAGCAAAGGAGTGAAGTATAAGAATGATTTAAGCTTCATTGATCGAAGAATTGCCGCATCAGTAACGTGGTATCCCAAGCCACTCGGTATTCAAGCCGAGTATAATATCGGACAATCGCCTGAGTATAATTCTCTTACAGACTCCATCAAATTGAATAAATTGAAAGGAGGTTATGTTCAAGCTTTTTATAAGGCCAATGTTAAATCTCAAGTTTTTATTCCTTTTGTAAAGTATCACTATTATAAAGGTGGAAAAAAAGCAGAGCTAGATGCAAGATCTTACACTGTAAAAGAATTAGAAATTGGAGTTGAATGGCAGATTATACCGCAACTGGAGCTTGTAATCATGTACACTATATCGGATAGAAGGTTTGAAGATTTTGTCCTACAATCCAATCATCAGTTTGGAAGATTGCTTAGAATACAGACTCAGGTTAATTTCTAATCTTCTTTACACTTGTGATTCCTGATTTTTAAACTGAAAGTCCTTCTTTCACAATTTATTAATAACTTTTATCTATTCTGATAATCTCAGTTAAAATAGCTATAATTTAACTACTTTTGCGACCGATTTCACCATATTTTAATGAGATTTATTAGGAATTTTTGTGTAATAGCACATATTGATCACGGTAAAAGTACACTTTCAGACCGTCTTTTGGAATTTACCAAAACTATTTCCGAAAGAGATATGCAAGCTCAAGCATTGGACGATATGGATTTAGAACGCGAGAGAGGTATTACCATTAAGGCACATGCCATTCAATTGAAGTACGATCATACTGATGGTAATACCTATAAGTTTAATCTGATCGACACTCCTGGGCATGTGGACTTCTCTTATGAAGTGAGCCGATCAATTGCAGCTTGTGAAGGTGCCTTGCTTTTGGTTGATGCAACACAGGGAATACAGGCACAAACGATTTCTAATCTTTATCTTGCTATCGAGCATGATCTCGAAATTATTCCTGTCCTTAACAAAGTTGATATGGATAATGCTATGATTGATGAAGTTTCAGATCAGGTAGTTGATCTAATAGGTTGTGATCGCTCAGAAATTATTCTGGCAAGTGGCAAAACTGGTATTGGCGTTCCTGATCTGATGAAAGCGATAATTGAAAGAATTCCCGCACCTAAAGGAGATCCGGAAGGAAAACTACAAGCATTAATTTTCGATTCGGTGTTTAATTCATTTAGAGGGATAATAGTTTATTTTAGAATACTGAATGGTATAATTAAGAAAGGAGATAAGATTAAATTCATGAATACCGGATCAGTATATGATGCGGAAGAAGTTGGATTTCTCAAAATGAATCTTATGCCTCAATCTGAAGTTGCTTGTGGAGATGTTGGTTATGTTATTACCGGAATAAAGGATGCCAAAGAGGTAAAGGTAGGAGACACTTTAACACATTCTTTAAATCCTGCCGAAGAGTCAATCAAGGGATTTGAAGAAGTAAAACCAATGGTATTTGCAGGTATTTATCCTATTGAAAATGAGCATTTTGAAGATCTTCGAGATAGTCTGGAGAAATTACAACTCAACGATTCCTCATTAATATATGAACCCGAAACCTCCGTTGCTTTAGGCTTTGGATTTCGTTGTGGATTTTTAGGGATGTTGCATCTTGAAATAATTCAGGAAAGATTGTCAAGAGAATTTAATCAGGAAGTTATTACAACGGTTCCCAATGTTTCATATATTGCCAAAACAACGCGTGGAGAAATTCTTAAAATCAATACCCCAAATGATTTACCGGAACCGAATTTTTTAGAATATGTAGAAGAACCTTACATCAGGGCACAAATTATTACGAAGCCGGAATACATTGGTTCCATCATTAAGTTGTGTATGGAGAAAAGAGGAACCTTGGATAAACAACACTATCTTACTACGGATAGAGTAGAGTTGACTTTCAGCATGCCTCTTGCTGAAATAGTATTTGATTTTTATGATCGCTTAAAGTCCATGACTCGAGGTTACGCTTCTTTTGATTATCATCCACTCGATTATAGAAAATCTGATTTAATTAAATTGGATATCAAACTAAATGGCGAAAGTGTTGATGCTTTAACGGCGCTCGTTCATCGCACCAAAGCTGAAAGTGTAGGCAGAAAAATGTGTAAAAAATTAAAAGAAATACTACCGCAACATCAATTTGTTATTGCCATACAAGCTGCTATCGGAGGTAAAATTATTGCAAGAGAAACAATTTCAGCAATGAGAAAAGACGTAACTGCAAAATGCTATGGTGGTGATATATCAAGAAAGAGAAAACTTCTTGAAAGACAAAAAGAAGGTAAAAAGAAAATGAGGCAGATTGGAACAGTAGACGTTCCTCAGAAAGCTTTTCTAGATGTATTAAAACTTGATGATTAATCATGCAGAATTACTTGGATTATTTGTATAATGAATTAATCATTATTTTTAAAAATAAATTTAATCATCTTGTTTCAGAAAGTGAAGTAGTTTTGACTCCTTGTAAAAAAGAATTTGAAGGTGATTTTACCTTGATTCTATTTCCTTGGCTTAAAATCTTTAATAAATCTCCGGATGAAATTGGAGAGGAGATCGGAAGTTCGTTAATTCAATCCGGTAGTATTACAAGTTTTAATCTCATAAAAGGATTTTTGAATCTTACATTGCCGGATAGCTTCTGGCATAATAACTTTCAGAAACTGATTGAATCTAATCTTGAATCAAGAATTTGCATCGCGCAACCTGAAAAATTTCTAATTGAGTACTGTTCTCCTAATACAAACAAACCCCTGCATCTAGGACATATCAGAAATATCTTAATAGGATGGTCTGTATATAGAATTTTAAAAGCAATAGGTCATACTGTTAATACGACTCAGGTTATTAACGATCGTGGCATTGCAATCTGCAAAAGTATGTTAGCATGGAAATTATTTGCAAAAGGAGCAACTCCTGAATCAACAAGCACTAAGGGCGATCACTTTGTTGGTAATTTTTACGTTTTGTTTGAAGAAAAATTCAAAGAAGAATATAAAGCATGGCAAAGTTCAGTTGAAGGTGAATTTATTTTTAAAGAGTTAAAAAAAATAGACGAATCTGAATCTGACTTTTTTAAAAGATATAAGAATGAATACTTCAATAAAGACAGTCAACTAGGGAGGCTATCCAAGGAGTTGTTGTTGAAGTGGGAGTCTAATGATGAAGAGACAAGGATTCTGTGGAATACAATGAATCAATGGGTTTATAAAGGATTCGATGCGACTTTCCAAAAATTGAAAGTAAACTTTGATTCCTATTATTTTGAATCACAGACTTACCTGTTAGGTAAGGATATCATTCAGGATGGATTAAATCACGATGTATTTATTAAAGATTCTGATGGTTCTGTTTGGATTGATTTGACTGACATTGGTTTAGATAGAAAGATTGTGTTAAGATCTGACGGAACATCAGTTTATATTACTCAAGATTTAGGCACAATTGCAGAAAGACATAAACGATATCAAGCTGATCATTATATTTATGTTGTTGCTGATGAACAGGATTATCACTTTAAAGTATTGACTGAAACTTTGAAGAAACTTAAGCTCCAATACTCCAATGGAATTCATCATCTTAATTATGGAATGGTCGAGCTTCCTACAGGAAGAATGAAATCTCGCGAAGGAACTGTGGTAGATGCAGATGACCTAATACAAGAAGTTATTCAAGCTGCAAGTGTTAATGCTCAGGAAAGAGGAGAATTAAGTATGCTAACCATTGATGAGAGAGATAAAGTGATATTTGATATTGGAATGTCTGCCTTAAAATATTTTATTCTAAAAGTTCAGGCAAAGAAAAAAATGATTTTTAATCCTGAGGACTCGGTCGATATGCAAGGGCATACAGGTCCTTATATTGTCAATGCTTTTGTAAGAATTAAATCAATAATAAGGAAGTTTAATTCATCAATAGTAAAAAATAATTCTGCAGAAGTAAATAATTCTGAAAAGCAATTATTATTATCCTGTATGGAGTATTCTAAAATCTTACAGGATTCAGGGAAGCAGCTAGACCCTTCATTGCTTGCGAACTATCTATATCAGTTAGCAAAAGATTTTCACAAATACTATAGTGAGTATCGTATTCTTAATGCGGAATCAGATTCATTAATAAATTGGAGAATAAACATAAGTAAATTGGTCGGAGATCACCTTGAGCATGGGATGTACTGTCTTGGTATAGAAATGCCTTCACGAATGTAATAAAATGATATGAGCGAGAACAAATCAAGAAACTTTATAGAGGAAATTATAGAAGAGGATATCCGCAACAACAAGCATCAGGGCAGAATACATACCCGGTTTCCGCCGGAGCCTAATGGTTATCTTCATATAGGTCATGCAAAATCGATTTGCCTGAATTTTGGTATTGCAAAACAATATAATGGAAAAACCAATCTTAGATTTGATGACACCAATCCAGCTGCAGAAGAAACTGAATACGTTGAATCTATAAAAGAAGATATACGTTGGCTTGGATTTGATTGGGAAGATAGAGAATATTATGCTTCTGATTATTTTCAACAATTGTATGAATTTGCTGTACAATTAATCAAGGCAGGAAAGGCTTATGTTGATGATTCATCCGCAGAAGAAATTGGTAAGATGCGGGGAATTCCTACTGTGCCTGGTATATTAAGTCCTTACAGAGATAGAAGCATTGATGAAAATCTGGTTCTATTCGAAGACATGAAGACAGGTAAATATAAAGAAGGCGAAAAAGTTTTACGTACAAAACTTGATATGAGTTCTCCCAATATGCATCTTCGTGATCCAATAATTTACAGAATACTTTTTACACCACATCATCGAACGGGCACCAATTGGTGCATTTATCCAACTTATGACTTCGCACACGGACAATCAGATTCTATTGAAGGAATAACACATTCTATCTGTACTCTGGAATTTGAGAACCATAGACCACTGTATAATTGGTTTATTGAAAATCTTGACATTTTCCCATCTAGACAGATAGAGTTTGCAAGACTCAACCTAGAATACACATTGATGAGTAAAAGAAAATTATTACAATTGGTTAATGAGAAAATTGTGGACGGATGGGATGATCCGAGAATGCCTACAATTTCCGGAATTAGACGTAGAGGAATTCCTTCAGAAGCGCTTCGTGAATTTGCAACTGCTGTTGGAATAGCAAGAAGAGAGAATGTTATTGAAATAAGCAAGTTTGAGAATATCGTAAGAGCCCAATTAAATAAAATTGCTATACGAACAATGGCCGTACTTCGTCCACTAAAAGTAGTAATCAGAAATTTTTCTTCTGAATTAGAATGGATGGAAATAGTTAACAATCCTGAAGATCCAAAATCAGGTAAAAGAAAAATACCTTTTGGTAAAGAGATTTATATTGAGGCTGATGATTTTATGGAATCTCCTTCAGAAGATTTCTTTCGATTGACCCTTGGTGGAATTGTACGATTAAAGTCTGCTTATATAATTCAATGCGAAGAGATTGTTAAAGATAAGAATGGAGATATCGAATATTTACTTTGTTCATATATTGAAAATAGTAGGAGTGGATCTGATAAATCAGGACTAAAACCCAAGTCGGTAATTCATTGGGTAGAGGTTTCTAATTGTATTTCTGCTACAGTTAGACTATATGGGAATATGTTTACTGTTCCTGATCCTTCCAATTATGAAGATATTCATTCAATTCTAAATAAAGAATCATTTATTGAAATTTCTAATGCAAAATTGGAATTAGAAATGAAATCTGCAAACAAGGAGCTAAGGTATCAATTCATGCGTAAAGGGTATTTCTTTCAAGACAAAAGCTCCACTTCTCAAAATCTGATTTTCAATAGAACTATTAGTTTAAAAGATTCATTTTTAAAGTAAGCTAGAAAGGATAACTAAAATGAACATTGTAACTGGCAGCAAGGATCGTTATCTTTGTATGATAATCCTTTATTTATGCGAAAGATTGAATATCTACTAATAACCTATGGTGAAAGCCATCAGAATTCAATGAATAAGCTTATTCATTGGCTTTGTATCCCTGCTATATTATTCAGTTTAGTTGGCTTGCTGATGCAATTCCCTATTCCTTTATTAAAACCGGTTAGTTTATGGATTAATTGGGGAACAATAGTAATGATATTAGCTTCAATTTATTATTTTTTGGTTTCACCTCAATTAGCGATTGGGTTTATTCTTGTCTTTAGTGCTATGATCTGGGGAAATTTAAGAGTAGATAATTTATGCAAGAGTAACAATATGGATACAAGATTAATTTTACTAATTATATTTGTGATCTCCTGGATAGGTCAATTTATAGGCCATTATATTGAAGGGAAGAAGCCCTCATTTTTTCAAGATCTTCAATACCTTTTAGTCGGACCCGTTTGGTTGTTGAGTTTTGTATATAAGAAAATAGGGCTTAAGTATTAAGATCTAATACAATAATATTATTTAATTGTGAAAGAATACATTTATTCCAGCTCTAACTCAAAATATTCAATTGAGCTTCATATTAAGTCTGGAAGTTAAATAGATTCAGGTGCTCCCTGAGTATTTTTACAAAAGATGCTATTCTAATTAAGATAAATATATCCTTGAAATTTAAGATGCTTTGGTTTTTAGTAGTAAGATACTTGTACAAAGTGAGATAAGGATACAAGTTCCCGCTATTTTCTGATATATAGGCTCATTCGGTAAATACCTAAGCTTCTGATTATCAAAAATATATTATAAAAAAAGTTAATAAAAAAACCCTGAAATCCGTACTTTTTACGTAATTTCAGGGTTAGAAAATTATTTTATTATATG